>NZ_JBIAMU010000035.1:0-69170 GCF_042874215.1 Streptomyces sp. NPDC004111
CTCTGGAGGCGCGATAGCCGCGTACCCGTCCATGCGCCCCAAATACGGCAGGAACGAAAGGCTCTTACCGGGCCTGAACTGCGTAAACGCCCTCTGACAGCGAGCGTTTTCACGAGACGCGTGCCAGATGCGTGCCCGATAGAGGGGTCACCCGCGGGCAGTCTCGGTGCCAGCGCGGTCGTGGCAGACCCACTTCGACCACGGTTTCCGCAGTTCACACGGCCCCTCGTGCTAGATCAGAGGTGATTCCCAAGCTCATTGCTTCGAGGTGCCAGCGCTGTTGTCAGTACCAGCCGCTACTCTCACCGATGATCGTCAGTGCGGTGCTGGTCTGGGGAGGGGTAGGCGTGGGTGGGCAGTTGCGTGTTGGTCAGGTCTTTCGCTATGCGACAGGCAAGGACCCGGTGCCGGCGATGCTGGAAGGGCATCCGAACTTTCATCACGCGACGCACTCGCCCGGGCTTGCGCGAGCCTTGTTGGAGGCTGGGATCAACGGCATGGCGAAGGTCCGTGCTCCCGAGGGGTTGCGGCGGCCGGTAATCCTCATCAGGTCGAGTCCGTGGAAGGCCGGCACCGAACAGACGCCATGGCACGACGTGTTCGACATGGACAACGGGCACGTGCGCTACTTCGGGGATCACAAAGCAACCACCGTCGTCGAGCCGGGTAAGACCAACGGCAACGCGGCCCTGCTCGATGCCTTCACCGGGCACCAGGGGCATACGCCCGAAGAACGAGCCGAAGCCACGCCGTTGCTGTTGTTCCGGGCGGTTTCGCGTAACGGCAAGGTCAAGGGTCACGTCGAGTTCTGTGGATTGGGCATCATCGAGCGGGCTGAGCGGCTTGTGCAGTGGGGCGGCAGCGAGCACACGACGTTCACGAACTACGTCTACGACATCGCACTGATCGATCTCACCCACGAGGACGACAAGGTCACCTGGGACTGGATCGACTCCCGGCGGGACAAGGCCAACACCAATGCGGTGACGCTCGAACGCGCCCCGCGGGCGTGGCGCGAGTGGGTAAAGCACGGAAACTCTGCTCTTCCGAGGCTGCGCCGGCGCGTTGCTCGCGCCAAGGTGACCAAGGTCCCTGACCAGCGACCCAAGCCGGGCAGCAGCGAGGCCAAGGACCTGGAGCTGGTCTACAAGTACTTCGATGGACGCAAGCACGATTTCGAGGCGGTCGCGTCCGCGGTCGCTGCGCGGGTACTGCGTGGCGCGGGGAACAGTTACGTCGAGGGGTGGCTGACCCGACGGTCCGGGGACGGGGGAGCCGATTTCGTCGGTCGGCTCGACATCGGCAGCGGACTGGCTGGGACCAGTCTGGTGGTCCTCGGGCAGGCCAAGTGCGTCAAGCTCGACAACCTCGTCACTGCCGAGCAGATCGCTCGTGTCGTAGCCCGGCTTCGACGTGGCTGGATCGGCGTGTACGTCACGACCGGGGCGTACTCGGTGCCCGCACAGACCGAGATGGTCGAAGACCAGTACCCCATCGTGCTGATCAACGGCCTTGACCTGGTCAAAGAACTGCGTCGCATGGCTCGGGACGACCATGGGGGAGACCTCGAAGCCTGCGTCGATCACATACTGACCGGCCGGGAAACCGCGGTCACGAACCGGCGACCGGAAGAGATCCTATTGGAGTAGTTGACTCACCGGCCCGCGGATGATCCGCTGTCCCGCCCTGGGTGGAGACACCGCTGAAGCGTGGTCGGGCGCTATGGGGCAGCCACCTCGGACGTCCTTGGTCGTCCCGGGCCGTCTGTGGGCCGTGCGAGGGCGGCCGACGATGACGGATATCGACGGTCAGTGACGGGTTGGTGACGGTGGGGATGTTGGAACGTCCAGGTCACGGGCTCTGGGCCATACGCGTTTCCCCGGGCGGGCGGCCGTCAGGCAAGATGGGGTGTATCTGCCCACCTCACGATCTGCCGGACGGTTTCCCTTGGCTGAGTTCATCTACACCATGCGCAAGGCGCGTAAAGCGCACGGCGACAAGGTGATTCTCGACGATGTCTTCCTGAACTTCCTGCCCGGCGCGAAGATCGGTGTGGTGGGCCCCAACGGTGCCGGTAAGTCCACCGTTCTGAAGATCATGGCCGGGCTTGAGCAGCCGTCCAACGGTGACGCGTTCCTGTCGCCCGGCTACAGCGTCGGCATCCTCATGCAGGAGCCGAAGCTCGACGAGTCGAAGACCGTCCTGGAGAACGTGCAGGACGGCGCCGCCGAGCAAATGGGCAAGCTCAAGCGCTTCAACGAGGTCGCCGAGCTGATGGCGACCGACTACAGCGACGAGCTGATGGAGGAGATGGGCAAGCTCCAGGAGGACCTTGACCACTCCAACGCCTGGGACCTCGACGCCCAGCTGGAGCAGGCCATGGACGCGCTGGGCTGCCCGCCCGGCGACTGGCCGGTCACCAACCTCTCCGGTGGCGAGAAGCGCCGTGTGGCGCTCTGCAAGCTGCTCATCGAGGCCCCGGACCTGCTCCTCCTCGACGAGCCCACCAACCACCTGGACGCCGAGTCGGTGAACTGGCTGGAGCAGCACCTCGCGAAGTACCCGGGTGCCGTCGTCGCCGTCACCCACGACCGTTACTTCCTGAACAACGTCGCCGAGTGGATCCTGGAGCTCGACCGCGGGCGCGCGATCCCCTACGAGGGCAACTACTCCACGTACCTCGACAAGAAGGCCACCCGCCTCAAGGTCGAGGGCAAGAAGGACGAGAAGCGCGCCAAGCGCCTCAAGGAAGAGCTGGAGTGGGTGCGGTCCAACGCCAAGGGGCGTCAGACCAAGTCCAAGGCCCGTCTCGCCCGGTACGAGGAGATGGCGGCCGAGGCCGACAAGATGCGGAAGCTGGACTTCGAGGAGATCCAGATCCCGCCGGGCCCGCGTCTGGGCTCGATCGTCGTCGAGGTCGAGAACCTCTCCAAGGCCTTCGGCGACAAGGTCCTCATCGACGACCTGTCCTTCACGCTGCCGCGCAACGGCATCGTCGGCGTCATCGGTCCGAACGGCGCGGGCAAGACCACGCTGTTCAAGATGATCCAGGGCCTGGAGACGCCGGACAGCGGCTCCATCAAGGTCGGCGACACGGTCAAGATCTCGTACGTGGACCAGTCCCGCGCCAACATCGACCCCAAGAAGACGCTGTGGGCCGTCGTCTCCGACGAGCTGGACTACATCAACGTCGGCCAGGTCGAGATGCCCTCGCGCGCGTACGTCAGCGCCTTCGGCTTCAAGGGTCCGGACCAGCAGAAGCCGGCCGGGGTCCTCTCCGGTGGTGAGCGCAACCGCCTCAACCTGGCGCTGACCCTCAAGGAGGGCGGCAACCTGCTCCTCCTCGACGAGCCGACCAACGACCTCGACGTCGAGACCCTCTCCTCGCTGGAGAACGCGCTCCTGGAGTTCCCGGGTGCGGCCGTGGTCATCTCCCACGACCGCTGGTTCCTGGACCGGGTGGCGACGCACATCCTCGCGTACGAGGGCGAGTCCAAGTGGTACTGGTTCGAGGGCAACTTCGAGTCGTACGAGAAGAACAAGATCGAGCGTCTGGGCGCCGACGCGGCACGTCCGCACCGCGCCACGTACAAGAAGCTCACGCGAGGCTGATAGCTGGTGGCTCGGCACATCTACTCCTGCCCCCTGCGCTGGTCGGACATGGACGCCTTCGGGCACGTCAACAACGTCGTCTTCCTGCGGTACCTGGAAGAGGCGCGGATCGACTTCATGTTCCGGCTGGCGCCGGGGGAGGGCAGCGCGTCGTTCACGGGCGGGTCCGTCGTGGCCCGGCACGAGATCGACTACGTGCGGCCCCTCGTCCACCGGCACGAGCCGGTCAGGATCGAGTCGTGGGTGACGAAGATAGGCGCGGCGTCCCTGACGATCGCGTACGAGATCAAGGACCCCGAGCAGGTGTACGTGCGGGCCTCGACGGTCGTCGTCCCGTTCAACCTGGCGGAGGGACGGCCGCGGCGGATCACCGCCGAGGAGAAGTCCTTCCTCCAGGAGTACTTCGACGACTCGGCGGACGGCGGCAGGACCGGCAGGGCCCCCGCGGCCGCTTCCGGTGCCGCCGCTTCCGGTACGACGGCTGCCGGTACGTCCGGGGCTGTCGCGGCATGACGACGGGGCGGGCATGACGGTGCGGGCGCAGGAACAGGCTCGGATGCTGGAGCTGGACGGTCCCGGGGAGGCGGCGGACCTTGCCGCCTTCCTCGGCCGGCTGGTCCACTACGACCGGGCCGCGGCCGTCCGGCTCCAGGCGCGGGGCGGGGCGCTGGCCGTCTTCGGCCGGCCGCCGTCCTTCGAGGTGCTCGCGGTGCGGACCGCCCGTCTCGCGCACCCCGCCGAACGGGACGTGACGGTCTCCGCCGGTGAACTCCTCGAAGGGATCGACGAGTCGGCGGGCCGGCTGCGGGTCCCGGACGCCGTGACCGGGCCGCCGTGGGCGGGCGTGCTGCCGCCCCGGGGCGGCTGGCAGCCGGTCGACGGGGTGCCGGACGCGGCGGCGATGCGCGGGGTGGTGGCGGCCGCGGTCGCCGAATTCCGGGCGCGCGACGAGGAGTTGGCTCCGCAGGAGCGGACCAGGGCGGCCCGGGACCGGATCGGCCGGGACATCTGGTCGCGGACCCTCGCGGGTACGGAACTGCCGCTGCGGGCCGTGCATGCGGCGCAGTCGCTGGGGTTCCTGCGGGTGGGGGTGCCGGTGGGGGTGCTGGTGGCGGGGGGATGGATGAGGCTGCGGACGCCGTACGGGTCGGTTTCCGTGCGGGGGGTCGGTGGGGGGCTCGGGGCCCTGGCGGTGGCGCCGAAGTAGGGCGCGGCCGGGGCGGGTTCGTGCGGCTCCGCCGGGGGCCGCCCCCTTGCCCGCCCGTTCCGCCCCCGGGGGGCGGCCCCGCCGCCCAAGGGGGCTCGGGCGGGGCGGCCCCGCCGCCCAAGAAAGCGGAGGCGGGCGGCCCCGCCGCCCAAGGGGGCGGGGGCTTCAGGATTGGTCGTCGGGCCAGATTCCTATGTGGTCCTGTTCCAGTTCCAGCATCACCCGGTGGCGCATGTTCAGGGATTCCGTGTAGTCGGCGGGGAGCTGGAGGCGGCCCGCGCGGTCCAGCATCGCGTACTCGCGTGCGACCACCGACTCCTGTCCGGTCTCCGCGTCGACCTCCGTGCGCCGCAGCACCTCCGTCGACGTACGGCCGTCGCGGATGGCGACCGTGCGGCGGACCTCGGAGGCGACCGTCTGGTCGTGGGTGACGATGACGATGGTGGTGCCCAGCTCCTCGTTGGCGCGGCGGAAGGCGGCGAAGATGTCGTCGGCGGTGGCGGAGTCCAGCTCGCCGGTGGGCTCGTCGGCGAGCAGTACGGACGGCGCGTTGGCGAGGGCGACCGCGATGGCCACCCGCTGCTGCTGGCCGCCCGACATCTGGGCCGGACGCCGGTCGCGGCAGTCGGCGACCTCCATCATCGCGAGCAGCTCCTCCACCCGTTTGGTGCGCGCCTCCTTCCTGCCGCGCCCCTTCAACTGCATCGGCAGCGCGATGTTCTGAGCGGACGTCAGATACGGCATGAGGTTGCGGGCGGTCTGCTGCCAGACGAAGCCCACCACGTTGCGCCGGTAGTGCAGCCGCTCCTTGGCGCCCATGGTCAGCAGATCGCAGCCCGCCACCTTCGCCGCCCCCGCGGTCGGCTCGTCCAGCCCGGCGAGGATGTTCATCAGCGTGGACTTGCCGCTGCCCGACGCCCCCACCAGAGCCATCAGGTCGCCCTCCTGGACCAGCAGATCCAGCCCCTGGAGGGCCTGCACCTCCACCCCGTCCGTGGTGAAGACCCGCACCAGCCGGTCGCAGGAGATCAGCGCGTCGTGCCCGAACTCGGGCCGGTCGCGCCGCGACGCCGCGCGCCGCTCCAGTTCCGCGAGGGAGGTGCCCCCGCCCGCACCGGCCGCACCGGCCGTCTCCGTACCGGAAGTTCCCGTGTGGGTCATCGAGCGTCTCCTGCTCTGAGTTCGGTCGTCGTCACGCGGGTGGACCACCACGCCTGGATCGCCGCCACACCGGCCGCGAGGCACACCACCGCCAGGGCCGGCACCAGCAGCGACCACCAGTCGGTCACCAGCCCGAGCGCCGCGGCACGGGCGGTGGGAGCGTTCGCGGCCAGCGCGAGGGTGCCCAGGTCGATGTCGGGGGCGAGCAGCCGGACCGTGGCCCAGCCCGCCAGCACCCCGCCGAAGGCGGCCATCAGCGCCTGCGGCAGCGATTCGAGAACCAGCAGCTTCCTGCCCTGCCCCCGGGTGATGCCCATCGTGCGCAGCCGCGCCAGCAGGGCGACGCGCTCCGGTGCCGCCTGGAGCAGGGAGAGCAGGACCGCGAGGACGGCGAAACCGGCCCCGGCCGCGACCGCCGCCGTGTAGATCCGCTCGGCGCCCCGCTGGAACGGCGGGCTCACGAACTCGGCGCGCGCCTCGGCCCGCAGATGCACCGAGGCCGTGCTGCCCGCCGCCTTCTGGAGCGCCGCACGCTGCAGGCCCCTGCCGTCGTCCGTGCCGGTGACCAGCAGCGAAGCGGGTTTGTGCGCGGGGAACGCCGCCGCGCTGACCACCAGGAAGTCGCCCTCGCGCAGGGCGGGGGTGCTCGCGAGGACCCCCGCGACCCGGGTGGTGAAGGCGCCGTAGCGGGTGCTGCGCAGCGCGATGCCGGGTGCGTCGCCCAGCCGCTGCGCGACCTCGGGGGAGGCGAGCACGGGGAACACCCCGCCCTTGCCGCCGGAGCCGGACCCGGACCCGGACCCGGAGGAGGAGCCGGACCCGGAGCCCGCCCCCTGCCGCGCCAGCGCCCCCGCCTCGAACCCGCCCGTGCCCGTCGCGCGCGACAGCCGCGCGTACGCCTGGGGGTCGACCGTGACCAGGGCGACGTCGCGCTTGCCGTCCGGCAGCGACAGCAGGTAGTCGATGCCGACCGCGCTGACCTCCCGCACCCCGGGAAGCTTCCGCACCGCCTCCACGGTCCGGGCTTCGAAGCCGTACTTGCTCTTCTGCATCTGGTCCAGCCGGGCGTCGCCGCCCACCTCGGCCGTCGCCGCACGGTCCCGCGTATCGGCCACCCCTGCCAGTACCGACCCGCCGAACGCGGCCGTCGTCAGGGCCAGCAGCAGCGCGAGCAGCGGCAGCGTCGCCGTCGCGGGGGAGCGGCCCGCCCGCGCCGCCGACAGGAAGCCGATCGCGCCCCGGCGCAGCGCCATCGGGCGCGCCGCCAGCCGCAGCGGCAGCGGGTAGAGCCGTATCAGGACGAGCGAGGCGATGATCCCGACCAGTACCGGCGCCGCGCTGACCAGCTGGTCCACCGGTCCTTCCGTGCCGCGCCCGCGCAGCGCTGTGACGGCGGCCACCGTCAGGGCGAGCAGGGTGAGTTCGAGGACCGTGCGGCGCCGGGAGGGCTTCGCCCGGACGAGGTCGGCCCGCTCCCCGTGCACCCGGGGCCGCAGATGGGCGAACGCGGCGCGCACCGGCAGCCCCGCGCACGCGAGGAGCGCCACGGCGCCCGCCGCCAGCACCGGGGCCGTCGCCGCGGCGTCCGGCAGCAGCAGGAACGCGGCGAGAGCGCCGAGTGCCGCGGCGGGCACCGCCACCACCGCGAGTTCCGCGCACAGCCGCCCCGCCAGGCCCCGTACCGACCCGCCCCTGGCCCGTACGAGAGCCAGTTCGGCGTGTCTGCGGGCCCCGGTGAGGCCGCCGGCCATCAGCAGGACGACGGCCGCGACCGTACCCACGCCGAACGCGGCCACCGCGACGACCGGGACGATCGCGGAGCGGGCGGCCAGATGGGCGCCGACCACCTTCTCCAGGTCGGTGACGACCGCCGCCCCCGGCGACACTCCGGAGCGCAGCGCGCTGAGCGCGGGCCCGCCCTCCAGCGAGGCGACGGCGGCGGCCAGCGGTTCGGCGTCCGAGGCCCGCAGGTGGTCGGTGCGCGGGGAGAACTCCCAGTACATCTCGGGCGCCGGGGTGACGGTGAAGAGCGCGGCGGCCTCGCCGGGCGCGAGCAGCAGGGTGGAGGACCAGTACGGCTCCAGTTCCTCCCGGTCCATGGCCAGCCTGACGGGCGTGTGCAGGACGGGGTCGACGGACCAGTAGCCGTCCCCGGTGCCGTGCGGCTCGAAGATGCCCACGACCTCTACCTCGGCGGAGTTGCCCGCGGTGCGGCCGACGTTCTCCGCCCCCAGGTGCAGCACCGAACCGACCTTGATGCCCAGGGTGCGTGCGGTGACGGCGGACACCGCCGCCTCCACGGCCACGGTCTCCGCCGGGCCCGCGCCCCGGACGGGCCTGGCCGCGCCGTCCGCGGGCGCCCGGCCCGCCACGAACCGGGAGTGCGCGGCCAGGTCCGAGCGGGCGGTCAGCGCGAACCGGGGCGGTGTGGCCTTCTCCAGCCAGGTCAGCCACCGGTCCGTCGCGGCCAGCGGCCTCGGCACCCGGACCCCGTACGCGAAGTCGCCCGGCTTCGGCACGAGCGGCTTCGCGGGCGCCCCCAGGACCGCGTCCATGGCGGCCCGCATCCTCCTCGGCGACACCTCCCGGACCACGTCGCCCTCCGGGTCGGGCTGTGCGCCGACCTGCACGATGCGCTGGGAGGTGGAGGACGCGGAGACCTGGTGCCGCAGGCCCTGGTCCTCGTACCGCTCCAGGGCGCGCGGGAACGCGGCGGCCAGGAACGAGGTGACCAGGACCAGCGCGAACAGCGCTCCGGCGGCACCGGGGGCGGTCCGCAGCCGGGTGCGGACCCAGGGGGCGACAGCGCGGGTGCTCATCAGTTGCCGCCTCCGTGGACGCGCAGGGTGGTGGCCGGATCGCCCCGGCGCAGGGCGAGCGCCAGGACGACCAGCAGGGGTACGGCGACGACCGAGGCCAGCAGCACGGCGATCTGCCCGGCGGGCAGCTGCACGAGGACACCCGGCAGCGGCTGGGTGGCCTGCCCGGTCAGCACGATCAGCGGTACGACCGCCCTGGTCAGCACGGCGCCCAGGGCGAGCCCCACGAGCAGCGCGAGAGAGATCAGCAGCGACTGCTCGGCCGCGATCAGCCGGGTCAGCTGCCGCGGCGGCGCGCCCAGCGCCCTGAGCACCGCGAACTCCGCGGTGCGCTCGCGCAGCGAGCCCGCGGCGCCGACCGCGAAACCGACCGAGGCCAGCAGCACGGCGACGACGGCGACCGCGAGCAGCGCCGCCTGCGGGCCCGCGCCGAGCGGGTCGTCGTACAGCTCGCGCAGCGTCTCGTCCCGGACGAGCACCTGCGCGGGGTCGAGGTCCGGGCGGTCGCGCAGCGCCGAGGCCGTCTCGGCGGCCCTCCCGGGGGCGGTGGCCAGCCACCACTCGTCGGGCGGCAGGGTCACCAGGGACTGCCGGGCCAGTTCCCGGTTGACCGCGCGCAGATCCACCAGCAGGGCGCCGCCGTCCGCGCCCGCGGCGGGGTCGGCGGGGGACTTCACGGAGGGGCCGGTGGTGGGGAGCTGCCGGAGGGAGCCGGCGATGCGCAGGGAGAGGGTGGTGCCGTTCACATCGAAGTCGATCTTCGAGCCGACCTTCGCCGAGGCGGCGGCCAGGAACGAGTCGGTGGCCAGGGCGGTCAGCGGAGTCCGCTTCGCGCCGCCCGCGGCGATCCGCACGGAGGTGTGCGCCACGCCCAGCCACTCCTCCTCGGGTGGCGTGGTGTTCGCCCCGGTCCGGTACGCGACCCTCATCAGCGCCTCCGGGGCCGCGCCGGGACGCAGGGGGGTCCGGGCGTCGCTCTCGCCGATGCTCTCCCGCAGCACGTCGACCGCGTGGCCGGACCAGACGAGGCGCTCGGGCGCGGGGACGGGACGGCCGTCGGCGCCCCGGACCGAACGGAGCGTCAGGACGTGGTCCTCGCTCCTGCCGCGCGGCTGGTCGAACGTCGCCTCCAGGGCGGTCAGACGCAGCGGCGGCGCGGCGCCCCGGGCCGCCGCGGGGTCCAGGCGGAGCGCGGCCGGGCGGCCGTCGGCGGACAGGGAGCCGACGGGCAGCCGGTGGGTCGTGCCGTACTTGTCCTCCACGGTGACCACCAGCGCCGCCCCGACCGCGGACCGGGCGCCGTCGGCCCGGCCCAGCGAGATGTCCAGGGTGGCGGCGCCGCGGGGGAGGGGGATGCCGTTGCGGTCGCCCTCGGGCGCCCGCAGGACGGCGGTCCGCCGGGGGACGCCGGCGGCGCCGCCCTCGGAGAGGTCGTCGCGCAGCAGCAGTCCGTCGGCCGCGGCGGCGGTGTCCAGTGCCAGGACCGTCGCCGACCGGTCGTCGGAGAGGGTCATCTGGCGGCGCACCGCGGGGGCGGCGGCCGTCACTCCGGGGACCGCGGCGAAGGAGGCGTCGGTGTCGGAGTCCGAGCCGCCCAGGACACGGATCCCGGTGCCGCTGCGGAAGTCCGCCTGGTCCTCCTGCGAACGGTCCCAGGAGGCGCCCTGGCCGATCGCCAGCATGCCCATCGCCACCGCGAGCACCAGCAGCAGCACGGGCCCCGCCCCGCGCATCGGGCGGCGGCTCAGCTGCCAGCCCGCGAGGGCGGCGGGCAGCCCGCGCCCCCTGGCGGCACGTTTCTCCGCGAGCCTGGCGAGCGGCGGCAGCAGCCGCAGCGTCAGCACGGTGCCCGCCAGCAGCGCGAGCGCCGGGGCCGCGACGAGCAGCGGATCCACGCCCAGCGTGCCGCCCCGGCCGCCGGACAGCGGCCCGCTGCCGGAGGTCTGCCGGTCCAGCTGCCAGTACGCCACGCCCGCGACCAGCAGCAGCGCCAGGTCGGCCCCCGCCTTCAGCGGCCGGGGTACGGAACGCCCCTTCGAGGTCCGCCCCGCGGTGATCGCCGGGGCGACCACGGCCGCCGCGCAGCCGAGCCCGACGCCCACCCCGACCAGCCAGAGCCCCGGCGACCCCAGCGGCCCCCCGGTGTCCAGCGAGAGACCGATCCGCCCGAGCGAACCCCGCTCCGCCAGCAGCCCGGCCAGCGGCCCCGCGAGCAGCGGCGCGGCCAGTGCGGCGGGCAGCGCCAGCAGACCCGCCTCGACGGCGGCCAGCGCGATCACCCGTTGCCGCGAGCCGCCGCGGGCCCGCAGCAGCGCGCTCTCGCCCTCCCGCTCGGCGGACAGCAGCCGGGCGACCAGCAGCAGCGCGTACGCGGCGAGCAGCACCAGCTGGAGCGAGACGATCATGAGGGTGGAGCGGGACACCAGCAGCGCCCGCTCCGCCTGGTCCAGCACCTGGGGCAGCCCGTGGGCGACCGACACCGAGCCCGCGAGGGGGGCCGTCCCGTTCAGGTACGCGGCGCCGCCCACCGCGGCCTCGCGCAGCCGGCCGATGCCGGCCGCGGTCACCGTCGAGAAGTCGGCGGTGACCAGCCAGGAGACATTGCCCGCCGAGAGCGCCCCGGACCGCAGCAGCGCGCGGTCGACGAGCAGCGGCCCGTAGCTGGTGAAGGTGGCGGTGCGGATGCCGCGCCCGCCCAATTCCTCCAGCTTCCAGTACGGGTCGGCCGGCCGCCGGGGCTCGTACAGGCCGGTCACCCGGACCTTGCGCTCGGGCCCGGAGAGGCGGTCGGTGAGCTTGAGGACGGTGGGGCCGGGGGTGATGCCCAGCCGCTTGGCCGCGTTGGCGGGGAGCGCGACCTCGATGACGTCGCCGGGTCCGGGGGCCTTCGCGCCCGGCTTGGGCAGAGCGCCCGCCGTCAGCCGCACCCGGGCCGGGTCGAGGTCGGCGAACCGGGTCAGGTCGGGCTCGCCCTTGCGGGCCGAGGGGGGCTGGAGGGAGCGCGGCAGCGAGTACGGGCCGGACTGGTCGACGGTGACGACACGGGTGGGCAGCCCGTCGAAGGCGCGCCGCGCGCCCTCCCGTACGACCTTGTCCGCGTCGGCCCGCTGCGCCTCGCGCACACTGCTGAGGGAGAGGGTGAGGGCGGCGGCCGACGCGTCGCGCGAACCCAGCGAGCGGCGCAGCCCCGCGTCCCCGACGGAACCGGAGAAGGCGGCCAGCGCCGCCAGTACGGACGTGGTGAGCAGGACCGCGAGGAGGGCCGCGGCCAGCAGCAGCCGGTGCGCCCGTACGCGCAGAAAGACAAACCCCGTCACGCGGTCCCCGCCCCCTGATCCCGGCCCCCGGGCCTTCCGCGTCCGATTGACCCCGAAAGCCCTTTCGGATGCTTTCAGAGGTACGGGCGCAAAGAAACCGCTTGCGGGCGCGGCTTGATCCGATCGTGACCGAATTCCGGGATTGGATCACCGGATTCCGGTTCTGCCGGGACGGGACGGCACAACCCCGTACGGCAAGAGGGCAGTTCGGCGCCGCGGGTTGCCTCCGGAGCAGATCTTTCCGGCCCCGGCCGCCGGTCGTCCCCCGTGCGGACCAGGGGAGCGCCGAGGGGTGCGCGGCCGGGCGTTCAGCCCTCGGTGTTCACCATCGAGGCGGCGGCATACGTCATGTAGTTCCACAACTGCCGCTCGTGCTCCGCGTCCAGGCCCAGTTCGTCGACCGCCACCCGCATGTGCCTCAGCCACGCGTCGTGCGCCGCCCGGTCCACCCGGAACGGGGCGTGCCGCATCCGCAGCCGGGGGTGGCCGCGCTCGTCGCTGTAGGTGCGCGGTCCGCCCCAGTACTGCATCAGGAACAGCGTGAAGCGCTCCTCGGCCGGACCGAGGTCCTCCTCGGGGTACATCGGCCGCAGCAGCGGGTCCTCCGCGACGCCCTGGTAGAAGCGGTGCACCAGGCGCCGGAAGGTCGCCTCCCCGCCCACCTGCTCGTAGAAGGTCTGCTCCTGAAGCGCTCCCCGCGGAATCTCGTTCACCGTTCCATCGTCTCAGACGGGGCGGACCAGGACCCAGGGCCTAGGACTCCTCCACGCGTACTCGCCAAGGGGCCGGTGGGCGCGCCACAGTGGGGCTATGGGCGCACACGCGGAGCACGTCGACCTGTACGCCGGTGAGCGGGCCGCACTGGTCCGCACCGTCGCGGCGTCCGGAGCTCTCAAGGACCCGGCCTGGCGGGCGGCCTTCGAACAGGTGCCGCGCCACCTGTTCGTACCGCACTGGTTCCAGCACGGGCCCGCGGGCTACGAGTGCTTCTGGGCCCAGGACCCGGACCCCGAGCGGCGGCGGCGCTGGCTGCGGGGGGTGTACGCGGACACCGCGCTCGCCACCCGGGTCCAGGACGGCACGCTGCTCTCCTCCAGCAGCCAGCCCTCGCTGATGGCCAGGATGCTGGACGAACTGGAGGTGCGGGACGGGCAGCGGGTCCTGGAGATCGGCGCGGGCACCGGCTACAACGCGGCCCTGCTCAGCCACCGGCTCGGCGGGCGCAACGTCACGACGGTCGACCTGGACCCGGAGATCGTGGAGTCGGCGCGGGCGCACCTGGAGGAGGCCGGCTACCGGCCCGCCGCTGTGGTCGGCGACGGGGCGCGGGGCTGCCCGGGGCGCGGCCCCTTCGACCGGATCGTCGCCACCTGCACGGTGCCCTCGGTGCCCCGGGAGTGGCTGCGGCAGTGCAGGCCCGGCGCCCGGATCCTGGCACCGCTGTCCACCGGTCTGATCGCGCTCAGGGTGCGCGACGCGGGGTACGCGGAGGGGCGCTTCCTGCCCACGCCCGCCTACTTCGTGCCGCTGCGGGGCGGCCGGGCGGCGGCCACTCCCCGCTACACCGGCGGGCTGCCCAGGACCGCGCTGGAGAACGACCTGTTCCGCTTCCTGCTGACGCTGAGCGCGAGCAGCCTCGACCCGCACGAGGCCCTCGCCCTGTGGCACCTGGAGGGCAGGCCGCGCCGGGAGCGGTTCGGGGTGACGGTGGGCGGCGCAGGCCAGTGGGCCTGGCTGGACGACCCGGCGGGCCCCTACGCCTGGCCCATGGCGGAGTGAACCGCCCGGCCACGGGCCCGGCACGGCGCTTCCGGAAACGGCGGAGGCGGGCGGGACCGGGTGGTCCTGCCCGCCTCCGCCGGGAGCCGCGCCCCGTCAGTTCCGGTGGATCGTGATCGTCGTCCAGGCGCCCACGTGCACCCGGTCGCCGTCCTGCAGCGGCACCGGCACGTACGGCTGGATCGGGTCCTCGCCGCCGTTGATCGTCGTGCCGTTCGTCGAGTTCTGGTCGACGACCGCCCAGGTCCCGTCCGGCTGCTGCACCAGCACCGCGTGCTGGTGCGAGACGCCCGGGTCCTCCGGCGGCACCGCGAGGTCCACGTCCGGGGACTCGCCGGTGGAGTGCCGGCGCCGGCCGATGGTGATCTGGTTCCCGGTGAGCTGGAGCTGCTGCTCGGGGGAGTACGCCGGCAGGTTCAGCCCGCCCGCCTCCGGACCGCTGCGCTGCATCATCGCCATGAAGTAGTCGCGGTCGGGGCCGACCGTCGCGGACCACTGGCCGCCGCCCTGCTGGTGGCCGGGCTGCGGGCCCTGCGGGTAGTCGGGCTGGTACCCGCCGCCCGGACCGCCCTGCGGGAACCCGCCCTGCTGCTGGTGGCCCTGCTGCTGGTACCCGCCGGGCGGGCCCTGCTGCTGCGAGGGCGGCGGCAGCATCCAGTCGTCGTCGCCCCCGTTGCCGCCGCCGTGCTGCGGCTGCTGCTGGTACTCCTGCTGGTACGGGGCCTGCTGCTGGAACGGCTCGGCGGGCCGGTTCATCTGCGAGGGCCGCGAACCCTGGTACTCGTACGGGTCACGCTGCTGCTGGCCGTACCCGGGCTGCGGGGCGGGCGGCGCGTACGTCGCCTGGTTGGTGAGGAAGTTCCACCGGCACTCCTCGCAGAACGGCGCCAGCGCCTCGCGCGGGGTGCGGCACTGCGGGCAGAGCTCGGCGTGGGCGGTGGCGTCGGGGCCACCGCCGTACCCGCCCTGGCCCTGGTCGGACTGCGGGTAGCCGTAGGCGGGCGGCGGCGGTGGCGGGGGCGGCGGCACGGCGCCGGCCATGCGATGGCCGCAGACCTCGCACCAGTCGTCGGAACCCGACTGGTGTCCGTTCGGGCAGGTCGGCATGTCGGCGCTTCCCCCTCTCCTCGTCCGGCCCGCAGGCCGTACACAGTTCTTCGTGATCGACTGTTCTGGTCGAAATCCTGGTTACTTCTTTACGCGAACGGTCTTGGTCGAGCGCGTTTCGAGAGTCATCTCGTCCGCTTCCTCGACCTTCGCCTTCAGCCGCACAGTACCCGTCGCCTCGTCGACGACGTCCACCACCTTCGCAAGCAGTTTCGCAGTATCCGCGTTCCCGGACGCCGCCGCGAGCTGGACGGCCCGTCCCAGTTTGGACGTGGCACCATCGAAATCGCCCGACTTCCGCGCATCCAGGCCCTGTTGGATTGCTTGTGCAAGTTCCGCCTGTCCCGTGTAGTGGGCGACCTGCGGATTGATGGACGTCGAAGCAGTCATGTCGTCGGTCCAGACCGCGCGCACCAGACCCTGGGACAGCGTCTGCGGGGTGCCCCCGGAGGCGTCGGGGAGGATCAGCGAGACCCGGGCCGCCAGCATTTCCTGCCCCACGCCCGCCTCGGGCACGGTCACGCACACGTGGTAGTCGCGGGACTCGTCGCCCCAGGAACCCGTCGGGTAGTCGCCCGCGCGGGGTCCGGCCCCGGTGCGCCGCGAGGTGAGCTCCTCGACGGTCGGGGCGACCTGCTTGACGAATTTGATCTCGACCCCGACGGGCGTCCACAGCCGCAGATTCACATCCGCGACCTCCTTGCCCATCGCGTTCTCCATCATCTGGGTGAAGTCGGCCGCGAGGCCGGCCGGGTCCGCGACGATGTCGGCGGTGCCCAGCAGCGCGGAGGCGATGCCCGTGACTTCCTTCACCTCCCAGTCCGTGCCGACACCGCGCGCGTCGCAGGTGAAGCGGCCCGCCGACGCCTCCAGGGCGGCGGCCAGGTCCTTCGGGGACTCGTGCTCGTTGCGGCCGTCGGTGAGCAGGATGCCGTGCCGGATCGGGGCGTCGGAGGTGGCCAGCAGCCGGTCGGTCATTTTCAGCCAGGTTCCGATCGCGGTGCCGCCGCCCGCGCTCAGTGAACGCAGCGCGTTCCTGGCCTGCGCCCGGGTCTCGGCGCTCGCGGTCGCCAGCCGGTCCTGCCCGGGGTAGACCTGCTTGGCCAGGTGGGTGCCGCCCACCACGGCGAACTCCACCCCGTCGCGCAGCGCGTCGATCGCCGCGGCCGTGGCGTCGCGGGCACCGCGCATCTTGGTCGGCGGATAGTCCATCGAGCCCGAACAGTCGACCATGATCACCACGGCCGCCGCCGGACCCTCACCGGGTATCTGGGCGGGCGACGCGGTGGCCCCCGCCGGGGCGCCCCCGCTGGTGCCCCCGCCGGTCGAGGTGACCGTCACGATCGCGTTGACCTCACGGCCGCCTTCCGGCAGGAACTCGTTCTGGTACACGTCGACGGAGAACTGCGGCACGTTGGACTTGGAGAAATTGGCCATCGAATCGGCTCCTAGCGAGACCTGCGGACAGTGCGAGACGTGGTTTCGACCTGCTTCTGGTGTACTGCTGACGAGCCCGGACTAGCGCTGCGCGGTGCCGTTTGCGTAGGCGGATCCTGCCCCTTGCGGCAGCATCGGGAACGGCAGCACCGCCACTGTTACGTTGTCGTGGCCGCCCCCGTCGAGGGCGTGCCCCACCAGTACCTGCGCACTGTGCAGCGGGCGCGCCGCCGCGTCGGCCGGAATGGCCTGCGCCATTTCCTGCGCCGCCTCGGCGTAGTTCCACAGACCGTCCGTGCAGACGACGACCACACCCGGGCGGTCCGGCTTGAAGGACGCGGTGTGCGGGTCGATCTCGTACGCGTCCGCGCCCAGCCACCCGGTGATCGCGTGCGCCCGGTCGTCGGCGTACGCCTCGGCCTCGCCCATCAGGCCTGCGGCGACCATCTGCGCCGCCCACGAGTCGTCCTCGGTGAGCCGGGCCGGCGGGGCGGAGCGGTCGTCCGGCACCCAGTAGACGCGGCTGTCGCCGATCCAGCCGACGACCAGCAGGCCGTCCGCGACGATCGAGGACACCAGCGTGCAGGCCGGGGCGTTCTGGTGGCGGTGCGGGTCGTGCTCCACGGCCGCCGACTGGTCGGCGGCCAGTACGTTGACCGCCTCCGCGGCGGCCAGGATCGCCTCGTGCAGGGCCTGCTGCGGGTGGGTGCCCTGCGGCAGGGACTCCTGGAGCAGGGCGTTGGCGGCTGCCGCGGCGGCGGCCGAGGCCTCGTCGGGGCGGGTCGCGGACGACACCCCGTCGCACACCACGGCGATCGTCGCCGTCGCACCGCCGGGCAGCGTCGCCTCGGAGATCGCGAACGCGTCCTCGTTGCGGTGGTGGCGCAGCCCGCGGTCGCTCACCGCGGCCACCGTGCCCAGCTCGCGCTCCTGGTGGTCGCGCTCGCGGGGCTGGGCGTGGCCGCAGTTCTCGCAGTAGCCGTCGGTGTCGATCCGGCCGGCCCGGCAGGCCACGCACACCTGCTGCGGCTGCTCGGCCGCCGGGGCGGCCAGCGGGTAGTCGTCGACGGTGGGCCGCTGCACGACCGGCAGGTCCGCGGTGTCCTCGCCGCCGTCGTAGTCGTCCGTGCCGTCCGCGCCGTGCCCGGCCGGGGTGCGCGGATCGGCCGCCCGCTCCGCGTCGTCGCCGAAGCCGGGCGCCGAGGACTCCGGGGTCGGTCTGCCGGTGGACTGCCCGTTGACCGGAGCCTCTCCGGGCGGGTTCGTCCCGATCGCGACCGTGGGGCGGTCGTTTGGGGGCTCGGGCACGGCCGTCAGGTCGTACCCGCACACCTCACAGAACGAGTCGCCCGATTCCAGCGGCTCCTCGCAGCCGGGGCAGGCCGACAGCTGGTGCGTCTGCGACATCATCACACCCAAGTCCGGGGGCGGAGGCGGTTGGCCCGCTCCACCAGTTCGATCCTCTCGTCGCCGCGCTGCGCGAGCCGTGCGAGCACCCGGTACGAGCGTTCCAGCCCGAAGCGCAGGCCCCGCTCGTCCAGCGGGCTGCCGAGCAGCGCGGTCTGCACGGGGCGGGCCCCGTGCCCACCGGAGAGTACCCAGTCCAGTGCGGTACCCAGCACCTCGGTGGCCAGCTGCTCACGGCGGACGGCGTCCAGACCGAAGCCCTGGAGGGCCTCCACCTGCGCCGCGGACGCCAGTAGATCGTCGATCAGCGGGTCCGCCGCGGCGCGCCGCCGCAGCCTCGCCCGTACGGCGGCGACGCGTGCCGCCGTGTAGTGGATCGACGCCTCCGGCACCGACTCCAGCGTCCGCACCGCGCCCGGCCGGTCGCCCGCCGCGAGCTGGACGCGGGAGAGCCCGAAGGCGGCGCTGACGTAGGACGGGTCGGTCGTCCACACCAGGCGGTAGTACTCGGCCGCGTTGTCCAGCTGGCCGAGCACCTCCGCGCACACCGCGAGGGCCAGCTTGGGGGCGGCCTCGCCGGGGAACGCGTCGTAGATCGCGTCGAAGGACAGCGCCGCGGTCTCGTTGTCGCCCGCGGCCAGCGAGGCGATGCCCCGGTACCAGACCACCCGCCAGTCGTCCGGGTACGCGGCCTCCAGCTCGGCCAGGGTCTGCGCGGCCCCGGCCGCCTCGCTCATCTCCAGCAGGGCCCGCAGCTCGCGCAGCCGCCGCTCCACCGAGTCGGCGGGCGCCGCGCGCAGGGCGCCGATCAGCTCGGCGGGCGCGGAGGCCATCAGACCGGCGAGGAAGCCCGCGTTCGGGTCGTTCGGGTCGACCCGGGGGACCGGCAGGGCGAGCGCGGTGGTCCGGGCCTCCAGGGCGCGCAGGTACGCCGCGTTCTCCGGCGCCACCGAGGGCGGCACGGGTCCGGCGACCGGCGCACCGCCCGGGGCCGCCGGGACCTGGAGCCCGCCCTGGGTGGGGGCGTACGCGAGGGCGGAGGCGGCGGGGGAGACACCGGGCGGGGCGGGCAGACCTGGCTGACCGGGCGCGGGCTGACCGGGTGCGGGATGCGGGGCGCCCTGCGGCGCGTGCGCGGGAGGCCCGGCCACGGCCCCGCCCGGAGCCGGGGCCTGTCCGGGGGCCGCGGCCTGCGCGGGGATGCGCGGAGCCGTCGCCCCGTTCCGCCGCCGCTCACGGCGCGGCTCGGGCAGCGCCCGGAACCCCAACTGGGACACCGAACCCGTCAGTTCGGCGAACAGGCCGGTGTCCGTGACCCGCAGCTCCGGGCCGAACAGCGTCGACAGCGACGGCCTGGGCCGCCCCGTCTGCAGCGCCACGACCTCCCGCAGCACCCCCGTCAGCTGGTCCGCCATCTCGGAGGCGGACGCGAACCGGCGGGCCGGGTCCGGGTCCGTCGCCCGCACCAGAAGGCGGTAGAAGGACTCGTACTTCTGGAAGACCGGAATGTTGTCCGGATCCGGGAGGGAGTCCACGAAGACGTTCGTGTAGCCCTGGAAGTCGAAGGTGAGCACGGCCAGGGTGCGCGCCACCGTGTACAGGTCGGAGGCCACCGAGGGGCCGACCTCCGCGACCTCGGGGGCCTGGTAGCCGACCGTGCCGTAGATGGCCGACTCGTCGTCGTCCATCCGCCGGACCGCGCCCATGTCGATCAGCTTCAGCTGGTCCTGCTGCTGGATCGCGTTGTCGACCTTGAAGTCGCAGTACAGCAGGTTGCGGCTGTGCAGGTGCCCCAGCGCCTCCAGCGCCTCGATGCCGTACGCGCAGGCCTGCTCGACCGGCAGCGGGTCGCGCTTGCCGCCGGTGTCGCGGCGCTCGTTGGCGATCTCCTTGAGCGACTTGCCGCCCACGTACTCCATGACGATGTAGCCGTCCATGGAGCCGGTACGGGTGTCCAGGTGCTCGACGAAGTTGTAGATCCGCACGATGTTGGAGTGCTCGATCTCGGCCAGGAAGCGGCGCTCGGAGATCGCGGCGGCCATCGCGTCCTGGTCACCGGTGTCCAGCAGGCCCTTGAGGACCACCCAGCGGTCCGAGACCGCCTTGTCGACGGCGAGGTAGACCCAGCCCAGACCGCCGTGCGCCAGACAGCCGACCACCTCGTACTGGCCGTGCACCACGTCGCCCGCGCCCAGCTTCGGCACGAAGGAGTACGGATTGCCGCACTTGGTGCAGAAGCCCTCGGTGCGCCCGATCCGCTCACCGCGCGTACGGCCCACCGGGGCCCCGCACTCCGAACGCGAGCAGAATCGCTTCCGCTCGGGAACCTCGGGATTCTCCATGATCGCCGTACGCGGGTCGGGGCGCGGCACCTCGGGCACCGTGACCAGACCCGCGCCGAGCCGGTTGCGCCCGGAGGCGGCCGTCGACTTCCCCGAGGAGCGCACCGACACCGAGCGCGAGGTCGTCGCCCCCGACAGCGCCCGCGAGAGCCGGCCCGACACCGAGCGGCGGGAGGTGGAGGAGCGCGAGGACCGGGACGCCTGCGAGGAGGCCCGCGAACTGCTGCGCAGGGAACTGCTGCCGGACCCGCGGGAGGACGCCCTGCCGCCTCCGGTGACCCCGGTCGCGGTCGCGGCGATCACGCCGTTCCGCGACACCACGGGGGCGAGCCCGCAGGTGTCGCAGTACATCTCCCCGCCGCCCATGTCCTCGTAGGAGCCCCCGCAACCGGGGCGCTGACAGGTGGTGCTCATGGATTACCCCCGTTGATGCGGTCGTTGGGCCCCTCGGGGCGTGGCGTCAGGACGTCCCGGGCGGTCTCCTGGTAGCGCAGCACCGCCTGTTCGGCGGCGCGCAGGTCGCACGGCGCGCTCCACAGCATCCGGCGCGCGACGTCGTACCGCTCGACGAGCTGCGGGTCCTCCGCCATGCCGTGCCGGGCCACCTTCGCCTTGTACGCGTCCAGCCTGCCGCGCAGCTCCGCCCGCACCGCCAGCGGGGCGGTGACCGCGCTCAACGAGTCGCGGGCGCGCAGCAGTTCGTCCTCCGCGTCCCGCTCCAGCGACTCCAGCAGCGGCGACAGCCGGTGCCAGCGGGCGTGCCTGCGGTGGTCGGCCGCCGCGGCCAGCAGCTCCTGGAGCGCGGTCGGCGGCCCGCTCACCGCGGGCACCGACGAACCGGCGATCTTCGCGAGCACCTCGGTGCGCGCCGATCTCGCCTCGGTCAGGGTGCGGTCCGCCCGGGACAGCACGTCGCGCAGCTTCACCAGCCGCTGCTCGGCGTCCTGCCGCACGGTCAGCACGGCGTCGATCTCGCGGCGCACGTCCTCCAGGGCGCGCGCCGCCCGGTCGTAGCGCCCGGTGTCCGGCCGGCCGCCGCCGGGCGCCGAACTCCCGGGCGCGGACCGCCAGAAGGCCAGCGGGTCCGACACCACCTGGGCGCGCAGCGTCGCCAGCTCCTGGGTGATCGACTCCAGGTCGTCGCCCGCCGGATGGTCGCCCGGCCGCACCCCCACCGAGTGGGCGAGCGAGCGGGTGCGGTGCAGCTCGGCGGCGAGCAGGTCTATCCGGGCGGGCAGCGCCGACCACACCGCGTCGGCGGTGACCACCGTGTCCAGGGAGGCCGCGTACAGCTCGTTCATCCGGGTGACCAGCTCGGCCAGCGAGAAGTGCTCGGACAGCTTGGCCGGCCCGGTCAGCGACGCGGGCATCCCGTGCGCGTGGGCGCCGCCGGACACCGTGATGCCGTCGCCCTGGAGCACCTCGGTGAGCTCCGCCAGGTCCTCCCGGCTGGGCCAGCGCCGCCGGGCGCGCACCTCCCGGGCCCCCTCGACGGCCGCCGTGTACGCGTCGAAGTACGTCCACAGCAGGGCGATCGACTGCTCCGCCGAGGCCCATCTGTCCTTGGTGACGCCGGTCAGCTCGGCGCCCTCCAGGAGCCGCCGTCCGGCGTGGTCCTGGAGGGCGAGCAGCGAGGTCTCTATCGCCTCGTGCTCCGCGCCGAGCCGCGCCAGCGCGCGGTCCGCCCGGTCCCGGTCCAGGACCGGTCCGGGAGGGCTCCCCGCCGGGCCGGAGGAGGATCCCGCGACGCCCATCGATCACCTCTCCGCTTCTGTCGTGCACTGCTGTCGGTACATGGGTGGTGGTGGCCCGGCGGCCCGCCGCGCCGCCGGCCGGAGCGGCCCTCGGGCCGCCGCCGGCCGCGTCAGTCGAGGAACTTCGGGTCCGGCGGGCCGGTGAGGCCCGGCAGGTCCGCCTTCAGCCAGCGCTCGTAGGAGTTCACCCAGGCGGTCTTCCCGTTGGCGGCCTTCGCCGTGCTGTACGTGTTCAGCACCTTGTTGATCAGGCTGACCAGGTCGGTGCTCTCCTTGTTCGTCGCCACGCCGTAGTACTCCTGGGTGAACGGGTCGCCCATCAGCTTGATCGCCGGGTCCTGCGCCGCCTGGCTGGCGGCCAGCGCGTTGTCCGTGACGACCGCGTCGACCCTGCCGAGCTGGAGCCGCACCAGGCAGTCCAGCTGGTTGGGCACGATGTACTCCGGCCGGTCGAAGACCGCGCCGTGCGCCTCCTTCTTCATCGCGTCGTACGCGGTGGAGCCCTTGGCGGTGCACACCCGCTTGCCGCGGAGCGAGCCGTCGTACCCGGTGATGCCGGAGTCCTCCGGGGCCAGCACCTGCTGCCCCGCCTGGAAGTAGGCGCGGGAGAACGAGACGTCCTTGATCCGGGAGCAGTTGACCGTCATCGTGCGCGCCACGACGTCGATCTTCCCGGCCTTCAGCAGCGGCACCCGCTGACTGGTCGGGATCGCCCGGTAGATCACCCGGTCCTTGTCGGTGCCGAACAGCTCGGTGGCGATCGCCTTGACGATGTCGATGTCGAAGCCTTCGAGGTCACCGGTGGCCGGATTGCGGTAGCCCCAGCGGAAACTGTTCTGGTCGACGCCCGCGACGAGCTTGCCGCGCTCCTTGATCTTCTTGATCGCGGCCCCTTCCGGCAGCCCCGGACGCAGGCTGGCCTCGGGGTCCTTGCAGTCCTCCGCCTTGGCCGGCCGCGCCGCGGTGATGCCGCCGCCCGCCGGGGACACCGCGTCCGCGCCGCCGCCCGCACCGTCCGGCAGCGGCAGCACCGCGACGCCCGCCGTCAGCGCGCAGGCGGCGCCCAGCGCGAGCAGACCGGACCGCCAGCCGCCCCGCAGGGTCCGGGCCGAACCGCTCCTCCTCGCCCCGCGCCTGTTCATCGCACTCCCTCCGGCAGCCCGCTCCCCAGTGTCCTGCGCGCCCCGGCCCTCCGGAGCGCCCCGCACGTCCCGCGCCGCACTCACCGGTACTCCGCGAGCCGGCGGCCCATGCCGAGCACGGCGGCAGCGGCGCCGAGCACGGCCAGCACGGCAGCCCCGACGGCCAGCCCGGCCAGCGCGCTGCGCCCGCCCTCGGCCGCCTCGGTGAACTCCCGCTGCTCCCAGCCGAGCGCCTTCTCCAGGGCGTTGTCCACCTCGGTGAACGACTCACCGGTGGAGGTCTTCTCCCCGATCACCTTGTCGCGTGCCTCGTCGTAGTCGCCGAGGTCGTCGGCGGCGCGCGCGGCGGCGTGCCGCTCCTTCCACTGCGTGACGCTCGCGGTGGCCTGCTTCACCGGGTCGCTGCCCCCGCTGTCGTCCGCGAGCCGCCCCGCGTCACCGAGCCGGCCCACCAGATCGGCCATGTTGGCGGTGTAGTCGGTGTCGTACTTGTCCTTGTTGTCGGCGGTGGTGACCGCGCCCCGGGACACCAGCGTCAGGTTCTCGTTGGCGCGGGCCTGCAACGAGCTGATCCGGGCGTCGTTGAGGACCTTCAGCGACTCCTGTCCGTGCGCCCTGGAGTCGGCGAGCCCGGAGGCGGCGACCGCGTGCCCGACCGTCAGCCACAGCACCACCGCGGCGGACGCGACGGTCGCGGCCAGCAGGCCCTGGTTGAACACCCGGTTCGTGCGGCGGTAGTTGCGGTGCTGCGCCCAGCCGAGCGCGCCGAGCGCCACCACGCCCAGCCCCAGCGCCACGTACGGCCAGGTGCGTGCCTCGTCGTAGTCGCGGTAGAGCCGCCGGGTCTCCTCGTCGTACAGGTTCTTCGCGGCGGGCAGCAGCTGGGTGGTCATCTGCTCGTTGGCGTAGCGCAGGTAGGCGCCGCCGAGCGGGAGGCCCTGCCGGTTGTTGGCGCGGGCCCGCTCGATGAGGCCCGTGTACCGGGGGAGCTGCTGGTTGAGCTTGGTTATCTCCTGGCCCGAGGTGCTCGAACCGTCCGTGTTGGCAGCGGCCTTGACCAGCAGCCGGGACGCCTCGGAGATGTCCTTCTCGTACTTCTCCGTCACCGAACGCGGCTCCTGCGCGCCGGCGAGGAAGCCGCTGGCGGCGGAGGTGTCGGCGTCGGCGAGGGAGCGGTAGATGCTCGCGGCGTCGGCGGACAGCGGCTGGCTGCGCGTCACCACGTCGTCGGCTGCCGCCGCCCGGCCGGAGACCTGCCAGGCGGTCGCCGCGCCGAACGCGACGACCAGCAGAGCCAGTACGGCCCCGATGATCCGCAGCCGCCCCGGCTCGGTCGTCGCGGCCGCCCGTACCCGGTCCACGCCCTCGGACCAGGCGCTGCGGCGCGCGGGCGGCCGGGGCCCCGCACCCGTGGGCCCGGCACCCGTGGGCGCCGGTGCGGGCGGTGCCGCGGGCGCGGGTGCCACCGCGGTCCCCCCTGGGCCGCTCATCGGCGGGTGTGCCACGTGACCTCCCCCTCGGTCGTGGACTGCTGGCCCGTCCCTGGGCGGGCTCCCCTTCCCATGAATACGTCGGAGAGATCCGTTTGGTTCCCGTACGGAACCCCGGGGACGATCAGCGCACCGGTCGGCTCACGACCGGAACGGTGACCGACCGGGGACCGGTCGTTGACCAAATCGCGCCAGGGACATGCCACTTCGTGGCCGATCCTATGCGGGCGAGGGGCCCGGGGCCATGGGGTCCGGGCGTGCGGAGAGTCGGGAGATCGCGGGCCGGTCCGCCCCCGCCCGGGAACGGACCGGCCACGGCACGCGTGCGCGCGGCGCGGCCCCCGGCCGAACGGGGGGCGGCGCCGCGCGGGGCTCAGGCGTAGTGCGCGCGCAGCCTGCGGTGCGCCGCGGCGGGCGCCCCGACCCGGTCGAGGCCCAGCAGCGCCGAACCCAGCACCGGCGCCGCCGTGACGACCCGCGCCGCCGCCTTCGGTGCCCGCTCGGCGAGCAGCGCCGCGATCCGGTCGTTCAGCTCCGGGTGCCGGGCGGCCAGCACACTGCCGCCGAGCAGCACCGGTGCCTCCTCCTCCAGCAGGCCCAGCCGCCCCAGCGCCACCGAGGACATGACGACGACCTCGTCCGCCAGCCGGTGCACCAGCGAGCGCGCCACGGCGTCGCCGCCCGCACTCACCTCGAACACCAGCGGCGCCACCTCGTGCTGACGCACCACCGGGATGCGGCCCAGGTGCAGCGCCTCGATCAGCGCGTACATCGAAGCCACCCCGAAGTGCGCCGGAAGCACGCGCGCGAGGTCGGTGTCGGCACCCCGGCCGTCCTCGGCGCGGGCGGCGAACCACAGCGCCTCCTCCGCCAGGCCCCCGCCACCGCCCCAGTCGCCGGAGATCTTGCCGATGGCCGGGAACCGTGCGGTGCGCCCGTCGGGGAGCATGCCGACGCAGTTGATGCCCGCCCCGCACACCACCGCGACGCCGCGCGGCTCGTCCACCCCCGCCCGCAGGATCGCGAAGGTGTCGTTGCGGACCTCGGTGGTTTGGCCCCAGCCGCGGGCCTGCACCGCGCGCGCCAGTTCCTCCTCCTCCACGGGCAGGTCCGCGTTGGCCAGGCACGCCGAGACGTGGTCGACACCGGTGACGCCGGCCGCCGTCGTCGCCCGCGCCACCGCGTCCGCCAGGATGTCCACGGCCACCTGCACACCCACCAGGGGCGGCTGGAAACCGCCGCCCCGGCCGGCGCCCAGGACGGTGCCGTCCGCACCGATCACCGCGACGTCCGTCTTGCTGTTGCCCGCGTCGATCGCGAGGACGCTGCCCGCCTCGAAACCGCCCGGGGAAGTGCTCACGCCCACGCCAGGTGCTCCCGGTTGTGCGCGATCAGCTTGTCCGTGAGGGCTTCCGCGTACTCGAACTGGCCGACCAGGGGGTGGGCGAGCAGCGCCTTGAAGACCCGCTCGCGACCGCCGTGCAGGGCGGCCTCCAGCGCGAGGTTCTCGTACGCCGTGACGTGGGAGATCAGACCCGTGTACATCGGGTCCAGCGCCGGTACTTCGAGCGGCGTGGCGCCGCTCGCGTCGATCCGCGCCTGCGTCTCGATCACCGCGTCGTCGGGGAGGAAGGGCAGCGTTCCGTTGTTGAACGTGTTGACGACCTGCACCGGCGAACCACCGCCGCCGAGCAGCCCGGAGGCCAGGTCCACGGCCGCCTCCGAGTAGAAGGCGCCGCCGCGCTTGGCCAGCAGCGCCGGCTTCTCGTCCAGCGCCGGGTCGCCGTACATCGCCAGCAGTTCCTTCTCCATCGCGGCGACCTCCGCGGCCCGCGACGGCTTGCTGCCGAGCTCCCGCACGACCTCGTCGTGCAGGTAGAAGTAGCGCAGGTAGTACGAGGGGACGACGCCGAGCCGGTCCACGACGGCGCGCGGCATCCGCAGGTCGGCGGCGACGGCGTCGCCGTGCTCGGCCAGCAGCGCGGGCAGCAGGTTCTCGCCCTTCGGGCCGCCGAGCCGCACCCCCAGCTCCCAGGTGAGGTGGTTGAGGCCCACGTGGTCCAGGTGGACCTCGGAGGGGGCGACGTCGAGCAGCGCGGCGAACTTCCGCTGGAAGCCGATCGCCACGTTGCACAGGCCGACCGCCTTGTGGCCGGCCTTCAGCAGGGCCCGGGTGACGATGCCCACCGGGTTGGTGAAGTCGATGATCCACGCGTCCGGGTTGGTGCGGCGGACCCGTTCGGCGATGTCCAGGACGACCGGGACGGTGCGCAGCGCCTTGGCGAGACCGCCCGCGCCCGTCGTCTCCTGGCCGACGCAGCCGCACTCCAGCGGCCACGTCTCGTCCTCGTTGCGGGCCGCCTGGCCGCCCACCCGGAGCTGGAGCAGCACCGCGTCGGCGCCGGCCACACCCGCGTCGAGGTCGGCGGTGGTGGTGATCGTGCCCGGGTGGCCCTGCTTGGCGAAGATCCGCCGGGCGAGCCCGCCGACCAGGTCGAGACGGTCGGCCGCCGGGTCGATCAGCACCAGTTCGCTGATCGGGAGCGTGTCCCGCAGCCGGGCGAAGCCGTCGATCAGCTCGGGGGTGTAGGTGGATCCTCCACCGACTACGGCGAGTTTCATGTGTTGAGACCTAGCCCTTCACTCCGGTCAGCGTGACACCCTCGACGAACGCCTTCTGGGCGAAGAAGAAGACGAGGATCACAGGGGCCATGACCAGTACGGTCGCGGCCATGGTCAGATTCCAATTGGTCTGGTGGGCGCCCTTGAAGGACTCCAGGCCGTAACTCAGCGTCCACGCGGCCGGGTTCTCCGAGGCGTAGATCTGCGGGCCGAAGTAGTCGTTCCACAGGGCGAAGAACTGGAAGAGGGCGATTGCCGCGATGCCGGGCTTGGCCATCGGCAGCACGACCCTGATCAGCGTGCGGAACTCGCCGCAGCCGTCCACCTTCGCCGCGTCCAGGTACTCGTTGGGGATGGTCAGCAGGAACTGCCGCAGCAGGAAGATGGAGAACGCGTCGCCGAACGCCAGCGGAATGATCATCGGCCACAGGGTGCCGGTGAGGTCCAGCTGCTTCGACCAGAACAGGTACATCGGGATGATGATGACCTGCTGCGGCAGCATCATCATCGAGATCACCAGCAGCAGCGAGAGGTTGCGGCCGCGGAAGCGGAACTTGGCGAGCGCGTAGGCGACGGGGACCGACGAGACCACCGTGAGGGCGGTGCCCAGGCCCGCGTACAGCAGGCTGTTCTTCCACCAGGTGAGGAAGCCGGGCGTCTCGAAGACCTTGACGTAGTTGCCCCACTCCCAGGTGTGCGGCACCAGGTCGCTGGTCAGCGCCTGCTGGTCGCTCATCACCGAGGTGAAGAACAGGAAGAGGAACGGCAGCACGAAGAACAGGGCCGCCGCGACCCCCAGCGAGTGCACCGCGATCCAGTGCAGCAGCGCCTTGCGGCGGGCCGTGCGACGGGCCGCCGTGGGGGCGGGGGAGTCCGTGTCGAGCGGACGCTCAAGTGTCTGGGTGGACATGGGAGTCAGTCACCTGCCTGGAGAAGACCGCCGCGACGTCGCATCAGCAGGGCCGTGAAGGCCATCGCCAGGACGAACAGGACGAGCGCGGTGACCGCGGCGGCGCCGTAGTCGAAGCGCTGGAAGCCGAGGTTGTAGACGAGCTGCGGGAGGGTCAGGGTCGACTTCTCGGGGAAGCCGGGCTCGAACTGCTGGCCCGAGTTGCCGATGATGCCGGAGGCGACCTTCCCCGCCACGAAGGGCTGGGTGTAGTACTGCATCGCCTGGATGACACCGGTGACCACCGCGAACATCACGATGGGCGAGATGTTCGGCAGCGTCACGAACCGGAACCGCTGCCAGGACGAAGCGCCGTCCAGCTCCGCGGCCTCGTACTGCTCCTTGGGCACGTCGAGCAGTGCGGCCATGAAGATGACCATCAGGTCCCCGATGCCCCACACCGCGAGGATGGTGAGCGCCGGCTTGGAGAAGGCCGGGTCGGTGAACCAGTCGGGGGTGGGCAGCCCGAGGGAGTCCAGGATCTCGTTGACCGGACCCGTGCCCGGGTTCAGCAGGAAGACGAAACTGAGCGTCGCCGCGACCGGCGGGGCCAGATAGGGCAGGTAGAACAGGGTGCGGAAGATCCCCGTACCCGTCTTGATCTTGGTGATCAGCAGGCCGATCCCCAGACCGAAGACGACCCGGCAGATCACCATGACGACGACCAGCCACAGCGTGTTGCGCATCGCGGGCCAGAAGTTCGGATAGGCCTCGAAGACATAGGCCCAGTTGTCGAAGCCGTTGAACGTCGGCGCGCCGAAGCCGTCGTACTTCATGAAGGAGAAGTACACGGTCGACACGAGCGGGTAGGCGAAGAAGACCGCGAACCCGATCAGCCAGGGCGACATGAAGGCCGCCGTACGAAGCGCCGACGCGCGGCGCTTCGTACGGAGCGTGTGCGTGGTCATGGGAGGGCTACTTCGCCTTCGCGATGTCGGTGTCGATCTGCTTCGCCAGCTTGTCGAGGCCCGCCTTCAGGTCCTTCTCGGTGCCCTTCTCGTACAGGTAGCCGAAGTCCTGGATGGTGTTGAGGTAGGTGGCGCCGTTGACCGCGCCCGCGGCGGTGTTGGACTTCGGGTGCTGGGCGATGTCGATGAACGTCTTGAACGCCGGGTCGTTCTTCAGCTCCGGCGACTTCAGCGCCTCGAACGTCGAGGGCACGTTGTGGATCGCGTTGGAGAACTCCACGACCGCCTTGGTGTCGGTCGTCATGAACTTGATGAGCTCCCACGCGGCGTTCTGCTTCTCGCTCTGCGGGGCGATGCCCATCACCGTGCCGGACAGGTAGCCCTTGCCGTACGTGTCCTTCTGGTTGTCCGGGACGGGCATCGGCGCGACACCGATCTCGAACGGCACCTTGGCGTCCTTCGCCATCCCCAGCCGCCACTCGCCGTCCATCTGCATGGCGACCTGGCCGGTGTGGAAGGGGTGCTTGGAGCTGAACTCGTCACCGAAGGTGTTGCGGTACTTCTCCAGCTTCTGCAGCCCGCCGAGTTCGTCGACCAGCTTCTTCTGCGTGGTGAACATGTCCGCGAACGCCGGGTCCTTGGCGACGTTGGACTTGCCGTCCTTGTCGAAGTACTCCGGGCCCCAGCTGCCCAGGTAGTGCTCCGTGGTCGTCTCGTAGCCGTGGAAGGCCGGCATGAAGCCCAGCTGCTCGTAGCCGTCGCCCTTGCTCTTCGTCAGCTTCTTCGCGGTCTCCAGCAGCTCCGAGTACGTCTCGGGGGCCTTCTTGATGCCGGCCTTCGCGAAGGCGTCCTTGTTGTAGTAGAGGCCGTAGGCGTCCGCCAGGAGCGGCAGTGCGCAGCGCTTCCCCTCGAACTGGGTGTAGTCGAGCATGACCTTCGGGAAGGTCTTCTCCAGATCCAGCTTCGACTTGTCGATGAACGGCTTCAGATCCGCGAAGGCGCCCGAGGAACAGAACTTGCCGATGTTCGACGTGGTGAACGACGACACCACGTCCGGGCCCTTGGAACTCTTCGTGCGCAGCGACTGGTTGAGCTTGTCGTCGTTGATGTTGCCGACGACGTTCACCTTGATGTTCGGGTGGGCCTTCTCGAAGCGGGCGACGTTCTCCTGGATCGCCTTGACCTCGTTGGGGGTGTTCCAGCCGTGCCAGAAGTTGATCGTGGTGTTGGCGTTCGGGTCGTCCTTCGCGGTGTTCCCGGCGGAGCCGGTACAGGCGGTGGCGACGACCGAGATCGCGGCGACCGCGACGACGGCTGCGGACAGACGAAGGTTTCTGCGCATGACGGAACTCCCTGGGGCAGGACGGGGGCTGTGACGGGGGGTGACGAGGGGCGAGGACGAAGGGGTCTAGCGGGACGAGGTGTCGAAGACCTCGTCGCGGGTGGCTCCGAGGGCGCTGTGCAGCGCACCGGTCAGCACGGGGGACTGCTGGACCTCGCCGATGACGAGACGGGGGCGGGGTGCGGCCAGTTCGGCCAGCTCCGCCTGGAGGCGCGCCCGCAGCACTTCCCCGCCGGCCGGGAACAGCGCCCCGGACAGCACGATCAGTTCGGGGTCGAGCACGGCCACCACCGACGCCAGTCCGGTCGCCAGCCGCTGCGCGTACTCCGGCAGCAGGCCCTCCAGTTCGGGTTCGCCCGCCGCCGCCCGCGCCAGCAGCCCCGAGGCCACCTCGACGGCCGGTTTCTCCGGGGTGTCCACGCCGAGCCGTTTCGCGATCCGGGGCACCGCGAGGGCGCCCGCCAGCTCCTGGAAACCGCCCGAGTTCGCCTGCGCCACGTTGCGGATCAGCGGGGTGCCCGGCACCGGCAGGAAGCCCACCTCGCCCGCGCCGCCGGTCCAGCCCCGGTGCAGCCGCCCGCCGAGCACCAGGGCGGCACCCAGACCGGTCTCGGCCCACAGCAGGACGAAGTTCTCGTGGCCGCGGGCCGCACCGAGCCGCTGCTCGGCGACCGCGACCAGGTTCACGTCGTTCTCGTACTCCACCGGCATCGGCAGCACCGCGGCCAGTTCGTCGAGCAGCGTGGGGGAGTGCCAGCCCGGCAGGTGCGAGGCGTACCGCAGCCGACCGGTGTTCGGGTCGAAGGCGCCGGGCGTGCCGATCACCACGCGGTGCAGATCGCCGCGCACCAGTGAGGCGTCCTTGACGGCCCCGTCCAGTGCCTTGGTCACCTGGCCCACGACGTCGGGGTGGTGCCTGCCCGGCGTGGCCAGCTCGAAGCCGCCGACGGTCTCGCCCGTCAGGTCGGCGACGGCGGCGCGGATCCGGGCCGGGGTCACGTCGAGGGCGGCGACGTGGGCGGCGCCCGCGTTGACCGCGTACAGCTGCGCGTTGGGTCCCGGGCGGCCCTCGGTGGTGCCGGTCGCGACGACGAGCCCGGCCGCTTCGAGGCGGGCCAGGAGCTGGGAGGCGGTCGGCTTGGACAGCCCGGTCAGCTTCCCGATCCGGGTGCGGGAGAGCGGACCGTGCGCCAGCAGGAGGTCGAGCGCGGCCCGGTCGTTCATCGCCCGCAGCACGCTCGGCGTGCCCGGTGTACCCGGCGTTGCGACCATGACGACGACCCCTGCCCCTCGGCTGTCCGCTCCCCAACCACGCTGTTAGGAAAGTTTCCTATTCGGTGAGAGGAACGTAAGGGCCGGTGAAGGGGGCGTCAATGGGGGGAGGCGGGGAGGCAACCAAAGCGTTACCTGGGCCCGGGTGCGGGACGGTGCCGCCGCCCGGGAGGGGCGACGGCACCGAAGTCGGCGGCCCGCCCTGCGGGGGCGGGGGCCGGGGAGTGGCGGCGGAGCGCCGCCGGGTGCGGGGTCAGGGCTTGGAGAGGGTGGGTCCGGCCGGCGGGATGGGGTTGCTGGCCAGGGCCTGGGGGGAGGTCGGATTGGCGAGGGCGGACGGTGCGGCGACCGCCGCCGAGGGGTCCACCGGCTCCTCCTCGGCGACCGGGACCGGGCCGCCGACGATACGGATGCCCGCCTCGTCGAACGCCTTCTTCACCCGCCACCGCAGCTCCCGCTCCACCCCGAGCGCCTTGCCCGGCATCGTCTTCGCCGACAGCCGCACGATCATCGAGTCGAGCAGTACGGAGTCCAGGCCGAGCACCTCGACGGGGCCCCACAGCCGCTCGTTCCACGGCTCCGCCTTCGCCATGTCCTCGGCCACCTCGGACAGCACCGTGCGGATCCGGTCGAGGTCCTCCGTCGGCCGGACCTGCACGTCGACACCGGCCGTCGCCCAGCCCTGGCTGAGGTTGCCGATCCGCTTGACCTCGCCGTTGCGGACGTACCAGATCTCGCCGTTGTCGCCGCGCAGCTTGGTGACCCGCAGGCCGACCTCGATGACCTCGCCGGAGGCGACGCCCGCGTCGATGGTGTCGCCGACCCCGTACTGGTCCTCCAGGATCATGAAGACGCCGGACAGGAAGTCGGTGACCAGGTTCCGCGCGCCGAAACCGAGCGCCACACCGGCCACACCGGCGCTCGCGAGCAGCGGCGCCAGATTGATGTTCAGGGCCCCGAGCACCATCAGCGCGGCCGTGCCGAGGATCAGGAAGGACGCCACCGAGCGCAGGACCGAGCCGATCGCCTCGGAGCGCTGCCGCCGCCGCTCCGCGTTGACCAGCAGACCGCCCAGCGCGGTGCCCTCCACCGCCTGGGCGCTGTTGTTCATGTGCGCTATGAGCTTGGTGATCGTGCGGCGGATCACCGACCGCAGCACGGTGGCGATCACGATGATCAGCAGGATGCGCAGGCCGACGCTCAGCCAGGTGGACCAGTTCTGCTCCACCCAGCTCGCGGCGTTGCTCGCCTTCTCGGCCGCTTCGTCGAACGTGACGGGATCGGCGGGCGGTTCTGCGACCAGTAGGCCGGACCAGGACACCTCGGGCACCTCCATGCGATGTGGCAGACCCACCACACTAACGGGGCAACGGGAGGGGCCCGGTTGACATGAGGTGAAGACCCTTGTGGTCCGTGACACCCCCCGGGCCCGGTTCCGGGCTGTGGTGCAAAACACTTCCGGCCCGTTACCCGGACGTGGTGGCGCCGCGACCAGGCATGAGGGGAGACTGTTCCTGCATCGTCCCGGCGCGAGCCACGCGCCGCCGGCGTACAAGGAGGCATCCGTGCCGCATGTCCTGGTCCTCAACGCGTCGTACGAGCCCCTCGGCGTCGTACCGCTCCGCCGCGCGCTCGTCCTCGTCCTGGAGAACAAGGCTCTCTGCCTGGAGGAGTCCGGCGCTTTTCTGCACAGTGCGACCCGTGTCGTCCCCGCTCCCAGCGTGGTCCGGCTCAAACGGTTCGTGAGGGTCCCCTACCGGGGTCCCGTACCGCTCACCCGCCGTGCGCTCTTCGCCAGGGACGGAGGGCGCTGCATGTACTGCGGTGGCGTCGCAACCAGCGTCGACCACGTCATTCCGCGCAGTCGCGGCGGACAGCACGCCTGGGAGAACGTGGTGGCGGCCTGTCGCCGCTGCAATCACGTCAAGGCGGACCGACATCTGCCGGAGCTCGGCTGGCGGCTGCGCCACCAGCCCGCCCCGCCGTCCGGTCTGGCCTGGCGCATCATCGGGACCGGGCACAGGGATCCGCGATGGCTCCCTTACCTGCAACCGTTCGGCGCGGACGACGCCCTGGCCCGGATCGACGGCATATCGGCCTGAGACCGGGATTTTTTGTCTCCGCGTACAGCCGGAACTGGGGTTGAGCACTCGCTCAACCCCACTTCCGTGTCCGGCGGCCCTGCCTTGAGCACCCGCTCAAAGCGACTTTGAGCGCATGCTCAAGGCGCGGGCGAATGTCCGCCCGGAGCGGCTTCGCGCGCGCCCGGCGCGGCTTCGCGCCCCGCCCCGTCCCCGGACACCGCGTACGCCTCCACCGACCACAGCGAGTACCCGAACCGGGTCGCCCGTTCGTCGCCCTGCACCCGTACGAAACGCGCGTCCGGCGCGTCGAAGCGGACCGTCTCCCGGCCGCCCCTGCCGTCCCGCACGGTGGCCGCCGTGCGCCAGGTGCGGCCGTCCGCCGACACCTGCACCCGGTAGGCCTTGGCGTACGCGTCCTGCCAGTGCAGTTCGACCCGGCCGACCCGGGTGGGCCGCGGCAGCTCCGCCTGCCACCACGCCGAGGGCCCGGCGGGCGACGACCAGCGGGTGCCCGGGTCGCCGTCCGAGGCGGCGGACGCCGGGAAGTCGTCCGTCTCGTCGCCCGAGGACGACGGCGTCGCCCCGCGCAGCAGGTCCGCCCCGCCGGTGGGCGGCGCCGCCCGCACGGTCAGCACCTGCTCGTCACCGCCCGCGAACGACACCGGGATCCGGTACTCGCCCGCCGGGGTGCCCTTCGCGACCTTGATCTCCAGCGGTACGGAGGCGTCCGTGCCGCGCGGCACGACCGTCGCCCTCGGCGCCGCCACCTCGATGCCCTTGGGGGCCTTGGCCCGCACCTCGCCCCGCACCTCGCCGGGGCGCTGCCCGGTCAGCGCCGCCCACACGCGCACCGGGGCGCCCCCGGTCTCCACGTCCGCCTCGGTGCGCGACAGCACGAGCCGCGCCTCCGGCTCGTCCTCGAACCACGGCACCACCCGGCGCACCCGCGGCGCCGACGTCGCCCAGGCCAGCCGCACCGCGTCCACCCGCGTGCCGCCGACCGACGTCTGCGTCCAGCCGTCCGCGGTGAGCGCTCCGGCCCGCCGCCAGCCCTCGCCCGGCACGTGCACCTCGACCGTGGCGTCGGTCTCGCCGGGGTCGGCCATCGTCGTCACCGCCGTCACCGGGCGCGGATGCCCCAGCCGCACCGTGTACGTGCCCGCGCCGTGCGACACCGGGTCCGGCGAGCGGTCCGCGCCGGTCCAGGCGGCACCCTGGCGCACCGCCTGCGACAGGAACGGGTCCAGCACCCCCTTGCCGACGGTGACCCGCGGCCCCTTGAGCGCGGTGCGCGAGGCGTCCAGGGCGAGCGAGGCCCGCCACGCGGCGGCGCCGTCCCCGGCCGACTGCGCCTGGAGCATGTCGACCGCCTGCTCGCCCGCCCTGCCGTACTGCGCGAACCGCTCCAGCCAGGGCCGCACCTCGTCGTCGAAGGAGCCCCCGGCCGCCCGGTCGAGCCGCCCGGGGGCCTCCTTCATCACTGTGAACGCGGCCCGCAGCCGCCCGGCCGCCGCATCGCGCTTCTTCGCGTCCCCGGCCGCGCGCGCCTTCCAGAACGCGTCCAGCAGCGGGCGCAGGTAGGCCGACTCGCGCGACGGGTCGAGGATCGAGGAGGCGTGGTTCCCGGCGAACGCGCGCATCGCCTCCCTGGCCCTGCCGTCGTCGCCCGCCAGGTCGTCGATCGCCGCCTGCCAGGACTCCTGCGGCCGGTAGCCCCGCGGGTTCCAGGCGAAGTCGGCGGCCGTGAACAGCGGGATGCGGGACGCGGACGGCTGCTCCATGGCGTTGGAGAGCAACGCCGCGCTGCGGTTGGCCACCGCGGGCTCGCGGCCCGTGTAGGGGCCGAGGAAGATGCGGTCCTGCGCGTAGTCGTTGACCGGGTAGTTGTCCATGGTGATCAGCGGATGCCCGAACGCGGCCCGGGTGGTGACCAGTTCGCGCCCGCTGATGGTGCGCGGCACCGCGCCGACCCCGGTCCAGGCGACCTGCACCCGCGGATCCAGCTCGGCGGCCAGCGCACGCCGGTAGGCGGTCGCCCCCGACTGGTAGTACTCGGTCGGCATCATCGACACCGGCTCGGCGCCCGGGTGCCGTGCGGCCAGGTGCCGGGCCACCGCGCTCGCCACGCGCGCGTGCGCCTTGGCCGCGGCCTCCGGACCGGAGCCGAAGACGTCGGCGTCCTGCCCGCAGTGCCACTCGCTGTAACTGACGTCCTGGAACTGGAGCTGGAAGACCCGCACCCCCAGCGCCCACATGGCGTCCACCTTGCGCAGCAGCGCCCGTACGTCGCGCTCGTCCGACATGCACATCGCCTGTCCGGGCGCGACCGCCCAGCCCAGCGCCACGTGGTTGCGCCGCGCGTGCTCCGCCAGCACCCGGAAGCCGGACCGCTCGGCCGCCGGGTACGGCTCGCGCCACAGGGCCTGCCGGTACGGGTCGTCGCCCGGCGCGTAGAGGTACCGGTTCTGCTTGGTGCGGCCCATGAACTCGATCTGGTCGAGCCGCTGTTCGGTGGTCCAGGGGCGGCCGTAGAACCCTTCCGTCATGCCCCGCACCGCGGTTCCCGGCCAGTCCCGCACGGTGACCGCGGCCACCTGCGCACCGCCCGCCGCCCCGCGCACCAACTGCCGCAGGGTCTGCGCCGCGTGGAACATCCCGTCGTCCCCGACACCGTCCAGGGCCACCGTGTCCCGGCCCGCGAACCGCCCCACCGCGATGCGGTAGCCGCCCCGGGGGAGGTCCCCGCGAGCGGGTGCGCGCAGCGCCCCCAGGGCGTCGTCGGCGCCGCCCGCCCGCACCACCAGACCGCGCGGCGGCAGCGGCTCGCCGGGGGTCACCTCGTAGAGGGTGTTGGCGCCCGCGCTCCTGAGCACGCTGCGCAGGGCGTCCACCGCGTACGGGTCGGTGCCCGGCGCCACCACCAGCACCGCCTGGTCGCCGACCGGCACGGCCCGGCCCGCGGCGCGCATCGACTGGGGGCGCGGCCACACCGGCGGCAGCCCGGCGTCGCTCTCGCTGTCGCGGGCCGCCGGCACGGGGGCGTCGGGGGCGGGCGGGGCGGCGACCGCCGCCGGCGCACCGCCGAGCAGTCCGCCCATCACGGCGAACGCCACGGCGGTCGCACCCCTCCTGCGCCCCAGCTGCACGCCGTACTCCTCGCTGTCCGTCGCTGTCCGTGCGCGCGTGTCGCCCGCGCGCGCCGAGCCCATCACCCGTCCGCCAAGGGTGTCAATGCGGGTATCTGTTGTGTCGCATTTGCCGCAGGAGGTGCGGCGGACAGTCTGCGGCCGTCCTTCCGTTTCCTTCAACTTCTTCCGCCAACTCCCGCCCCGGGGAGTCGAATGTGACCCGGCTCACGTTCCACGGCCGGAAATGTCTGCGGCTCCGCCCTCTGGGTATGGCTGCTGTAGTCCGCGTCCCCCACCAAGGGAGGCCCTCCGTGGCCGCGTCCGCCCAGCTCCTCCTCTCGGCCCTGTCCAAACAGGTCTCGGGCCCCGACTCGGGTCTCGACGGATCCTGCTCCTGCGGCTGCGCCGAGCCGCCCCTCACCAGCGAGCCGCCGCTCGCGGATGCCGCGCCGCTGACCAGTGAGCCGCCGCTCACCGACGCGACGCCCCTCACCAGCGAACCGTCGTCGTACGGAACCGCGTCCGGCATGGAGTATCCGGGGGTCTGATGGCCGCAGGGGGCACGACACCGGGGCGACCCGACGGGCCACCCGAACCGGGGGCGCTCGAACGGCTCGCCGCACTGCACGGAGTGGCCACGTCCTACATGCCCTCCGAGGAACGCACCGTCCGGGTCCCGGACGCCACCGTGGTCGCGGTGCTCGCCGCACTCGGCGTCGACGCCGCCTCGCCAAAGGCGGTCGACGCCGCGCTGACCGCCCGGGAGGCCGCCGGGCGCACCGCCCCGCTCCCCGCGACCGTCGTGCTCTGGCGCGGACCGGCCGGCCTTCCCGACGCCCTGGCCGCGCTGGTGCCGGGAACGGCGGTCACGGTCCGCACCGAGCAGGGGCCGGTACGGGAATGGCGGGCCCGGGACGACGGGGCCGACTGGGCGGCGCTGCCCCTGGGCGTGCACCGGCTGGCCGTCCGCCCGCCCGCCGGCCCCGAGGGCGAGGCGCACCTGGTGGTCGCCCCCGACCGGGTGCGGGCGCCGGACGGGCCCCGGCACGGCTTCCTCCTGCAGCTCTACTCGCTGCTCTCCACCCGCTCCTGGGGCATGGGGGACCTCGGTGACCTGCGGGAGCTGGCCGGCTGGGCGGGACGGGCGCTCGGCGCCGGGTTCGTCCAGGTCAATCCGCTGCACGCGGCCGTCCCCGGCAACCCCACCGACCCCTCTCCCTACCGGCCCTCCTCCCGCCGCTTCCCCGACCCGGTGCACCTGCGGATCGAGGACGTGCCCGAGTACGGGTACGTCGCCCGGCCCGCCGACCGCGCCCGCCTCGCCGAACTGGGCGCCCGCGCCGCGGCCCTGCGCGCGGACGTCCTGCACAGGGGCGCGCTGATCGACCGGGACGCCGTCTGGGACCTCAAGAAGCAGGCCCTGGAGATCCTGGCGGACGTACCGCTGGGCCCCGGCCGCCGGGCCGCCTACTGCGACTTCCTCGCCGAACAGGGCAGCGCCCTGGAGGACCACGCCACCTGGTGCGCCCTCGCCGAACTGCACGGCCCCGACCGCACCCGCTGGCCCGGCGCGCTCGCCGACCGCGACTCCGCCGACACCGCCCGCGCCCGCACCGCGCTGCGGGACCGCATCGACTTCCACTGCCGTCTCGCCTGGCTCACCGACGAACAGCTCGCCGCCGCCCAGCGGGAGGCCCGCGACGCCGGAATGACCGTCGGCCTCGTGCACGACCTCGCGGTCGGCGTGCACCCCGGCGGCGCCGACACCTGGGCGCAGCCGCACGCCTTCGCCCGCGGGATGTCCGTCGGCGCGCCGCCCGACGCGTTCAACGCCCGCGGCCAGGACTGGGGCCTGCCGCCCTGGCGCCCCGACGCGCTCGCCGCCTCGGGCCACGCCCCGTACCGCAGCCTGCTCCGCGGCATCCTGCGGCACGGCGGCGCGCTGCGCATCGACCACGTCATGGGGCTCTTCAGGCTCTGGTGGGTCCCCGAGGGGCACGCGCCCGCCGACGGCACGTACGTCTACTACGACGCCCAGGCCATGCTCGCCGTCCTCGTCCTGGAGGCGGAGCGGGCCGGCGCGGTCGTCGTCGGCGAGGACCTCGGCACCGTCGAGCCCGGCGTCCGCGACGCGCTCGCCGCGCGCGGGGTGCTGGGCACCTCGGTGCTCTGGTTCGAGCGCGACTGGACCGGCACCGGCCGCCCGCTGCCCCCGGGCAGCTGGCGCGAGGGCTGTGTCGCCACCGCCACCACCCACGACCTGCCCTCCACCGCCGCACGCCTCACCGGCGAGCACATCGCGCTGCGCCACCGGCTGGGGCTGCTGACCCGCCCGCTGGAGCACGAGCGCGCCGAGGACGCGGCGGAGGTCACCGAATGGCTGACCAGTCTGAGCGGGCTCGGCCTGCTGCCCGAGGGAGCCGGGGGCGGCGGGCCGGACGCGGAGGAGGCGGCGGTGCGCGCGGTCCACCGGTTCCTGCTGCGCACCCCGGCCCGGATGGTCGGGGTGTGGCTGCCGGACGCGGTGGGCGACCGCCGCCCGCAGAACCTCCCCGGCACCTGGGACCAGTACCCCAACTGGCGGCTGCCCGTCGCCGACCCGCACGGCCGCCCCCTCACCCTGGAGGAAGTGACCGCCTCCCCGCGGCTGCACGCCCTGCTGGAGGTGATCCGCGAGGAGAGCGGCCCGGGGCCCGGAGCAGGGCCGGGACCTCTTACGGCACCCCCGGGCGCGCGGCCCGCTTAGTCGTTCGCTACTTTTGCACCGTGGACAAGAAGAACGCTCTGCGCGCCGGCGCTGTCGCGACCGGTACGACGCTGATGATGCTGCTCCTGTCGTCTCCCGCGCTCGCGGCCGTACGGGACGACGGTGACGACCCGGGTCCCGGCCTGAGTGTGGCCGAGACGCTCGGTCTCTTCGTCGTGGCCCCGATCGCACTCTTCGTGATCATCGCCGGTCTCGTGATGGTGCTGGACAAGTCCCGCAAGCAGGTCTGAGCCGCTCCGGCAGCCGGACCCGACGGAACTTCTCCGAGGGCGCTGTCGGCCCGTACCGCCGTGTACGGGCCGACAGCGCCCTCGGTGCGTGTACGGCACCCCTCAATGTTCAGTCCTGCTGAACAGATACGTCGAAAAGTTTCGATGGACCTGAATATGTGCCCGGTGTGACGGTGGAGCCCTCACCAGGAACACCGATCACCCGGGGGCAGCCATGGCACTACTCGACCGCATCCGCACACCGAGCACCGCGAAGCCGCGCGCCGTCCCCCGGCTCGGCCAGGGCGTCGGGCTCGGCCTGCTGCTCGCGCTCCTCGCCACCGTCGTCTGGTCCGGCAGCTTCGTCACCTCGCGCGGACTGCACGACGCGGTACCGCCCGTCCAGGCCGCCTTCTGGCGCTGGATCGTGGCCCTGCTCGCCGTCGCCCCCTTCGCCCTGCGCGAGACCTGGCGTCGGCGCGCCCTGGTCCGCCGCCACCTCGGCTTCCTCACCCTGGCCGCGCTGCTCGGCGTCACCGTCTACAACACCCTGGTGAACCAGGCCGGACTCGACACCCCGGCCGGCACCATGGGCATGATCATGGCCGCGTCGCCGGTCGTCATGGCCGGGTACGAGCGGCTCGGCGGACAGCGCCTCGGCGCCCGCCGGACCACCGGCATGCTGATCGCCTGCGCCGGAGTGCTGCTGCTGGTCGGCGAGGGCTCGCTCGCCCTCGGGCTGTCCGCCGGCGCCCTGTGGATGATCGCCGCCGCCCTGTGCTTCGGTTCGTACAGTGCCCTGCTGCGCCGCAGGCCGGCCGAACTCGGCGGCCTCGTGTTCCTGTTCGCCACCTTCGTGCTCGGTGCGCTGCTGCTGGCCCCCGTGTACGGCGTCAGCCTGGCCCTCCAGGGCGGTTTCGAGTTCCGCCCGGGTACGGTCGGCCCGCTGCTGTACGTCGGCGTGTTCTCCTCCGCCGTCGCCTTCTTCGCCTGGAACAAGGCCGTCGCGCTGGTCGGCGCCGCCCGCGCCGGCGTCGTCTACTACCTCCAGCCGGTCTGCGTCGCCCTGCTCTCGTACACCGTCCTGGGCGAGCGGACGGGCGTCCTCCAGGTCCTGTGCATGGTGCTGATCCTCGGCGGAGTGGTCCTGGGAGCCGCGTCGGGGACGGGGGAGCGGGCGGCGGCCCGTGCGCCCGGCGCCGCGTCCCGTCGGTAGGCCGGGCCGACGGCTCGGGCGGGGGCGAAGGGTCCGGTGGGATTCCGGATAGGTTGCGGGCATGGCTGAGTGGGACATCAAGAAGCTGCGGATCCTGCGCACACTGCGCGACCGGGGCACCGTGACCGCGACGGCCGAGGCGCTGCTGATGACGCCCTCGGCCGTCTCGCAGCAGCTCTCCAACCTGGCGAAACAGCTCGACGTCACCCTGCTGGAGGCCCACGGGCGGCGGGTCAGGCTCACGGACGCCGCACATCTGGTGCTGCGGCACGCGGAGGCGGTCTTCGCCCAACTGGAGCGGGCCGACGCCGAGTTGCAGGGGTATCTGCGGGGCGACACGGGACAGGTGCGGATCGGGGCGTTCTCGACCGCGGTGCCCGCCCTCGTCGTTCCCGCCGTACGGCGGCTGCGCGAGAGCCACCCCGGCCTGGAGGTACGGGTGCGGGAGGCGGAGGCGGCCGAGGCGTACGAACTGCTCTCCGACGGGGCCGTGGACCTCGCCCTGTCGCTGGCCGCCCACGCGCCGACCGCCCGCGACCCGCAGTTCGCGCGCATTCCGCTGCTCGCCGACCCCCTCGACGTGGCGCTCCCGGCCGGCCACCCCCTCGCCGCCGCCCCGGGCCTGCGGCTGGCCGACCTGTCGGGCGAGGCGTGGATCTTCGGCGGCAGCGGCCCCTGGTCGGAGATCACCACCGCGGCCTGCGAGGCGGCGGGCTTCGTCCCCGTGCAGGCGCACAGCGCGGCCGGGTGGACCGCGATCCTGGCCATGGTCGAGGCGGGGATGGGGGTCGCCCTGGTGCCGCGGATGGCGGCGGCCGAGCGCCGGGCCGGGGTCGCCATGCGCACGCTCGAAGCGGACCAGCCCCGGCGGCACGTGGTCGCCGCGGTACGGCGCGGTGCCCAGGACGGCCCCGCGGTGGGCCGCACCCTGGCGGCGCTGCGGGCCATTGCGGCCGAGCGGGCGTGACCCGGAGGCCTTCCGCCCCGCCATTCTTCAGTTCCGCTTCAAAGCATGTGCGGAAACATTCGATGGACCTGAGGGGTGCGGGAGCGGCACAGTCGGAGCATGACGACGAAGCCCGCGCCCCAGGAAGACCCGCACGCCAACGACGCCTCCCCGTACGCGGGCGGCGACCCGTACGCCGACTACCGCACCGCGGGCGACGACGCCTCCGCCTTCGTGGAGCTGGTCGACCTCGCCGACCGCCGCCTCGGCGCGGGTGTCATCGCCGCCAACGACGAGTTCTTCGCCGAGCGCGAGAACCTCCTCATCCGCGAGCGCGCCGTCTTCGACCCGGAGCACTTCGGGCACAAGGGCAAGATCATGGACGGCTGGGAGACCCGCCGCCGCCGCGGCACCGACGCCGCGAACCCCTTCCCCGAGCCCGAGGACCACGACTGGGCGATCGTCCGCCTCGGCGCCCCCGGCGTCATCCGCGGCATCGTCGTCGACACCGCGCACTTCCGCGGCAACTACCCGCAGCGCGTCAGCATCCAGGCCACCGCCGTCGAGGGCTCCCCGAGCCCCGAGCAGCTGCTCGCCGACGACGTGAAGTGGGAGGAGCTCGTCCCCGTCACGCCGGTGAAGGGGCACGCCGCCAACGCGTTCGCGATCGACGTCGAGCGCCGCTTCACCCACGTCCGCCTCTGCCAGCACCCCGACGGCGGCATAGCCCGCCTGCGCGTGCACGGCGAGGTCGTACCGGACCCCGAGTGGCTCCAGCTGCTGGGCACCGTCGACCTGATCGCCGTACAGAACGGCGGCACCTACGAGGACGCGTCCGACAAGTTCTACTCCTCGCCGACCCAGATCATCCTGCCCGGCACCTCCCGCAAGATGGACGACGGCTGGGAGAACCGCCGCCGCCGGGTCCGCGACACCAACGACTGGGTGCGCTTCAAGCTGCTCGCCCAGGGCGCCGTCCGCGCCGTCGAGATCGACACCGCCTACCTCAAGGGCAACTCGGCCGGCTGGATCGCGCTCAGCGGCCGCAACGGCGACAGCGGCGACTGGTTCGAGATCCTTCCCCGCACCAAGCTCCAGCCCGACACCCTGCACCGCTTCAAGCTCGCCGCGCAGGCCGTCGTCACCCATGTGCGCCTCGACGCCTTCCCCGACGGCGGCGTCGCCAGGATGCGCCTGCACGGCACCGTCACCGAGCAGGGCCACACCGAGCTCAAGGCCCGTTACGAGGACCTGAGCAAGTAGCGCGCGGACAGCGCGAGCGACGCGGGCGGCCGGGCTGCGGCTGCCGAGCGAGCGGCACGGACCTCCGTGCGTGCGGTGGACAGCGATCCCGCACGCACGGAAAACAACGAGGGGCCCCGGCGCACACCCACCCGCGCCGGGGCCCCGTCGTGTTCGCTCCGCGCCGCTACGAGGCCGCGGCCTCGTCCGCCGCCTGCGCCTTCAGCGCCCGCTCGACACCCGAACGCGCCTCCGACACCAGACGCCGCAGGGCCGCACTCGGCTCCGCCGAGGCCAGCCAGGCGTCCGTGGCGTCCAGGGTCGCCTGCGAGACCTGCAGCGCCGGGTAGAGACCGACGGCGATCTGCTGCGCGATCTCGTGCGAGCGCGAGTCCCAGACACCCTTGACCGCGGCGAAGTACTTCTCCGTGTACGGAGCGAGCAGCTCACGCTGGTCGGTCTGGACGAAGCCGCCGATCACGGCCTCCTGGAGGGAGTTGGTCAGCTGGTCGGACTCCACGACCGACGCCCACGCCTCCGCCTTCGACTCGGCCGTCGGACGCGCCGCACGGGCCGAGGCCGCCTGCTGCTTGCCCGCCGAGGTGTTGTCGCGCGTCAGCTCCGCCGCGATCTCGTCCTCGTCGACGACGCCGACGGCCGCCAGCCGGTTCACGAACGCCCAGCGCAGATCGGTGTCCACGGCCAGACCCTCGATCGACTCCGAGCCCTCCAGCAGCCCCCGCAGCAGGTCCAGCTGCTGCGGCGTACGGGCGGTGGCGGCGAACGCCCGTGCCCACGCCAGCTGGTGGTCGCTGCCCGGCTCCGCCGAGCGCAGGTGGGCCAGCGTCGCCTCGGTCCACCGGTTCAGCCCGGCCTCGCGCCAGGACGGCGCCGAGTACAGGTCGAGCGCCAGCTTCACCTGACGGTGCAGCGACTGCACCAGGCCGATGTCCGACTCCTTGGAGATCCCGGACAGCACCAGCGCCAGGTAGTCGCGGGTCGCCAGCTCGCCGTCGCGGGTCATGTCCCAGGCCGAGGCCCAGCACAGCGCACGCGGCAGCGACTCGGTGAAGTCGCCCAGGTGCTCGGTGACCGCGGCCAGCGACTCCTCGTCGAGCCGGACCTTGGCGTACGACAGGTCGTCGTCGTTGAGCAGGACGACGGCCGGACGCGCGCGGCCCACCAGCTGCGCCACCGGCGTCAGCTCGCCGTCGACGTCCAGCTCGATGCGCTCGGTGCGCACCAGCTTGCCCGCGCCGTCCAGGTCGTACAGGCCGATCGCGATGCGGTGCGGACGCAGCGTCGAGGTGCCCTTGGCGCCGGCGGGCAGCGCCGGGGCCTCCTGCTTGACGGCGAAGGAGGTGATGGTGCCGTCCGCGCCGGTCTCGACGACCGGGCGCAGCACATTGATGCCGGCCGTCTGCAGCCACTTCTGCGACCAGGTCTTCAGATCACGGCCACTGGTCTGCTCCAGCGCCCCCAGCAGATCGCTGAGCTGCGTGTTCCCGAAGGCGTGCGCCTTGAAGTAGGCCTGCACCCCGCGGAAGAACTCGTCCCTGCCGACGTAGGCGACGAGCTGCTTGAGGACGGAGGCGCCCTTGGCGTACGTGATGCCGTCGAAGTTGACCAGGACGTCGTCCAGGTCACGGATGTCCGCCATGATCGGGTGCGTCGACGGCAGCTGGTCCTGCCGGTACGCCCAGGTCTTCATCGAGTTGGCGAACGTGGTCCACGAGTGGGGCCACTTCGAGCCCTCCGCGTACGCCTGGCAGGCGATGGAGGTGTAGGTGGCGAACGACTCGTTCAGCCACAGGTCGTTCCACCACTCCATGGTGACCAGGTCGCCGAACCACATGTGGGCCAGCTCGTGCAGGATGGTCTCGGCGCGCGTCTCGTACGCGGCGTCCGTCACCTTCGAGCGGAAGACGTACTGGTCGCGGATGGTCACCGCGCCCGCGTTCTCCATCGCGCCCGCGTTGAACTCCGGCACGAAGAGCTGGTCGTACTTGGCGAACGGGTAGGCGTAGTCGAACTTCTCCTGGAACCAGTCGAAGCCCTGCCGGGTCACCGCGAAGATGTCCTCCGCGTCCAGGAACTCCGCCAGCGAGGGACGGCAGTAGATGCCCAGCGGCACCCGCTGCCCGTCCTTGCCCACGTACTCCGAGTGCACCGCGTGGTACGGGCCGACGATCAGGGCCGTGATGTACGTGGAGATGCGCGGCGTGGGCTCGAAGGTCCACACGTCGTCCTTCGGCTCCGGCGTCGCGGAGTTCGAGATGACGGTCCAGCCGGTGGGCGCCTTCACGGTGAACTGGAAGGTCGCCTTCAGGTCGGGCTGCTCGAAGCTGGCGAACACCCGCCGCGCGTCCGGCACCTCGAACTGGGTGTACAGATAGGCCTGTTCGTCGACCGGGTCGACGAAACGGTGCAGGCCCTCACCGGTATTGGTGTACGCGCAGTCCGCGACCACCTTCAGCTCGTTGGCTCCGGCGCGTAGCCCCGCCAGGGCGATCCGCGAGTCCGCGAACACCGCCTTCGCGTCCAGCGCCTCGCCGTTCAGTACGACCTCGTGCACCGCCGGCGCCACGAGGTCGATGAAGCTCGCCCCGCTCTCGGCCGCCTCGAACCGCACCGTGGTCACCGAGCGGTACGTACCGCCCTCCTGCGCACCACTGAGGTCGAGCTCGACCTCGTACGCATCAACCGTGAGCAGCCGCGCGCGCTCCTGCGCCTCTTCGCGGGTCAGATTCGTACCAGGCACCCTGTCATCTCCTCGGATCGTGACGTTCTGGCCCATCCTTCCACGGGGTGGGCACCTACCGGGAGTGAGATTTTGCGGTGCCGGGGCTTCCGTATCGGCCGATCACGCGCGAGGGCGGGGCGGAGCCCGCAAAGGTTCCGCCCCGCCCCGTCACCGGCGCCGGTGTCAGCCCTTGAGCTCGGCCGCCACCAGTTCGGCGATCTGCACCGCGTTCAGCGCGGCGCCCTTGCGGAGGTTGTCGCCGGAGAGGAACAGCGCGAGGCCGTTGTCGACGGTCTCGTCCACCCGGATGCGGCCGACGTAGCTCACGTCCTGGCCCGCTGCCTCCAGCGGCGTCGGGATCTCGGACAGGGCCACGCCCGGGGCGCCGCCGAGCAGCTCGTAGGCGCGCTCCACGCCCAGCGGACGCGCGAAGCGCAGGTTGACCTGGAGCGAGTGGCCGGAGAAGACCGGCACGCGAACGCAGGTGCCCGAGACCTTCAGCTCCGGGATCTCCAGGATCTTGCGGGACTCGTTGCGGAGCTTCTGCTCCTCGTCGGTCTCGAACGAGCCGTCGTCGACGATCGCGCCGGCCAGCGGCAGCACGTTGAAGGCGATGGGCTTCTTGTAGACGTTCGGCTCGGGCAGCTCGACCTTGTCGCCGCCGTGGGTCAGCTCGGCCGCCTGGTCGACGACCTTCTTCACCTGGCCGTCCAGCTCGGCGACACCGGCCAGACCGGAGCCGGAGACGGCCTGGTAGGTGGTGGCGACCAGCGCGGTGAGCCCGGACTCCTCGTGGAGCGGCTTGAGCACCGGCATCGCGGCCATCGTGGTGCAGTTCGGGTTGGCGATGATGCCCTTGGGACGGTCCGCCACGGCGTGCGGGTTGACCTCGGAGACGACGAGGGGGACCTCGGGGTCGCGGCGCCAGGCGGAGGAGTTGTCGATGACCACGGCGCCCTGCGAGGCGACCTTCTCGGCGAGGGCCCTGGAGGTGGCGCCACCGGCGGAGAACAGCACGATGTCGAGACCGGAGTAGTCGGCCGCCGAGGCGTCCTCGATGGTGACCGGCTTTCCGTCCCAGTCCAGGGTGGAACCGGCGGACCGGGCGGAGGCGAACAGCCGCAGCTCCGTCACCGGGAACTCGCGCTCTTGGAGGATCCGCAGCATGACTCCGCCGACCTGACCGGTGGCTCCGACGATTCCGACCCTCACAGTGACTCCTCAGTCCGTGTACGCAGGCATGGCGACCTGCGGCGTTGGCACCCATGATGCGGGAGGTGCAGTCCGGCTTGTCCAATCCATTGTCCGATGGACGGGACGGCCCCGCCGACTTCCGTGAACGGCGGGACACAGGGCCCCTGCCCCCGGGATGCTCTGGTCATGACTGTGACGAAGAACAAGTGGACACCGACCCACGGCGACCCCTACCGGCCGGTGCCCTACACCCCCGCCCGGATGGACGCCGCCGCATCCCTGGCCCGCGCCGCCGAGCTGCGCGCCCGGATGGACGAGCGCCGCACGGTGCGCCAGTTCTCCACCGACCCCGTCCCCGACCAGGTCGTCCGCGACGCCATCGCGTGCGGCGCCACCGCGCCCTCCGGCGCCCACCAGCAGCCCTGGACCTTCGTCCTCGTCAAGGACCCGGACGTCCGCCGCCGGATACGCGAGGCGGCCGAGGAGGAGGAGCAGATCTCCTACGAGGGCCGCCTCGGCGAGGAGTGGCTCGACGCCCTGCGCCCGCTGGGCACCGACGAGGTGAAGCCCCACCTCACCGACGCCCCCGCCCTGATCGTGGTCTTCCAGCAGCGCTACTGGCTCGCCGAGGACGGCACCAAGCGCAAGCACTACTACGTGGACGAGTCGGTGGGCATCGCGGTCGGCATGCTGCTCTCCGCCCTCCACCTCTCCGGCCTCGCCGCCCTCGTCCACACTCCGAGCCCCATGCGCTTCCTCGGCGAGGTGCTGCACCGCCCGGTCAACGAGAAGGCGTTCGCGGTGATCCCGGTCGGCTACCCGGCCGACGACTGCATGGTCCCCGACCTGGTGCGCAAGTCGCTGGACCAGGTGCTGACGGAGATCTGAGCGCGGCTGTCCCGGGCGCCGAGGAGCTGACGCGGCACGCCCCGGGCGCGCGGCGGTGAAAAAGGCAAAAAAAGGGGGGCGGGCCGGAGAGATCCGGCCCGCCCCGCTCACGCGTTCACACCGTTACGGCGTGACCTTCTCGATCTGCACGCTGCCCGTGCCCGCGACTGTGCCGCGGGCGTTCAGCAGCTGCACCTCGCCGAAGAACTGGCGGCCTTCCGGCGCCGCGCCCCCGACGTTCACCGAGGCCGTGACCTGGGCCGACGCGCCGTTGGCGAGCTGGACCGGCTTCGACTCGTCGGTGGTGACCGTGCCGAGCGACGCCGCGAAGAACACGTCGCGGTAGTCGTAGGTGGTCGTTCCGGCGGGCACCGAGTAGCCGTCCACGACGATCGTGTACGTGCCGGCGGCGGGCTTGAGCAGGCTCACGGCCTCCTCGGAGTCGCCGTCCGCGGCCTTGCCGACCTCCTTGCCGTCCTTCAGGACCACCAGGTCCAGGTCGGCCTTCGCGTCGGAGACCTTGCCGATGGCGACGTCGAGGCGCTCGACGCCCTCGCCCAGGACGAGGGTGGTCTCCTGCGTCTCACCCTGCTTGATGGTCGGCTTGGCGACCTTCGCGGAGCCCAGCGAGCCGCCCTTCAGCTTGCCCGTGAGCGCGCCGAAGTTGTTGGTGACCTTCCACTCGACGGGGGCCGGGGTGCCGACCTTCGCCTCGGGGACGACCTTGACGGCCGGGTCGAAGTCCGCGCCCAGCAGGGTCACGTCCAGCGTGTACGGGTTGTCCAGCAGCGGCGACGTACGGCGCGACTCGACCTCGATCTCCCAGACGCCCGCGGCCGGCTCCTTGTAGGAGCGGACGTCGGGGCGGCAGGTGTTGGCCGGGTTGTTGTAGTTCGGGTAGCAGTTCGTCGTCGCCGTCGGGTCGGACGGCACACCGTACGGGTGGATCGCGATGAACCGGGTCTGGCTGCCCGCGGCGAGACCGCCGAGGGCGACCTCCAGGTTCTTCGCGCCCGCCGGGACGTTGACGAAGTACGAGGTGGAGGCGTTGCGCCGGGCGACGCCCGACTTCTTCAGCGTGTACGACGGCTTCGCCACCTCGTCGGCGGCGACGACGGTGGTGAGGATCTGCTTGTCGATGCCCTCGGTGGCCTTGTCGGACACCTCCAGGACGGCGCTGTGGATGCCGCCGGAGCGGGGCTGCGCGGAGACCTTCACGGTGACCGGCTTGTTCAGCGGCAGCTTCACGACGTCGTTGCCGACGACCTTGAAGGTGCCGTCGTTGTTCTCGAAGTGCAGCTCGTGGCGGACGTCACCGGCCGGACCCGAGGTACGGGTGATCGTGATGTCGTACGTCTTCTTCTGACCGGCCTTCAGGCCGCCCTCGCGGTCGTAGAGACCGGTGCCGAAGCCGGGGGTCTTCAGGGCCTCGTCGATCGCGGTGTCGACCGGGGCCTTCACCGTGTACTCGTGCGCGGTGGCGCCCTTCTTGAGGGACTTCCACGCGTCGACGACGTTGAGGAGACCGGCACCCTGCTCGTGCGCCTGGGCACCCTTGATGTGGTCGGCCTCGCTGACCAGCGCGGTGCGCAGCTTCGCCGGGGTGAGCTCCAGCTTGGCCTGCTTGGCCGCCGAGATCAGCAGCGCGGAGGCGCCCGCCGCCTGCGGGGAGGCCATCGAGGTGCCCTGGAGCATCTGGTAGCCGGCCGGCAGCGGGTAGCCCGCCTCGGCGACCGGGCCGCCGGGCAGCCAGGTCTGCGTGGTGTTGATCGCGGCGCCGGGTGCGGTGATCGTCGGCGCGAAGCCGCCGTCCTCGCGCGGGCCGCGGGAGGAGAACGGCATCATCGCGTACTTGGTCTTCACGACCGAGCCGTAGTTGGCCGCCCAGGTCTCCTTGGAGATGGACGCGCCGACCGAGATCACCTTGTCGGCGAGTCCGGGGTCGCCGATGGTGTTCGTACCCGGGCCGCTGTTGCCGGCCGAGATGACCAGCTGCACGCCGTAGGTGTCGATCAGGCGGGTGTACAGCTCGGCGCGGGCGTTGTTGCCGTCGTTGAGCGCGGGCAGACCGCCGATCGACATGTTGACGATGTCGACGCCGCGGTTCTTGACCAGGTCGGTCATGCCCTCGGTCAGGGCGATGTTGGTGCAGCCGCCGTCCCAGTTGCAGGCACGGGAGGAGACGAGCTTCGCGCCCGGGGCCGCACCGTTCATCCTGCCGCCGAACAGCTTGTTCGCGGCGGTGATGCCGGCGACGTGGGTGCCGTGCTCGCTCTCGATGACGCCGATGTTGACGAAGTCGGCCTTGGCGCCGGCGCCGTTGTAGACGACGTCCTTGCGGTACTCGACGACGAACGGAACCTGCTCGACGACGTCCGTCGCCGGGTTGTCCTTGCCGAAGTAGCCGACCTGGAACTTGTCCTTGTACGGGCTCATCGCGACCTCGTCGGCGAAGTCGCCGTCGTTGTCGAGGTCCACGCGGACGGTGCCGGCGGCCTGGTCGTAGAGCACGCCCCAGACGTCGGTGGTGTCGCCGTCCCGGTTGAGGTCGCCCTTGGCGTCGCCGCCCGCGGTGACGTTCTCGCGGAAGAGGTTGAACTTGTACGTGCCCGCGGGCGCCGTCCAGGTCCGGCCGCCGGCCGTGAAGGTCGGGCCCTTGACCTCGGTGATCATCGGGCGCCAGGTCAGGTCGCCGTCCGCCACCGGGTCGGTCGCCGTCACCCAGTCGACGATCTTGCGCTCGCCGGTGGTGGTCTTCTGGAGGGCCGGGTGGCCGAGGTCGACGCCCGAGTCCAGGATGCCGATGGTCACCCCGCGGCCGTCCGCCTTCGGGTTCTTCTTCACGAAGTCGACGGCGCCCGTCTCGAAGGACGGGTTGTACGGGTTCTCGGCGGGGGTGTCCTTGCCGGGCGCGGGGTACGTGCCCTTGGCCGCCTTCGCCGCGCCCTCGGCCCGGTCGCCCGACGGCGTCGGGTCGTCGAGCTTGATCTCCTGCTTGAGGTCGATGGCGTGGACGCTGGAGAGCTTGGCGGCCGACTTCAGCGCGGCCTCGGCCTTCGCCGTGGGCAGCGTCGCCCGTACGTAGCCGAGCTGGTCGTCCAGCTTGCCGACGACCGCACCCGGTACGCCGTCGAACTGGGCCTTGACCTGCTCGGTCGCGCCCGGCGCGGTCGCCACCATCACGGTGACGTCCTTGGCGCCGTCGCTCTGCGCCTTGGTGAGCAGCGCCTCGTCGGTGCTGCCGAGCTTGGCCTCGGTGGACTTGGGAGCCGGGGGAGTGGGCTCGGGGCCGGCGGCGGCGAACGCGGGCAGCGGCGCTGTCGCACACAGCGCGGCGACGAGCGAGGCGGCGAAGGTTATTCGCGCGGTACGTCTGACACCGCCCGCGCGAGGCGCGGAGGGCGGGAGGGTGGCGGTCATGTGCATCCTTGAATGTGAAGGATCTGGAAGAACTCCGGACAGAAAGAGTCCGGATTTCGGTGCCCAATGACCGGTCAGCATGTCCTAAGTGACAGTTGTTTGGGGAGAGTTGGCTGAGCCGAAATGCGCCCGTGGCACACATCCGCCACTGGCCGCCCCCCGCCACCCCCGCCACTTCCCCCGTCCGAAGAGCAATCCACAGCGGACCTGACTAGCCTCTGCAGATGAACGCTGAGCTGAGAGTGGCCGCCTACGCGGTGTGCGTACGGGAAGAGAAGGTGCTGCTGGCCCGCTGGGTGGCGCGGGACGGGGCCAAGCGGTGGACCCTTCCCGGCGGCGGGCTCGAACACGGTGAGGACCCCCTCGAAACCGTCGTGCGCGAGGTCGACGAGGAGACCGGCTACACCGTCGAGCCGGTGCAGCTCCTCGGCCTCGACTCCATCCGGCGCCGCTACCCCCGCCGCCTGGGGACCTTCGCGGACTTCCAGGGCCTGCGCATCGTCTACGAGGCGAAGGTCACCGGCGGCGAACTGCGCCACGAGACGGGCGGCTCCACCGACCTCGCCGCCTGGCACCCGCTGGAGAGCGTGAGCGGCCTGGACCGGGTCGAGCTGGTCGACACCGGGCTGGAGCTGTGGCGCACCCGCCCCGCGACCGGCCGCGTCGCGCAGCCGGGATCCGGTCGGCGCGGCCAGAGCGAGGACTGACGCCCCGGGAGGCGGGGACCGGTGCGCCGGGGCGTGCGGAACGTCCTCATCGCGGCAGCACCACCACGTAGGCGGCCGGGTCGCGGTCGGCGGAGGCCATCAGCGCCGTCCGCACCACGGCCGCCTGCTGGTCCATCGCCTCCCGCAGCTTCTTCGGGGTCAGGTGGACGACCGTGATGCCGAGCCGCTCCAGGTGCTCCCGCTTGCGCGCGTACTGCGACCAGAGCTCGTCCTCGTCCTGCCGGGGCGCCCGGGTGTCCAGCTCGACCGCCACCGACTGGTCCGGCCAGAACGCGTCCACCCCGCCCAGGTGCGGGCCGCCCGGCAGCCGCAGGTCCACGTTCCACACCGGGTCGGGCAGCCCGAAGCACCGCACCATCTCGTACAGCCGCTCCTCCCCGGCGGCCCGCCCCTCCGCGGTGACCGCCTCCACGGCGTCCGCCACGTGCGGCCGGGCCAGCAGCCGTGCGAAGCCCAGCTCCCGCACCAGCGCCGAGGGCTCGCAGTGCCCGCCGCGCACCGCCTCCGCGAGGATCCGCCGCACCGTGTCGGCGTCCGTCAGGTGCGCCACCGCGTCGGCCACCGCCCGCGCGACCGGGGCCACCGGCAGCCCGGTGATCGTCCGGGTGCCGGGCAGGGCGTGCGCCCGGACGATCCGTACGCAGCCCGTCGACCGCAGCCGCCTGGTCCGCGGCACCATCACGTCGATGTGCTCCAGCGCCAGCAGTGGCGGCGCGGAGGAGAACCGGTGCAGGGCCAGGGCGGCGAGCCCGGTGACCACCGCCTCGCTCTCCTTGTCCTGCCGCCCCACCCGGCCCGCGTACAGCAGCGCCGCGTGCAGCCGCTCCTCGCTGGTCGGCGGCCCCTGGTGCAGTACGAACACCCCCGGCAGCAGCTGCTGCCACGGCCCCCCGGCCCGGCACTGCGAGGCCGCCTTCGCGGCGGACACCCCGTGCTCGCGCAGCTGAGCGGTGGTCAGGACGCGGCGCTGGACGGAGGAGAGGTGGCCGAGCGGGACCGCGCGGGTGGGGGAGGGGATGGCGGGAGCGGTGTGCTCCGGGGTCGCGGTGGGCGCGGTGGGGGAGGTGGGCGCGGCGTTCGTGGTGTGCGCGAAGGGGGTCTCGGGGTGCGTGTTGTTGTTCATGCCGAGGACTTGCCCACCCCGGGACGGGCCTCTAACCGCTGTTACAGTCCCGTCGACAATTCGGGACAACACCGCCCTAAAGTACGGCTGTTCGACTGCCGAGGTGCCCTGGCGCGGCCGGCCGGAAACCTTCCTGCACAGACCGCACACGCGCGGTGCCCCGCACCCCCGGGAAGGGGTGCGGGGCACCGCGCGGCCGGCCGACCGGCCCCGTAGGGGGGGCGGAACTACGCCCGGCCGTCGCACTCCTGTGCGCGGCCCGCCCGCGCCAGGTCGTCCCGCGCCTCCAGCACCAGCCTGCGCAGCGCCGGCGCCGCGTCCGCGTGCGCGGCCAGCCACGCGTCGGTCGCGGCGAGGGTGCCGGCCGGGTCCTGGAGGGCCGGGTACAGGCCCTTCACGATCAGCACCCCGATCTGGATCGAGCGCTCGCTCCACACCCGCTCGATCGCCTCGAAGTACTTCGCCGCGTACGGCGCCAGCAGTTCCCGCTGGCTCCCCTGCTCGAAGCCCGCGATCGTCGCCTCGACCAGCGCGTTGGACAGCGCGTCCGACTCCACCACCGCGGCCCAGGCCTGCGCCTTGACCGCCTCGGAGGGCCGTGCCGCCAGGCAGCGCACCTGGTGCCGCTTGCCCGACGCCGTGTCGTCACGGGCCAGTTCGGCGCCGATCACGCCCTCGTCCGCCCGGCCGTGCGCGGCCAGCGGCGACAGCAGCGCCCAGCGCAGCTCCTGGTCCACGTCCAGGCCGTCGATCTTCGCCGTACCGGCCAGCAGGCCCTCCAGCAGCTGGAAGTCGGCGTCCGAGGAGGCCACGGCGGCGAGGAAGCGGGCCCAGGTCAGCTGGTGCTGGCTGCCCGGCTCGGCGTTGCGCAGCTCGCGCAGCGCCCCCTCGGCGAGCAGCCGCCCGCCCTCCTCGCGCCACTCGGGTGCCGCGTAGTGGCCGAGCGCCGACTGCGTCCAGGCGTGCAGCATCTGCAGCACGCCGATGTCGCTCTCCCGGCCCGCGAACCGCAGCACCAGGTCGACGAAGTCGCGGGCGGGCATCAGTGCGTCACGGGTCAGGTTCCACAGTGCCGACCAGCACAGCGCGCGGGCCAGCGGGTCGACGAGGTCGCCCAGGTGGTTGCGGAGCGTGTCCAGCGAACCCGCGTCGAAGCGGATCTTGCAGTACGTCAGGTCGTCGTCGTTGACCAGGACCAGCGCGGGACGCTCGGCGCCGGCCAGCTCGCCGACGACCGTGCGCGGACCCGCCACGTCGGTCTCCGCCCGCGCGTAGCGGACCAGCTCGCCGCCCTCCAGGCGGTACAGGCCCACTGCGACGCGGTGCGGGCGCAGCTCCGGGTGGGACGCGGCGGCCTCCTGCACCACGGCCAGCTCGGTGACGCGGCCCTCGGTGTCGCAGGTGACCTCCGGGGTGAGGGAGTTGACGCCGGCCGTCTGCAGCCAGGAGCGCGACCAGCCGGTGAGGTCCCGGCCGCTGGTCTCCTCCAGCGCGGACAGCAGGTCGCCCAGCTGTGTGTTGCCGTAGGCGTGCGCCTTGAAGTAGCGGCGGGCGCCCTCCAGGAAGGCGTCCCGGCCGACGTAGGCGACGAGCTGCTTGAGGACCGAGGCGCCCTTGGCGTAGGTGATGCCGTCGAAGTTCAGCTTGGCGTCCTCCAGGTCACGGATGTCGGCCGTGATCGGGTGCGTGGAGGGCAGCTGGTCGGCGCGGTAGGCCCACGCCTTGCGGCGGTTGGTGAAGGTGATCCAGCCGTCGGTGAAGCGGGTCGCCTCCACCATCGAGAAGGAGCCCATGAAGTCCGCGAAGGACTCCTTCAGCCACAGGTCGTCCCACCACTGCATGGTGACCAGGTCGCCGAACCACATGTGCGCCATCTCGTGCAGGATGACGTTGGCCCGGCCCTCGTACGCCGCGTTCGTGGTCCGCCCGCGGAAGATGTACTCCTCGCGGAAGGTGACCAGGCCCGGGTTCTCCATCGCGCCCAGGTTGTACTCCGGCACGAACGCCTGGTCGTACTTCCCGAAGGGGTAGGGGTAGTCGAAGTTGTCGTGGAAGAAGTCCAGGCCCTGCTTGGTGATCAGGAAGACGTCGTCCGCGTCGAAGTGCTTGGCCAGCCCCTTGCGGCACATCGCGCCCAGCGGGATCTCCAGCGTGGAGCCGTCGGGCAGCGCGCGCGTGTAGGTGTCGCTCACGTAGTGGTACGGGCCCGCCAGCACGGCCGTGATGTACGTGGAGATCGGCTTCGTCTCGGCGAACTGCCAGACCCCGTCGGCGTCGAGCTCGCCCGCGCCGTTGCTCCACGCCGTCCAGCCCTCGGGCGCTGTGACGGAGAAGCGGTACGGCGCCTTGAGGTCGGGCTGCTCGAAGTTGGCGTACACCCTGCGGGCGTCGGCCGGCTCGTACTGGGTGTAGAGGTAGACCTCGCCGTCCTCCGGGTCGACGAAGCGGTGCATGCCCTCGCCGGTGCGGCTGTAGGCGCACTGGGCGTCCACGACCAGGACGTTCTCGGCGGCCAGGCCGTCCAGGGCGACGCGTGCCCCGTCGAAGACGGCCGACGGGTCGAGCGAAGTGCCGTTGAGGGTCACCGCGTTCACCGAGGGGGCCACCAGGTCGGCGAAGGCGGAGGCGCCGGGCGTGGCGGACCGGAAGCGGATCGTCGTCACCGAGCGGAACGTGCGCGGCCCGTCCCCCTCGTGGTCGCCGACCGCCGAACGCAGGTCGAGCGCGACCTCGTAACCGTCGACGGACAGCAGCTCCGCCCGCGACTGGGCTTCGTCGCGGGACAGGTTCTCACCGGGCACGGGCACTCCTTCGTGACACGTATCGACACACTCGGATCGACACACTCGAAACAGGACCGATCCTCGCATGTGCACCTGTCGAATCGAACACGGGAATGGGTGCGGGACGCGGTGGGTTGTCCCGGCACACCCTTATGGCGATGCGCACCGAGGAGATACCGACATGTCCGACACGGCTGCCAAGACTCCCGCAGATTTCTGGTTCGACCCGCTCTGCCCGTGGGCCTGGATGACCTCCCGCTGGATGCTGGAGGTCGAGAAGGTCCGTGACGTGGAGGTCCGCTGGCACGTGATGAGCCTGGCCGTGCTCAACGAGGGCCGCGACGTGCCCGAGGAGTACGCGGAGGCGATGAAGGCGGCCTGGGGCCCGGTCCGGGTCGTCATCGCCGCCCAGCAGCAGCACGGCGACGAGGTCGTCGGCAAGCTCTACACCGCGCTCGGCAACCGCATCCACGTGGCGGGCCGCGGCGTCACCGACCCCGAGGTGATCCCGGAGGCGCTCGCCGAGGTCGGCCTGCCCGCCTCCCTCGCGGACTTCGCCACCCAGGGCACGTACGACAAGGAACTGCGCGCCTCGCACGAGTCAGGCATCTCGCTGGTCGGCCAGGAGGTCGGCACCCCGGTCATCGCGGTGCCGGGCGCGGACGGCGGACAGGTCGCCTTCTTCGGTCCGGTCGTCACCCCCGCCCCCAAGGGCGAGGCGGCGGCCCGGCTGTGGGACGGCACCCTGCTGGTGGCCTCCACCCCGGGCTTCTTCGAGCTGAAGCGCACCCGTACCCAGGAGCCGGTCTTCGACTGAGGCGCTCCCGCATCCGGGTGCCGGTCCTCGACAGGGGCACCCGGGTGCCGCGCGCCGTCACCGTCCGGCCGCTCCCGGCGGGCAGGTGCGGGCAAACCCGTTTAGCGTCCCCGTATGGAGACAGGTGAGACACGCGGTGACATAGCCGGGGGCGGGTTCCCCCGCGTCCCCGGCCCCGCGCAGGAAGCAGAACTGCCGGGCGCCCCGGGAGCACGCGAGGACCCGCCCGCGCCGCACGGCACCACCCCCCGGACCGCCCTGCCCGTACGCCCGACCGACCGGGTGGTGCGGGCAGGGTGCCAACTGCTGGCCGGCCTCTGGCGGCTGACCGGCCTGCGCCGCGCCTCCGCCGCGCTGCGCCACTACCTCGCGGGAACCGGCGCCCCCTTCCCGCTCGACGCCGCCACCCTGGCGGCCCTGCCACCGGTCAGGGCGGCGGTCAACGCCCGCCTGATGGAGGCCGAGGCCGGCCGCTGGACGGGCACCGACGACTGGCGCGGCGTCCGGATCACCCCGTCCACCTCGGTGGACTGGTGGCTGGCGGTCCGCGGCGTCCAGTACCGGGTGGTGCGCCCCAACCCGCGCTACTACCGGGTGGAGTTCCGCAAGAGCTGGAACTTCGACCCGGCCGGCTCCGGGTGCGGCATCCCCTTCACCCCCTTCGCCCGTCTCCACGCCACGGGACTCGCCCACGCGTACGTGGCGGCCGGCCGCACCGGCTACCTGCCGCGCTGAGCACCCCCGGCACAGAAGAGCCCCCGCGAGTCATGTCCTCGCGAGGGCTCTTCGTCCATCCACCCGCCCGGTGAAGGTTGAGAAGACGATCACGAGGGGGGCGTATCGGGGCTCCCGCCGGTCGGGCGGGAGGGGGTGGCAGGTGCTACCGGGAACTCCGGGTCACGGAGTGATCAGCGGGGTGCGGTCCTTCGCCTCGGCGTACCGCTTCGCCACGTCCTGCCAGTTGACGACCGCCCACATCGCCTCGATGAAGTCGACCTTCTGGTTCTTGTACTGCAGGTAGAAGGCGTGCTCCCAGGCGTCGAAGACCAGTACCGGCACCGAGCCCTGGCCGACGTTGCCCTGGTGGTCGTAGACCTGCTCGACGATGAGGCGGCCCGAGACCGGCTCGTAGGCGAGGACGCCCCAGCCGGAGCCCTGCGTCGTCGCGGCGGCCTTCGTCAGCTGCGTCTTGAACTTGGCGAAGGAGCCGAAGGACTCGGTGATCGCGTCCGCGAGGTCGCCCACGCCGTCCGCGGCCAGCGGCTCGCCGCCGCCGCTGTCCTTCGGGGAGGCCATGTTGTGCCAGTAGATGCTGTGCAGGATGTGGCCGGAGAGGTGGAACGCGAGGTTCTTCTCCAGGCCGTTGATCGAGCCCCAGGACTCCTTGTCGCGGGCCTCTTCGAGCTGCTCCAGGGTGTCGTTGGCGCCCTTGACGTAGGCGGCGTGGTGCTTGTCGTGGTGCAGCTCGATGATCTGCGGGTTGATCACCGGCTCCAGCGCCGCGTAGTCGTACGGAAGTTCAGGAAGCGTGTAGATGGCCATGTCGTCCGACCCCTCCGATGCTTATTGCAAGTCGTATGCAGCTGCACGCTACCAGCACTTATTCGAAGCGGCAGCTAAGGTCTGCCTCAGTAAATGGACCTAGGACGACGGTCCGATCAGGGGTCGCCGGGACCCGGATCCGGGCCGGCCAGGTCCGCGAAAACGCGGAGGCCCGGCCCGCGCACCGAGCGCGGACCGGGCCCCTGGCCGAGGGGGAGGGGCGTCAGCCCCGCACCCCCTCCTTCGCCCTCTGCCGTACGAAACCGACGACGGCCAGCGCCACCGTCAGCCCCGCCGTCATCCACAACTGCTCCCGGGTGTCCGGCTGCATCGCCATCAGCACGAAGACCCCGCACATCGCCACCAGCGCCGCACAGGTCAGCCCCGGGAACAGCCACATCCGCACGGCCAGCTTCTCCGGCTCCTCGCGCTCGGTGCGCCGGCGCAGGATCAGCTGCGAGACGGCGATGAAGACCCAGACCACCAGGACGACCGCACCGGTCATGTTCAGCAGCCACTTGAAGATGTCGTCCGGCCGCCAGTAGCTCAGCAGCACGCACAGGAAGCCGCCGGCCGAGGAGGCGACGACCGCCCGGCGCGGCACGCCGCCGGAGACCTTCGCGAGGAACTTCGGCCCCTGGTCGCGCTGGACGAGCGAGAACGCCATCCGGGACGCGCCGTAGATGTTGGCGTTCATCGCCGAGAGCAGGGCCACCAGCACGATCACGTTCATGATCTGTCCCGCGCTGGGGATGCCCAGGTGGTCCAGGGTCGCCACGTACGGGCCGACCTCGACGACCTTCTCGTCCTTCCACGGCACCAGGGTCACCACGACCGCCATCGACCCGACGTAGAACAGCGCGATCCGCCACATCGCGGTGCGCACCGCCTTGGCGACACCGCGCACCGGGTTCTCCGACTCGGCCGCGGCGATCGTCACCGTCTCCAGGCCGCCGTACGCGAACAGCGAGGCGAGCAGGCCGATGATCAGGCCCTCGGAGCCGTTGGGGAAGAAACCGCCCTCGCCCGTCAGGTTCGCCGCACCGGGTGCCGGGGCGTCGGAGCCGGGCAGCAGTCCGACGATGGCGAGCGCGCCGATGATCAGGAACAGCGCGATGGCACCGACCTTGAGGGCGGCGAACCAGAACTCGAACTCGCCGAAGTTCTTCACCGCCGCCAGGTTGGTGCCCAGGAACACCACCATGAACAGGGCCACCCACGCCCACGCGGGCGTACCCGGCAGCCAGCTCGTCATGATCTTGGCCGCGCCGATGCCCTCCATGCCCACGGCCACGCACAGCAGCACCCAGAACGACCAGCCCGCCGTGAAGCCCGCCCACGGCCCGATCGCCCGCTCGGCGTGCACCGAGAAGGAGCCCGACGCCGGATTGGCCGCCGACATCTCCCCGAGCATGCGCATCACCAGCATGACGATCAGGCCGGATATCGCGTACGCGACGACGATGGAGGGCCCCGCGGCGGCGATGCCGGTGCCCGAACCGACGAAGAGCCCGGCACCGATCACCCCGCCGAGGGCGATCATCGAGAGATGACGCTGCTTGAGACCGCTGCCGAGGGAGGAGCCGGCGGACGCTTCGGTCGGTGCTTCGGGCGGCGGGGCGGAGGTCCGAGACATGGGCGTGCCCTGTTCACTAGCTGAGACGGTGGGGGAGCGAGGCGGCAAGTGGCTCACAGTCTCGGCACGCGCACCGGTCAGAGGGAACAGTGGACCGCTATACGGACACCACGCTCACACACGGTGAAAATCTAGGCACGCCGCGCGCGCAACTCCCGCACCAGCGACACCACAAGCACCACCACGGTCGCACCCGCCGACCACAGCAGCTGCGGCCGGGCCGTGTCGTCCCCCAGCATCAGCACCAGCACGACCCCCATCGCCGCCAGCGCCGCCCAGGTCAGATACGGGAACGCCCACATCCGCAGGGTCAGCCGCTCCGGCGCCTCCCGCTCGATCCGCCGCCGCAGCCGCAGCTGCGAGACGGCGATCAGCCCCCACACGAACAGCAGCACCGCGCCGACCGCGTTGAGCATGTAGAGGAAGACGGTGTCCGGCCACAGCAGATTGAGCAGTACGGAGAGGAAGCCGAAGGCCACCGAGGCGAGCACCGCCCGCCGCGGCACCCCGCCCGGCGAGGTGACCAGCAGACCCCGGGGCGCCTCGCCGCGCTCGGCCAGCGAGAAGACCATCCGGGACGCCCCGTACAGATTGGCGTTCAGCGCGGAGAGCAGGGCCACGAAGACCACGATGTTCATCAGGGTGCCCGCCGAGGGGACCCCGATGCGGTCGAGCACCGCGACGTAGGGGCTCAGGCCCGGCGTCATCGACGTCCACGGCAGCAGCGTCACGATCACCAGCATCGAGCCGACGTAGAAGAACAGGATCCGGAACACCGCGCTGCGCACCGCGCGCCCCACCGCACGGGCCGGGTCGTCCGTCTCGGCGGCGGCGATCGTGACGATCTCCAGACCGCCGAACGCGAACACCACCGCGAGCACCCCGGAGATCACCCCGGACCACCCGTGGGGGAGGAAACCGCCCTGCCCGGTCAGATTGACGGTGCCGACCGGTTCGGTGTCCGGCAGCAGCCCGAAGACTGCCAGCAGACCGAGGACGAGGAAGAGGACGATCGCGCCGACCTTGAGCGCGGCGAACCAGAACTCGAACTCGCCGAAGTTCTTCACCGCGGACAGGTTGGCGGCCGTGAAGACCACCATGAAGATCAGCACCCAGCCCCACTGCGGGATCCCCGGCACCCAGCCGTTGGCGATCTTCGCGGCGCCGGTGGCCTCCACCGCCAGGACCACCACCAGCAGGAACCAGTACAGCCAGCCGACGCTGAACCCCGCCCACCGGCCGAGCGCCCGCTCCGCGTGCACCGAGAACGAGCCCGACGCGGGCATCGCCGCCGACATCTCCCCGAGCATCCGCATCACCAGCATCGCGACGGCGCCCGCGATCAGGTACGACAGGACGATCCCCGGCCCCGCCACCGCGATCCCGGCCCCCGAGCCCACGAACAGACCCGCCCCGATCACCCCGCCCAGACCGAGCATCGTGAGATGCCGCTGCTTGAGCCCGCCGGACAGGGGCTCCTTCGGCTCGGGCGTGCGGAGCTGCTGGTCGTGCATGGCGCTCGTACTCTCGAAGGGCCGCGGAGCGGGGGCGCGCGGCCAGGGGGGATTTGGCGGGACCCCACAGTCTCCCCTCTCCCGCACCCGCCACGCAAAAGGGACCTATCTCTCTACGCCGCCAGTGATGCGCATCACGTCCCCGGGCCCCGACCGGGGGCCCTTTGTGCGAAGTCCACCAAGCCCCTGTCCCAGGCTTTGTCGGCGTTCTAGGGTGATCGAGCGTTAACCCCTGGGCTAACGTCGCCATGTCCCTGACTGCCACCCTCTCTTCCCCGCGGAGTCCCGATGAGCACTGCTGCCGTATCCGTCCGCCCCGGTGCGGTCCTCGCCGACCTGCTCCCCGCCAGCCGCGTGCGCACCGCCGCGCTCGTCGTCGGTGGCGCCGCGCTCACCGGCATCGCGGCCCAGATAGCCGTCCCCGTGCCCGGCTCGCCGGTGCCGGTCACCGGCCAGACCTTCGCCGCGCTGCTCGTCGGCACCGCCCTCGGCGCCCGCAACGGTTTCCTGTCGCTGGCCCTGTACGCGCTGGTGGGCATGGCCGGAGTGCCGTGGTTCCAGGCCGGCACCTCGGGTCCGGGCGGTGCCTCGTTCGGTTACGTGCTGGGCATGCTGCTGGCCGCCACGGCCGTCGGCGCGCTGGCCCGGCGCGGCGGTGACCGCTCGGTGCTGCGGACCGCGGGCACCATGGCGGTCGGCTCCGCGATCGTCTACGCCGTGGGCGTCCCGTACCTGATGGCGGTCACCGGCATGGGCCTGGGTGCCGCGCTCGCCGCGGGCGTCGTCCCCTTCCTGATCGGCGACGCGCTCAAGGCGGCGCTCGCGATGGGCGCGCTGCCCGCCGCGTGGAAGCTGGCCGGCCGCAGGGGCTGAGGCGCCGCGGGTCCGCCCGCCGCACGCGTACGCAGGGGCTGCTGCGGGGACGAACCCCGAAGCAGCCCCTTTGTCGTGCGGTACTCGGGCCGGGCCGGGCCGGGCCGCGGTGCGGGTCGGCTCAGTGCTGCCGTGCGGAGCGCTCGCGGCGGCTCCACCAGAAGCCCGCGCCGCCCGCCGCGATCAGCAGCGCGCCCGCCACGCCCAGCGGCAGCGCGTCCACGCCGGCGCCGGTCCTGGGCAGCCCGCCGGGCCTGCCCGGGGGCTTGGTGGGGGGTGTGGTGCCGCTGGGGGCGGGGGACGGGGTGTCCGGGCCGAACGGTACGTTCGCCGTGTTGAGCAGCAGCGGGGTGTCGGGTGCGTTCGGTGTCGGTGTGGTGGTGCCGAAGTCGACCGGGCCCTGCTGCCAGAGCAGCTTCTCGCTGGTGCCCTCGGTCACCGGCAGACAGATCTTGCCCGTCTTCTTCAGGTCGAAGGTCGCGTCCACGTCGTACGACTTGGACTTGCCCGCGGCGAGGTCGGCGACGACGCAGGCGAAGCCGCTGTTGGAGCCCTTCGGCAGCCGGTTCGCCGGGATCTGCACACAGCCCGGCACGCCGTCGACCTTCAGTCCGTCGAAGCCGACGACGGACATGGTGATCTGACCGGTCGCCTTCGTGCCCTTGTTTGCCACTGTCGCGGTGATTTTTGTCTTTCCGGTTTTGTTGTCGACCGAAATTTTCGTGGGAAGTTCGGTCGAGATTTTGAGGTCCGCCGGAGCGCTGGGGCCGGGGGTTCCGCCCTGCGAGCTTCCGGGTGTGGGTTCGGCGGCGAACGCGCCGTACGGGAGTAAAAGAACGGACGCTGCCGCGACCGCCAGGCAAGATCCGGCACGCCTGCCGACGATCTCTTTACCGATCTTTTCGTGCATTTCTCGGCCCCCTTATTCTGAACAGCGTCAGCTGTACATGCAGGAGTACCACAAGATTGCGTCCAACTGTGATGCAATGGTGGGAAGTTAATGCTTCTGTCCTGGTCGCAGCAGGTGCTGAGGAGGGGGACGGGAATGCCGAGGTATGCGAGTGGCGGGGTGCAGGGGTTATTGATCGCCGGGCGTTACCGGTTGGGAGAGGCGATAGGCCAGGGTGGCATGGGGCGTGTGTGGCGTGCCTATGACGAGATTCTGGACCGCTCCGTCGCCGTAAAGGAAATGCGCGTCGACGGATTGGATGCAGAGGACAATCGAATTCGCCGCGAAAGGACTTTGCGGGAAGCCAGGGCCACGGCTCGTATAGACCACCCGAATGTGGTGCGGGTTTACGACGTCGCCGACGAGGGCGAGCGGCTGTGGATCGTGATGGAGCTGGTGGACTCGCGGTCGCTGGAGCAGCTTCTCGTCGAGGACGGCCCGGTCTCCCCGCGCGAGGCGGCCCGGATCGGGCTCGGGGTGACGGCGGCGCTGCGCGAGGTGCACGCGCGCGGCGTGCTGCACCGCGACATCAAGCCCGGCAACGTGCTCCTGGGCCGGGGCAACGGACGCGTCGTCCTCACCGACTTCGGCATCGCCGCCATCCAGGACACCAAGGCCCTCACCATCGTCGGGATGCTCGTCGGCTCCCCGGACTACATGGCCCCCGAGCGCGTCGGCGGACGCCCCCAGGGCACCCCGTCCGACCTCTGGTCGCTGGGCGCGACCCTGTGCGCGGCGGTCGCGGGCACCTCTCCCTTCACCCGCCCCACCACGATGGCCACGCTGCACGCGGTCCTCTACGAGGAGCCGGAGATCCCGGCGGAGGCCGGCGAACTGGCCCCGCTGCTGATCGCCCTGCTGGCCAAGGAGCCGCAGGCCCGCCCGACGGTGGACGAGCTGTACGCGTCGCTGGAGGCACTGCTGGGCCCGCCGCGGACGCCGACGCTGGTGGAGCGCCCGCAGTCCGCCCGGCCCGGCGCCCCGGCCCGGCCCGCCGCGGAGCCGGTCGCGGAGGCTGCGGGCGGGTACGTGGCCGAACCCGCCGCGGAGCCGCCCCCGGCCCCGGCCCCGGCCCCGGACGAGGTGTCGCCGCACGCCCCGACGTGGGTGGTCAGGACGGAGCGGGAGGGGGCTGAGGTTTCGCGGCCGGAGCAGGCGCCGGAGCGGGGGTCGCGGCCGGAGCAGGAGGCAGGCCCCGGCCCTGCCCCCGGGGCCGGGGGCGGAGTCGGGGCCGCGCCCTCGGCGGAGGACGAGCCCGAGCCCGAGCCCGAGCCCGCGCCGGACCCGGAGACCGGGCGGGCGGCGGCCGACGTGGGGTCGGCCGCTCCCGCACCGGTTCCCGCGCCCGCTCCGGAGGAGCAGGAGCCCGAGCCCGTACGTGAACCCCCGGCCGAGCCCGGTGCACCGGCCGGGGCCGATGCCGTAGCAGGGAGCGACACCGGGCTGGGGGGCTCCGCGCGCGATGCCTGGCCCGTCAGCAGGTCGGACACGACGGAGCTGCGGGTGCGCGAGGGGCGGCTGGAACAGCGGCCCCCGGTGCGGCCCGACCCGAGGACGGGCCCCGTCCCGGCGGACGCACCCGCGCGCAGGCGGGGCAGGGGAGTGCGGTTCCGCCGCAGGAGCGACGCACCCGCGCCGGAGGACCGGATGCCGCCGCCCGTCCCGGCGCAGCCGCCCGCCACGGCCCCGGCCGCGGAGTCCCCGGCCCCCTCGAAGGAGGAGCCGTCGCCCGCGCCCCCGGTGCAGTCACCGACCCAACTGGACACCGGCACACCCCCCACACGTACCCCCGAGCCGACCACTCCTGACCCGAACGTCCCTGACCCGACCGTCCCCGAACCGGCCGCAGCTGACTCGCTCGCCGCCGACCCGGCCACCCTTGACCCGGCGGCCCTCGATACGCCCGCCCCGGACACGGCCGCCCCTGACCCGGCGGCCCTCGGTACGCCCGCCCCGGACACGGCCGCCCCTGACCCGGCGGCCCTCGGTACGCCCGCTCCCGACTCGACGGCCCTCGGTACGGCCGCCTCTGACATCGCCACCCCTGACCCGTCCACCCCCGAGCCGGCCACGCCTGGCACAGACACCCCCGAGCCGGTCGCAGCGGAGCCGGCCGCCCCCGACTCGACGGACCTCGGAACGGCTGCTCCGGAGACGGCCACGCCTGACATCGCCACCCCTGACCCGGCGGTCCTGGGTACGGCCGCACCCGACTCGACGGCCCTTGGTACGGCTGCTCCGGAGACCGCCGCGCCTGACATCGCCGCCCCTGACCTGGCCGCCGCGGAGACGGCCGCGCCCCCGGAGACCACTCCCGAGCGCACCACTCCCAACGCCCTCGCAGCCGAGCCGACCACCCGCCAGCCCACCGTCGCGGACCCCTTCGTCCGCGAGCCCATCACTCACGAGCCCACCACCTACGAGCCCACCACTCACGAGCCCATCACTCACGAGCCCATCACTCACGAGCCCACCGTCGAGCCAGTCGCACCCGGGCCCACCGCACCCGAGGTCGCCCCGGAGACCACCACCCCTGAGCCCACCGCACCCGAGGCCACGTCCGAGACCAACACCGCCGAGCCCACGACCCCCGAGCCCACCACCCCCGAAGCCGCCCCCGACACCGTCGCCCGTACTGCGTCTGCGTCTCCGTCTCCGTACGATCCCGAACCCGTGACGGTTCCCGCGCGTCCGGAGCCGCGTCCCCGTGTGCGTCGGCCGCGGGCCCGGGTCGCCGCGGTGGCGGGGGCCGGGGTCGGGGTCGCGCTGGTCGCCACGCTCGTCGTCGTACTGATGCAGGGCAACGAACCCGGGCGGACCGGCGGCGGCACCAGCACCGGTGTGCCGACCACCGCGCCGACCGTCGCCGGGACCGCCCGGCCGCCCACCACCGGGGTCCGTCCCGGCAGCCGGAACGAGACCGGGTTCTCCTGGGTGCCGCCGTCCGGCTGGACGCGCAGCGCCAAGAGCCCCTCCAACGTCCACTACCACTCGCCCGACGGCACACAGGAAATCGCCGCCTCGTACGGGTTGGCACGGGGCGGCGATCTGTTGAAGCAGTGGGAGCAGTTCGAGGCCGATTCCCACGACGTGGCGGGCTACTCGAAGATCCGGCTGGAGCGGACCACCTTCCAGGGCCGGCCCGCCATCATCTGGGAGTACTTCTTCACCGAGGGCGGCAGGCCCTGGCAGGCCCGGCAGATCGGCTTCAACGCGGGCGGCAAGTCGTACCAGCTCAACGTCTGGTTCGAGCAGGCCGCCCGCGCCGAGGCCTTCGGCAACTATCAGCGGGTGACGGAGTCCTTCGTACCGCTCTGAGCACCCGCGGCGGAGCCGGGCGGCAGCGTGCCGTTGCGCTTCTGGACGACCTCGCGGACCAGGGCGAAGCCCACCACCAGCGCCGCGACCAGCAGCGACAGCAGCACCTGGGTGCGGCCCGCGTCGTCGGTCAGCATGTAGACCAGCACGAACGAGATCATCGCGATCGTCGCCCAGGTCAGGTACGGGAAGAGCCACATCTTCACGACCAGCTTGGACGGGTCCTCGCGCAGGATCATGCCGCGCATCCGCAGCTGGGTGAAGCAGATGACCAGCCACACGAACAGGGCGACCGCGCCCGAGGAGTTCAGCAGGAACTGGAAGACCGTGTCCGGCCACATGTAGTTGAAGAAGACGGCGACGAAGCCGAAGACCACCGACGCCAGGATGGCGGTCTGCGGCACACCGCGCTTGGTGACCTTGGTGAAGGCGGCCGGGGCGTCCTTGCGCTGGCCGAGCGAGAAGGCCATCCGGGAGGCGGTGTAGAGGCCGGAGTTCAGGCAGGACAGCACGGCCGTCAGGACGATCACGTTCATGATCTGGCCGGCGTGCGGGATGCCGATCGAGTTCAGCGCGGCGACGTAGGAACCGCCCTCGGCGACGATCGACGGGTCGTTCCACGGCAGCAGCGTCAGCACGACGAAGATCGAGCCGAGGTAGAAGATGCCGATGCGCCAGATGACGCTGTTGGTGGCCTTGGTGACGGCGCGCTGCGGGTCCTCGGACTCACCGGCGGCGAGCGTGACGATCTCCGAGCCCATGAACGAGAAGACGACCATCAGCACACCGGTCAGGATCGCCCCGTACCCCTTGGGGAAGAACCCTCCGGTGTCCGTGAGATGCGCGAAGCCGGCGCCCGGGTTGTCCGAGCCGGGCAGGACGCCGAAGACGGCCAGCAGACCGATGACGACGAACGCGCCGATCGCCACGACCTTGATCCCCGCGAACCAGAACTCGAACTCGCCGTACGACGACACGGAGGCGAGGTTGGTGGCCGTCAGCACGAGCATGACGATCAGCGCCCAGCCCCACTGCGGCACCGCCGGGATCCAGCTCTCCAGGATCTTCGCGCCGGCGGTCGCCTCGACGGCCAGCACCACGACCCAGAAGAACCAGTACAGCCAGCCGATGGAGAACCCGGCCCAGCGGCCGAGCGCCTGGTCCGCGTACGCGGAGAAGGAGCCCGAGGACGGCCGGGCGGCGGCCATCTCACCGAGCATCCGCATCACGAACACGACCATCGCGCCGACCAGGGCGTACGACAGCAGGATCGCGGGACCGGCCGCGGCGATGCCTGCGCCGGAACCCACGAACAGGCCGGCGCCGATGACACCGCCGATCGCGATCATCGAGAGGTGGCGGTTCTTGAGGCCGGCCTGGAGCCCGCCGTTGTCGGCGGAGACGGCTGTTCCGGGGTTACCGGGACTGCCGGGCTCTCGTTTCTGCTCCGCCTTCTGGGTCGGCTGCGCGCTCATGCACAATCCTCATTCGTCCGTCGTGGGTCACGTCATCGGGCCCACAGGTCCTGACGCCCGGGTTACGAGCCCCCGCATTCAAGCCGAGCCCCGAATGAATCGGAAGAGCTGATTCCGGATCGTTGTACGGACGGAAGTCCGGGACGTCGGTCCGGCGGGGAACGGGGCTTCGGTCCTTTCGAACGGGGGACCGAGGTCCTTACCCCGGTCCTGCCTACCCGGCGCACCACGTGCCACACTTCGACCATGCGCGTGTACCTCGGTTCCGACCATGCCGGATACGAACTCAAGAACCACCTCGTCGAGTGGCTGAAGGCCCACGGCCACGAGCCCGTCGACTGTGGTCCCCACATCTACGACGCCCAGGACGACTACCCGCCGTTCTGCCTGCGCGCCGCCGAGAAGACGGCCGCGGACCCGGACTCGCTCGGCATCGTGATCGGCGGCTCCGGCAACGGTGAGCAGATCGCCGCGAACAAGGTCAAGGGCGTACGGGCCGCTCTCGCCTGGAGCGAGCAGACGGCGGCGCTGGGCCGCGAGCACAACAACGCGAACGTGATCTCCATCGGCGGGCGCATGCACACCGAGGCCGAGGCCACGAAGTTCGTCGAGATCTTCCTCGCGACGCCGTACTCGAACGAGCCCCGCCACACCCGCCGCATCGAGATGCTCTCCACCTACGAGACCACCGGCGACCTCCCCCCCATCCCCCCTCACCACCCCCAGCCGTAACCCCCCCCTGCCCCGCCCCTCGGGCGGCGGCCCCACCCCGCCCCCTCGAGCGGCGGGGCCGCCCCTTCCCACCCCACCCCACCCCGCCCCCGCCCCCTTGGGCGGCGGGGCCGCCCCCCGGGGGCGGAACGGGCGGGCAAGGGGGCGGCCCCCGGCGGAGCCGCACGCACCCCGCC
>NZ_JBIAMU010000036.1:0-64048 GCF_042874215.1 Streptomyces sp. NPDC004111
GGCTGCACACCTACAATCACCACCGCGGACACACCGCGCTCAAGGGCCAACCACCCGCCAGCCGCGTCCCCAACCTCACGGGTCAGTACACCTAGGGCGTGTCCTTGGGGCCGGCCGCGGGGTCGGGCAGGCGCGGCCGCTGCTCCTTCGTGCGGCGGCGGGGCCTGCTCTGGGTGAGGGCGGCGCCCGCCAGCACCACCACGGCGCCCACCGGCGTGTTCCAGGCGAGGTGCTCGCCCAGCAGGGTCACGCCCGCGACCGTCGCGATCACCGGGATGAAGTACGTGACCATCTGGGCCGTGGTCGGGCCGATCTCCGCCACCAGGCTGTACTGGATGAGCATGGCCAGGCCCGTGCCGAGTGCGCCGAGGGCGACCACGGACAGCAGCGGAAGCAGCGGGAAGGCGGTGGGAAGCGTGGTGAACAGCGGTGTGACCACGGCCAGTTGGGCGGTGGCGAGCAGGAGCTGTGCACCGGTCATGGAGAGTGCGGGCTCCTTGCTGCCGCCGAGTGTGCGGCGCAGGTAGATCCATCCGACCGGATAGCTGAGCGAGGCCAGCAGGGCCATCGCCGTGCCCGTCGGGTCCAGCCCGGAGAAGCCCTGCCAGGCGCCGAGGACGGTGAGCACGCCGAGGAAGCCCAGGCCCAGGCCCGCCACCCGGCGCCGGGTCGGGCGGTCCTCCGAGAGCGCGACCAGGGAGAGCACCATGCCCCAGAGCGGCGACGTGGCGTTGCAGATGCCCGCGAGGGTGGAGGGGATCGTCAGCTCGGAGTAGGCGAAGAGGGAGAAGGGCAGCGCGTTCAGGAAGAAGGCGGCGACCGTCAGGTGGCCCCAGGTGCGGGCCGAGCGGGGGAGCCGGGTGCGCTTGATCGCCATCGCGGCGAGCAGGACGAGCGTGCCGAACAGCAGCCGCCCGAAGGTGACCTGGAACGGGGCGTACCCCTGCGTGCCGAGCTTGATGAACAGGAAGCTGAAGCCCCAGATGAGGGCCAGCACCGCGAAGCGGATGCGCCAGTCGAGCACGGGGCGGCGCGCGGCGGCGGGGACGTGGGGCCTGGCGGCCGGCTCTGCGGTGCGGGGGTGAGCCGCGGGCACGGTGGTCATACGGCCACGATGGCCGCCCCGACCTCGTAGCACAAGCAAGAATTGGTGGACCGACCGCGTAGCATTGCTTACATGTTGAATCTGGAGCGCCTGCGCACCCTGGACGCCCTCGCCCGGCACGGCTCGGTGAGCGGGGCTGCCGAGGGGCTGCACGTCACCACCTCCGCCGTGTCGCAGCAGATGGCCAAGCTGGAGCGGGAGGTGGGCGAACCGCTGCTGGCCAAGAACGGCCGGGGGGTGCGGCTCACCGAGGCCGGGCGGCTGCTCGCCGGACACGCGGCCCGGATCCTGTCGCAGGCCGAGCGCGCCCAGTCCGACATCGAGGCCCAGCGCGGCCGGGTGGTCGGGGACCTGGCGCTGGCCGCCTTCCCGACCGCCGCCCGGGGCCTGGTGCCGCCGGCGCTCGCGGAGCTTCGCGCGTGCCACCCGCAACTGCGGGTGAAGATGCGGGAGGTGGAGCCCGACGCGGCGGTGCGCGGCGTGGTGCGCGGGGACTTCGACCTCGCGGTCGTCCTCGACTGGTACAACAAGCCGCTGTCCATGCCGGGCGGGCTCGCCAAGCGCGCCCTGCTGGAGGACCCGGCGGACGTGGCGATGCCCGCCGGGCACGCCCTGGCCGGGCGCGACGAGGTGGAACTCGCGGAGTTCGCCGACGACGACTGGGTCACCTGGGCGGAGGGCGAGTTCTGCCACGAGTGGCTGCTGCTCACGCTGCGCGGCGAGGGTGTCGAGCCGAGGCTCGCGCACGTCGCCGAGGAGCACGCCACCCAACTCGCCCTCGTGGAGGCCGGTCTGGGGGTGTGCGTGGCGCCCAGGCTCGGACGGGGGCCGGTCCCGGACGGGGTACGGGTCGTGCCGGTGCGGCACGCCATGCGCCGGCACGTGTACGTGGTGTGGCGGGCGGACGCGGACCGCAGGCCCTCCGTCCGGGCGGCGGTCGAGGCGCTGGCAGCCTCGGGGACGCGGGTCGCGAGCTGACGGGTTCTACAGCGCCGCCAGTTTGCGGAAGTCCCAGGAGGCGACGGCGTCCGGGGTCAGCCGCAGCCAGGCGTGCCGCCCGTCGTGCGGCATCTCGGCGAGGCCGAAGTACTTCCGGGTGAACAGCCGCTCGGGAGCGTCGAGTTCGGGGCACGGCTCGCCGGTGCGGGGGGCCTCGCCGACGAAGACCGCCGTGCCGGAGAGCTCCACGCCGCGCAGCTCCCCGTACTCCACGCCGTCGTCCACCACCACGGCGATCCTCGGGTCCTTCCTCAGCTGCGCCCAGCGGCGGCTGCGGGTGATGGAGTAGAGCCACAGCGAACCGCCGTCCCACACGAACCACAGGGCGCCGATGTGGGGCGCGCCGTCCGCCGAGACCGTGGCCACCCGGCAGGTGCGCTGCTCGGTGAGATACGTGTCGCGCTCGGCGTCGCTCATCATGATGCGGCGGCCGCGGCGCTGGGTGCTGCTGGTCATCTCGGGCTCCTCTGGAGGATTCGGATGTGCCGTGCTGACGAACCGTCAGAAACGTTCCCCGGAATCATGGGGCTTCCTTCCCCCGGCGCGCAATGGCCGCTAGCCTCGCGGCCGTTCGCAGGGCCCGGGAGCGGAGAGGTGTCGCCATGCCGTCGCAGGAACAACGCGCACAACAGGCCGCGGAACGACTCGCCGAGCAGCTCGACCCGGTGAGCGCGGTGCTGCTCACCGTGGAGTGCCAGGAAGGGGTGGTCGGCAGCGGGAGCGCGCTGCCCGAACTCGCCGAGGAGGCGCGGTCCTCCGGAGCCCTGGCGAACGTGGCCCGGCTGGTCGACGCCGCGCACACCGCCGGGGTGCAGGTCGTGCACGCCGTCGCCGAGCGGCGGCCGGACGGCCGCGGGGCCAACCGCAACGCGCGCCTTTTCCGGGCCGCCGAGCGGCTGCCCGTGCAGCAGACCGCCGGCACCCGGGCGGTGCGGGTGGCACGGCCGATCGAGGTGGCGGACGCGGACCTCGTGGTGCGTCGGCTGCACGGGCTGTCGCCGGTCGCGGGCACCGAGGTGGACGCGCTGCTGCGGAACCTGGGGTGCCGCAGCGTGGTCGTGGCCGGGGTGTCGGCGAACGTGGCGATCCCCAACGCCGTCTTCGACCTGGTGAACGCGGGCTACGGGGTACTGGTGGCCGCCGACGCCATCGCCGGAGTGCCCTCGCGGTACACCGGCGAACTGGTGCGGAACACCTTGGCCCTGGTGGCGACGGTGGTGACGGCGGCGGACGTGGCCGACTGCTGGACCGAGCGAGGGCGCGGCTGACGGGGCGGGCGGCGTGCGGGCCGGACGGGACCGGTCAGGAACCGGTCCTCGGCGGGAGGGCGGACCGGGCGGCGACGGTGGCCGTGCGGAGCTGCAGGCGGATCTCCCCGAGGTCCTCGGCCGGGCTGTAGACCGTGAGGGCGCCCGGTGACTTGGCCAGGACCAGGGATTCGGGGGCGGGCGCCGTCTCGCCGTCGTAGGCGAGCCGGCCCACGCCGGTCAGTCCGCCCAGCTCCAGGCGGGGGACGCGCTCCGTCCGGAAGACGTGGGACGGGCCGAGGGCCCCGGCCAGTGCGGAGATCACCAGCCGGGTACGGGCGAACCTGGCTTCGGCGTCGACGGTCCTCACGTCCAGCATGCCGTCGTCCAGGTGCGGCCGGTGCGAGGGGGCGAGGCCGTCGGGAAGGTAGCGGCCGTTGCCCGCGAACAGCAGCCACAGGGTGCGCGGCCGGCCGTTGACGTCGATGCGCAGCGGCGAGGCGTCCCGCACCACCCGCACCAGGGACACCGCCGCCGCGGGCCACTTCCCGATCCGGCCCTCCAACTTCTCGCGGCGCCGCACCAGTTCCGGGTAGAAGCCGATGCTGAAGGTGTTCACGAAGTCCGTGACGTGCGCGCCCCGCCCGTCGGTGACCCGCGCCAGGTCGGCCCGCACCGCCTCGCCCCGCCGGACCGCGTGCGCGGTGTCCTCGAAGGTGGCCGTGCCCGCGTCCAGCGCGAAGTGGTTGAGGGTGCCGCCGGGGAACACCGCGAGCGGCAGTCCCGCCGCCGCTGCCTTCGAGGCCGCCGCGCTCACCGTGCCGTCGCCGCCGCACACCCCGAGGGCCCCGGACAGCTCCCGGGCCCGTGCCACCGCCCCGTCGAGGACCGCCATCAGGTCCTCGTCCCCGTCCCAGGCCCGTACCTCCGCCTCCGGCAGCAGCAGCCGCAGATGCTCCTGCGCGGGCAGCCGGCCCGGCACGCCCTTGCCCGAACCGGAGTTGACGACCACCACCAGGCCCTCGCCGTCCGGCAGCGCGGGCGCCCCGACGCGGGTACGGCCCTCCCGTACGTTCGCGGCGCGCGGCGGCCACCAGTGGCAGGTGACGGCCGCCGCGGCCACGCCCAGCGCGCACCCGGCCAGCACGTCCCCCGGGTAGTGCACCCCCACGTACACCCGGGAGAAGGCCACGGCGGCGGCCACCGGCGCGAGCAGCGCGCCGTACCGGGGCGCCTCCAGGGCCACCCCGGTGACGAAGGCCGCCGCCGAGGCGGAGTGGCCGGAGGGGAAGGACGGCGTCCACGGGGTCTTGCGCGGACGCCGGACGAGCGGAACCAGGTCGCTCACGGGCCTGGCACGGCGCACCGCGTACTTGGCGACCACGTTCGTCGTCAGCGACGCCAGCGCCAGCGAGCCGAGACCCCGGCGGGCCGCACGCCGGGCGGACGGCCCGCCCGCCACCGCCAGCACCGCCGCGGCCCCGATCCAGAGCTTGCCGTGGTTGGCCGCCTTCGACAGCGCGGGCAGCACCTGCTCCGCGCCCGTCAGCCGGGCGGCGGCCACCTGCTCGAACCAGCGCCGGTCGATCCTGCTGAGGGTGCGCCTCATGCCCCTGGCCTCCTTGACTACCGCGGGGTGCGGTGACGGTTCCCGGTAACTGCGGTCGCGGCCGATGGGAGCCGTCCCCGCAGGTCAGGAGACCGGGTTGCCGCCGGCCGCCTTCCACTCCGCAATGTAGTCGTCGAAGATCTTCCGCAGGTGATGGCCGATCTGGAGGTAGTCCAGATCGTCGAGGTTGGCCAGCGAGGCGCGCACCGACCACTCGGGTCCGTCGAAGCCACCGCCGTTGAGCAGCACCACCGAGGTCTGCTCGGCGAGCCGGAACAACGGGTCGACCGGCTCGTAGTTCTGCTTCAGGAAGTCGGCGAAGGCCTTGCCCTGGACCCGCTCGGCCTCGGCGAGCAGGTCCAGCTCGATGTAGTACGCCGCCCGCTTCGGGTCCTCGGCGATCTTCATCTGGGCGCCTTCGAGCAGCAGGTCCAGCCTCCGCCGGACGATCGAGCGGATCCGGTGCTTGTACGCCTGGCCCTCCTCCAGCATGTCGAAGAGGGAGAAGAGGACCATCATGACCTGCTGCGGGAGCGACAGCCCCGCCGTGTGGTTGAGGGCCACCTGCCGGGAGTCGGCGACGAGGCGGTCGATGAACCGGATCTTCTCCGGCTCCAGCGTCAGCGTGCCGTACCGGTCGTTCAGCCGGTCCTTCTGCTCCTGCGACTGGTCGCGCAGCATCGCGTCGATGACGTTGTCGTCGTGCAGACCGATCACACCGAGGCGCCAGCCGGTGGCCCCGTAGTGCTTGGAGTACGAGTAGACCAGCAGCGTGTTGCGCGGCAGGTCGGCCGCGATCGAGCGGAAGCCCTCCACGAACGTGCCGTACACGTCGTCGGTGACGATGACGAGGTTCGGGTTGGCGGTGGCGACGATCTCCTTGATCTGGTCGGTGACCCGCTGGGAGAGCGCCAGCGACGGCGGGTTGCTGGGGTTGACCAGGCAGACCATCTTGATCGTGGGGTCGGCCAGCTTGGCGACCTCCTCGGTGGGATAGCGCCACTCGCGCACCCCGTCCTCGGCGAACATGCTCGCCTCGACGGGCACCACGTCGAAGTCGTAGGTGTCCAGCTCGGGGATCTCCAGGTACGGGGTGAACTCCGGCACCATCAGGGCGATCCGGTCGCCCTTGCGCAGGATGCCGTTCTTCATCAGCGAGTCGAAGGTGTAGCACATCGCCGCCGTGCCGCCCTCGGTGGCGAACAGGCTGAGGTTGTCCGCGGGCGGCCTGCCGTCGAACATCTCGTCCTGGAGATAGCCGCGCACCACGTGCTCGCAGTGCGTCAGGATGCGGTCCGGGCTCGGGTAGTTGTCCCCGATCAGCGAGTCGCTCATCTCGTGCACGAAGGCGTCCGCGTCGAAGCCGAAGCGCCGTACGGCCAGGTCGAAGCTCGCCTTGAGCATCTCGACGCCGGGCAGCTGGGGGTGCGTACGGACGAACCGCTCGAAGCGCTCGGCGGAGCCGCGCAGTTCCGGCATGCCGCCCAGGTCGTCGGCGGTCCACACCCGGCGGGACTCCGACAGGGCGAAGTAGCCGAGGGCGAGGTACGCCTCGCGGGGGCCGGTGGCGACCCAGTTGGGGTTGCCGCGGCCGGCGTTCAGCAGGGTGCGGGTGGCGGTGCCCTTCTGGCCGGGCTTGTCCTCCTGCTTCGCCTCGGCGAGCCGGATGAACTCGCCCTTCAGCTCGAACGGACTGAGCGAGGAGAGCCGCTTCATCTCCTCGCGGCTGTACGTGGACTTGGGCACGGGGACTCCTTGGGAGGGGTGTGTCAGTGGTGGAGGAGGACGACGACCGCGCCCCAGATGGTCAGCAGTACGTTTCCGATGGCGTACGGAATCGTGTAACCGAGCGTGGGGATCTGGGACTTGGCGTTCTCGTTGAGGGCGCCGATCGCGGCGGTGGTGGTCTGACCGCCCGCCAGGACGCCCATCAGGATCGGGAACCTGATCCGCTGGACGTAGTGACCGAAGAGGAATCCGACGATCAGCGGGACCACGGTGGTGACCGCGCCGAAGACCAGCAGCCCCCAGCCGGCCTTGGAGAGGCCGTCGGTGAAGCTCGGTCCGGCGTTGATGCCGACGATGGCGACGAACATGCACAGCCCGAGCGTGTCCATCAGCCACTGGGCGCCCGGCGGCACATTGCCGAAGGTCGGGTACTTGCCCCGCAGATAGCCGAAGACCAGGCCCATGATCAGCCCGCCGCCGGAGGTGGAGAGCGAGATCGGCACACCGCCCAGGGTGAGCGCGGGGATGCCGATGCAGCCGCCCAGGAAGACGCCGAGGCCGACCCAGACCATGTCGGTGGCGAAGCTGGTGGGGACCGGCTTGCCGAGCTCCTTGCCCGCCGGGTCGACGAGCCGCTTGGGGCCGGTCAGGGTCACCGTGTCGCCGCGCTCCAGCTTGGTGGAGAGCCGGTAGGGGAACTCCGTGCCGGACCGGTACAGCTTGTCGATGTACACCCCGACCATGAACGGCTCGCGCCGCAGTTCGGCGACGGTCCTGCCGAGCTGTGCCTTCTCCGAGACGACGACGTGCAGGCGCTCGGTCTGGTAGCCGAGCAGTTCGACGTCGTCGGACTCGCCGCCGACGTGGGTGCGGGCGTCGTACGCCACGAGGTCGCCGCGCAGTGCGCTGAGCGCGACCACGTCGCCCTGCCGGAGCACGGTCGACTGCGACTGTTCGAGGATCGTGCCGTCGCGTCTGACCTTGGTGAGGTAGATGCGGCGGCCGAGTTCCTTCTGCTGGTTCTCGAAGTCCTCGATGGTGCGGCCCACCAGGTCGGGGTGCTCCACCCGGTAGGCGCGCAGCACCACCTCGTAGTAGCCGTCGCCCAGGTCCGGGTTGTCGTTCGGGGCGTCCATCTCCCGGGCGAGGGCGACGCTCTCGGCGGCCAGGTCGCGGCGGTAGAGGCGGGGCAGCACGTTCGCCAGGAGCATCGCGCACAGGATGGTGCCGAGCGGATAGGTGACCGCGTAGCCGACCGCGACCAGGTTCTCCTCGCTCCTGGCGTCGCCCGCGCTGATGCCCGGCAGGGTGCCGATGGCGTCCTGGGCGACACCGATCGCCGCGGACTGGGTGAGCGAGCCGCTCATCAGGCCGGCCGTGAGCCCGGGACCGTATCCGAGCATCGCGGCGAAGCCCCAGGCGACCAGCAGGCCCGTCACACAGACGACGACCGCGTTGAGGACCTGGGGCAGGCCGTCCTTCTTCAGGCCCCGGAAGAACTGGGGACCTACCTTGTAGCCCAGGGCGAACAGGAACAGGATGAAGAACAGGTCCTTCACCGTGCCGTTGACCGGCACCTTGAGCTGGGCGCCGAGGAGCAGGCCCACCACCAGGCAGCCGGTGACCGCGCCCAGCGCGATCGTCCTGTAGTGGATCTTTCCGACCAGGAAGCCGAGCGCGACGACCAGGAAGACCAGCAGTTCGGGGTGCGGCCGGAAGATGTCGCGCACCAGGAAGTCGATCATGTGTCAGGCCCCCAGTACGCCGACGAGAACCGGCCCGGTGAGGGGCAGCAGGAAGTTGGAGAGGGTGTAGGTGATCGTGTAGCCGAGCAGCGGGACGGAACTCTGCGACACCTGGGTGATCGCGGTGATCGCGGGCGTCGAGCACTGCTGCCCGGCGATGGCGCCGACCAGCAGCGGCTTCTCGATCTTCAGCAGCTTCAGGCCGACGAAGAGCGAGATCAGCGCGGGGACCAGGACCATGCCGATGCCGGCCAGCGGCAGCAGCGCGCCGTACTGCTTGAGCAGCGGGCCCGCCGTCGCGCCCGAGGCGAGCCCGGTGCAGGCGATGAAGACCGACAGGCCGAGGTCCTTGATGGTGCTCGCGGCCTGCGGGGGGAACGCGCCGAAGGTGGGGCGGCGCGAGCGCAGCCAGCCGAAGAACAGCCCGGACACCAGGCAGCCGCCGCCGGTGCCCAGCGACAGCGGTACGTCGCCGAGCCGCACGACGAGCTGTCCGATCAGCGAACCGACCACCAGGCCCAGGCCCATGTAGACGAAGTCGGTGGACTCGTTCTTGACCAGGGCGCCGAGCTTCTCCACGACCTTGCCGATCCCGGCCCGCGCCCCGACCACGGTGAGGACGTCGCCGCGGCGCAGTTCGGTCTCCGGGGCGGCGGGCAGGTGCTGTTCGGCGCGCAGGACGTCGGTGACGTACACCCCTGACTTGAGGAACTCCGGGTTGGCCTTCTGGATCGCCGCGATGGACTTGTGGTCCATCGCCTTGTCCGTCAGGACCACCTGCCGGACCACCATCGGGGTGTCCAGGCCGGGGATCGAGGGGGTCTCCGGGCCGATCACCCGGCCCGCCGAGATCACCCCGGCCCGGCGGCCGACCACCTGCACGAGGTCGCTCAGGGAGAGGGTCAGTCCCGGCTCGGGCTTGAGGAGTTGGCTGCCGCGCTTGACGCCCTCCACGGTGACCCGGCCCTCGAAGGAGGACTCCAGGTCGCCGATGGTGCGGCCGTCGGCGTGCGTCACCAGGAAGGTGCGGCCGACCAGGGCGGGCAGCGCCTCCGTCTCGTCGTCCTCCAGCGCCGCGGACTCGCCGCGCATCTTCTCCCACAGTTCGCGGGAGGCGTCGCGCAGGTTGATGCGCATCATCATCGGCATGATCTGGCTGGTCAGGATGACGATGGTGACCAGACCGAAGAGATAGCAGACGGTGTACGCGGTGGCGACGTGGCTCTGGTACTGGGTGATCTGGTCGGCGCTCAGGCCGGACAGCTTGCCGATGGACTCGGTGGCGGTGCCGACGACGGCCGACTCGGTGGCGGCGCCGGCCAGGATGCCGGACGCGGTGCCGACGTCCAGGTCGAACGCCTTGGCCAGGCCGAACGCGATGAGCAGCACGCAGGCCATCTCGATCAGTGACAGCACGCCGAAGCGCAGGCCCTTGCGGTTGAGGTGGGCGAAGAACTGCGGGCCCGCCATGTAGCCGAGGGCGAAGATGAACAGCGCGAAGAAGAGGGTCTTCACATCGTCGTCGACGCTGATCTTCTGGGTGCCGAGCAGCAGCGCGACGATCAGGGTGCCGCAGATCCCGCCCAGTGCGATGGGCCCCACCCGGAGCTTGCCGAAGAGGTAGCCCAGCGCCAGGCACAGGAAGACGGCGAGTTCGGGGTGGTCGCGGATGACACCCATGGCGTCAGCCGCCGTATCCGGTAAAAGGTGCGAATCGTGACATAAAGCGAAAAGTAGCAGTGTGGTTACGGCGCGGCATGTCGCCCGCGGTCGCGGACCGTGCCAGGGGTGCGCCGACGCCCGGCCTGGCGTCCGGAATGCGGTTCTTGGTGGTGTTTGCTCTAGTGAGGTGCAGCGGTACCAGCCGGCGAACCGCCGGCGCACACTCGGCGGAGGAGCTGTCGTATGACCACCCAACCGCAGCAGGAATCGCCGCAGGAGCCGTGGCAGGGAACACCGCGGCCGGACGGCTCGTGGCAGAACGGGGCACCGCAGAACGGGACTCCGCAGAACGGAGCACCGCAGGCCGGGGCGCCGCACGACGAGGCGCGGCCGGACGAGGCGCCGCAGGGCTGGGGGCCGCGCCCGCCGGAGGGCCCGCTGCACCGGATCACCCGGGGTGCCTGGCAGGCCGTGCTCGCGGCGGGCGCGCTCTCCCTGGTCCTGGGCGTCATGGTGCTGGCCTGGCCGGGGGCGACCCTGCTCGTGGCGGCGTCGTTCTTCGGGGCCTACCTGCTGGTCAGCGGCGTCCTCCAGCTGATCGCCGCGTTCGGTACGCACGTCACGGCCGCCATGCGCGTGATGGCGTTCATCAGTGGTGCCCTGTCCATCCTGCTGGGGCTCTTCTGCTTCCGCAGCGCGATGCAGTCGCTGCTGCTGCTCGGACTGTGGATCGGCATCGGCTGGCTGTTCCGGGGCATCACCCAGACCATCGCGGCAGCCGCGGACCGGGACATGCCCGCCCGGGGCTGGCAGGTCTGCCTCGGCATCCTCAGCGCGCTGGCCGGCATCGTGCTGATCACCTCGCCGCTGGACTCGGTCGCCGTGCTGACCGTGGTCGGCGGCTGCTGGCTGGTGGCCGTCGGCATCGTCGAGATCATCACCGGCTTCCGCATCCGCTCGCGCGGCCGGAAGGTCCCGCACTCCTTCTGACAGGAGGGGAGGCCGTCGGAGGGGAGGCCGTCGGTGCGGACGGCCTCCCCTTTCCCCTCGGAGGGCTCGGCCACGCGGTGCGGGCGCCGGACGTCGCACGGACCGCCGTTCCCCTTGGGGGGTGTCGGTGAAAGTGCCGTGTGCGGACGTCCACCGGTACGCCCGGTTCCGCCACTTCTCCCGCCGGTCCGTGTGCGGCGCCGAGGGCGTGTGCCGTTGACGCGCCCCGGCGAGGACCGCGGGTGCGCGGCGTCCTCCACCGCCTCCCGCAGCGGTACAGGGGCCGTGCGACACGACGGCGCCTCGCCGAGACGCGCGAACACGGGCGCGGCGGCGCGGGCGCGGAGGCCGGTTCCGGTTGCCGGGCGGCGGGCGCACGGCTCCTCGCGGGACCGCTCCGGAGCGCTGATCCTCGTGACGGTGAGTCAGCCTGCACCCATGACCGTCCCGTGTCACGCCCCGCCGGCCCCGGACCCCGCCGCTCCGGCAGTCCCTACGGACGGCCCGGCTCCGTGCCGGGCGGCCGGGTCCGGCCGCTGACCTGCTGCGGGGCGCGCGGCACCGGCCGCCCGCGGGGTGGCGGCACCCGCGGGCGGCCTCCCCGCGGCATGACGTGTTCCCCGCCCGATGCGCGAGCGGGACCCGTCCAGCTGGCCCGGTCGGGGCCGCGCTCCGGGTGCGGCGAGGGGCGGCGCGGGCTGGACGCGCGGCGTACCCGGGCTCGTTCCCGGCCGGGTTCCGCACCGGTTCCGCAACCGCCGGGGACCGGCCGCCGGGGCCGCCCGGAGCACCCGGATCACGGCGCGCCAATGCCGTATAGCCTGGCGAAATGCTGACCGAAGTCACAGCGACCCGCTACGTCACGCCCCTGCGTGAGGGCGGCTCGCTCCCGGGACTCGTCGAGGCCGACGATCTCGGTACGTACGTCATGAAGTTCACCGGCGCCGGACAGGGCCGCAAGACCCTGGTCGCCGAGGTCGTCTGCGGCGAGCTCGGCCGCAGGCTCGGTCTGCGGGTGCCGCGGCTGGTCGCGATGGAGCTCGACCCCGTGATCGGGCTCGGCGAGCCGGACCAGGAGGTGCAGGAACTGCTGCGGGCCAGCGGCGGCCTCAACCTCGGGATGGACTTCCTGCCGGGGTCGATCGGCTTCGACCCGCTCGCCTACGAGGTGGACCCCGCCGAGGCCGGCCGCGTCGTCTGGTTCGACGCGCTCATCAACAACGTCGACCGGTCCTGGCGCAACCCGAACATGATGGTCTGGCACGGCGACCTGTGGCTCATCGACCACGGCGCCACCATGATCTGGCAGCACAACTGGCCCACCGCGCAGTCGGCCGCGGCCAAGCCGTACAACGCCTCCGACCACGCGCTGGCCCGCTTCGGGCCCGACATCGCGAGCGCCGCGCGCGAGCTGGCCCCGCTGGTCACCGAGGAACTGCTCACCGAGGTCGCCGCCCAGGTGCCCGACGTGTGGCTGGCCGACGAGCCCGGCTTCGACGGCCCCGACGAGCTGCGCCGCGCCTACGTGCGGGCACTGCTGTCGCGCGCCCCGGGCATCCACGAGCGGATCACCCTCGGCGCACCGGCCAAGGCGCGCCCCTCGCAGGCGCCCGGCTGGCTCACCGAGCACCTCAAGCCGTGGCCGCACCCCACCAGGGAGCAGCAGCGGCAGCAGCAGCGGGAGCAGGACGAGCAGGCCCACCGCGCACAGGTGCAGCGGGTGCGGCAGGACGGCGGCGGCAAGTGAGCGAGCAGCAGAGCGGGGCCGTCCAGCGGCACGTCTTCGAGTACGCCCTGGTGCGGGTGGTGCCCCGCGTCGAGCGCGGCGAGATGTTCAACGCGGGAGTGATGGTCTACTGCCGGGCCAGGTCGTACGCCGCCGCCCTCACCCACCTCGACGAGCGCAAGCTCCTCGTACTGGACCCGCGGGCGGACGTCACCGGCGTGCGGGCCGCGCTGGCGGCGGTGGAAGGGGTGTGCCTCGGCGGGGACCCGGCCGGTCAGGCGGCGGGCGACGACCCCGGGCGGCGGTTCCGCTGGCTGAGCGCGCCGCGCTCCGCCGTCGTACAGCCGGGGCCCGTGCACACCGGGCTGACGGCCGACCCGGAGGCGGAGCTGGCGCGGCTGTTCGAGGTGCTGGTGCGCTGAGGGCGGCCCTTCGCACGGGCGGGCGAGGTGTGATCTTCGACGGGGACCGGGGCGGCCGTTGACACCGGGTGCCGGGGCTTCTAGCGTCTCGTCTGCTGGGCCTACTAAGCGGTTGCTCAGCGGTCGAGCGGTCCCCAATCGCGAGGAGAACCCAGGATGTCCACCACCGAGCAGCGCGTAGCGATCGTGACCGGGGCGGCACGCGGCATCGGCGCCGCCACCGCCGTCAGGCTGGCGGCCGAGGGCCGTGCCGTCGCCGTGCTCGACCTCGACGAGGCGGCCTGCAAGGACACCGTCGAGAAGATCACCGCCGCGGGCGGCCGGGCGCTCGCCGTCGGCTGCGACGTGTCCGACGAGGAGCAGGTCGCCGCCGCCGTCGCGCGCGTCGCCGCCGAGCTGGGCGCCCCGACGATCCTGGTGAACAACGCGGGCGTGCTGCGCGACAACCTGCTGTTCAAGATGAGCGAGCTGGACTGGGACACCGTGATGGGCGTCCACCTCAAGGGGGCGTTCCTGATGTCCCGCGCCTGCCAGAGCCACATGGTGGAGGCCAAGTTCGGCCGCATCGTCAACCTGTCGTCCAGCTCGGCGCTCGGCAACCGCGGCCAGGCCAACTACGCCACCGCCAAGGCCGGCCTCCAGGGCTTCACCAAGACCCTCGCCAAGGAGCTCGGCAAGTTCGGCGTCACCGCCAACGCGGTGGCCCCCGGCTTCGTCGTCACCGAGATGACCGCGCAGACCGCCGCCCGCGTCGGCATGGGCTTCGAGGACTTCCAGGCGGCCGCCGCCACCCAGATCCCGGTCCAGCGGGTGGGCCACCCCGAGGACATCGCCAACGCCATCGCCTTCTTCACCGGCGACGCGGCGGGCTTCGTCTCCGGCCAGGTCATGTACGTCGCCGGCGGACCGCTCAACTGACCCCCGCAAGCCCACGGACGCAACCCAGTAAGGGACTTCACACATGGCGGAAGAAGTGCAGGAAAGCGGCAGGGTCGCGCTGATCACCGGAGCCAGCCGGGGCATCGGCTACGGGATCGCCGAGGCGTTCGTCGCCCGCGGCGACCGGGTGTGCATCACCGGGCGCAACGAGGACGCCCTCAAGGAGGCGGTCGAGACGCTCGGTGCGGACCGGGCGATCGGCGTCGCGGGCAAGGCGCACGACGAGGCCCATCAGGCCGTCGCGGTCGAGCGCACCATGGAGGCCTTCGGCCGGGTCGACTTCCTGGTCAACAACGCCGGCACCAACCCGGTGTTCGGCCCCATGGCCGAGATGGACCTGAACGTCGCCCGCAAGGTCTTCGAGACCAACGTCATCTCGGCGCTCGGCTTTGCCCAGCAGACCTGGAAGGCCTGGCAGAGCGCCAACGGCGGCGCGATCGTGAACATCGCCTCGGTGGCCGGGGTCTCGGCCTCGCCGTTCATCGGCGCGTACGGCATGAGCAAGGCCGCCATGGTCAACCTCACGCTCCAGCTGGCCCACGAGTTCGCGCCGGTGGTACGGGTCAACGCGATCGCCCCCGCCGTCGTGAAGACCAAGTTCGCCCAGGCGCTGTACGAGGGCCGGGAGGCGGAGGCCGCCGCCGCGTACCCGCTGGGCCGGCTCGGCGTGCCCGCCGACATCGGCGGCGCCGCCGCGTTCCTCACCTCCGCCCAGTCCGACTGGGTCACCGGACAGACACTTGTGGTTGACGGGGGCATTTTCCTCAACGCCGGTGTCGGCTGACGGAATTGACCATTCCGACATAGCGAACGGCCCGCCGGGCACCCCCCTTGCCCCGGCGGGCCGTTGCGGTATGGTCTGCCGACCCATGGCTGACCGAGGAGTGTGCGCGTGTTGTACCGGGCCAGGAGACTGCGGGTGGCCGCAGCCCTCACGTCCATATCCCTGCTGGTTGGTTGCGGGGTACTGAACGAGGACAGTGCCGAGAGCGAGCAGAAGATCACCGTCGGCACGACGAGCAAGCCGAGCGCACTGGACCCCGCCGGAGCCTGGGACGGCTCCTGGGAGCTGTACCGCAACGTCTTCCAGACGCTGCTGAGCTACCCGACCGGAAGCTCCGCCCCCACCCCGGACGCCGCCAAGTCGTGCGCGTTCTCCGACCCCTCGCACCGTGTGTACACGTGCGACCTCAAGCCGGGGCTCACCTTCTCCGACGGCGCCCCGCTGGACGCCGCGGCGGTCAAGCACTCGATCGACCGGATCGTCCGGATCAACGACCCCGGCGGTCCCCGGGGACTGCTCTCCAGCCTCCAGAAGGTCGAGACGCAGGGGTCGGCCAAGGTCGTCTTCCGCCTCAACAAGCCCGACGCCACCTTCCCGTTCGTCCTCGCGACGCCCGGCATGTCGCTGGTCAGCCCGGCCGACTACCCGGCCGGCCACCTCCGCACCGGCAACGCGCTGACCGGCTCCGGGCCCTACACCCTCCAGGCCTACCGCCCCGAGGGAGCCGACTCCGGGGCCGACCTGGTCAGCAACGAGACGTACAAGGGCTTCGCCGAACGGCAGAACAAGGCCGTCACCATCCGCTACTTCGACGACTCCGCGAAGATGGTCAAGGAGCTCAAGGAGGACCGGATCGACGCCACCTTCCGCGGGCTGACGGCGGAGCAGGTGGTCGGCCTCCAGCAGACCTCCGGCGCGGTCAAGGTGGCCGAGTCGACCGGCTCGGAGGTCCACTTCCTGGTCTTCAACGCGAAGGACCCGCAGGTCGCCAAACCGGCCGTGCGGCGGGCCGTCGCACAGCTCGTGGACCGCCCCGCGCTCGTCGAGAAGGTCTACAAGGGCACCGCCGAACCCCTGTACTCGATGGTGCCGAGCGGCATCGCGGGACACACCACCAACTTCTTCGACACCTACGGCGACCCCAACCCCCAGGAGGCCCGGCGCATCCTGCGCGCCGCGGGCATCACCCGGCCCGTGGCGCTGACGCTCTGGTACCCCACCGACCGCTACGGATCGGCCACCGCCCTGGAGTTCGCCGAGCTGAAGCGCCAGCTGGACGAGTCCGGGCTGTTCTCGGTCACCGTCAAGGGCCGGCCCTGGGCCACCTTCCAGAAGTCCGTGCAGAAGGGCGAGTTCCCGGTCTTCGGCCGCGGCTGGGCACCGGACTACCCGGACCCGGACAGCTTCGTATCGCCCTTCGTCGGGGCGCAGAACGCCATCTCCACGCCGTACCTCAACGCCGAGATCACCGACCGGCTGCTGCCGAAATCGCGCCGCGAGGTCCAGCGGGACCGCTCGGTGCGCTACTTCGTGCGCACCCAGGAACTGCTGATGCAGGACGTGCGGCTGCTGCCGCTGTGGCAGGGCAAGCTGTACGTCGCCGCCTCCGAGGAGCTCGGCGGCACGGAGCGCGCCCTGGACCCGCAGACGGTGATGCAGGTCTGGGAGCTCTACCGCAAGACCAGCTGGAACTAGGGCATTCCCGGGGGACCGGCGGCGTTGTCAGTGGTGGCCGGTAGGTTCTTGAACCAGAGAACGGATCGTTTACCGGAGGTTGTTGACGTGACCGACACCCAGATGCTGCCCGAGTCCTGGCGCGGGGTCCTCGGCGAGGAACTGCACAAGCCCTACTTCAAGGAGCTCGTGGAGTTCGTCGAGGACGAGAGGGCGAAGGGGCCGGTCCACCCGCCGCGCGAGGACGTCTTCGCCGCCCTGGCAGCCACCCCCTACGACCGGGTGAAGGTCCTGGTCCTCGGCCAGGACCCGTACCACGGCGAGGGCCAGGGGCACGGGCTGTGCTTCTCGGTGCGGCCCGGGGTGAAGACCCCGCCGTCCCTGCGCAACATCTACAAGGAGCTGAACGCGGAGCTGGGCACCCCCATCCCGGACAACGGCTATCTGATGCCGTGGGCCGAGCAGGGCGTGCTGCTGCTCAACGCGGTGCTCACGGTGCGCGGCGGCGAGGCCAACTCGCACAAGGGCAAGGGCTGGGAGAAGTTCACCGACGCGGTGATCCGCGCGGTGGCCGAGCGCCCCGACCCCGCGGTCTTCGTCCTGTGGGGGAACTACGCCCAGAAGAAGCTGCCGCTGATCGACACCGAGAAGCACGCCGTGGTGAAGGGCGCGCACCCCTCGCCGCTGTCCGCGAAGAAGTGGTTCGGTTCCCAGCCCTTCACCCAGATCAACGCGGCCGTCGCCGAGCAGGGCCACGAGCCGATCGACTGGACCATCCCGAACCTGGGCTGAGCCTGAGCGCGATTCGGGCCGCCTGCGGCTAGCTTTCCGTGGTGTCGGGTACGCCGTACGCACCGCCGGGGACGGCGGGCGCCGGGCGGCGTACGGGTGCGCAGCGCGGTGGAGGCGGAGCGGTGGAGCAGCAGGAGGCGTCCCAGGACGCCGTGATGACCCGGATCGGGCAGACGGCGATGCTGCTCCACGCCGGAGACCGGCAGGAGGCGCGCAGCAGGTTCGGCGCGCTCTGGGAGGAGATCGGCGCCCAGGGGGAGGCCCGGCACCGGTGCCTGCTGGCGCACTACATGGCGGACGCGCAGGACGCCGCTCGCGACGAACTCCTGTGGGACCTGAGGGCGTTGGCGGCGGCCGACGGTACGGACGAACTGCGCGCGCTCTACCCGTCGCTGCACCTGGGCCTCGCGGCCGACTACGCGAAGCTGGGCCGCCCGGAGGCGGCCCGCAGCCATCTGGGCCGGGCGCGGGCCGCGTGCGAGGCACTGGCCGACGACAGCTTCGGGCACGGGGTGCGCGAGGCGATCGGGCGGTTGGAGGAACAGCTGGCGGGGGAGTGAGGGCGGGCGGCACGGGGGAGCCGCCCGCGGTGGAGGGAAGCGGAGGCGGCGGCGACGTGCAGCCGCCCGGTTTCACCGCCCGTAGGTCTCCCGGCAGATGCGGGCCTCCGGGCTGTTCGGGCGCCAGCCGCCGTAGCCGGTGCCGAGTGCGCAGACGTCTGCGGCGCTGACCGGGATCCTCGGCGGGGTCTGCGGCGGCTCCGTCCTCCGGTGCGCGGGACGGTGCCGGTGCTCGGCCGGTTCCGGTTCGGTACGACGGGCGGGCGGCTGCGCCCGGTGCTGCTGCGCGGGAGCGCCGCGGCGGGCCTCGCCGCCCCGCTCCTCCTTCTCCCGCGCCCCTTCCTCGCCCTGGCCGCCCCGCTCCTTCGCCGCGGCCCGCCGGGGCTCGGGCGCCCGCTCGGACGGCAGCATGGCCGCCTCCAGCACCTCGTGGACGGGCGCCTCGACGAGGATCTCCGGCTGCCCGCCCTGCCCGGCCGGCCGGGGCAGCGCGGCACCGGGGGAGCGCGGGGCCGACGGCCGGGCGTCCGCCTCCGGCGCGGACCGGGGCGACGACTGGGGCGCCGGGGAGGAGTGCCGCCCGGTGGCGGGAGCGCCCTCCGGCTCTGCGGCCATGCAGCCGGAGACTGCCGTCACGGCCACCCCCACCAGGAGGGTCGCTGCGGTTCTCGTCACGGTTCGTGTTCTGTGCACCCGCGCAACTTTGCTGACAGTGGACCCGATGGGGGAAGCCAGGAGGCCGATATTGGCCCGCACGAGTGATGCCGCCCCGCACGCTTACGGCCCCGGCGGCGCCGCGCGCACCCGCCACGGCGGCGCCGTCCGGGTTCCGCGGGAGCGCCGACCGGCACCCGCCGCCCCGCACGTATGCTGCCCTGTGGGCCGTCCACCAGGGACAACGGCCGTACGGCGAGAGAAAGCAGGACCCCGTGAAGGTCGGCGTCATCGGGCTCGGAGACATCGCGCAGAAGGCGTACCTGCCGGTCTTCGCCACCCTCGCGGAGACGGAGCTGCACCTCCAGACCCGTACCCCCGCCACCCTGGAGCGGGTGGCCGCGGCGCACCGCATCCCGGCCGAGCGGGCCCACACCGACCTCGACGGGCTGCTCTCGCAGGGGCTGGACGCCGCGTTCGTGCACGCCTCGACCGTCGCCCACCCGGAGATCGTCACCCGCCTCCTGGAGGCGGACGTCCCCACCTACGTCGACAAGCCGCTCGCCTACGAACTCGCCGACTCCGAGCGGCTGGTGGAGCTCGCCGAGGAGCGCGGCGTCGGCCTCGCCGTCGGCTTCAACCGCCGGCTCGCCCCCGGCTACGCCCAGTGCGCCGAGCACCCGCGCGAGCTGATCCTCATGCAGAAGAACCGGGTCGGCCTGCCGGAGGACGCCCGCACCTTCGTCCTGGACGACTTCATCCACGTCGTGGACACCCTGCGCTTCCTGGCCCCCGGCGAGATCGACCACGTCGACGTCCGCTCCCGCACCGTCGACGGACTGCTGCACCACGTGGTCCTCCAGCTCTCCGGCGACGGCTTCACCGCGATCGGCACCATGAACCGGATGAGCGGCTCCACCGAGGAGATCCTCGAAGTGTCCGGCCAGGACACCAAGCGGCAGGTCCTCAACCTCGCCGAGGTCGTCGACCACAAGGGCCAGCCGAGCGTCCGCCGCCGCGGCGACTGGGTGCCGGTGGCCCGCCAGCGCGGCATCGAGCAGGCAGTCACCGGCTTCCTGGACGCCGTACGGGCGGGCAAGGTGCTCAGCGCACGGGACGCGCTGGCGACACACGAGCTGTGCGAGCGGGTGGTACGGGCGGCCCGGGAGCAGGCTTCCTGAGGTTCCGCACGCCCTCGGCGGCGAGCAGCAGCGCGAGGACGGCCATCGCCGAGTGGACCGCCCAGTCTCCGTACCGCGTGTACGGGGTGGTGCCCGGTGACAGCGGTACGTCGTAGACGGCGGCGGCGCTGCGCTCGGTGCCCAGCGGCGCGCCGACGCGCCGGCCGTCCGGCCCGTACACGGTGCTCACCCCGGTGAGGGTGGCGTGCACCATGGGGCGGCCGTTCTCGGCGGCCCGCAGCGCGGCGAGCGAGGCGTGCTGCGCGGGCGCCCAGCTCTCCTGGAACGTCGAGGTCGCGGACTGCGCGATCAGCAGCTGCGCCCCGTCGCGCACCAGGTGCCGGCTCATGTCGGGGAACGCGGACTCGAAGCAGACCAGCGGGCCCAGCCGCAGCCCGTTCGGCAGCGGCATCACCACCGTGCGGGTGCCGCGCATCCGGTCCTCGCCCGCCGCCTTGCCGACGGAGGTCGCCCAGCCGAGCAGGGCGCGCGCCGGGACGTACTCGCCGAACGGGACCAGCCGCATCTTGTCGTAGCGCGCCCCGGTCGGCCCCCGCGGGCCCACCAGCACCGAGGACTTGAAGATGCCGGGGCGGTCGGAGCGCCGGGCATCCACATTGACCAGGATGTCCGCGCCGACCAGCCGGGACAGCGCGGCGATCCGCCGGGCCACGTCCGGGCGGGCCGGCAGGTCCGTGCCCACACTGCTCTCGCCCCACACCACCAGGTCGACGCGCTGCCCGGCCAGCGTGCGGGTCAGCTGCTCCTCGCGGTCGAGCCGCTGCTCGGTGGACCCGACGCCGTCGAACACCCCGGGCTGTACGACGGCGACGCGCGCGGTGTGCTCGGGCGCGGGCCGCGGCGCCCACAGCCAGGCGGCCCCGGCGGGCACGGCACAGACGACGAGCGCCGCGAGGGCGGCGGTACGGGCGTGGCGCTGGGTCAGCAGGACCACCAGAGAGGTGTTCACGGCGACGACCAGCAGCGTCACCAGCCACACCCCGCCCACCGAGGCGAGCCGCAGGGCGGCGGGGACGTCCCACTGCGAGGAGCCGAGCAGCCCCCAGGGGCCGCCGAGCCCCTCCCACGAGCGGGCCAGCTCCACCATCAGCCAGCCCGAGGGCAGCACCACGACGGCGGCCAGGGCCCTCGGCACGGTCGGCCGGCCGCCGAGCAGGAGCCGCACCAGCCACCCCCACGGCAGCCACAGCAGACCCACCAGCGCGACCAGCACCACGATGAACACATGCAGGCTCGGCATCAGCCAGTGGTGGACGGCCACCACGAACCCGATCCCGCCGAGCCAGCCGTCCAGCGCGGCCCGCCGGCCGGTCGGCGCGGACCGGGCCAGCAGTATCCAGGGCACCAGGGCCACGTACGCGAACCACCACAGGCCGGGAGCCGGGAAGGCGAGCGCGGGCAGCGCCCCGGCGAGGACCCCGGCCGCACCGCGCCACCAGGGGGAGGCCGCCCGGTCGCGCCACCGGGAGGGGGCCGGCCGGTCCTGCCGCCGGGAGGGGCTCTGCCGGTCCTGCCGCCGCGTGGCGAACCGCCGGTGCCACGGTGAGCCGTCCGCTCCGCCGGCTCCCCAGTGCTTCGGCATCCGCGCCTCCTCACCACCGGAGTGTTGCCCCCAGTGTGGAGGAGGCGGGCGGGAGGGGACAGTGGGCGTCAGCCGGTGCCCGTGCCCCGTCCGAGGTCGGTGCGGCGCCACTTCTCGTGGACGGCGACCCGGTGCACCTGCCAGTCGGAGCCCTCCGCACGGCGCAGGCCGAAGGTGTAGCGGCCACCGGTCACGAAGTTCGGCGCCGCCCCGTCGTCACCGGGTCCGGCGACGGCGCCGCGCTCCAGCCGCATCGGGTTGAGGTAGTCCGCCTGCACCTCGGCGCTGTCCCCGGTGTAGCCGCCCAGCTCCTCCAGCCGCAGCCGGCGGTTCACGATCAGGTGCTGGCGCACCGGGAACATCCGCAGCATCTCCTCCAGCCACCCGGCCACCTCCGCCGCGGGCCCCTCGATGCCGCCGGCCGAGCGGTAGTCGGCCCGCCCGTCCGGGGTGAACAGGGCCTTGTACGCCGACCAGTCGGCGTCGTCGACGGCCACCGCGTATCCGGTGATCACCGCGTCTATGGCCAGCCGGTCCATTACGGTCGCGAGCTCCACACGCTGGGTCATCGCGCCAGTCTCGGGCAGCCGGGGCGTGACGCCAAGGGCCCGTGGGGCACGAGTGCGTCCGGTGCGGAGCGCCCGCGGGCGGCTCAGCCCGCCGACTCGCCCGCGTGCGGGCTGAGCACGTCCGTGCCGACCAGTACGAACAGGGCGATGCCGAGCGCGATCCGGTAGTAGACGAAGGGCAGGAAGCTGCGCGAGGAGATGTAGCGCATGAACCAGGCGATCACCGCGTAGCCCACCCCGAAGGCGATCAGCGTCGCGAGGATCGTCGGCCCCCACGAGACGTGTCCCTCGTTGACGTCCTTCAGCTCGTACAGCCCGGAGGCCAGCACCGCGGGGATGGCCAGCAGGAAGGAGTAGCGGGCCGCCGACTCGCGGGTGTAGCCCATCAGGAGGCCGCCGCTGATGGTCGCGCCGGAGCGGGAGACGCCGGGGATCAGGGCGAGCGCCTGGCAGAAGCCGTAGATCAGGCCGTCCTTGACGCCCAGTTCCTTGAGGGTCTTGCGGTGGTTGCCCGCGGTGTGGCGGCCGGAGTCGGACTCGGCGCGCGCGGCCAGCCGGTCGGCGACGCCCAGCACGACGCCCATCACGATGAGGGTGGTGGCGATCAGCCGCAGGTCGCGGAACGGGCCCTCGATCTGGTCCTTGAGCGTGATGCCCAGCACGCCGATCGGGATCGAGCCGACGATCACCAGCCAGCCCATCTGCGCGTCGTGGTCGGAGCGCATCGACTTGTCGTGCAGCGAGCGGAACCAGGCGGACAGGATGTTCCCGATGTCCTTGCGGAAGTAGATGAGCACGGCCGCCTCGGTGCCGATCTGGGTGATCGCGGTGAACGCCGCACCGGGGTCGTGCCAGCCCGCGAAGGCCGCGGTCAGCCGCAGATGGGCACTGGAGGAGATCGGCAGGAACTCGGTCAGGCCCTGGACCAGCCCGAGGATGATGGATTCGAACCAGCTCATGGAGGGTGGCGCCGTCCCTGGGGGAGGGGTGCGGCCGGGCGCAACCTGCGGCAGCCGTGCACCGTGCGGAGGGTGGGGTGGGTGGTGCGCAGCGTACCCGCGGAAGATGGCCGGGCGGTGATCAACGGGCGACCGGTGTGGCTCCGTGTCGGTGCCGGCCGTTCACCTGCCGCCCGCCGGGCGTCCGGCCGCCGTTCGTCGGACGCGCGCTCCGGGGGCGGCGCCGGTTCAGTTCTTCGAGAGGGACAGCGCCGGGGCCTTCGCCGCGACGGCCCGCTCCGCCCCGGCGGAGCTCTCCGCGGTGCGCTCGCACTGCCGCGGCCTGCCGATCGTGTGGCGCTTGCGCCACGCCACCACCACTCCGCCCACGCTCGACACCACGATGAAGCCCATAGCGATCAGGAACGGCGGCGACATCGGCGAGGAGGCCTCGCTGCCCGCGATCACATAGGCGAGCGTGTTCGGGATCGAGCCGAGGCCGGTCGCCACCAGGAACGACACGTACCGCATCCGCGAGACCGCGGCGCAGTAGTTGGCCGCGGCGAACGGCACCCCGGGGAACAGCCGGATCGCCAGCATCGACCGGAAGCCGTGCCGGCTGAGCACCCCGTCGGCGGCGAGCAGCACCCGCCCCCTGAGCATCGGCCGCAGCGCGTCCTGGCCGAGCAGCCGGCCCAGCGCGAAGGAGATCCCGGCGCCCAGGACCGTACCGGCGATGGACGTGGTGAGACCCAGCCAGGTGCCGAAGAGGGCGCCCGCCGCCAGATTGAGGATCGGCCGGGGCACGAAGGCCACCGTGCACAGCCCGTACGCCACCCCGAACAGCACCGCGGCGCTCGCCCCGCCCAGGTGTGGTGGCCAGCCGTCGGCCAGCATCTTCTGCGGCTCGTAGAGCAGTACGGCGGTGGCCGCCGAGGCGAGCACGACCAGCAGCAGGGCGAGCCGCGACCAGGGCGACAGGAGCAGCCGGGCGCAGCGGGCGGCAGCGCGCTCGGGCGGGCGGTGCCCGCCGTCGCGGTGCTCGTCGCGGCTGCCCGGGGGTCCTTCGTGGCGCCGGTCGCCGCGCGGTGTGTCCGTGCGGACCGTGGTCCGGGTGACTGGGTCGAACATCCGGGGAGAGTAGCCGACATCGGTGTGTGATCGCCGTAATGTGCACCGCATGACCCCTCTCGGCGGGACCGTTCCGGACAGCGCGCTCGCCGACACCGTGCTGGCGCGGCTCACCGCCGCCTACCCGGAAGCGGGCGATCCGGCCAGGGCGGCCGAGGCCAGGGCGTACATGAAGGACATCGGGCCCTTCCTCGGCATCCGCACCCCCGAGCGCCGGGCCCTCTCGCGCGCTGTGCTGCACGGCACACCGCGCCCCGACGCGAGGGACTGTACGGCCGTCGCGCTGCGCTGCTGGCGGCTGCCGGAGCGCGAGTACCGCTACTTCGCCGTCGACTATCTGCGCACACACGCCGGACGGCTGCCGTCCGGATTCCTGCCCGTCGCCCGGTCGCTGATCGTGACCGACTCCTGGTGGGACACCGTCGACCTGCTCGCCGCCCATGTCGTCGGGCCGCTGGTCGCCGCGGACCCGGGGCTGCGCACGGTGATGGACGAGTGGAGCGGCGACGACGACAGGTGGCTGGTACGCACGGCCCTGCTGCACCAGCTCCGCCACAAGGAGGCCACCGACACCTCCCGCCTCTTCGGCTACTGCCTGCGCCAGGCCGGACACCCGGACTTCTTCGTGCGCAAGGCGATCGGCTGGTGCCTGCGCGAGTACGCGAAGACCGACCCGGCGGCGGTGGCCGACTTCGTCGGGCGGCACCGGGACGTACTGTCGCCCCTCTCGGCGCGCGAGGCACTCAAGCACCTCTGAACCCCCGGGCCCCGGGGTCGGGTGCGGGCCCGACGTCACGCCCGGCGGCCCGCCCGGCCGCGCGGCGGGAAAATCATTCGACCCCGAAGGTCCGGCAGGGCAGGATCAGCCCCATGTTCCGGTACGCCTTCCTCGCAGCGCCGTCCGCAGTCGCGGACGCGCCGAAGGCTGCCCGTTCCGCACTCGACTCCGCACCTGTCGCGGAGCTTCCCACCGCAGCCGCCACGGCGGCATCCACCGCCGCCGCGGTCGCAGCCGCCCTCGCGGCAGTCGTCACCGCCGCAGTCGCCGCGCCCCTCGACGGCGCCCGAAGCTGACCCTCCTCGGATCGCGTCCGACGGACCCCGGAAGGGGAGGGTCGGCCGGGCCCCGGGGTCCCTCCACGCTTCGTGGATCTTCAGCTTCGTAGAAACAGGGAACAACTGTCATGCCCAAGACGGCATTCACCAGGATAAAGCCCCACCTCAACATCGGCACCATGGGCCACGTCGACCACGGCAAGACCACCCTCACCGCCGCCATCACCAAGGTCCTCTCCGAGCGCGGCTCCGGCGGCAGTACCGGCTACGTGCCCTTCGACCGGATCGACCGGGCGCCGGAGGAGGCCGCGCGCGGCATCACCATCAACATCGCGCACGTCGAGTACGAGACCGACACCCGCCACTACGCCCATGTCGACATGCCCGGCCACGCCGACTACGTCAAGAACATGGTCACCGGCGCCGCCCAGCTCGACGGCGCGATCCTCGTCGTCTCGGCGCTCGACGGCATCATGCCGCAGACCGCCGAGCACGTCCTGCTGGCCCGTCAGGTCGGCGTCGACCACATCGTCGTCGCCCTCAACAAGGCCGACGCGGGCGACGACGAGCTGACCGACCTCGTCGAGCTGGAGGTCCGCGACCTGCTCTCCGCGCACGGCTACGGCGGCGACGCGGCCCCCGTGGTCCGCGTCTCCGGGCTCAAGGCCCTTGAGGGGGACCCGCGTTGGGTGGCCTCCGTGGAGGCGCTGCTGGACGCCGTCGACACCTACGTACCGATGCCCGAGCGGTACGTCGACGCGCCGTTCCTGCTGCCGGTGGAGAACGTCCTCACCATCAGCGGGCGCGGCACCGTCGTCACCGGGGCGATCGAGCGCGGCACGGTGCGCGTCGGCGACCGGGTGGAGGTGCTGGGCGCGGACGGCGGTCCGCAGCCGACCACCGTCACCGGCCTGGAGACCTTCGGCAAGCCGATGGAGTCCGCCGAGGCCGGGGACAACGTCGCCCTGCTGCTGCGCGGCGTGCCGCGCGACGCGGTGCGCCGGGGCCATGTGGTCGCGGCGCCGGGCAGCGTCACCCCGGGCCGCCGCTTCCGGGCCCAGGTGTACTTCCTGTCGGCGCGCGAGGGCGGGCGCGGTACGGCCGTCGCGTCCGGCTACCGGCCGCAGTTCTACCTCCGTACCGGCGACGTCGTCGGCGACATCGACCTCGCCGCGACGGGCGGGGTCGCCCGGCCGGGCGACACGGTCACACTCACCGTCGAGCTCGGCCGCGACACCCCGCTGGAGCCGGGTCTCGGCTTCGCGATCCGTGAGGGCGGACGCACCGTCGGTGCCGGAACGGTCACCGAACTGCTCCCGTAGCAAGGCCAGTTGGGTCACGGTTCACCTCGTCGCAGCTTGCGGCGAGGTGAACCGTGCGGGTGCCGCGGCCCTTGATCGTGGAGGTTCTCCGCAGGTGGCGTGATGCTTTCGGGTAACCGCTCTGCACTGTTGCGGACACCTCACAGTCTGTTGCCCGCCGCACCGGTAAAGATCCGGTGCCCGCAGACTGGAGATCCTTCATGCGCCGTCTTCTTGCCGCCGGGCTCGCCACTGCCGCCGCGGTGCTCGCCTTCGCCACTCCGGCGTCCGCGGCCCCCGCCGACAAGCCCCAGGTACTGAGCAGCTGGACGCAGACCAGCGCGTCCAGCTACCAGTCCTGGGTCTCGGCGCGCGCCAACCAGGGCAACTGGTCGGCCTACGGCTTCGACTGGTCGACCGACTACTGCTCCTCCTCGCCCGACAACCCGTTCGGCTTCCCGTTCCAGACCTCCTGTGCCCGGCACGACTTCGGCTACCGCAACTACAAGGCGGCCGGCACCTTCAGCGCCAACAAGGCACGGCTCGACGACGCCTTCTACGCGGACCTCAAGCGGGTCTGCGGCCAGTACTCGGGCGCCAAGAAGACCTCCTGCGACGCCACCGCCTGGACCTACTACCAGGCCGTCAAGGTCCTCGGACTGAGCGCGGCCGACAGATCCCTCGTCGGCTGATCCGGGCCCGTCCCGGAAACCGGGCGGCGGGGGCGACCCCGCCGCCCGGCGCGTGTCCCAGGGGCGTCCGGCGGGCGCCGCGCGGGGGACAATGTGCGGATGAACGATCCGATACCGGTCGTCCGGGACGTCGACGGCGGCACCGCCCGGCTGATGCCCGACGTGGACCGCCCGCACGCCTGGCTGCTCACGGTGGACGGGGCACCCCAGTCGTACGTGGACCTGGACGAGCCGACGTACCTGGAGTTCGAGTACGCGCGCAGGCTCGCCCACGTCGTCGACAGCGCCGCTGCCCCGGGCGAACCCCTCGACGTCGTCCACCTCGGCGGCGGCGGCCTCTCGCTGCCGCGGTACGTCGCGGCCACCCGGCCCGGCTCGCGCCAGCACGTCGTCGAGGCCGACCGGGGCCTGCTCGACCTGGTCACCGCACACCTGCCGCTGCCCGACGGCGGCGCCGGGATCACCGTGCACGGGGCCGACGGACGGGCCTGGCTGGAGCAGGCGCCGGACGACTCCGCCGACGTACTGATCGCGGACGTCTTCGGCGGCTCACGGGTGCCGGCCGCCTTCACCTGCCTCGGCTACGCGCGTGAGGCCGCCCGCGTCCTGGGGCCCGGCGGAACCTACGCGGCCAACCTCGCGGACGGCGCGCCCTTCGACTTCCTCCGCTCCCAGCTCGCCACCTTCCGCGCCGAGTTCGCGGAACTGGCGCTGATCGCGGAGCCCGGGGTGCTGCGCGGGCGGCGGTTCGGGAACGCGGTGCTTGTCGCCTCCCAGCAGCCCCTGGACACCGCCGCACTCGCCCGCCGTACCGCGGCGGACGCCTTTCCCGCACGGGTCGAGCACGGGGCGGCACTGGTCCGCTTCGTCAGGGGCGCGGTCGCGGTGCGCGACGCGGACGCGGTGGCGTCACCCGTTCCCCCCGACGGGGCCTTCAGCGTCGGCTGACGGCGCGGGCGCGGCGGGCGGTGCGGGAGCGGGGCCCGGGGTGAGGGTGGGCTCGGGAGCGGGCCCTGCGGTGGCCGGTTCCGCCGCCGCCACCGGCTCCGGAGTGCGCCGCCGGAGATTGCGCACGTCCGGGATGGTCAGCACGGCGGCCGTCAGCAGCACGATCAGCGCGGCGGAGCCCCAGAGCGACTGGGAGCGGCCGAAGGCGGTCTCGGCCGGGCCCGCCAGGGAGGTCGCCACCGGCACCATGGCGAGCGAGCCGAGCCAGTCGTAGGCGGACACCCGGGAGAACTTGTCCTCCGGGATCTCCTGGTGCAGCGCCGTCATCCAGGCGACGCCGAACACCTCGATCGAGATGCCGGTGGCGAACATGACCACGATCAGCGCCCACGCGGGCAGCGGGATCGCCAGCCCCGCCGACGGCAGCGCGAGCGGGAAGACGCAGAGCGCCCCGGCGAGCAGCAGCCGGCGCGGCTTCCAGCGCATCATCAGCACCGCACCGCACACCGTGCCCGCGCCGAACCCGGCCAGGGCCAGCCCCCACGGGGCCGCGCCGCCCAGATGCTCCTCGGCGACCAGCGGCCCGTACACCGCCTCGGCCGCCGCGACCACCGCGTTGATCACCGAGAACTGCACCACGATCGCCCACAGCCAGGGCCGCGAGGAGAACTCGTGCCAGCCCGCCCGCAGGTCCGCGACCAGCCCGCTGCTCTTGACCCGCTCCGGGATGTGACTCACGTCCAGGAACGCCCGCAGCGCCCCCGCCACGGCGAACGCGGCGGCGTCGATGGCCAGCACCCAGCCGGGTCCGACGGCGGCGATCAGCGCGCCGCCGAGGGCGGCCCCGCCGATCGCGGCACCGTTCATCGACATCCGGAACACCGCGAACGCGCGCCCCGCCTGCTCCCCGGTGACGGTGGACAGCAGCATGCCCTCGGCCGCCGGGCCGAAGAACGCCTGCCCCACACCGCCGAGCCCGGCCAGCAGCATCATCTGCCACAGCTGGGGCGTACCGGTGAGCACCAGGAGCGCGAAGAGGCCCTGGGAGACGCAGTTGAGGGCGTTGGCGGCGACCATGACGTGGTGCCGCGGCAGCCGGTCGGCCACCGCTCCGCCGATCAGCAGGAACAGGATCAGCGGTACGGTCCTGGCCGCCGCGACCAGTCCGACGTCGCCCGCGGTGCCGCCCGCGGCGAGGACCGCGAAGGACGCGGCGATGAGCGCGCCGTGGGAGCCGAGGTTGGTGACGACGGCTGCCGCGGTGAGCAGCGTGTAGTTGCGGCCGGCCCACGGCGGGCGGCGGCGCGCTGCGGAAGACGGCGGGGCGGCGGGGGAAGTCACTGGTGGACTATCGCCTCCGCCGCCCCGGGATGCCAAACCGAACGGCTGTCTGTGCCGTTATGCGGTGATCGGCACGCGGACCTGCCGTGGTGCGGTGATCGGCACGCGAACGTGCCGTGGTGCGGTGATCAGCTCGGCAGCCGGAGCGTGCCGAGGATCTTCATGATCGTGGCGTCCGGCACCTCGTCCTTGACACCCTTGGCGCTGTAGAGCACCCAGGCCGCGTAGTCGCCCTTGGCGTTCTTGAAGCCGAAGGCCGTGGCCTTGCCGTCGGTGTCGCACTTGGACGGCTTCTTCACACCGGTCGCGGTCGCGGTGGAGATGTGGCCGGTGAGGCCGGAGGTGGTGGTGAACGGCTTGGGCTTCACCACGTTGATCTTGCCGGTGCGCTTCTGGTCGTACCCGGCGTAGACCCAGTTGCCCGCCTGGATCTCGGCGACCTCGCCGGTGTTCTTGGCGCCGTTGGCACCCTTGGTGCCGACCCGCGAGAGGCCGGTGGTGTCCATCTTGCCGTCGTGGTCGTCGTCGTCCTGGCACCAGTTGTCCTTGAGGGACGCGGGCGCGGACATCGCGACCACCGGCTTGCCGGTCGGGTTCTTCTCGTCCTCGAAGCCGACGATGGTGCCGGTGGTCCCGACCACCCACTCCGGCGGTACGTCGAAGACCGTGCCGTGCTTCGGGTTGAGGACGACCTTCCAGCCCGGGATGGTCGGCTTGGCGTCGATACCGGCCCGCGGGTTGCTGCTGCTGCCGCCGGTCGGGGGTGTTGCCGGGTCGGTGGCCGGCGGTGCCGACGGCTGCTTGGGAGCGGCCGGGCTCTGCGTGGTCTTGCCCTCCGCCACCGGCTGCTTCTCGTCCCCGTCGTCCTTGAAGAGGAACACCCCGGTGCCGACGAGCGCGGCGATGACCACGACGCCCGCGACGGCCGCCGTGACGATGTTCTTCTTCTTGTCGTTCTGCGGGCCGCCGGGCCCGCCGGGGCCACCGGGACCGATCGGTCCGGGGTGGGTCGGGGCGTTGAACTGGTTCTGGTACGGGTTGGTCCCGGGCGGCGGCGGTGTCGGCACCGACCCGGGGGCCGGGTAGCCGTACCCGGGCACCGTCGGAGGCTGCTGGTATCCGCCGGGCGGCGGGCCCGGCGGCGGCGTCGGCTGGCCACCGGCCGGCGGCTGGCCGGGCGGTGGCGTGTTCGGGTACCCCGGCTGCTGGTACGGGTTGGCGTCCTGCGGGTTCTGCTCGCCCCCGGGCGGCTGCTGTCCTGGCCACATGGCGAGTAACCATAGAGGGGAGGGGGCGACAGGGCTACCGCCGCCCCCGGGCGGGCGCGAGGGGCGGGGAGCGGGGCGAGGCACGGAGGGGATGGCCAAGAAGTCCTACCCGTGGGTAACATAACGTTCCATGAGCGCAGATCAGATGTCCGTCGGCGACATGCTCGCCGCCACCGTCCCGATGGCCCGCACGCTGGGCCTGGAGTTCCTGGAGACCACCCCGGAGCGGGCGGTCGTCCGCCTGCCCGACCGGAGCGACTACCACAACCACGTGGGCGGTCCGCACGCCGGCGCGATGTTCACCCTCGCCGAGTCGGCGAGCGGCGCGATCGTGATCGCCGCGTTCGGCGACCAGCTGTCGCGCGCCGTGCCGCTCGCGGTCAAGGCCGAGATCGGCTACAAGAAGCTCGCCATGGGCGTGGTCACCGCGACCGCGACGCTGGGCCGCCCGATCGCCGACGTGGTCGCCGAACTCGACGCGGGCGAGCGCCCGGAGTTCCCCGTCGAGATCGCCATCACCCGCGAGGACGGCGCGGTGACCGGAGAGATGACGGTCGTCTGGACGCTGCGCCCGAACAAGTAGGCAAGCGGGACCGCGGGCGGTCCGGCGTACCGCAGAAGAGGGTCCGGCGTACCGCGGAAGAGTGGATGAAGGGGTGCTGCCCCGTCTCGGTCGAGGCGCGGCAGCACCCCTTCCCTGTGTGCCCGCTCTTTGAGCGTCCGTCAGTTGTCCTTCCCCGGTTGTCCTTCTTCGCCGAAACACCGCCGCGCGGGGTGGTTTCCGACCGTGCGTGCGACCGCTCGGACGGCCGCCGTCGTGCGGTGACCAGCGGGGTAGGCTGCGCGGCGGGCGCCGGTCCGGCGCGGCACGGGTGGTCCGTCCGGGAGTTCCTCGGTGCGAGATCCCCGACAGCGAAACCCATGTACGACGGAGGAACAGGCGTTGCACGTCCAGGAATGGCTGGAGACCGTGCCTGCGGTCAGCATCTACATCCTGGTGGGGGTGGTCATCGGTGTGGAGAGCCTCGGCATTCCGCTGCCCGGTGAGATCGTCCTCGTCAGTTCGGCCCTGCTGGCCTCGCAGCACGGCGAGATCGACCCGTACATCCTGGGTGCGTGCGCCACGGCGGGCGCGATCATCGGAGACTCGATCGGGTACGCGATCGGACGCAAGGGCGGCCGGCCGCTCCTCGCGTGGATGGGCGGCAAGTTCCCCAGACACTGCGGCGAGGCGCAGATCGCGATGGCCGAGCGGTCCTTCCAGAAGTGGGGCATGTGGGCCGTCTTCTTCGGCCGCTTCGTCGCCCTGCTGCGCATCTTCGCGGGGCCGCTCGCGGGTGTGCTGCGCATGCCGTACTGGAAGTTCCTGATCGCCAACGTGCTGGGCGGCATCGTCTGGGCGGGCGGCACCACGGCCGTCATCTACTCGGTGGGTGTGGTCGCCGAGGCGTGGCTGAAGCGCTTCTCGTGGCTGGGCCTGGTCGCCGCGGTACTGATCGGACTGACCTCGATGCTGGTGCTGAAGAACCGGGCGAAGAAGGCCGCGGCCAAGCACGAGGCAGAGAAGGCCGCCGCAGAGAAGGCCGCCGCCGAGGCGGCCCCCGCACCCGTCCCGGTCGCCGCCGACTGAGCCGCCCGCGCCCCCGTCGCGCCCCCGCCCCGCCGTGTCCGGCGCGGGTCGTCTACCGTGCCCGGCAGGACTGCGGCGCGGCAGACGGTCCGAAGCACGCACGAAGGAGTACGACATGACGGAAACAGCGGGTCAGCCCCTCATCATGGGCGTCGGCGGCCACTCCCCGCGGCTCGACCCCGGTGCCTTCGCCGCGCCCACCTCGGTGGTCGTCGGCGAGGTCACCCTGGCGGAGGGTGCGAGCGTCTGGTACCACGCGGTGCTCCGCGCCGACTGCGGTCCGATCGTGCTGGGCGCCGACTCCAACATCCAGGACAACTGCACGGTGCACGTCGACCCCGGCTTCCCGGTCACCGTCGGCGAGCGGGTCTCGGTCGGTCACAACGCCGTCCTGCACGGCTGCACCGTCGAGGACGACGTCCTGGTCGGCATGGGCGCCACCGTCCTCAACGGCGCGGTCATCGGCGCCGGTTCCCTCGTCGCCGCCCAGGCCCTGGTCCCGCAGGGCATGCGGGTCCCGCCGGGCTCGCTGGTCGCGGGTGTCCCCGCGAAGGTGCGGCGCGAGCTGACCGAGGAGGAGCGCGAGGGCATCAAGGTCAACGCGCTCATGTACCGCGACCTGGCGGCGCAGCACGCGGAGGCGGTCCGCGGCGAGGGCTGAGGCGTACCGGGGCCCGCACGCACAGGTAGCCCGGTTCCGCCACCCGGGCTGCTGCGTCCGGCGGCGGCACGGCTCCGAAGGGACGTAACCCGGTCGGCCCCGTGGTAGCGCCGATCGTGCACGGTATGCCTAGTTGCGTCCTATTCCTCCATGTGTCAGGAGACAGGTATGCGCTCCATAGTCGGACGTGCGGTGGCGGCTTCGGCCCTGGCCGTCATCGCTCTCGCACCCCTCGCCGGAACAGCCTCGGCGAGCACGGTGGAACAGTCGGCCACATCCTCCACGGCGGCGGACCGCTGCTGGATGCACCACGGTCACTGGTACTGCTCGGACTACCCGTGGCACCACGACCATGGTCTCGACCTCGACGTCGACCTGAACGCGGGCCTGGGCATCGTGCTCTGAGACCTCGCACCGGATTCCGTGGCGAATCCACCGCGACACCGCGTCACCGCACGACCGCTTCACCGTTTCACCGATTCATCGCTTCACCGGAAGCGCGGAGGGCCGTCCGGCGCATCGTCCCAGTGCGCCGTACGGCCCTCCGTCCGTCGTGCCGGGTGGGGCGAAGATCACAGGAACCGGCGCTGAACGGCCCGGCCGCGGCCGACTACCGTGTGCGGGTGCCGAAGAACAGAAACACGTTCTCATTCGCCGCCGGAATCGCCGGGCGCGCCGGACTCACCCGCGCGGGCAAACCGAACGGCTCCGTCGCCGGGTCCGCCGCCCGCTCCGCCCGCGCGCTCCTCGCCGACCTGACGGCGGCCCGCCGCCGCGCCACGACCCTGGCCGTGCAGGGCGGCTGGCGGCTGATCCAGCAGGCCGGAGCGGTGAGCGCCGAGCGCCCGGGACGGCTGCGGTTCGGCTCGATCGGGCACGGCACCAAGCTGGCGTTCCCGCAGGGCACCGTCTTCGGCGAGCGGTGGATCCACCTCGGCGAGTTCTGCATCGTCGGCGAGAGCGTCACCCTCACCGCGGGCATGATGCCCGACCTCGACCTCGGCCCCGACCCGATCCTCACCCTCGGCAACGGCGTCGTCCTCGGCCGGGGCAGCCACGTCATCGCCGACACCACCGTCACCATCGGCGACGACTGCTACTTCGGGCCGAACGTCTACGTCACCTCCACGAACCACAGTTACGACGACCCCCACATGCCCATCGGCAAGCAGTGGCCGCGCACCGAGCCGGTGGAGATCGGCCCCGGCTGCTGGATCGGCACCGGGGCCGTGATCCTGCCGGGCGCCAGGATCGGCCGCAACGTCGTCGTCGCGGCGGGCGCGGTCGTACGGGGCGAGGTGCCCGACCACGCCGTGGTGGCGGGGGCACCGGCCCGGGTCGTACGCCGCTGGGACGAGGAGAACGGCTGGCAGCCGCCGCTGCGGACGCCCGCCCCGGTGCCGATACCGGCGGACATCACCCCGGAACAGCTCGTCGCACTGGCCGAGTTGGACCAGGAGGCGTCCTGACCGCCACGGGACGGTGCCCGCACCCGCCCACTCCAGTAAAGTGAACCGGCCGTCCAGCACAGTGGACGGCGCCTGGCCACTTCTGGGACGGACGGAACGTGTCGGACCTCGACCAGCTCACGCAGTCGCTCGCCCGCAACCTCAAGCGCTGGCGGGGCGAGCGGGGCTTCACGCTCGATGCGCTGGCCACCCGCGCGGGGGTCAGCCGGGGCATGATCATCCAGATCGAGCAGGCCCGCACCAACCCCAGCGTCGGCACCACGGTGAAGCTCGCCGACGCCCTCGGCATCAGCATCAGCACCCTCCTGGACCACGAACAGAGCGCCCAGGTCCGGCTGATGACCCGGGAGCAGGCCGTCCGGATGTGGTCCACCGGGGCGGGCAGCCACGCCACGCTCCTCGTCGGCACCGACCGGCGCGGCCCGCTGGAACTGTGGACCTGGCTCCTGATGCCCGGCGACGCCAGCACCTCCGACCCGCACCCCACCGGCAGCACCGAACTCCTGCGCGTCACCGCCGGTGAACTGACCCTCGTCGTGGACGGCACCTCGTACCCGGTCCCGGCCGGTACCTCCGCCTCCTTCGAGGCCGATGTCGCGCACTCCTACCGCAACGACGGTGCGGAACCCGTGGAGATGACGATGGCGGTGGCCATCGCACCGGTCCGATGAGCCCTACGATGACGGTCGTCGCACGGGCAGCACGGACGGACGACCGGGAACGCCGCACCGACGGCCGGCCGGGACCGCCCGCGGCACAGGGCCGCACACGGCCGCCGCGCGACCAGCACTGAACGAACGTGTCGAACGGGGGAGCCGTGAACGACCACACCCATCCGGTACAGCCGGGCAACCACCTGCCCGCACAGGTCCCCGGCCACCTGCCGGCCCCTGCCGGGCCGCCCTGGGGGCCCCTGGACGACCACCTGCTCTACACCTGCGGCGTCGTCCACGACCTGACGCAGGGCCGCCTCGCCCACCGGCCGCCGCTGCCCACCACCGCCCGCCTCGCCCCCGGCGAGCTCTCGCTGGCCGCGGGCCCGGCCGCCCGCTCCACCTACCGCCCCCTCGGCGACGGCTCGTACACCCAGACCAGCACCATGGCGATGGGCTCGACCGGGTTCGTGGTCGGCGCCCTGGCCGTCAACGCCATGAGCAACGCCTCCCGAAGAAACCAGGCACAGGCCGCCGCCCAGCCGCGCTGGGTGATGGAGGGCCAGGGCGAGGTCACCGTGACCGACCGGCGGGCGATCTTCTCGCACCCGCAGACCTGGCTCGACCTCGGCTGGACGGGCCTGGCCACGATGGACCTGGCGGCCCCCGACACCTTCGAGTGCGCCTTCCACGACATCAACGGCAAGGGCTACACGACGGTCCGGCTGCACAGCCTCTGGGCGTCACTGATCTTCGTGCTCGCGGCGCACGCCGCCTTCCCCGCCCACCCCCGGCTGCTCTCGCACGGCTGGCTGCCCCCCGGCTTCGAGGCCCGCGCCGCCGCCAACGGACGGATGTGCCCCTCGGTGCGGTAGCCGCGGCGCCCGCCCGCTCAGTCCAGCCGCGGGATCTCGATCGCCGGGCAGCGGTTCATCACCATCTCCAGGCCCGCCGCCCGGGTCCGCTCGTACGCCGCCTCGTCGACCACACCGAGCTGGAACCAGACAGCCTTCGCGCCCGCGGCGACCGCCTCGTCGGCGACCGCTCCGGCCAGCTCGCTGTTGACGAAGACGTCCACCACGTCCACCTCGAAGGGGATGTCGGCGAGCGACGCGTACCCCTTCTCGCCGTGCACCTCCTCGGCCTTCGGGTGGACGGGGACGATCCGCTTCCCGAAGCGCTGGAGGACGGCGGCGACGCCGTACGCCGCACGGGACTCGTTCGAGGAGAGGCCGACCACCGCCCAGGTGTCGCCGCTCTCGCGGAGAATCCTGCGGACCGTGTCCCGATCGCCGTACATGCGGTGCCTCCCGTGGGCCTGCTGCGGATGCCTGTGCCGGGAGAACGTACCGGTGGGGCGGGGGATTCCCGGTTCCGCATAGGGTGGGCAAAATGCAGGAGGAGTACCGGACCGTCGCCCAGGCGGGCGTGCACGAGGCCGAGATCAACCGCTCGCGCTTCCTCTGCGCCCTCGCACCCGCCGCGACCGAGCAGGAGGCGCAGGACTTCGTCGCGCGCGTCCGCAAGGAACACCCGGCCGCCTCGCACAACTGCTACGCCTACGTCGTCGGCGCGGACGCCGGGATCCAGAAGGCGAGCGACGACGGCGAACCCGGCGGCACGGCCGGGGTGCCGATGCTCCAGATGCTGATGCGGCGCGAGGTGCGCTACGTCGTCGCCGTCGTCACCCGCTACTACGGCGGGGTCAAACTGGGCGCGGGCGGTCTGATCAGGGCGTACGGCGGAGTCGTCGGCGAGGCCCTGGACGCTCTGGGCACGATCACCCGCCGGCGCTTTCGGCTCGCCACCGTGACCGTCGACCACCAGCGGGCGGGCAAGCTGGAGAACGATCTGCGGGCCACCGGGCGCACCGTGCGCGAGGTGCGGTACGCGGAGGCCGTGACGATCGAGATCGGACTGCCGGACGCCGACGTGGAGGCCTTCCGCGGATGGCTCGCGGACGCGACGGCCGGCACCGCGGACCTCGCGCTCGGCGGCGAGGCGTACGGCGACGCCTGAGGTCAGGGACAGGGCGGATTCCCCCGTTGCCGCACGGGTTGTCGGACCCTCCCTTTACTCTCGTGAACCATGAGGCTTCTGCATACGTCCGACTGGCACCTGGGCCGGTCCTTCCACCGGGTCGCGCTCCTCGACGCCCAGGCCGCGTTCCTGGACCACCTGGTCGAGACGGTGCGCACGCACGCGGTGGACGCCGTGCTGGTCGCCGGGGACGTGTACGACAGGGCGGTGCCGCCGCTGGCCGCCGTGGAGCTCTTCGACCAGGCGCTGCACCGGCTCGCCGCCGAGGGCGTACCCACCGTGATGATCTCCGGCAACCACGACTCGGCCCGCCGCCTGGGCGTCGGCGCCGGCCTCATCGGACGGGCGGGCATCCACCTGCGCACCGACCCGGCCGGCTGCGCCACCCCCGTCGTGCTCCGCGACGAGCACGGGGACGTCGCCCTCTACGGGCTGCCCTACCTGGAACCCGCACTCGTGCGTGAGCAGCTGGGCGCCGCCAAGGCACGCCACGAGGACGTGCTGGCCGCCGCCATGGACCAGGTCCGCGCCGACCTCGCGGGCCGCCCGGCCGGCACCCGCTCCGTGGTCCTCGCGCACGCCTTCGTCGCGGGCGGCGAACCCAGCGACAGCGAGCGGGACATCACCGTCGGGGGAGTGGCGGCCGTCCCCGCCGGGGTCTTCCACGGCGTCGACTACGTGGCCCTCGGCCACCTGCACGGAGCGCAGCGGGTCACCGAGCGCGTCCGGTACTCCGGGTCCCCGCTCGCGTACTCCTTCTCCGAGGTCGACCACCGCAAGACGATGTGGCTGCTCGACCTCGGCCCGCAGGGGGAGATCACCGCCTCCGAGCGCATCGACTGCCCCGTGCCCCGTCGGCTCGCCCGGCTCCGCGGCCACCTCACCGACCTGCTCGACGACCCCGCCCTCGACCGGCACGAGAACTCCTGGGTGGAGGCCACCCTCACCGACGCGGTCCGCCCCGAGGACCCGATGGCCCGCCTCGCCGCCCGCTTCCCGCACGTCCTGGGCCTCGTCTTCGACCCCGAACGGGGACCGGACGAACCCCGGGCCTCCTACGCCCAGCGGCTCAAGGGCCGCGACGACCAGCAGATCGCCGAGGACTTCGTGGCCCACGTCCGCGGCGGCAGCACTGCCAGCAGCCACGAACGCGCCGTGCTGCGCGGCGCGTTCGACGACGTGCGGCTGGACGACACGGTCCGCGAGGTCGCCCGATGAGACTCCACTCGCTGCGGATCACCGCCTTCGGGCCCTTCGGCGCCACCCAGGGCGTCGACTTCGACGCCCTGGCCGCCGCCGGACTCTTCCTGCTGCACGGACCGACCGGCGCGGGCAAGACCTCCGTCCTGGACGCGGTCTGCTTCGCCCTGTACGGATCGGTGCCCGGCGCCCGCGAGGGCCGCGGGCTCACCCTGCGCAGCGACCACGCCGACCCCGGCGTGCGCACCGAGGTCGTCCTCGACCTGACCGTCGGCGGACGGCGCCTGGAGATCACCCGGCAGCCCGCCCAGCAGCGCCCCAAGAAGCGCGGCGACGGCTTCACCACCGAGAAGGCCCAGAGCTGGCTGCGCGAGTACGACGGCACGACCCGGCAGTGGCGGGCGCTCAGCCGCTCCCACCAGGAGATCGGCGAGGAGGTACTCCAGCTCGTCGGGATGAGCCGCGAACAGTTCTGCCAGGTGGTGCTGCTGCCGCAGGGCGAGTTCGCCCGCTTCCTGCGCGCGGACGCCGAAGCGCGCGGCAGGCTCCTCGGCAAGCTCTTCGACACCCGCCGCTTCGCCGCCGTCGAGGAGCGTCTCGCCGAACTGCGCCGCACCGCCGAGCAACAGGTCAAGGCCGGTGACGACAAGCTGCTCTCGCTCGCCGACCGGATGGCGGAAGCGGGCGGTCCGGCCGCCGCCGGCTGGCCCGCCCCCGACCAGCGGCCGGGCGACCCCGGGCTCGCCGGAGCCGTGCTCGGCTGGGCGGCCGTCGCCCGCAGCGGCGCCCGCGAACGCCGGGACGTCGCAGCCCTCGCCGCGGCTGCCACCGAGAGCCGGCAGGCCGCCGCCCGCCGCGCCCTGGAGGAGCAGCGCGAACTGGCCAGGCTCCAGGAGCGGTACGCCGAGACACGGCGGCGCGCCGACGCCCTGGACGAACGCCGCGAGGAGTTCGACCGGCTGTGTGCCCGCCAGGACCTGGCCAGGGCCGCCGACCGGGTCGCACCCGCACTGGGCCTGCGCGCCACCGCCGAGGCCGCCCACCTCGCCGCGGACCGCGCCCACCGGGCGGCCCGCTCGAACCTGCCGCCCGCCCTCGCCGACGCGGGAGCCGAGCAGCTCGCCGAGCAGGAGAGGCGGATGCGGCAGGAGCTCGGCGGACTCGACTCCGCCCGCAGGGCCGAGCGGCGTGGTGCCGAGATCGTCGCCGAGCGCGCCGACCTCGACCGGCAGGCCCGCGCGGACGACGACCTCCTCCAGGAGGCCGAGGAGTGGCTGGCCGGCTGGGACGCCGGTCGCAGACGGCACCAGGAGCGCATCGAGGCGGCGCAGGAGGCGGCGACCCGGGCGAGCCACCTGGAGTCCCAGCTCGAACCCGCACGGGCCCGGCTGGACGCGGCCCGCCGCAGGGACGAGCTGGAACACCAGGTCACCGAGGGCGAGGACCGGCTGCGGGCCGCCCGTGACACCGCGGCCGACGCCCGCCAGCAGTGGCACGACCTGCGCGAGCGGCGGCTGAGCGGGATCGCCGCGGAGCTGGCCGCCGGACTGCGCGACGGCGAGCCCTGCAAGGTGTGCGGCGCGACCGGCCACCCGGCGCCCGCCAGACCCGGTACCGGGCACGTGGACCGGGCCGCCGAAGCACGGGCGGAGGCGGAGTACGGCCGCGCGGACGAGGTACGGGGCCGGGCCGACAGCGCCCTCTCCCGGCTGCGGGAGGCACACGCGGCGGCCCGCGCCGAGGCGGGCGGCGCCACGGTCGCCGAACTCGCCGAACTGGCACGGCAGTTGCGCGACGAGCACGCCAGGGCCCACGGCCGGGCCGCCGACACGCACGCCGCCCGGGAGGCGCTGGACCGTGCCGAGCGCGAGCACGCCCGGCGCGTCGACGCCCAGCAGCAGGCCGAACGGCGCAGCGCCGCCCGCACCTCGCGCCGCGAGGCCCTCGACGGTGAACTCGCCGTCCTGGAGGAGGAACTGCGGCGGGTGCGCGGCGAGGCGGGCAGCGTCGCCGAACAGGCCCACCTGCTGGAGCGGCGGGTCGGCATCCTCGCCCACGCCGCCGAAGCCGTCCGGGCCTACGAGAGCACGGCCGAGCAGCTGAAGGCGGCCGACGACCGGCTCGCGGACGCCGCGTTCAGGGCCGGATTCGCCACCCCGCAGGAGGCGGCGGACGCCCTCCTGGACGACGTGCGCCAACGCGAGCTCCAGCACCGCATCGACGGCTGGCAGGCCGAACGGGCGGCGGTCGCCGAGCGGCTGCGCGAGACGGACGCGGCACACGCCGCCGCACGGCCCGCCGCCGACCTCGACCGCGCGCTGGACGCGGTGGCCGCCGCGGACCGGCAGCAGCGCGCCGCGGCGTCCGCGTACGACGCGGCACGCGAACGGTGCGCGGCGCTGGCCCGTCTCTCCCGCCAGGCCGAGGAGGAGACCCGCGGCCTGGGACCGCTCCGCGAGGAGTACGAGAGGGTGGCCCGGCTCGCCGGGCTCACCGCGGGCACCTCCGCCGACAACGAACGCAAGATGCGCCTGGAGTCCTACGTCCTGGCCGCCAGGCTCGAACAGGTCGCCGCCGCCGCGACCGCCCGGCTGCACCGCATGTCGCAGGGCCGCTACACCCTCGTCCACTCCGACGCGAAGGCCGGCGGCCGACGCTCCGGGCTCGGGCTGCACGTGGTCGACGCCTGGACCGGACGCGAACGCGACACCGCCACCCTCTCCGGCGGCGAGACCTTCTTCGCCTCCCTGGCACTGGCGCTCGGCCTCGCCGACGTGGTGACGGAGGAGGCGGGCGGGGTCGGGCTCGACACCCTCTTCATCGACGAGGGCTTCGGCAGCCTCGACGAACAGACCCTCGACGAGGTCATCGACGTACTGGACTCACTGCGCGAACGGGACCGCAGCGTCGGCATCGTCAGCCACGTCGGCGACCTGCGGCAGCGCATCGGCACCCGCCTCGAAGTGCTCAAGGGACGGGAAGGCTCGACGGTCCGCCACCACCTGTGACGAGGTCCGCCACCATCTGTGAACGAGCCCGCCGCCACCCGCGACGGGTCCGCCACCCCGGTGGGCGGGGGTGGCGGGTGGTGCGGTGCGGTCAGGGGCTGATCGCGCGGCGCGGCAGGGGCGAGGAGTAGACGACGCTGGTGGTGACCGAACCCAGTGCCCCGATCCGCCCCGACACCTCTTCGAGGTGCTGCATCGAACGGGCGGCGACCTTCAGCACGAAGCAGTCGTCACCCGTGACGTGGTGCGCCTCCAGCACCTCGGAAGTCGCGTCGAGAAGATCGTGGAACGGCTTGTAGTTGCCGTGCGGATAACGCAGCCGTACGAACGCCAGGATCGGCATGCCGAGCTTCTCCGGCTCGACCACGGCCGAGTACCCCGAGATCACCCCGGCCTCCTCCAGCCTGCGGACCCGCTCGGTCACGGCACTGGACGACATCGAGACGGCACGCGCCAACTCGGCGAAGGTGGCGCGTCCTTCACGCTGCAGGGCCTCCAGGATGCGCCAGTCGGTGGCATCCGGTGAATATCCGGTCATGAAGACAGACAACAGGGGAATCCCCGGTAGATCAAGGGAAGCGCCGGGGGAATCCACTTCAGCGCGAGGTTCGTCGCCCGTAGATTTCAGGCCATGAACACCACGACCTCAGCAGCCACGGCCACCCGCGCGGCAGCCGCCGCCGCTCCCGCCGCTCACCTCGCCGGAACCCCCGCGGTCCCCGCTCCCGCCGCCAACTCCGTGCTGCGCGTGCCGCCCGCGTCCCCCGAGGCCGCCGCCGCGTACTTCGGTGCCAGCCTGGCCTTCCACGCCGACGTCTCGGACGTCGCCGCCGCGCTGGCCGACGCCCGCGCCACCGGTGAGCACCCCGGCTTCGTCGTGATCGACTCGCGCTCCACCGCCTCCTGGGACCAGGGCCACGTGCCGGGGGCCCTCCACCTCCCCACCGCGCTCATCCCCGAACAGGCCGCCCGCCTCCTCGACAAGGACGTCCCGGTCGTCACGTACTGCTGGGGACCCGGCTGCAACGGCGCCACCCGCGCGGCGCTCGCCCTCGCCCAACTCGGCTACCAGGTCAAGGAGATGCTCGGCGGAATGGAGTACTGGATCCGGGAGGGCTTCGAGTACCGGACCTGGGAGGGCCACGAGACGCGGGACGCGGACCCGCTGACCGCCCCCGTCGACGCGGACGACTGCGGCTGCTGAACGGCGCGCGGCCGGGACACCTCCGCGCCCCAGGGCTGCGCCGGGCCGGAGGGCACCCCCGAGTGCTGCACCGCGCCGGAGAACCACGCCGCGCCGGACAGCACCCGGGAGTGCTGCACCGCGCCCGACAGCACCCCGGAGTGCTACGCCGCGCCCGACAGCCCCCGCGAGGTGTTACACCGCGCCCGACAGCGCCTCGAAGAGCTTCCCCGCGTCGGCACCCGCGGGAAGCCCGCTCACCTGCCCGTCGCCCACCTCGACCACCCGCCACTCCCCGTCCTCCCGCAGCGCCAGATCGGTGGTCACCCAGCGGCAGCCGAGCGCGCGAACGGCCGGGCCGACCGCCGAGAGATCCGGCTCCGGCAGCCTTTCCGGCGAGTCAGGATGGGCGGTGACCAGCACCGCTTCCCCGTCCACCCACCACACCCGGGCCTCCCCGCCCGGTACGAACCGCTCGAAGCTCCGCACCACGAGGCCGCCCGCCAGCGAGTCCTCCTGAAGCGCGAAGAACCGCTCCACCACCATGGACAGCGCGGGCCCGTCCGTCAGCTCCGGTACGTAGCAGGCCTCGTGCCACTCGTGCTTGCGCGACTTCACGAAGTCCTTCACCACGGCGGGACCTTTGCCGAGCGGGGCCACCAGCGAGGCCAGCGAGGCCGGTGCGGGCGGGGCGCCCGGCGGCAGCCCGCACCACACGCTGCGCGGGGTCAGCCGCGCGAACACCTCGTACCACCCGGGCAGTTCGTGCGCCCTGCGGTACGCAGCCGGACCGGTCAGCAGGGTGCAGCCGCGTGTGTCGAGGCCGCGTGCCAGGTCCCCGTACCGTACGGCGGGAACCATCCACCCCCGGTACCAGTACGGCCCGGAATCGCGCGGGACGCGGGCGAGCGCCGCCCGGACGTCCCCGGCGAGCAGCGCGTCGTGATCGAGGAGCGCGAGGGCCGCGCCCGTGCCGCGCAGAACGGCCGCCTCCTCGGCGAACGCCGGATCGGGGCGGCGCGCGGAGAGCGGGTCCGCGCACAAGAGCCAACTCATCTTCCTGGCCACCTGGGGGGAGTGGGGTCGCGCGGGACGGCGGCCGGAACGGAGTCCGGTGGCCGCCGCCCCTCTTGTCGGCAGAACCCGGGTCAGAGCTTCGACAGCTCGTCGACCAGGTCGTCCAGGCCGAGCGAACCCTGCGACAGCGCCGCCATGTGCCACGCCTTCAGATCGAAGGAGTCGCCGTGCGCCTTGCGGGCGTTCTCGCGGCCCAGCAGCCAGGCGCGCTCGCCCAGCTTGTAGCCGATGGCCTGGGCGGGCATCGACACGTAGCGGATGATCTCGCTCTCCACGTAGTCCGCGGGACGGCCGCTGTGCATGCCGAAGAACTCCTGTGCCAGCTCCACCGTCCACCGCTCGCCCGGGTGGAAGGGCGAGTCGGCCGGGATCTCCAGGCCCAGGTGCATACCGATGTCGACGATGACGCGGGTGGAGCGCATCATCTGCGCGTCCAGGTAGCCGATCCGGCGCTCGGCGTCCGGGAGGAAGCCCAGTTCGTCCATCAGCCGCTCCGCGTACAGCGCCCAGCCCTCCGCGTTGGCACTGACCCCGCCCACCGACGCCTGGTACCGGGACAGCTGGTCGGCGACGTGCGTCCACTGCGCGAGCTGGAGGTGATGGCCGGGAACGCCCTCGTGGTACCAGGTCGACAGCAGGTCGTACACCGGGAAGCGGGTGTCGCCCATGGTCGGCAGCCAAGTGATGCCGGGACGGGAGAAGTCCTCGGACGGCGGCGTGTAGTACGGGGCCGCGGCACCGCCGGGCGGGGCGATGCGGGACTCCACCCTGCGGACCCGCTCGGCGAGCTCGAAGTGGGTGCCGTCCAGCGCCTGCACGGCCTCGTCCATGACGGACTGCAGCCAGACACGGACCTCCTCGACGCCCTCGATGTGCTTGCCGTGTACATCGAGGTGGGCCAGCGCCTCCCACGGGGTGGCGGCGCCCGGGAGGATCATCTCCGCCTCGGACTTCATCTCGGCGAGCAGCCGGTGGTACTCGGCCCAGCCGTACGCGTACGCCTCGTCGAGGTCGAGGTCGGTGCCGTTGACCGCGCGCGACCACAGGGCGTACCGCTCGCGGCCCACGGCGTCGGGCGCGTCCTTGACCGCGGGGACGTACACATCGCGCATCCAGTCGCGCAGGGCCACCACGGAGGCGGTGGCCCCGGCCGCCGCCTCGTCCAGCTCCGCGCGCAGCGCGTCGGGGCCCGGGGTCACCAGCTCGTCGAACCAGCCCCGCCCCTCGCCCGCCCACTCGGTGAGCTGGCCGACGAACGTCCTGGTCGGACGCGGGCTGCCCAGCAGCCCCTTCTCCAGGCCCAGTGCGAGCGAGCGCCGGTAGCCCTCCAGCGCGGCGGGGACCGCGCGCAGCCGTGCCGCGAGGTCGGCCCAGTCCTCCTGCGTCTCGGTCGCCGCGAGGGTGAAGACCTCCCGCACGCTGTGGGCGGGACCGTGGATGTTGCTGACCGTACGCAGGTCCTCCTGCGCGGCGTGCACCGCGAGCTCGGCGGTGAGCCGCTCGCGCAGCAGCCGCCCGCAGCGCCGCTCGGCGTCGTCGGCCGCCCCCGGCAGGAGCTCCGCCCCGTCCAGCGCGGCGAGGGTGCGGTGGACCAGATCGGCGACGGCCTGCCGTCCCTCGGGGGAGTAGTCGGGGAGCGAACGGGCGCTCTCCTTCACACCCAGCTGGGTGCCGAGGATCGGGTCGAGGGCGACGAGGGCGTCGACGTAGTTGTCGGCGACCTGGCGGGGCAAGGGGCTGCTGATGTCTGACATGCGGACATCCTCGTACGTGAAGGGGGTCCGCGTCACCAGTGTTCTGAGGTCAGAGTCCTGACAGGGGTCCGTGGCCGGGAACCGGCAGCGGCTGCCGAGCAATCGGCGGGGGCTGTCAGGTTCCGGGCCGCAGCCACCGCGAGGGCGAGGCTTGTCAGGCCTTGGCGGCAGCAGCGGCGAGGACGAGGCTTGTCAGGTCCCCGGCGGCAGCAGCGGCCCGCACTCCCACTGCTGGAAGATCAGCCGCGTCTCCACCCGGGCCACCTCCCGCCGCGAGGTGAACTCGTCCAGCACCAGGCGCTGGAGGTCGGCCGTGTCCGTCACCGCCACCTGCACCAGGTAGTCGTCGGGTCCGGTGAGGTGGAACAGGGCCCGGGACTCGGGCAGCTCCCTGATCCGCTCCACGAACGGACCGATCAGTTCGCGCCGGTGCGGCCGCACCTGCACCAGCAGCAGCGCCTCCAGCCCGCGCCCCAGGCGCGCCGGATCGAGCCGCAGCTGGTGCCCGAGGATCACACCGGAGCGGCGCAGCCTGTTCACCCGGTCCAGGCAGGTCGAGGGCGCGACGCCCACCTCGGCGGCGAGATCGCGGTAGGTGGTCCGGGCGTCGTTCTGCAACAGGCGCAGAATGTGCAGGTCCACCGTGTCCAGCGCGACGGATTCAGCCATCTGCCGAACGTAGCACGGCAGTTCGCCGCAGGAGTCCGCCGGATGTTCAGACTGCTCGCATGACTGCCGAACCTGTCCCCGCCGTACCCCCGGCTCCCCGGGCCCTGGCCACCCATGCCGTGCACGCCGGCCGCGAAGACCTCGCCGCGCTGGGCGTCCACGCCGTACCGCTCGACCTGTCGACGACCTACCCCTCGTACGACAGCCGCGGCGAAGCCGCCCGGATCGACGAGTTCGCCGCCACCGGCGCCCGGCCGGAGGGGCCGCCGGTCTACGCCCGGCTCGACAACCCGACCACCGCCCGCTTCGAGGACGCCCTCGCCCGGCTCGAAGGAACCGAGGCCGCCGTCGCGTTCGCCAGCGGCATGGCCGCCCTGACCGCCGTCCTGCTCGTACGGTCCGCGCAGGGCCTGCGGCACGTGGTGGCGGTGCGTCCGCTCTATGGATGCAGCGATCACCTTCTCACGGCCGGTCTGCTCGGCACCGAGGTGACCTGGGTGGACCGGTCGGACCCGGCCTCCATCGCCGGGGCCATACGCCCCGACACCGGTCTGGTCATGGTGGAGACCCCGGCCAATCCGACCCTGGCGGAGGTCGACATCGCCGCCGTCGCCGAGGCCTGCGGCGAGGTGCCGCTGCTCGTCGACAGCACCTTCGCCACCCCGGTGCTCCAGCGGCCCGCCGAACACGGGGCACGGCTGGTGCTGCACAGCGCGACCAAGTACCTGGGCGGCCACGGCGACGTGCTGGCCGGTGTGGTGGCCTGCGACGAGGACTTCGCCCGCCGGTTGCGGCAGGTGCGGTTCGCGACCGGCGGTGTCCTGCACCCGCTGTCCGGCTACCTGCTGCTGCGGGGTCTGTCCACGCTGCCGGTCCGGATGCGCGCGGCCTCCGCGAGCGCCGCCGAACTGGTCCGCCGGCTGGCGGCCGACCCGCGCGTCGCCCGCGTCCACTACCCGGAGATCGGCGGCGCCATGATCGCCTTCGAGGTCTACGGAGACCCGCACGCCGTCATCCGGGGCGTACGGCTCATCACCCCGGCCGTCAGCCTCGGCAGCGTCGACACCCTGATCCAGCACCCGGCCTCCATCAGCCACCGCATCGTGGCCGAGGGAGACCGGAGGGCGGCGGGCGTCAGCGACCGGCTGCTGCGGATGTCGGTCGGCCTGGAGGACGTCGAGGACCTGTGGCACGACCTGTGCGAGGCCCTGGCCGCCGCCGGTGCGACCGGCCCCCGCACAGCGACCGCACCACTGCCGCCGGGCGGGAGCGAAGGTGTCAGCCCCGGTCCGTCTGCTGCCCGTACGCCGGAGGCCGTACCGGCTCCGGCCGGCCGTTGAGCCGGGCCGTGACGACGAGCGTCCCCTCCTCTATCTGGTAGTCGAGGGGCAGCTCCAGCCCGCGCATCGCGGCGACCATCCCGGTGTTGGACGCCTGGGTGACGGCGTACACGCTGCCGCAGTCCGCCTCCCCGGCGAGCGCCACCAGCCGTGCCAGCAGCTCGGAGCCGATACCGCGCCGCTGCCAGGCGTCCTCGACGATCAGCGCGACCTCGGTCTCGTCGCCGTCCCACAGGAGGTGGCCGAGGGCCACGAGCCGTCCGGACGCGGTCTGCACGGCGAGGGTGCGGCCGTAGCGCGGGCTCAGCAGGTGGTTGAGGTAGCGGTCCGCGTCACCGACCGGACCGTGGTAGCGGAGGTTGAGGGTCCGCTCGGAGCAGCGCTCGTGCATGGCGAGCGCGGCCTCGATGTCGTCCGGGCCGGCCCGGCGAACGGTGATCTCGTTGCCCTCGGGCAGGGTGAGGACGTCCTGGCTGCGCGGCATCCGCGGCCCCAGCCGGGCGTCCAGCTCCACCAGCGCCCGCGCCCGTGCGAACTCGGTCGGCGTGAACGGCAGGTACGGCCGCTCCACGGTGATCGCCCCGCCGGACGGGTCCCGCAAACGCATCACCGTCCCTTCCAGTACGCCCTCCACGGGTGCGGTCTGCCCGGTCGGCCGCCCGGTGAGCGTCGTCGCGGGGAGTGAGTGAATGGTGCACCTGCCGAGCAGCTGCCGCAGTGCCAGTGGCAGTTCGGCCGCGTCGAGTGCCGTCCTGGTGGCCAGTCCGAGCACCCGGGTCGGGGCGTCCACCAGATCGTGCGTGTCCGCCCGCTCCAGCCAGGTGTCCCGGGCCCCGACCGAGGCGATCTGCCGGGAGAGCTCCCGGGCCTGCACGTCGGCGGGGGAGCGGAGCAGGAACTCGTCCACCGTGCCGTCGCCCAGCGGGTGCGTCTGCAGGGTCAGGATGTCGACCCGTAGCCCGGCGAGCACGGTGCACAGTGCGGCCAGCGACCCCGGCTCGTCCTTCACCGTGGTCCGCATCCGCCAGAGCGAGGTCTCCCGGGGCTCACCGGGCGAGGCGGCGGACGAGGCGGCCGTTGCCGACGCGGCCGGCTCCACGGCCGTCGCGGTCGTCGTGGGATCCGCTGGTGTCGGTGTGGGCGGCGGAGCATGGCTGTGGCGTCGGGCCCACCAGGTGTGGAACCCGGCGGTCGCTGCCAGTGCCACCGCCGAGGCGATGAGCAGCACCGGCCCTTCGGGGCCGTGCACGATCATGTTCGCGATCGAGTCGGCCACCGCCACGGCGGTGAAGAGGGCGGCCAGCTCCACCAGATCACGGCGCCAGTGGTGGTGGCGGGCGGGCTTCTTCGTGGAGGTTTTGACACCTGTCATGTCTGTCATGCCATCACTGTGGCCGAACGGTGTTGCGTGATCACGAACGCTTTGTGACTGACGGGTTAAGCGTGCTTCTGGTTGATTCGCTGCGATTTCCTGCCTATCGGGCCCGCAGTCGACCGCTTGCGCGATGCATCCCGTTCGTGCAGGTCAGGTGCCGGAGATGGCCCGCAGTGCGTTGAGGTGTCGGCGGTACACCGTGCGGCCCTCGGCGGTGAGGATCAGCCACGTTCTCGGCCGGCGCTCGACGCGTCCCTTCTCCACGGCCACCCAGCCGGCCTCCTCCAGGGCGGCCACCTGTTTGGACAGTGCCGAATCGGACACCTCCACCAGATCCCGGACGAAGCTGAACTCGGCCTTGTCGAGCGGTGCGAGCGCGGCCACCACCGAGAGCCGGACCGGCGAGGTCAGCAGAGGGGCGAGCTCGTGCCGGGGGTGCGACCCCGTGTCCTTTCCCGTCATGCGGACCTCCGTATCTCGGACCTGGCGCCGAGCGCGAAGGGCAGGACACAGGCGACCGTGGCCGCCACCGCGAACAGTACGTTCTCGTGGAATGCGGTGCTGCCCAGCGACGCGGTGAGAGCGAATGTCACCCCCCAGCCGGCTATCACCATCGCGTGCCGCATCCCGAATCCCCTGCGGACGGTGCGCTGGCGGGCCGCGTAGAAGCTGAGCGCGACCACCACCACGGTGTTGACCCCGACGGCGACGAAGGTGCTGACGGGATGCCGCAGCAGCACGAGCGCGGGTGCGATCACGAGCTGAGCGAGGCCGTATATCAGCAGGAACCGCAGATACCAGTTACTGCCCTTCCAGGCGGCGCTCTCGACCCGGTCGACGCGCCTCAACGCCGCTGCCGCATCGGTGAGTTCACTCATTTTTCCCCCTCGGAGCGATTCTTGAACTGCTCTTATGTGCCAGGTTGGCATTTACTTTCCAAAGTGGCAAGTACTCGAAGGGGTGAACGCGTCGCCGTCGCGTCGGGTCCGTCGCCGTCGAGTCGGGTCCGTCACCGCCGCGCCGGGTCAGTCGCCTCCGCCAGCAGTTCCACCCCGTACCCGATGTCCGCCACCGACAGATGCGCGTACCCCAGCACCAGCCGCACCGCCCCCGACCCGTCGGCGCGGTCCGTTCCCGTCCCGTAGGAGGCCAGCGCCCGCACCGCCACCCCCGCCCCGGCCGCCCGAGCCAGGAACTCCGCCTCCGGCCCGTACCGACCCGGCAGCGTCGCGATGGCGTGCAGACCGGCCGCGATCCCGCTGACCTCCGCCCCCGGGAAGTGCTCGGCGAGGGCCGCCACCAGCGCGTCCCGCCGCTCCCGGTAGGCGCGCTGGCAGCGGCGCAGCTGTCGGTCGTACGCCCCGCTGACCACGAAGTCCGCGAGCAGTGCCTGATCGAGCACCGGATTGCCCAGGTCAAGGGTGTGCTTGCGCTCCACCACCGGCTCCACCAGCCACTTCGGTACCAGCAGCCAGCCCAGTCGCAGCCCCGGCGAGAGGGACTTGCTGACCGAGCCCGTGTACGCGACCCGCTCCGGGTCCAGCCCCTGGAGTGCCCCGACCGGCGCCCTGTCGTAACGGAAGTCCCCGTCGTAGTCGTCCTCGACGATCAGTCCGTCCACCGACCTCGCCCAGCCCAGGAGCTCGGCGCGCCGCCCTGCCGAGCAGCCGATCCCGGAGGGGAACTGGTGCGCCGGAGTGGTGATCAGCGCGCGTGTCCCGCTCGCGTACAGCGGCTCGGTCCGCGGCCCCTCGGCGTCCAGCGGCAGCGGTACCGAAGCCAGCCCGGCCGCCGAGATCAGCTTCCCGTGCTCCGGGCTGCCGGGGTCCTCGACGCCCACGTCCACGTGCCCGTGCTCCCGCAGCGCGAAGCCCAGGAGCGTCGTCGCCTGCGCCACGCCGGAGCACACCACCAGCCGCTCCGGATCGGCCACCACCCCGCGCCGCCGCGTCAGCAACCCGGCCAGCGCACTGCGCAGTTCGGGCAGTCCGCGCGGATCCGGATAGCCAAGCGCGTGGTGCGGGAGCCGTGCGAGCACGCCCCGGTGCGCCGCCGACCAGGCGGCACGCGGGAACAGCGACAGATCGGGGCTTCCCGGCACGAAGTCCGCCCGTACCCGTGGATCGCGCGGTGCCAGGTTGCGCACCCCGCGCACGGCGGGTCGCGTCGCGCCGCCCACCCAGGTGCCGGCGCCCCGGCCGCTGCGCAGATAGCCCTCGGCGGTCAGCTGCTCGTACGCCTCGGTGACGAGACCGCGCGAAACCCCCAGGTCGGCGGCGAGCGCACGGCTCGAAGGCAACCGTGTGCCGGCCGGCAGCCGACCCGTCCGCACCGCCTCCCGCAACGCCGACCGCAGACTCCGGCCGCGCTGCCTGGCGGGCGCGGCGGCAGCCGGAAGCAGCAATTCCCATGCGGCAGACCACACTTCCGAGGGCGGGCCTGGAGCAGGTGCGGGGCCGGACCGCGCCTCCGATGCCGTGGCCTGCACTGGATCCGGCACGCCTTTGCCAGGTGGCACGGAGTCTGCGGGCGGGCGGGTCGCGGCGGGCCGCGCGCTGCTTGCGGACGGTTGCGTCCCGGACGGTGGCGTGGCCGCCGTGGACGGGCCGGTTCCTGACGACGGCGCGGTCGTTGTGGACGGACCGGTTCCGGGCGGTGGTGTGGCCGCTGCGGACGGGCCGGTTCCGGCGGACCGGGTGGTCTCCGTGGGCGGATTGGTCTTGGCGGGCCGCGTGGTCCCCGGGTTCGGGCTGGTCCCGGCGAGCGGATTGGTCCCCGATGGCGTCATGAAAGTGGACCTTAAACCGGACCGATCCGCTCCCTAGCGTCGAGCCATGACCCGAACATCCCACGAGAGCAGCGTCGTTCACGGTTCGCTCCTCGCCGCCCTCGCCTGCGTCCTCGTCGGCGGCTCCTTCACCGCCAACAGCGTCCTCGGCGCCTACCCGTACGCAGGCGGCCAGGCCCTGCGTTACGGGCTCGCCGCCCTCGTTCTACTGCCGCTCGTCGCCCGGGGCGCGGCGGCGAGGCTACGCACCCTGACCCGGCGCCTGTGGCTGAGGCTCGCACTCCTCGCCGCCGTCGGCATGGCCGGATTCAACTTCGCGGTGCTCGCCGCGGAACGCACCGCGGAGCCTGCCGTTCCGGGCGTACTGGTCGGCTGTGCGCCCGTCGTGGTCGCCGTCCTGGTGCCCCTCCTCGACGGGCGCAGGCCCACCAGGGCCGTGCTGTACGGGGCCCTGCTCGTGGCCGTCGGCGCCTTCGCCGTACAGGGCTGGGGGCGTACGGACGCAGCCGGAATCGCCTGGTCCGTCGCGGCCCTGGGCGGTGAGGTGGGCTTCGCCGTCATCGCCGTACCCCTGCTGCGTCCCCTCGGCCCGAAGCTGCTGTCCGCCGCCTCCTGCGCGCTCGCCGCCGTCGAGTCGGCGGCCGTCGGCCTGCTGCACGACGGTACGCACTGGCTGCGGATGCCCACCGCGGGGGAGGGCGCGGCGCTGCTGTGGCAGGCGGTGGTCGTCACCGTCGTCGGCTTCGTCTGCTGGTACCAGGGGGTGCAGCGGATCGGCGCCGAGCGCGCCACTCTCTTCTCCGGGCTGATCCCCGTCTCGGCGGCGCTGACCGCGCCGCTGGTCGGCACCGGAACCTACGGAGCCGGGCAGGCCGCCGGCAGCGCCCTGGTCGGGCTCGGGGTGGCCGTCGGATCGGGAGTGCTCGCACGGGGAGTCTTCGGGCGGGGCGTCCTCGGCCGACGGACGCTCGCGCACGACCGGTCCGGGCGCAGCCCGCATACCCCGGCCGGGGCCCGCCCACATACCCCGGGAAGGCCGGGCCCGCAGACCCCGGACCAGCCGAAGGGGCTCCGCCCACGGACCATTGCCCAGCCCGCCGAGCGGATCCCAGGGACCTCTGAGCAGCCTGCCGAGCAGCCCCCAGGGGCCTCTGAGCAGCTGGCCGAGCCCCGCCCACGGAACCCTTGAGCAGCCCCGCCGAGCCCGACCCGCAGACCCCCGATCAGCCCGTCCAGCCCCGCCCGCTGCCCCAGGAGCACATCACTGAGCGGCGCCCGGCCAGTACCGGATCGGGGGTTTCCGGTTCAGCGGCTGGTGTCCAGGACGACGCGGGCCACCAGAGCCGGATCGTCGTTCATGGGCACGTGTCCGCACCCCGGCAGCCGCACCAGCCGGGCCCCCGGAATGATGTTCTTCGCCCTGACCCCCTGCCTGCGCACGAGCAGCCGGTCGCGGGTGCCCCAGGCGACCGTCACCGGGATACCGGGGATGTCGTCCTGGAACTGGACGGTGAGCCCGGCGTGCAGCGTCGGCTCGAACCCGACCCCGTCCCGCAGCGCGAGGGTCTCCGCGACGACGGCCTCCGGTGAACGCCGGGCCGGCTTCGCGTAGATGGTGCTCGTCAGCGTGAACCGTCCGGCCGCGCTCCGGGACAACCGCTCCACCACGGGCAACGGCATCGACCTCGCCGCCATCCGCATGCCGCGCAGGGTGGTGAACGCGTACCTCCGCTCGGCCTGCGTCCAGAAACCGGCGGGCGACAGGGCCGTCACCGACCGCGCCAGCTTCTCGCGGCCCATGCCCAGCGCGAGCAGACCGCCCAGCGAGTTCCCCACGACGTGCGGCCGGCCGATGTCCAGCGCCTCGCACAGGGCGCCGAGCACCGGAACCACCGAGTCCAGGTCGTAGGGAACCCCCTCGGGCAGACCCGGCGAGGCACCGAACCCGGGCAGGTCGATCGCGATGACGTCACGCTCGGCGGACAGTGCGGACAGCACCGGCTCCCACGCCTGCCAGTGGTGGCCGATGCCGTGCAGCAGGAGCAGCGGCTCGCCCCGGCCCACCCGCTCGTACACGACGGACGCGGTGCGCGGCCCGCCGGGGGACTGGACGGTGAACTCGATGCTGGCGGTCATGGAGGTGCTCCCTGGGTCCCTGGATTCCGGCCTCGTACACTGCCCTTAGACAGCGTGTCAGTAACAACTACCCTCCGGTAGCGTCGAGTTCAAGGGCTCGGCGCCGGGTGGCGGCAGCGCGCCGGGAAGTGGGTGGACAAGGCGCGGCCGGTGGGCTGGGATGGGCCGGTGAATGCTGACACCCTGGCCCGCGCGACCGCCGCCTTCGAAGAACACCGCTCCGTGCTGACCGGTGTCGCCTACCGCATGCTCGGCCGGGTGGCCGACGCGGAGGACGTCGTCCAGGACGCCTGGCTGCGCTGGTCGGCCGAGGACCGCAGCGACGTCCTCGGCCCGCGTGCCTTTCTCGTACGGATCACCACCCGGCTCGCCATCGACCGGCTGCGGCACGTGCAGTCGCGCAAGGAGGCGTACGTCGGACCGTGGCTGCCTGAGCCGCTGGAGACGGACTTCGGGGCGAGTGTCCCGGACACCGCCGAGCAGGCCGTCCTCGCCGAATCGGTCTCGCTCGCCGTCCTGGTCGTACTGGAATCGCTCTCTCCGCTGGAGCGCGCCGTGTTCGTCCTGCGCGAGGCCTTCGGCTTCCCGTACGGCGAGATCGCCACGGCGCTCGACAGGTCCGAGGCGGCGGTGCGGCAAATGGCGGGCCGGGCGCGCAAGCACGTCGAGGAGCGCAAGCCTCGCTTCGACGTGGACCCGGTCGAGCAGCGCGAGATGACGGAACGGTTCCTCGCCGCCGCCGGAGGCGGGGACCTCGGCGGCCTGCTCTCGATGCTGGCGCCCGAGGCGCGGCTGGTCGGCGACAGCGGTGGCAAGGCGCAGGCCCCGCTGCGGGTCCTGGAGAGCGCGGACAAGGTGGCGCGGTTCCTGGTGGCCGTGGCGGCGAAGACGATTCCCGGCATGGAGATCCGGTTCACCGAGCTCAACGGTGGTCCGGCGATGCTGGTGCTGGCGGAGGGGCGCGCGGACACGGTCTTCCAGCTGGACATCGCGGACGGACTCATCCAGTGCGTCTACATCATGCGCAACCCCGACAAGATCTCCGGGCTCGCCCCTCAGTAGCTCGGGCCCGTCCCGGGAAGCCTCGGGCCCCGTCCTGGGAAGAGAGGCACCGGGCTCGTCCTGGTCCACCGCCGCCCCGCGTCCGCACCCCGGACGCGGGGCGGTTTGCGTGTTCATGAACGCTCCATGACGTACGCGCGTTTCGCTCCGAACGTTCCCTAACCTCCAGAACGGAGCACTGATTGGTCTTGACCAACCAGATGTGCCGCCCTATGGTCGCAGAGTTAGTGAAGGAACCTTTAATAAACAAGGGCGCGGAACACGGAAAGCCGCAAGGGACGCGGCGAATGCGGAGGATCAGGGTGGGGACCACGCAGCTCGAAACGGTGCCGGAGCCTAAGTACTGGCACCTCAAGACCGTGCTCAGTGAGGCGCTCGACTCCGACTTCTCCGTCGGCGAGATCCTCCCGAACGAGCGTGAACTGGCCGCCCGTTTCGGCGTCGCGCGTGCCACCCTGCGCCAGGCCCTCGAACAACTGGAGCTGGAAGGCCGCCTCCAGCGCCGCCGCGGCGTGGGCACCACGGTCGCCCCGCCCCGCATGGGCGTGGACGTCGGCACCTCGCAGCACACCTGGCCGGGTACCCCCGGCGACTCCTGGAAGCCCGCCGACTGCACGACGGCGCTCGCCCCGGCCGCGGTGAGCCGGATGCTCGGCACCGGCCTCCAGGAGCCCCTGCACACCGTGCGGCGCATCCGCGTCAGCCACGGCCAGCCGGTCGCCGCCGAGCTGCTGTACGTACCGGCCGCCTCGGTGCCCGAACTCCCCGCCATAGAGGCCCCGTCAGGCCCGGCACGGGCCCGCAGCGTGCTGCGCGAACTCCAGCGCCTCGGCCTGGAGAGCCAGGACCGGGCCGTCGAACTGGGCTCGGCCCGCGCGGACGACGCCAAGGAACTCGACCGGCTGCCCGGCGCCCCCGTCCTGGTCGTCACCACCCGCTACTTCGCCGCAGGCCGCACCGCCGCCGTCTCCATCGCCACGTACCGTGCGGACACCTGCCGTCTGACCTTCGGCGACTCGGGCGACCTGGAGATCAGCCACCACGGCCCGACCGCCCAGGCCTCGTAACCCCCGCACGCCCCGAAACGGACCACGGCGCGCCGCCCGGCGGATTCCCGGGCGGCGCGCCGTGCTCCGTGGGGCCCGGAACCACGTAGAGCGGGGCAAGCACGCGGAGGCCTCAGCAGCGTCCCGGCGTCGCGCCCGCGGTCAGCGGCTTCGGGGACGGTGCGGCCTCGGTCAGCGGCTTCGCGGGCTGCGCGGTCTCGGTCAGCGGCGCGCCGGGTGGCACGGCCCCCGGTCAGCGGCGCGCTGTCACCGTCGTCTCCACCGCGAACAACTGCTCCTCAACGTGGTCCAGGGCCAGCCGCAGCGCCCCCGTCGCCACCGACGCCTCACCGAGCAGCGACAGCGCCACCCGGGGCGGGCGCAGACAGTACCGCTCCAGCTCACCACGCAGCGGATCCAGTACGCCGTCGAGCCCGGCCGCCCAGCCGCCGATCACCACCAGCTCCGGATCGAGGGCCAGCGCCAGCGCCGCCACATCGTGCACCAGCCGCTGAATGAACCGGTCCACCGCCGCCTGCGCCTGTACGTCGCCCTGCTTGGCCTGCGCGAACACCGCGGCCACCGCATGCTCGTCCAACGGGTGCAGCGGCTCGTCCGTGGTCGACAGCAGTTTCTCCGGCCGGGCCTCGCGCCCCAGCAGATGCAGGGCGCCGATCTCGCCCGCCGCACCGCCGAACCCCCGGTGCAGCCGTCCGCCGATCAGCGAACCCGCGCCCGGGCTCAGCCCCGCCAGCACGAAGACGAGGTCGTCGGTGTCGGTGCCGACCCCCTTCCAGTGCTCGGCGACGGCGGCGGTGTTGGCGTCGTTCTCCACCAGCACCGGGCAGCGGAACGACCTGCGCAGCCGCTCCCCGAGCGGCAGCCCCGTCCAGCCGGGCAGCGCCGTACCGAGCCGTACCGTGCCGTCCGCCTCGACGATCCCGGGACTGCCGACCCCCACGGCCCGCAGCGAACTGCGGGCGACCCCGGTCCTGCGCAGCACGTCGGCGACGACCTGACGCACCCGCTCCAGCCGGTCGTCCGCGTCCGCGCTCTCGGAGACCTCGCGCGACCCGGCCCCGACGATCCGCCCGTCCAGCCCGGACAGCAGCGCCGAAATCCGGTGCGGGCCGATCTCGATGCCCAGCAGATGACCCGCCTCGGCACGGAAGCGGAACCTCCTGGCAGGACGCCCCTGGCGCTTCGCGCCACCCTCCTCGGCCGCGGTCTCGACGACCAGCCCGGTCTCGATGAGTCCCTCGACCACACCCTCGACGGTCGGCCGGGACAGCCCGGTGATCCGGGTCAGATCGGTCAGTGTGGGGGAGTCCTGCGAATCCGCGCCGCGCAGTGCGTGCAGAACCACCGCGGAGTTGATCCGCCGCAACAGAGAGGGATCCCCGCCGGTCAGCCGCCCCAACGTGTCCTCCCAGGTCGCAGACGTGTCTGCCGGATCGTACTCGTTGAGGACATGCCACGGCGAGCCGCGGGCCCGCCGGCGGAGCGTTCTGGGGCTGTTGTGCTACTTCGGCGACACGAACCCCGATTCGTATGCGGCGATCACCGCCTGGGTCCGGTCCCGCGCGCCCAGCTTGGCAAGCACTCCACTGACATGGGTCTTCACCGTCTCGGAACCCACCACCAGACGGGCCGCGATCTCCGCGTTGGACAGCCCCTGCGCCATCAACCGGAGCACGTTCGCCTCCCGGTCGGTCAGCGCGGCCCGCTTCATCTCCTGCCGGGCCTTGCGGCTGCCGTACTCGGCGGCCAGCGACCTCACGGCCGCCGGGAACAGCAGTGACTCGCCCTCGGCTACCAGCCGGACCGCATTCACCACCTCCACTGGGCGGGCCCGCTTGAGGAGGAATCCGCTGGCCCCGGCACGCAGCGCCTCGTAGACGTACTCGTCGTTCTCGAAGGTGGTGATCACCAGGATCTTCGGCGGCTCGGGCACCGTGCGCAGCAGCGTGCGGGTCGCCTCTATGCCGTCCATCAACGGCATGCGCACATCCATCGCGACCACGTCCGGCCGCAACTCGCGTACGAGCGGGATCACGGCGGCCCCATCGGCGGCCTCGCCGGAGACCTCGATCCCGGGCTGGGCCTCCAGCACCGCGCGCAGGCCCGCACGGACCAGCGGTTCGTCGTCGACCAGGAGAACGCTAATGGGCATCGGACCACCTTAGACGGGCTCGGGTACTGGCACTTCCCTGTGGGGTTCAACCGAAGGCATCCACCGGCAGACGCGCGTGCACCCGCCACTCGCCGTTCCGCGGGCCGGTGGTGGCCAGCCCGCCGAGCAGGGCCGCACGCTCCCGTATGCCGTGCAGACCGCTGCCCCGCGCCGGGCCGTCGGCCAGCTCGTGGAAGGGATTGGCGACATCGAGTTCCAGATGGCCTTCGACCACCGCGATACGGACCCGGACCGGTACCGGCCCGGCATGCCGCAACACATTGGTGAGCGCCTCCTGGAGGATCCGGTACCCCTCTCGGGACACCGGCCCCGGCAGAGTGGCCAGTGCCCCCGACAGCCGGACGTCCACCTCGGACCCCGATGCCCGCGCCGAATCCAACAGCCGGTCCGCCTCGGCGAGAGTGGGGCGGCCACCCACCGGAACGTCCGACTCCCGCAGCACGCCCAGCACCCGCTCCAGATCCTCCAGCGCCTCCCGGCCGGTGTCCTCGATTGCGGCCAGCGCGCGGTCGGTGAATTCCGGGTCGCCCGCCGCCCGCGCCGCTCCCGCCTGCACCACTGCTACCGTCAGCGCGTGCCCGATGGAATCGTGCAGCTCCCGGGCGATCCTGTTGCGTTCGAGCAACTGCTCCGTTCGCTCCTCCAGAGCGGTCAGCCGCGAGGCCGCAGAAGCCCCCAGCAGCTGCCGGGCGATCACTGTTATCACCCCGCCGAACCCCACCACCGCGCATACGGCGGCAAGCAGCGGGAGCGGAACCAGCAGGGCGTACCACCAGTGCCGCCCCGGCAGCGGCAGGAACTGCCCGGACAGCGGGCTGTCGCCGAACGCGGCCAGCGCGAGTTCGATGCTGAGCATGGGTCCCCACACGGTGGCTCCGATCACCACCGCACCCAGCACCAGCCGTATCTCCAGCCAGAGCACGGTCCGCCAGCGGTCGCCCCAGGTGGCCGACGCCACCGCCTCGATCGACGAGGAGCGGCCCCGCTCGTCGGGGGTCAGCAGCAGCTGTGCCTGTACGCCCTCCACGAGCCGCACCGCCGGGAGCAGCCCCAGCGGAACCAGCAGCAGCGCGGGCACCCAGGGCCGCTCGGGCATGACGTACATCCACACCGCGACGGCGAGCATCGGCGTCAGCAGATGCAGCCAGCGCGAGTAGGTGACCTTGCGGGTCATCGGCCGGAAGATGCGGATCATGCGTTCATCGTGGCAGGGAGGAGCGGCCACGGGCTCCCCCGCACGGGGGAAACAGGACCCGCTGGTGGGGGAGGCGCCGGGCAGGCTCCGACGGCGAGCCTGAGGACATGGAAAGCATCGAAGTTCGCGAACTCACCAAGGACTTCGGCGGCCGCAGGGCCGTCGACCGCCTCACCTTCCGGGTCCGGCCGGGACGTGTCACGGGATTCCTCGGGCCCAACGGGGCCGGCAAGTCCACCACCATGCGACTCGTGCTCGGCCTCGACCGGTCCTCCTCGGGGACCGCGACTATCGGCGGCCGGCCGTACGTGTCCTTCGCCAACCCCCTGCACCGGGTCGGTGCGTTCCTCGACCCCCAGGGCGCACACGGCTCCCGCACGGGCCGGGACCATCTGCGGATCCTGGCCGTCGCCAACCGCATACCGGCCCGCCGGATCGACGAAGTCCTGGCAGGGTCGGGCCTCGTCGAGGCGGCCGGCCGACGGATCAAGACCTACTCCCTCGGTATGCGGCAACGCCTCGGCATCGCCGCCGCGCTGCTCGGCGACCCCGGAGTCGTCATGCTGGACGAACCGTCGAACGGCCTGGACCCCGAAGGGATCATCTGGGTCAGAGAGCTGCTGAAACGCCTCGCGCGAGAAGGCCGCACGGTTCTCGTCTCCAGCCACCTGATGAACGAGACGTCCTCCTTCGCCGACCACTTGGTCGTCCTGGGGAAGGGCCGACTGCTGGCCGACATGCCCGTCCAGGAGTTCCTGGACGCCCGCGGCACACCACAGGTCCGACTGCGGACCACCGAACCCGACCGGCTCGCGTCGCTGCTCGCCCGGGAAGGACTCACCACCTCCCGGGCCGAGGACGGCAGCTGGACCGTCCAAGGCGCCACCGCCGCACAGATCGGCGCGACCACCGCGGCCCACGGCATTCCCCTGCTCGAACTCGCCGACGAAAAGACCACGTTGGAGGCGGCGTACCTCGATCTCACGCAGGACTCCGCCGAGTTCACGACAAACACCTCCGCCTCCGGCACCTCGACCACCCGCACCGCTGGAGCGAGCGCGACACCCGAACAGAAGGCCTGAACCATGCCCTTTGCCGCCGTGCTCCGTTCCGAATGGATCAAGATCGCATCGGTCCGCTCCCTGTACGGAGCGCTGACCGCCGTCCTCCTGGCCACCGTCGGCATCACCCTGCTCGCCTTCGCCACCATGGACCCGGCCGACCACTCGGCCGCCGACCCCCTCCTCGACGCCTTCTACGCGCTCAACTTCGGGCACATCGCAGCCCTCAGCTTCGGCGCCACCGCTCTCTCCAGCGAATTCCGCCACGGCGCACTGCGCATATCACTGACCGTGGTGCCGGACAGAGGACATCTCTACATGGCCAAAACGGTCGTTGTCGGAGCACTGGTCCTGGGCGTCGGGCTCGTCACGGCCTTCACCGTCTTCCTGACGGGGCAGGCGATGCTGGGCGAGAGGGCGCTGGACCTCACAGCCCCCGGAGCCGTACGCGCCTGCGTCGGCGCGGGCATTTACCTCGCGCTCATGGCCCTGATGGCCGCCGGCCTCGCCACCGTGCTGCGCAGTGCCGTCGGAGCACTCGGCATCCTCGTCCCGCTCATCCTGCTCCTGTCCTTCGTCTTCGGGGACGTGGCCGCAGGTGTCGCCCAATTCCTCCCGGACCGCGCCGGACAGCAGGTGCTGCGCCAGCACCCGGTGGGAGACCTGGGGCCCTGGACCGGGCTCGGGGTGACCGCGCTCTGGGCACTGGCCCTTCTGCTGGCCGGCTGGTGGACGATCCGCCGCCGCGACGCCTGACCCCGGGCGTCCCGCACGACGACGAAACCACCCACCCTCTAGGAGGTGCTCACCGTGGCAAGCCGAAGCCGTCCGTACTCCTCGGCCATCGTCTCCAGCGTCCAGTGCGCGTTGAGTCCGCTGGGGTTGGGCAACGCCCAGATCCGGGTGTCGCCGATCGTCCGCTCCTGGGGGCCGATCCGGGCCTTCCGCTCGTCGAAGGCCGTCCGGTACGCGGTCACGCCGACCACCGCCAGCCACTGCGGACGCAGCCGCTCCACCTTGGTGGTCAGCAGCCGACCGCCCTCCCGGTACTCCTCGGCGCTCAGTTCGTCGGCGCGGGCACTGGCACGGGCCACCACATTGGTGATGCCCAGGCCGTACGACAGCAGCTCCTCCTGCTCGTCGGGCCGCAACTGCCGCGGTGTGAATCCCGAGCGGTGCAGGACCGGCCAGAACCGGTTGCCGGGGCGGGCGAAGTGGTGGCCGGTGGCCGCGGACATCAGCCCGGGGTTGATGCCGCAGAACAGCACACGCAGACCGCCCGCGACCACGTCGGGAAGGACGCGGTCGCGGGCGGACAGGAGTTCTTCGGGGGTCATCCCGAAACCGTACAGCCGCGGCTCGTGGAGCCGGTCAGAGGATCGAGCCCGGGGCGTAGCCCGCGGCCTCGGGGTGCTGCTTGGCGATCTCCTCGATGCGGGCGACGACCGTGGCGACCTGCTGGCCCGCCGCGCCGGTGAACGACAGCTTGTCCGCCATCAGTTCGTCCAGCTGCGCACGGTCCAGCGGCATCCGCTCGTCCGCCGCCAGCTTGTCGAGCAGCTCGTTGCGCTCGGCGCCCTGCTCGCGCATGGCCAGCGCGGACGCCACCGCGTGCTCCTTGATCACCTCGTGCGCGGCCTCCCGGCCGACACCCGCCCGTACTGCCGCCATCAGGACCTTCGTCGTCGCGAGGAACGGGAGGTAGCGGTCCAGCTCACGGGCCACCACCGCCGGGAACGCGCCGAACTCGTCGAGCACGGTCAGGAAGGTCTCAAGGAGTCCGTCGAACGCGAAGAACGCGTCCGGCAGCGCCACCCGGCGGACCACGGAGCAGGACACGTCGCCCTCGTTCCACTGGTCGCCCGCCAGCTCGCCCGTCATCGAGGCGTAGCCGCGCAGGATGACCATCAGGCCGTTCACGCGCTCGCAGGAGCGGGTGTTCATCTTGTGCGGCATCGCCGAGGAGCCGACCTGGCCGGGCTTGAAGCCCTCCGTGACCAGCTCGTGGCCGGCCATCAGCCGGATCGTCTTCGCGAGCGAGGAGGGGGCACCGGCGAGCTGTACCAGCGCGGTCACCACCTCGTAGTCCAGCGAGCGGGGGTAGACCTGGCCGACCGAGGTGAACGCGTGCGCGAAGCCCAGGTGGCCCGCGATGCGCCGTTCCAGGTCCGCCAGCTTCTCCGCGTCGCCGCCCAGCAGGTCCAGCATGTCCTGCGCGGTGCCGACCGGGCCCTTGATGCCGCGCAGCGGGTAGCGGCCGAGCAGTTCCTCAAGGCGGCCGTAGGCCACCAGGAGCTCGTCGGCGGCGGTCGCGAAGCGCTTGCCGAGAGTGGTGGCCTGGGCCGCCACGTTGTGCGAGCGGCCCGCCACGACCAGCTCGGCGTACTCGCCGGACAGCTTGCCCAGGCGCGCCAGGACCGCCACCGTGCGGTCGCGCATCAGTTCCAGGGAGAGGCGGATCTGGAGCTGTTCGACGTTCTCGGTGAGGTCGCGGGAGGTCATGCCCTTGTGGACCTGCTCGTGCCCGGCGAGGGCGTTGAACTCCTCGATCCGCGCCTTCACGTCGTGGCGGGTGACCTTCTCGCGCTCGGCGATGGAGGCCAGGTCGACCTGGTCGAGGACACGCTCGTAGTCGGCGAGCGCGGCGTCCGGCACCTCGATGCCGAGGTCCTTCTGCGCACGCAGCACGGCCAGCCACAGCTGGCGCTCAAGCTTGACCTTCTGCTCGGGGGACCACAGGACGGCAAGCTCCGCGGAGGCGTAGCGGCCGGCCAGGACATTGGGGATGCGGGGCTTGGCAGTCACGTAAACAGATTCTACTGGCGGTTTGTGCAGGCCAGAGCCGCGGCCCGGTTCGTACGTTGCTACGAGGGGCGGCGCGGGGCGGGCTCAGTCGCGCGGGGTCTCGTACGGCAGCAGTTCGGGGCGCTTCGCCGGGCGGCCGTCGCCGGAGGAGCGGCCGGTCACCCGCCGTCCGATCCACGGCACCAGATGTTCGCGGGCGAACCGCAGGTCGCCGGTGCGGCGAGCGGTCCAACCCACCGGGGCCGCGGGCGGCAGCGGGGCGAGCCAGTCGTCCTCCGCGTCCAGGCCCAGCGCCTGCCAGACCGCCTCGGCGACCCGGCGGTGCCCCTCGGCCGTGAGGTGGAGGCGGTCCACGTCCCACATCCGCTGGTCGCCGAGTACGGCGGCCCCGTACAGGTCGACGACCACCGCGTCGTGCCGGGCGGCCAGCTCCTCGACGAGGGCGAACAGCTCCTCCACCCGCGGGCGGAACCGTTCGAAGACCGGACCGTTGCGTCCCGGGCTGCGCATCAGCACCAGCTGCTTGCAGGAGGGCGCGAGCACCTCGACGGCCTCGGTCAGCCGGGCGCGCACCCGGCCCATGTCGACCTTGGGGCGCAGGGTGTCGTTCAGCCCGCCCACCAGGGTCACCACGTCCGCCCGCATGGCGGCCGCCTGAGCCACCTGCTCGTCGACGATCTGACCGATGAGCTTGCCGCGCACGGCGAGGTTCGCGTACCGGAATCCCGGCGTACGGGCCGCCAGACGGGCGGCGAGCAGGTCGGCCCAGCCCCGGTAGGAACCGTCGGGCAGGGCGTCGGACATTCCCTCGGTGAAGGAGTCGCCGACCGCGACAAGGCTGGTGTAGGTGGCATTCATCTCCATGGCAGGGCGATCGTACCCGGCGGCACCCTCCGGAACGAGAGCGGCCGGGGGGGCGCCCGGGGGGGGGGGGGGCCCCCCCCCCCGGCGCCCCCGGCCCCCCCGCGGGGGGGGGGGCCCCCCCCCGCCCCCGGGGGGGGCCCCCCCGGGCCCGACCCCCACCCCCCCCCGGGGCGC
>NZ_JBIAMU010000037.1:0-51808 GCF_042874215.1 Streptomyces sp. NPDC004111
CAACCTGGCCAAGCGCATAACGGACGAGACCACACCAACCTGGCGAGGAACCTACTAGGACAGAAAGGGCAATCTGCCTAGATCAAATGCCCTCTAAGAGCCCGGATGTGGGAGCCGTCGACTGCGCAGTCGTCCATGTTCAGCGCGTCTGCAGCGCGCAGCTCAGTCAGCAGGACCCTGGTGCAGGGCCGGCCAGACCCCGGCCTCGGTCCAGTCCCGCAGTCGGCGCCAATAGGTGATGCCGAAGCAGCCCACCACCTGCACTGGAACGTCACGCCAGGCCACACCCCTGCGCAGCACGTAGATGATGCCTGCCAACGCCACCCGGTCAGACACCGGAAGGCGGCCGGGGTACCGGTGCCGACGTTCCTGTCGCGGCGGCAGCAACGGAGCTATGCGGTCCCAGAGCTCATCCGGGACAAGATCGGCAGACACCCGCCAGGCCCTGCCTGCCAAGATTGCCAGAACCAGTCGCCACGCCGATCTCATTCTGAAACGATCAGTTAGGCACCCTGGTCTGCTGCACGATTGGGGTAGCAACCTTGACTGGCAGGGGAAGCGCTGGGCTGGCAGATCAGTTTGTGTCCCGAAGGGCGACGTTTAGGTGTTGTGCTGAGCAGGCGCATCGCGTGCACGGCAGGCTCTTCGGGAGGGCCGACATCGCAGGTGATGTCGGCCCTCAGGGCGACCGACCGGCAGGACTGCTACTTGTACTCGGCAGTCAAAGTGAGGTCACTGAGACCGTCGTTGAGCCAGATGTAGGCGTCGCCCTTCACGGGGCGCACAGATGTGGACTTGGTCGTCCCATAGCAGGCAACCCGCTCGCCTGGAGCGACCTTGCGCTTCGCGCAGTTGTCGACAGTGTTCGTGGTCTTGTTGAAGACCGCAGTTTCCAGGTAGACCGTGTTCGGGGAGTTATTCACCGCCACCGCTACGGCCTGGAAGCTGTTCGAACCCGGGGCGCGGAAGATGCACGTCTGTATCCCGATGTTCTTGGAGAACAGGTGCTTCGTCGAGTCCCCGCACTTGTAGTCCGCGCCCGCAACCCAGGGCTGCCAGGTGTCTGCTGCAGCGGCCGGGCTTGCGCCCAGAGCGAGGGCCCCCACCACGGCTGCACTCACAGCAAACGCCTTGCCCCGCATACGCTTAATCATGAAGTTCCCCCCATATTTAGGCATTTGTATACTTTGCAATGATCCGCCATTGCACTCATGATCGTAACGTGAATACGTGGGCACCGATGGCACCCACCATGCCCACTCGGCCGACATCTCCTCATCACCTCCAGCCACCCGTAGGCTCGTGTTCAGGCGCGGGGCCTGTTGGAGAACTGCGGTGTCTGTGCCGCCGAGCGCCGAGCCCACCCTGTGGGAGCTGCACCGTGCCATGTCGCAACTGCGCGAGGACCTTGCCCAGCTCGCCGCCCGCTGGACCAGGTGGTGACGCAGGACGTTTACCGGGCCGATCAGCGGGCCACCGAGCAGCGCATCGGCCAGGTTGAGGCGGGGCTAGCCGGGCTGCGGAATGAGCACGACCAGACCACCGAGCAGGGTGAGCAGCTGCGGCGCGAGGATCAGGCCGCTTCCGCGGCGACACGTCGGCTGGTGATCTCGTCGCTCGTCGCGCCGACCCTGCTGATGGCGTGACAACCGTGGCTGCTGTCGACGGGCATCACGAAGTAGGCACCATCAGCAGGCCCCCGATACACGAGGAACGCGGAGAGAGTCGAGATTCACTGTGGCAACACCACTGACTGACCGGTTGGTCGCAGTACTACAGGCCGAAGGGGTTCGTGTTGTGCAGCGGCCCTGCTGACGCACCCATAACCGGAACACGAAGGGCCCGTGAGGTCCGGCGCACGGCGTCATGATCCATCAGTGCGGGGCCGTCGTCGGCATCTTCGATGAGTGGCCCCTGCGAGGGCACGGGGGTGCTCGCCGGGGCCTGGGGAGACCCGCGGCCGGTACCGGGGGTGGGATACGGGGCAGCGGGACGCGTTCAGCGTACGAGTCGGCCCTTCGTCCGGGTACAGAGTGCGGGCCGGGGAGGGGAAGTTGGCCCGAACCCGGCAGGTGGCCCGTTTCGCGCTCTTCAGGGGGAGCCCGGGCAGCACCAGCCGCGGGTACACACCGGAACCATCGTTTGTGGCCTGTGTCGGGTGGACGGGAGGGAGCGCAGCGGGTCTACGGGTCCCGTCTCGCCGGTCTGCGGACAGAGCTGGTGCCCGAGGGAGCGCGGCAAGGGAACGGGGAGAAGTCCGCCAGGGCGGATGCGTCGATTTGCGTTGCGATCGCAGGCGCGGAGGCGGGACGATGGGGGCGGGTCGAGACCGTGGGCTGGCCGCTATAGCCGTGTACCTAGTCGTGCCCCCGGACCCTGGGTCGGCGGTCTCGTTCGACCCGGCTGCTCTTTGCACGCAAGGGCGATCACTCTTGCGCACAAAGGGCCCAGCCGGGGACACCCGGCCAGGCCCCATCCCACCCTGTGGGGGCGGCTGTTCAGATGTGGCCGCGCCAGACGCCGGTCTCGCGGCCGAGGTCCTCGATGTATCCCTTGAACCGCTTCAGGCCCCCGCTGATCTGCCGTTTGGCCACCCCGAGCGTGTCCGCGACGTTCTCCGGCGGCACCGTGGAATTCGACTTTGCCTCCGGGGTGGCACCTTCCGGCCTGGTTCCGACCGACCCATCCGCCCCGTTGCCCCACGGCCTCAGTGTTCCTCCCCAGTGGCGTCAGGGCGGCACCAGCTGAGTCGGTGGTTCTCCTCGTGCGACGCGTGCTGGGATCGACTCTCACCGTCCCGCCGGTCACAGCACCGTGCGGAGGCCTGTGACGGGTTACAGCCGTTAGAGCGCCGTGCACGGTGTGGGGTTGCGTGGCAGAGCGGCCGCGGCCCGTTCTCATGCTCCGTGGAAGGGCCCCACAGTGCCCCAGGGGCCTCAGAGAGCGCCACTGGCACCCAGGAGAAGCATCGGGTTACAGGCCGTCAGAACGCCGTGTATGGCGCCCAGGTGGGTGCGTGAGCGCAGTGACCCCGCAGACTGGTCGCCGCAGCGACTTCCGTCAGCGCCCCGTGCGGCGCAGCCCGCGTCTTGTGATCGGATCCGGTAGCCCTCGGTCTCTTCGCTGATCCGGTCCCGGTCGCAGGTGCCCGGTTCAGGGGTGCCCAGGGAGTCGGGGCGCTCATGGTGGTGGTCCTCCCAGGGCGTCTTCGTCGGCTGGCTGGTGGTCTTGTGGGGAGGAACGCTCTGGGAAGAGGACATCAGACCCGAATCAGCACGTCCAAGCCGTTTGCCGCCGCTGGCACCTCCCTCGCATACCCCCTGGTCATTGCCTGCTCACACAACTAGCGTCGGCCTCTCATCCACATCTGTCCGGGGGGCTCATGCGACCGCGCACGACACGGCTGGGAAGAACGACCGCAGCAGCGGCCATCGGGCTGTTCCTCGCCTCGGGGTGCGCCCCGGCACAAGAGCCGAAACCCACACCTGGAGCATCGTCTACGACTCCTTCGGCCTCGGCCCCGGTGACGCCCCTGACGGCGGCCCAGCTCAAGGGACTCGCGTTTAAGGACGGAGAAGTCCCGCAGGCACACGAGCCCATGGGGGTACAGGAACCCCAGCCGAAAGGAAGCGGACGCTCCTTCCCTCCCATATCCGTACCTGCCTGCCAGCCACTTCTTGATGCCCGTAACGGCGAAGGGTCGATCGCTCACGTCTTCCAGATCTTCAACTGGAAGAAGAACGTCATGGGCGGCAGCTCGACACTCGCCTCCTACGAGGAGGGCGAGGCCACACGGCGCTTCGCAGCACTCAAGCAGGCCCTCACCACCTGCCGGGCGTACGAAGGCGACGGCTATGTGGGGCGATTCGAGGTGACAGTGAGAACGGAGGCAGCACCGCAGGTCGGTGACGAAGCGGTGGCCTTCCGCGAGATCATCCCCATGAAACCGGGGCAGGCCGACCGTAACGAGCAGTTCGTCGTGGTCCGTACGGGGAACACCATCGCCAGATTCTCCGAGCTCAGCACGGCCAAGGGCCTCTCATTCCCCACCGAGCTGATCAGCCGACAAGTCGAACGGCTGCGAGACGCCCAGCGGCCCTGAACACAAGCTCACCGGTTGGCCGACGCCCCCCTTGCCCGTCGGCCAACCGCACCGGCCGGGCCAGCCGGCCAGCGGCAGCAACACGGGAACTGCCTCATAACAGGTCCATGGCCCGGCGGTACCACGGTTTGGTCTTCTTCGGCCGACCGGCCTGGGCGAGCAGGACACCAAGGTTGTGCGCGGCGCCGGTATGCCCGGCCTCCGCGGCCCGGCGATACCACGGCTCGGCCTCCTCCACCCGGCCCAACTCGGCAAGCAGGCAGCCGAGGTTGTGCGCGGCGCCGGTGTTTCCGGCTTCGGCGGCCCGGTGATACCACTGCTTGGCCTCCTCCAACCGGCCCGACTCATAGAGCAGGACACCGAGGTTGTACGCGGCGCCGGTATCTCCGGCCTCCGCGGCCCGGCGACACCACGGCTCGGCCTCCTCCAACCGGCCAGCCTTGCTGAGCAGGAAGCCAAGCTTGTTCGCGGCGTTGGTATGCCCTGCCTCGGCGGCCCGGCGACACCACGGCTCGGCCTCCTCCAACCGGCCCAACTCGGCAAGCAGGACACCGAGGTTGTACGCGGCGCCGGTGTTTCCGGCTTCGGCGGCCCGGTGATACCACGGCTCGGCCTCCTCCAACCGGCCGGCTTTGGCGAACAGGAGGCCAAGGATGTATAAGGCGTCGGCGTTTCCTGCCTCGGCGGCCCGGCGCAACCACTGCTCGGCCTCCTCCACCCGACCAGCCTGGGCGAACAGGAGGCCAAGGTCGTTTGCGGCGTCGGCGTTTCCTGCCTCGGCGGCCCGGCGCAACCACTGCTCGGCCTCCTCCACCCGACCAGCCTGGGCGAACAGGAGGCCAAGGTTGTGGGAGGCGACGGCGCCTCCGGCGTCTACGGCCCGGCGCAACCACTGCTCAGCCTCCGCCACCCGACCAGCCTGGGCGAACAGGACACCAAGATTGTTGGCGGCGTCAGCCTGTCCTGCCTCTGCGGCCCGGTGATACCAGCGCTCGGCCTCCTCTAACCGGCCCAACTCAGCCAACAGGAAGCCAAGATTGTGGGCGGCGCCAGCGTTGTGTTGGGCGAGGGGGCGCCAGGTGGCTTCGGCGATGTGCGGGGCTGCGGTGGAGGCGTGGAGGGCGATGTTGTGGCGGTCGTTTTCGTTGGTGGCGTGGTTGAGGGCGGTTTCCCAGACGGGGTTGGGGATGGGGGTGGTGGTGTGGTCGGGGAGGTAGTCGAAGACGTTCCAGGTGTTGGGGGTGTGGGTGGGCAGGAGGAGGCTGGTGGCGCCGTAGCGCAGGCGTTGGGCCCAGGTCAGGGCTTCTTCGAGGGGTTCGGGGCGCAGGAGGGGTCTGTCGTTGTGGGGGAGGTAGTGCTCGGTCAGGGTGGTGAGGAGGGTGGTGGGGTAGGGCTGGGGGAGTCCGGTGCGGGTCAGGTCGACGGCGGCGGCGACGAGTGCGGCGCCGTGGGGGTGGCCGCCGGGGCGGGTGGCGTGGTGCCACTCGGTGAGCAGGGCCGGGCCGGCGGCGAGGTATTCGGCGACGCCGTAGGGGCCGTGGTGGGTGACGGCGTCGATGACCCGCGGGTCGTCGCAGTCGCGTGCTCTGTCCAGTTCGGTGGTGCTCCAGCGACGGGGCAGGTGCAGGGGTTCGGTCTGTTTCAGGACCCGGGCGCCCGCCCCGTCCGCGCGCGGGCCGCTTGCGGAGGCGGGGCCCTTGTCGGCGGGGCGGGGGTAGTAGGTGTCGTAGTGGCGCAGCTGCATGGTGGCCAGGACCGGTGTCCGCAGCCGCGTGAGTTCGGCGAGTACTGCCGGCTCCAGGCCGTCGGGGCCAAGGAAGTGTTCGAGGTCGTCCAGCCAGACCAGGCAGCGCACCGTGGTTGCGGTCAGGACCTCGGTGGCGGTCACCAGGTCGGGGCCGTTGTCCGGGGCCAGGACCCGGTATCCGGCCAGGGCCTTACAGGTGTGTACTGCGTGGTGGGCGGCGCGGGTCTTGCCCGCGGTGGAATCGCCGACGACCAGGACCAGTCCACCGTGTGCGGCTGCCTGTTCCAGCCGTGTTCTGAGTTCTGTGTCCATGTCGCGGGCCACGTAGGGGGGCACCGCGTCCCCGGTGGAATCGGCCTTGGCCCGGTGGGCGCCCGCCGCCAGGGCGCCCCACTCCCCCACCAGGGGCCAGCGGATGGGGTCCTGGAGATACCCGGGCACCCGGGTTCCGGCCGTGGTGACGGTGACCGGGCCGGTGATGTCCCGGGCGGTGACCACCGCCTCCTGCCGACCGCCGGTCACCTCCGCACGGACGTCACCGGCCCCGGTCGCCTCCCCCGGCATCCCTTGCCTCTCAGCCGCCGTTGGTACCGGGCTGCTCGGGCGGCGCAGCAGTAGGCGGGGCGGGGGTCCCGACATGCAGGCCGCCCGACACGTCGCGGGTGGTAACCACGGTGCCCTGGCTGCCGCCCGACACGGTGGCCGTAACGTCGCCCGCCCCCGTGGCCGGCACTGCCCGGCGGGCCTGCGCATGCCACTGATCCAGCGCGGCGGCGAAGTCCACGTCCGCCCGGGCGCGGGCGGCCAGCGCCACCACCAAGTCCCGCGCGCGCCGCTCATCGGCCGGTTCAGCCTGGAGCACTACGAGCTCCGGCTCTGCCAGGGCCGGTTCCAGCCCTCCGGCTGGCGCATCGTCCCCGGGACCGGTCTGTCCGCGTCCGCGGCGTACCAGAGCGGCCAGGGACCGCCAGGCGTGCGCGCCCGCTGCTCCGGCACCGCCGGTAGCCAGCGCCATCAGCAGCTCAGCCGATACCGGCTCCATCGCTCCCCCAGCACGTCCGAAAAGTACCTGTCTCCACGGTAGCGCTCCTGGGGTCAACCTGGCCTGGTACGGCGGAATTTGCGGAACACACCCACCGTCTGGCTGTTTCTGACCCGGTGTCCAGACCCGACACTGGCAGAAGAATCGGTGGCCTCCTCCTGCCACGCCGCAGCGCTACCGCCGCGTGAAGGCCGGACGCCGTGAGAGGTCGCTGCGGGAGTGCTGGGCGCCTCTGGGCAGGGGCCGGGCCGCACATGTTGGCCTCAGGTGCGGCCGGCGTCCTGGTGGTCTTGGGCAAGCAGTGCCAGGAGGCGTTCCACGCTCGTGGCCAACGTGCGCAGCCGGGTAGTGGCGGCGGCCAGCCCATGGGTGGGTGCGGCTTCCAGGGTGCGGCGGGCGGTGTCGTGGACGGCTTGCCGGCGGGCGCGTTCGCGGGTGCTGTGGCCGGTTGCGGTGAGGAGGGGGCGGGTTTCCTGGACGAGGAGGGCAAGGTGGGAGTGGAGGAGGCTGGTGAGCAGTTCGGTGTCGTCGGGGCGGGGCAGCGGGTGGGAGCGCAGCACATGGTGGGCGCGTGTGACGGTGGATGCCATGAGGGTGGTGTCGAGGGGGTAGGTGGGGGTGCTGTTCTGGGGTTCCACGGTGTAGTGGGGGTGGTCGGGCATGGAGTGCCTCCGGCAGAGTGACAGACCGAAGCCACATCGGAAGTGGTTCCGGGTGGCCGAGTACGCTCGAACTGGCCCAGGCCACCGGCCGCAGCGATGACCGACGACCCGGTCGATGTCTATTTCAGGCCAGGTGGCACCACTCCCCGCAACTCGCATCGAATCTGCGTCAGAAGATCCCGGCCGATGATCTACCCACCGGCACCAAGCTGCCCCACCACCGCGCTCTCGCCCCGCAGCACGACACTGCGGTCGGCGCCCGCCAGCGCGCTGTCCGGCCTCCCGCCGCGGGCCGCATCCCTACCTGCGGGCGCGGCATCTGCGTGGCCGACCCCACCCGCCACCGCCGGTTTGCGTACGACCGCATCGATCCCCCAGGGCGCGATGGAGCATCTCCCGGACGCCGGGGCCGTGGTCGCACGCCACCGAGCGCATCCGGCCGGCCCCGGCCGTTGTCCTGAGCCGAAGAAGCAGGCTTCCGCATCCGGCCGGCCTGCAGGCGGCCCCCAGGCCGTGGTGCGGCGGGCCGTCGGTGCGTGCGTATCGGTTCTGCCGGGTAGCCTCCGCACGCGGTGTCTTCCGCAGAGGAAAAGCGGGAGGTTCCCCCTTGGGGAGGCGGGACTGGGGCCGCGGGGTCGGCACCGCGGCCCCAGCCGGTCACACCCGCGCAGGGCGCGGCGGGCCACAGCACAAGCTGGGGCTCTCTGGCCATGCCGGTGTGGTGAGGGAATTGCCTCCCAACGCCGCTGCCAAGATATCCAGTTACCGCCCCACGGCGGGGCCCTTCCGCGCCACCGCCGAGCCCTTCAGCACCACGCGCCTGCCCCGCACCACGGGCCCCCCGAAGGCCCCATCCGGCGACCGGGCCGCCCACCACGCACCCGCACCCCTTCTACACGCCGCCCTCGTGGCCAGGGAAGAATCCTTCACCACCGAGGGCCAGCCCGTGCGCACCGGGAGGTACGCCGTAACGGACGGTTCCCGCCCCCTGCGCGTTCCCCGAGCACACCGCTGTTGACGTGCCGTTCCTTCACACCGCGCCCGGGGAGAGTTCCTCACCAGCGCGGATGCATCTTTATCGTGCGGGTGATGTGAAATCCGGCCAGCAGCCATGCGCGGCCGGGACACGGCTCGTTGCCACGGCATGAACGACGAACACAGAACACCACCACGGGCAGAGCTGTCCTCGGCCTACTGGCTCGACTCCCCCGTCCTCGCACAGCACGGCCTCTGCGGCTGCTCCCCCGACGACCGCCCACCACCCGCGACACCCCCGCACACCTGGCGGCCCGTCATGATCGGCACAGCATGCGCCCTCATCGTGACCGTCCTGGGCCTGACCGTCCTGTGACCAGATGGGTGCACGAGCCCCCGGAACGGGGGCCTGCCGCGGCTCCGTGTCCGGTGATCGCCTGCGCCACGAAAGCCCAGGCTGCCGCACCGGGGCCGCGGCATTTTTCTTGTCCAGGGTCAGTCGCTCCGACCCGGAGGTATGTGTGGTGCCGCTGCCGCGGGAAGCCCGCGGATACGCATGCCTGGGGGCCTGTGTGCGTGAGGCCGGCCCGCACCGGGGAACACGCAGGGCATGGAGCCGCCCGAGGCCGTGCTGCTGGAGATCACATCCTCGACCTGCCCGCGCTGCCACGCCGATGTCGACGGCATCAACGGCCGGTACGCCTGCACCCTGTGCAACTGGGTCAACCACTGGACACAGGGCCACACCACCCTGCCCACCGCAGACGGCCAGCTTCCCGACACCCCGCCCACCTCAGGCTGAAACGTTACGGCGCTCAAGGCGGACCTCTAGGCCCTGGGGGTGTGCCGGCCCGCGCACTTCACCGTCACCTCCTGGGGAGTTCGCCGGGGGCCGGCCGCCGCCGGATTCGCTGCAGCGGCGGCCGGGCGCGAGGCCCTTCCCCAGAAGGTGCCCCACGCTGATGCCCTCACACACGAACCGGAGCAGCGGGAGAGGCCACGAACCGGCCCGGCGAGGGCACAAGCCGGAGCCGCGCTCTATGCCGGGGCGCGGCTCCAGCTGGTCATCGCGAGTCGTCAAGGCCCGGGGGCTGGGAGCCGGTGGGGCAGATGCCCGGCGTACGGGGCCCAGCGTAGGAACCGGCGGGCGGTGACGGAAGCGGGGCAGTGGGATGTGACCGGTTCATTCCCCCTCTCTCCCCCGCACCAGCGGCACCGCCCGTGCCGGCAGGCCAGTGCGGGTTCCCCGGTCAACCTGGTGGTCGGCACGCTGCCGGCACGGGCCGCGGTGCGAGCCCCGTGCCGGTGCGGTGTGCGGGCCGGATCGGCTGATTCCCCCGCACCGCCGGGCTGCGGGACGGTCCTTCCCGGACCGCCCCGGGCATGAGAAACCTGGCGCTTCTGGGATAGCGATTGGCGTGATCGGCGAACCGCGGGCGAATTGATGTGCGGCAGCATCCTGTGTCGACCCCCCGGTCACCGTGGCCGGGGTACCTGCGAAGGGATTGACGTGAGACTCAAGCACAAGACTGCTGCCTTGATTTCTGCTGTCACCATGGCTTTGGGGGTCGGGCTCGCCGCCGCCCCGACGGCCGTGGCAGGCGCGCAGGTAGGCTGTTCGGTGTCCGTCCGCAACGCGGACACCGGGTATGCCAAAATCAACCGCACCCACACCTTGCGGACTGGCCCCTACTCGACCTGCACCAAGGACGCCGTCGTCCTGAACGGCGAGAAGTTCTGGCTCTGGTGCTGGGTCGTCAACGACCACGGCAACCGCTGGGCGTACGGCCGGATCGACGGCACGAACCACGTCGGATGGACGTCGATAGAGAACTTCGGCTACTACGAGACCAACAAGTGGCCGAGCTGCTGATCCCGCGGGACCGGTAAAACCCTCCCGAGGTTCGGGCCCTTGGGGCCCTTCGCGGTCGTGCCCGATACGGGAGAGGCTTCGGCACGCGATCCCGGGGCGCGCCGGGGCCGCTTCCTGAGGTGTGGTGGCCCGGCCGGTGGGGCCCGGTCAGCCACCGCACCCGCTCTCCCGTGCTCCGCTCCGGTATTCGTTGGGCGTCGTCCCGTACACGTCACGGAAGGCCCGGCTGAATGACGAAGGGCGGGAAAATCCCCAGCGTGCCCCGATTGCGGCGATGCTCACACCGGCCAAGGCTTGGTCCGAAAGATCCCGCCGGCAGCGTGCCAGGCGCTTATTGCGTATGAGTTCGCCGACCGATTCCTCATGTTGTGAGAACAGGCGCTGCAGGGTACGCACGGAGATGTTGTGGGCGGCGGCAACTGTTCCAAGGCTCAGGCGAGGGTCTTCGAGGCGGCTCGAGATGTAGGCGCCTATTTCGCGGTAGAGAGTGGCCGAGCGTGTCTCCTGCATCAGGAGGGAGGTCTGCTCCGTGTGCCGGGCAACGGCGGCGGCTGCCAGGTCGATCACCGTCGTACCGAGCCTGTCGAGGTCCGCTGCCGTGTAATCGGCGGCAGAGGCGATCAGCCCCTGGAGCAGACCTCGCAGGAGCATCCCGACGCCGCCGGCACCGCTGAGCGGCGACCCGCACATCGGCGACACAACCTTGTCGGGCAGCGGCATCAGCTTCCTGGGAAACTGCAGCAAAAGGCAACCGGATTTTCGATTCCCCTCGACGACTCCTGTAAAAGGCCGGGAGCTGTCGTAGAAGACGGCTTCTCCCGCACACATCGTCGATGCATGCCCGCCTTGCTCGATGGACTGGCGGCCGGATTGGATAACTGCTATCTGATAAATCTCCGGATCCGACTGGCGGATAAGCCGGGAAGACCGGTACGACACCAGCCCCCCGTACGAAATCTGCGAAAGCTGGGCAGGGCCGATGTCCATGGCGCGGATCAACGCCCCGAACTTGTCCGGCTCGGGAAACCGGAACCGGGTTGTCACCAGCGCGAGAGCGCTCGTCTCCTCCCATGCCGCCGTTCGATCGCGCGGCGGAAATCTGCTGGTGTCCAGCACCACCTGCACGGCCCACCTCCAGGTCTGTGAACACCGGCACCGCCGGAGTGGATCAGGAGTATGGGGCGCGGAGGCCCAGCAAAAAAGTAGATACTTAGTCAACTTTCTGCGGCGGCGGCGCAGGGTTTGCAGGAACGGTGACAGGCGCATCCGCCGCCCGTCCTCACGCCAGCGCCGGCCCTGCGCACGAGGTACCGGTTTGCCGATGCCGCCGTGGCCGGTCCGGCAGCGGCCTGCCGGATACAAGGCACTGAGCCGGGGAAGCTGAAGCCGCGGCGGGAGGCGTTGGCATAGCGGTGGAGGATCTCGGTCTGGGCGGGGGTGGGGTCCGCGGGGGACCGGTATGCCCGGATGATCGTTTCAGTCATGCGGGCATCATCGGTGCGGCCGCTGATAACCAGGCTCGCGCTGCGGCCCGGATGCGGGGCCGCGGGTGGGTGGTGGTGCGATCATCACGATTTCCCCTCCCCCGGGTGAACCCCTCACGGGTGAGCGGGACTTGGGTGAGAGTCGGGGGCAGCGGGATCGTGGGCCGGCGAAGAGAGCCGTGCGCTGTGGCGTGTCCCCAGACCCCGGAGCGGCGGACCCGCACCCCTGCAACGCACGCTCAGTCCCTCAGCTCGGGCTGTCGCAGAACAACCGCCGCACCGACAGGCTGATCAGTACCGGACGGTCACCGGCGGCGACGTCGGCCAGCGTGCGCGAGTACCGGCTGTGCACCCGCGCTGACCCGCGACTGCAGCCTGGACACGCCATTTTCAACTCACCGGCACGGGCAGCGATACGGACCACGCCACCCGCCAACCACACCCGCTCCACATGCACCGCATCCAGATGCGGAGCCCACGTTCGTACGAGGTCCTCACGCTCCCTGACACTGCCGCTACTCGTGACGGAGCGTCACCGGCACACAGAGGCATAGCCCATTTCACGGAAATCTTGCCGGCCACGTTCGGATATACGCCGACAAACCTGCGCACCGCGCACCGGCGCTGCGTACCCGGGGCCCGTGTGTTCGCCGTCCGGCTTTCAGCGGGAGTCGCCCGGCAACACCCCCGCCCCTTCCTACACGCACCACACCCGCCTTACCCGGAAAACGACAGCGTACTTCACCAACCCGGCATCGTCCGTTCCCTCAACACCACCGCCCGCCCGGGCCCAACAGCAGTGCAACCACCTGACACACAGTGAAAAGGACACGACGCGCATCACCTGGTTGAAGAATCAGCGCACTGCTCACGCGGCGCAGACGCTGGAGCCGGAGCGGGTGCGGGATTTGGAGAAGCTGGGGGTCGTCTGGTCCCACCAGGAGCGGGCGTTCGAGGAGGGCCTGGTGGCGGCCCGGCACTGGGCTGAGGAGCACGGGCATTTTTTCCCGCCGGCCACGGCCGTGGGGCTCGGTGGGTACCCAGAGTATCCACCCGTGGCCACAGGCCCTCCCAGGAGACTATCGAACATTGCGTCGACATCTTCTGCCGTGAAGATCATACGAGGGCTAGCCGCGTCCTCTGTCTCGAGGAACGCTCTAATTGCGCGCGTCACTTTCTCCCCTTTACTCTCGGTGTTTTACCCGCCCTGTTCGGATCGCCGTTGAGCTCGTAACGAGATCTTGAATGTCAGGGTTGGCTGTGGGGGCTACTCGGCTGGGCGCTTCCCGTAGTAGGGGCTGATCGTCTTGGCCAGCTTCCGCTGGATCACGCGTAGCAATGTGATCGTTTCCTCGTCACTCCGCCCGGTGGTTGTCCGCCATTCGCCCCCCGAGCCCACGAGGTCGCTCACGAAGACGATCTCTGTTACCAGGAGCGTCCGTGCCCAATCGACCGGCTTGAGCGGGGCATTGTCAGCGAGCGCACTCCGTAGCCTGTCGCACTGATTGAGGAGATCCTGTGTGTCGGTGAATCCCATGCCAACAGCGAGTTGATCGCTGCAGTGTGCCGGGCCGCTCCATTCCAGCAGCGCCCGACGGAGCAGTTCGGCCTCGTCCTTGTCGAGCAGTTCGCTTGGCCTCGGAGCCTCGTGCGGCATCAGGACAGACCCTTCTCTCTGGTTCCTGCGACGTCATGTGATCCTCACGGACGACGCCTGCGCCGAATCTGGGCCGAGGTGCTGTCCCAGGCCAGTGCACGCTCAAGCTACCTGTTTCCTCAGTCGTCTCCAGCAGATGAGGCTGCAGGCCAGCGAGACGAAGGCGTCGTGGAGTTCGGGGCGCCGTTCCCAGCGCACGGCCAGACGCTTGAATTGGTGGAGCAGGCCGAAGGTCTGCTCGACGACATAGCGGAGTCTGCCCAGTCCCTTGATGTTCGGGGAGCCCTTGCGCGAGATCACCGGCAGGATGCGTCGGCGCCGCAGCTCGTGCCGCACGGCTCTGGAGTCGTACGCCTTGTCGCCGAGCACCGCCCCGGGGCGCCGTCGCGGGTGGCCGGGGCGTCCGGCGACCGGCGGGATGCCGTCGACCAGGGCCAGGGTCTGGGTGATGTCGTTGACGTTGGCCGCGGTGGTGATGACGTGGAGCGGGGTGCCGCGTCCGTCGCAGATCAGGTGATGCTTGCTGCCTGTCTTCCGCCGGTCGACCGGCGACGGACCGGTCGCGGCTCCCCTTTTTTCGCGCGGACGTGAGAGCCGTCCACGCACGCGCGAGTCCAGTCGAGTTCGCCGGCCGCGTTCAGCTTGGCGAACAGCAACCGGTGGAGCTGGTCGAAGACTCCGGCCTGCTGCCAGCGATCCAGCCGTCGCCAGCAGGTCTGACCGGAGCCGAACCCCAGCTCCAGCGGCAGAAGTTGCCAGGCCACATCGTTGAACAGGACATACAGGATGCCCTGCAAACAGAGTCTGTCCGGCACCGGCCTGGGGCCTGGAGACCGCTCCGGCCAGGGCGGCAGCAGCGGTTCGATCAGCGCCCACAAGTCGTCGTCCACGATCCACGGCCGAGTGCTCACTCCCCCACCAACGGCAGGATCATCACACCGGTCACGCCCGACCAAGGCACTTCAACAAGATCGCGTTACGAGCTCATAGCTACGACAATTGAATTCCAGCAATTCTTTTGATTTCCCGGAAGGCGGCATGCCTCTGCAGTACAGGATATTCCGCCGCAATATGAGAAATTCCTGCATAAATGAATTTCCGCGCCTCCGTATAAAACAGGTCGGCCGGACATGTGGCATACCCACCCGCCGATGAAGTAATCTCCAGGAAACCTCCAGACTGCACGAAGCGGATGACGTAGGAATTCTCGGTGAAGTCAATGTCCGATTCGCCACCTACAGGGATTTCGCGAACACAGAGCGCCAAACAGTACATCAGGTCCACAATTGGCGTAGGGTAAGAAATGAAGCTCTGCGCGCCGACACGGAATACCGTTGGGTAGTCAAAATAGCCGTAGCGCAAGTCAGTTACGCTTACACTTTCGAGGTTGATTTGATTGCGGGCGATCGCCTTTGTGGCTTGATGCGGAATATCGCGTTCCTTGTCCGGGGTGAAGCTTAGGGTAATCATCTACTTCTCTCGATTCAGCTGTGAATGCACCTACAGGCTGTCCCATAACTCTTGCAGCCGCTTACCTGTGCCCAGTTCGACCCGATTGGTCAGGTCGTGGCCGTGACCGCGAGTCGCCGCAGAATTGGACAAGCCGACCGATCAGCCGTCGCCCGCCGACCTGTTCGTCGAGTTACGGGACAGCCCTCCGTCGGAGCAGCGTTTCGGAGAGGACAGTGCGGTGGACTTCCGCGTCCCCCAGCCGGTCAAGCACCACGGCAGTGGGTTCCAACAGGTGAGGGCCGTCGGTCAGCCCCCGGGCAACCGCGATCCGCCGGTACTGGTAGGCGAGATCCTTGACGGCATGCGCGTATTCGGCGTAAGCCGTCAGACGTTGTTTGTCCCACCGCACGGATTGCTCGCGCCGCCACTTGGCCCGCTCATTCAGGCTCGTCACCAGAAATGACGTGGCAGCACCGACAGCAACACCAGCGAGCGGAAGGATCTGACTGGCCGTGTCCATGGGTCGATCCCCCGATCGTGCGTCACCGCGTTCCCCAGCCTCCTGCCTTGTTCCGGGCCAAAGCAGAGGCCGGACGCTGGCTTCGAACGGCCGCACCGTGCGTTCGCCCCTCCCCTCGCCCCGTCCTTGGCCATTCATACGCCGAACACCCCGCCTACCAGCAGGAATGACGCCCCATAGACCTTCAAGGCCGGATGCGAGGGAACCCTGCACGTCCGGTTCCGAAAGAGCCGGATCACGGCAACGCCATCCGGCTACCCGACCACCATTCGGCGACAGGAGGTCAATCCTCCTTGATGCGCCGCAACCGAGCTCTAGCTTTACTCAGGTTTTTTGGATAGTTCTCTGAAGGAATTGGGGTTTGTTTATCCAAGATTGCTGCAATTGTATGCAGTGGCGCCCAAACTGCACGATCGTCGACGACGTCCCCCAGGTCCGTCATCTGGAGTCGCTCGAGCCAATCCAGGAGCACAATTGCCTCATCTGCACTCAGGCGGATCACAAGGTGCTCTTCGTCCAAGACCGTAGTCCTCTCATGTCAATCACGATATGCAGGCGAGAGTGAGGGAAGCGGTGGCCAACCTACTGACGAGAATCTATTCCTGGCCACGATCCGTACCGACTTCCCGATCCGGGCAACGCTGTCGATGAGCACCTGCGTCAGGTGCGGGAAGGGAACTTTCAGCAGATCAGAAGCATGATCCCTCACCGGGAAGGGCTATCCGAAGATCATCCACTTCATGGAAAGTGCCGAAGAGCCAGTACTGAACGGCCGCTGACACGCTTGATCCCCGGCCGGCCGGGCGGGCCTGGTCGGGGCACCGCGCCCGCGGTCGGGCCTCTACCGGCGTTCCGCCTTGCCCTTGCCTCGCATTCCCCTGCAGCCGCCTTCCTCGCCCGTTGGCCTTCGCCGAGCAAGGGGCGTGACAGCCGCTCGGCATGCGGCGGGAGCGCGGAGATGAAGCTGACGAAGCGGGAGAGCACCGCGTCGGGGCTGCGCCCGGACCTGCGCGGACGCACACGTGGCGGGCCGGACTCCCGGAAGGTGGGAGTGCTCGGCCCTCCACGGTCTGCGGGTGCGGTCAGGGCTTCTTCGTGGCGGCCGCCCCGGTCTTGTCGGCGTCTGCCCCGGGCTTCGCCGCGTCCGACTCGTCCGCCTCGGTCTCTTCGGCCTCCTTGGCGATCGCCGCGGCCGTGGCGGTGCGGCGGCCCACTGCGCCGGAGCCGATGAAGACGGCGGCCAGGCCGAGCACGATCAGCCCGATCAGCGCGAACTTGCCCCAGTGCGCGGTCCCGCCGAGCAGCAGTCCGGCCACTCCGAAGTCGGCGTCGGAGAAGGTGGAGTTCTTCAGCCCGGTACTGCCAAGGTACGGGAGGACCAGCAGCGGCAGGAAGGTGATCAGCAGGCCGTTGGCGAGGGCGCCCAGGACGGCACCGCGTCGGCCGCCGGTGGCGTTGCCGACGACACCAGCGGCCGCACCGGTCATGAAGTGGGCCACGACCCCGGGGATGACCACGGTCCCGCCGACGGCCACCAGGACTCCCATGCCGAGCAGTCCGCCGACGAAGCTGGCCAGGAAGCCGATCAGTACGGCGTTCGGGGCGAAGGTGAACAGGATCGGCACGTCCAGCGCAGGTTTGGCCGAGGGCACCAGCTTCTCGGAGATGCCCTTGAAGGCGGGCAGGATCTCGGCGAGCACGGCCCGTACACCGGCGAGGATGACGAACACTCCGGCCGCAAACTTGCCGGCTTGCATCAGCGCCCAGATCAGGTACCACTGGCCGTTGCTGAGGGTGGACTCGACGTACCCGGCCCCGGCGACCAGGGTGACGACCAGGTAGACCACGCCCATTGAGACCGCGATGACCACAGTGGTGTCGCGCAGGAAGCCAAGCCCCTGCGGGATCTTCAGGTCCTCGGTCGACTTGGACCTCGGCCCGGCCTTCGGGCCGTGCGCGCCGTCGGCGGCCGTGGTCGTACGTCCGCCGCAGATCCGGCCGACGAGACCGGCGAACCAGATCCCGAAGCCGCCGGTATGACCGATGGCCACCTCGTCCCGGCCGGTGACGGCACGCACCCAGGGGTGGACGAGCGCCGGGGACAGCGTGGTGATCAGGCCCTGGGCGAGCGAGCCCCAGAGCACGGCCTCCCAGCCGGCGAAGCCGTTGGACATCAGGATCACGGCGATCATCGCGGCCAGGTAGATGGCTACGTGACCCGAGAGGTAGATGAACTTCAGCCGGGTGAATCGGGCCAGGACGACGTTCACGACCATGCCGAAGAAGAAGATCAGTGCGGCCTGCGAGCCGAACTGGGTGAGCACCTCACCGACGATGGCCTCGTTGTTGGGCACCACGCCCTGTACGCCGAACGCGTGCTGGAACATGTCCCCGAAGGGGGTGAGCGCGCCCGAGACCACGCCGGCGCCCGCCGCGAGGACGAGGAACCCCACGAAGGCCTTGACGGTGCCCTTCACGGTGTCCGACAAGGACTTGCGTTGGAGGGTCAGGCCCAGCAGCGCGATCAGTCCGATGATCACCGACGGTTCCTTGAACACGTCAAGCAGTGACTTGAGAAATCCGTTCACGGTCACGCCTCCTCGGCGCCCCGGAGCCGCTTCGCTCCGGATGGAGGGGAGAAACGGCCCGGCAGGAGGGCCGCACTGGATGGGGGGACGGAGAACCGAAAGGCCGTGGGGGGCCTTTTGGCGTGGGTGGGAAAGCGTGGGGTCCAAATCGGAGCACGGGGAGGAGTGCAGCCGGGTGGGGCGGCCGGGGCACGCTACAGCAGGTGGTGGCGCTCGGCCACGGCCTCCACCTTCGCGCGCAGCTCGTCCTTGTCGATGAGGCTGTCCATGACGGTCACGTCACCCAGCCCGCGCGCTGCGTCCTCCAGGTCCTTGGCAACGAAGAAGGCGTCGGCGCTGCTGGGGTCGGCCGAACTGAGGTCGGAATGCTCGACCTGGACGTCGGTGAGGCCCATCTCCTTGAGCACGTCGGCGATGTTGAGGCGGAGCATGAAGCTGCTGCCCAGTCCGGTGCTGCACATGGCCATGATCTTCATCAGGTCTCCTCGATTCGGGTGATGAGCGTGATGACGTCCGCCGCGGATCGGGCGGCGCGGAGTTCCTCGCGGCCGGTGGAGTCCGACAGCAGCCTGGCCAGGGAGGCCATGGCTTCGGTGTGGGTCACCGGGTCGGGGGCCGCGAGGCAGAAATAGAGGTCGACTGCGTGCTCGGGCAGCCCGAGCAGGGGGGCAGGCTCGGCGAGGCGGAGCATCGACAGGGCCGGCCTCAGCGCACCCGACTCGGGGCGGGCATGGGCGAGGGCGATGCCGAAACCCAGGTTGATGTAGGTGCCGCCGTCGGCGATGGAGGCCACCATCGCGTCCACGTAGTCGGTGGTGATGTCCCCGGCGTCGAGCAGCGGGCGGGCCACGGTGCGTACGGCCGTGGCCCAGTCCGTCGGCTCGTCGCGGAAGGCGATGCGATCGGGGGTCAGGACGTTACTGAGTTGCATGGTGCACCTCTTGAGGGAAGCGGTACGGGTTCAGTTCTGCTGGTCGCGTGGCGGACGGCTGTCGCGTCGCGGCGGGTCAATTGCCGTCCGCTGTGATGTCGAAGGACAACTCGGCGGTGCTGGGCGGGAACTTCGACGTGCCGTACACCAGCGGTTTTCGCAGCGGGTCGTAGACGGTCGACTCGGCGAGCAGCACCGTCGAGCGCGGTTCCAGGCCCAGCAGTTGCGCTTCGTGGTCATCGGTCCTGTGTAGGCCGACGACGATCTGGTTGCGGGCCAGGAGGGTGTCGTGGCGGGCGCGCAGGTAGGCGTAGAGGGAGTCGTGGGTGAAGTCCGCGGTCATCAGGCCGGGGAAGCGCTCGGCGTCGGCATAGGACTCGGCGAGGTGGTGGATTTCGCCGTTGACCCGGCGCAGCCGCTGGATGCGGATCACGTCGGCGGCCGGGCTGAGTCCGAGCCTGGCGGCGATCCGCGCTCCGGCGCGGACTGGCCGCTGGACGAGCACCTCGGAGACTACGGTGTGGCCCTGCCTGGTCAGTTGAGTGTGAAACCCGGTGACCTCGTTGACGAAGCGCTCGCGGTGCCGCATCGCGTACCGGGGCCGGCTGACGAACGTGCCGCGACCGTGCTCGCGCACCAGGTGGCCGTCCCCAACGAGTTCGTCCATGGCCCGGCGTACGGTGATGCGACTGACCTCGTACTCCTCGCACAGTTTTGGCTCCGAGGGCAGTCGGGTGCCGACGGGCAGTTCGCTCGCCCGTCGCAGCAGGTGATCTCGGACCTGCGCGTATTTGTGCTCGGCCATGGCCGTCTCTCCTGGCTCGTCACGAGGGGTCGGTGGGTATCCCCGTCCGGACGTCATGACGACTGTGCGATTCGGCGGGTGTTGCCGTTGCAACTCCCGCTGTCAGCTTCAGACAGGGCGAGGGCATCAGGAATGGGGACAAAGCCCTCTCCTGTCCTGTCGTTGGCCCCTTCTCCCAAGGGAAGAAGGGCACGACTTCACGGGATTCGGAGGCTTTGCCGCCCAACCGGGCCGACTGAGCCGACAACAGGTTTACGTTGGCGAAGTCGTCATGACGTCATGTCCACTCGACGGACGACACCGGCCGTGACGCCCAGGACGACACGACCGGCAGCGACCGCCCCGCCGCCCGCGACTACGAACGGGCGCCCTCCAGGCTCCGGTAAGCGGGAGTCCCGCGTCCTTCGGCCCGGTGCCACTTGTCACCCACGCCCTGCTCGCCCATACGCCCCGTACCTCATCACGACCCCCGGGAGTGCTCATGTCCACCACGTCCGGCGTCCTTCACGCCCCGCAGGTTCCCGACCCCAACGCCCCGCGGGTTTTCGAGCCGATCGACCGGCGTGCCGTCGCCGTCGCCCGTGGGCTCGCCCTGGACGCCGTCGAGCGGGCGGGGTCCGGTCACCCGGGTACTCCGCTCGCGCTGACCCCGGTCGCGCACCTGCTTTTCCACCGGCACCTGCGGCACGACCCCGCGGACCCCGCCTGGGAGGGTCGTGACCGGTTCGTGCTCTCCTGCGGGCACGCCAGCGCGCTGCTCTACACCCAGCTCCACCTGACCGGCTACGACCTGTCCCTGGACGATCTGCGCAGGTTCCGCAGTCTCGGGTCCCTTACCCCAGGCCACCCCGAGTACCGGCACACCCCCGGGGTCGAGATGACCACCGGGCCACTCGGACAGGGCGTCGCGACCGCCGTGGGCATGGCGATGGCGCTCAAGCGTGACGAGCACCGCAGGTACCCGAACGGCTTCCCGGCCGACAACGCAGCCGGCACGGTCGTGCCCCGGCGCACCGTCTACGTGCTGTGCTCCGACGGCGACCTTCAGGAGGGCATCAGTTACGAGGCCGGCGCACTGGCCGGCCGCCACGAGCTCGACAACCTCGTGGTCGTCTGGGACGACAACCGCATTCAGATCGACGGCGACACCTCCCTGACCAGCAAAGAGGACACCGCCGCCCGGTTCGTCGCGCAGGGCTGGTCGGTCCGAGCGGTGCCGCTCGGCGCGGACGGCGATCTAGACACCACCCTCCTCGACGCCGAACTGCACGCGGCCCGCGCCGAGCGCACACGTCCCACCCTGATCGTCTGCCGGTCGCAGATCGCCTGGCCCGCCCCGCACGCCGTCAACACCCCCGCCTCGCACGGCGCTCCGCTCGGTGCCGAGGAGGTCGCGCACGTCAAGCGCGCCCTGGGCCTCGACCCCGAGGAGTCCTTCGCGGTCGCCCCCGAGGTGCTTGCCCACACCCGTAGCGCGCTCGGCCGTGGCCTTGAGCTGCGCCGCGAGTGGGACCGGGCGGTGGCGGCGTTGGAGTCCGCCGACCCGGCAGCAGCGGCCGAGCGCGCCAGGGCGCTGCGTCCGTTCACCGCCGAAGAGGCCGCCAACTGGCTGCCTGACTTCGAGACCGGCGCCCTCGTGGCGCCCCGCGACGCCTCCGGCCGGACAATCCAGGCGCTCGCCGCCCGGCTGCCGCAGTTGTGGGGCGGCTCAGCCGACCTCGGCGACAGCAACCGGACCACGATCGTAGGCGGCGGCTCCTTCCTCCCCGAGGGAACCGGCTCCGGCGGCCGCGCGGGCCGCAACATCCACTGGGGGGTACGGGAGCACGCGATGGCCGCCGCCATGAACGGTATGGCCCTCGTCGGCTACGACCGCCCGTTCGCCGGCACCTTCCTCGTCTTCAGCGACTACCAGCGTCCCTCGATCCGGCTGGCCGCGCTCATGGGCCTGCCGGTCGTGTACGTCTGGTCGCACGACTCGGTCGCGCTGGGCGCAGACGGCCCCACCCACCAGCCCGTCGAACACCTGGCGGCCCTGCGTGCGATGCCGGGCATGGCTGTCGTCCGTCCCGCCGACGCCCGCGAGACTGCCGCCGCCTGGGCGGTCGCCCTGGAGACCCGAGGGCCGGTGGGTCTCGCCCTGGCCCGGCAGGGTCTCCCGGTGCTCCCGACCGCCGCCGAGGACGTGCGTACGGGAGTGGCCCGTGGCGCGTACGTGGTCACCGACAGCGAGGGCGCACCCGACGTGGTGCTGCTGGCCAGCGGCAGCGAGGTCGCTCCCGCCCTGGCCGCCTGTGCGGAGCTGGCCGGGGAGGGCCTCGCGGCGCGCGTGGTCTCCGTACCGTGCAAGGAGTGGTTCGTCGCTCAGGACGCCGACTACCGGGACGCGGTACTGCCCCCGGCCACCCGGGCCCGCGTGGTCGTCGAGGCCGCGTCGGCCTTCGGCTGGCACGACCTCATCGGCGAGGCCGGTCGCACCGTCACCTTCGACACCTTCGGCACCTCGGCCCCCGCCGACGAGGCGATGCGGCACATGGGCATCACCGTGGAGGCCGTGGTCAGCGCCGCCCGCGAGAGCCTGGCGCTCGCCCGGCGATGAGGTCCGGGTATTCGGGCTCGGATAGTTCCGGGTAGTCGGGTTCAGGTCGTCAGGCCCAAGTGATGAAACCCGGGTCATGAGACCTGGGTAGTGGACAGATCTCGTCCTGTGGGGTGATCGTTTCGCCCTGTCGGCCGATGATCGTTCCCGTGTGGGTCAGCGCCATGGTCGCGTCGGCCATGTGCGCGATCCCGAAGTCGGTCAGGATCACCCGGTCGTCCATCAGCAGGACGTTGTCGGGCTTGAGGTCGCGGTGCACGATGCCCGCCGCGTGCGCGTGTTTAAGCCCTGGCCTGGACACCGTCCTGCGCCTGGCCCGCGCCGCCCGGGACGACTCCCAGTCGTGAGGTCGCCGCGCAGATCAAGGCCTGGACGAGCTGACCGAGCAGGCAGGCACAGCGAGAGCGGAAGCCCGGGAGGACACGGCCGAACTCGCCTATGATGCGTCGAAATTGGCTACCGGTCTTGCCTGGTCACTCATCACCCTCATGACCCGAAGCATCACCGGCTAAGGCCCGGCCGCCGACTGGTCGAAGAGGACCTGCACGACACAGCCTCCGCCCTCCTCACCCCTGCACGGCCATCACGCCGGGCTTCGCCCTCGCACCGTGCAGAAGCCGGTTACCTGAGCAGGGGCGCGAGAGACGCCGCCTTCGGTGCTGGGTGCGTCGGTGTTGGTCGACGCTACGGAGCCCGCAGTGTTGTCCTCAACGCGATTGCGGGGAATCGCGCAAGTTCACTCCAGTGCGTCGACCACCACCTGCGGCTCGACCTGGCCGGGATCACCTGGTGGGACAGCGGAAGCCTCTTCACTCTCCCGGGGTCTCGGTAGGCGGCCCGCCATGTGGGTGGGAGTAGGGCCCTTTCCGCGGCGGGGCCTGTGGTCAGGCCAGGTCGAGGTGATGGATGCCGTGCTGGTGCTGTGAAGAACAGAGCGGTTACTGCCGTCGGGGCGGCTTCAGGTGCGGTGGCCTCTCCACCGCACCCCGTGCTGCTGCCGCAGCCGGTGGATCTCCCACCACGCCAGGGCCGTCACCGACACCGGTCCCGCGAGGAACGCGCAGATGGCGACCGGCACCGGGCCCGGGGGCAGTCCGCCCGAGGACAGAACGCGGACGGCAAACACACAGGCCAGGACAGTGGTGACCAGTGCGGGCAGCAGCGCATGTGCGGCGGACAGGTTGAAGGCGTGCCGCAGCGCCGGTCCGGTGGCGAAGCAGAGGAAGCAGCACATCCACCAGAAGGGTGCCCAGCACACCAGCAGCCCGGCGCCTCGGAGCAGCAGTCCCAGTGGTCCGTCGCCGGTGTGGGAGAGCAGTCCCATTCCCTTGCCCCCGGCGATGAACAACAGCTGTACGAGCGCCCAGGCTGCGAAATAGCACAGGGCTGAGCGCCCCGCCGGCCAGAGGTGAGCCCCCATGGGGCGGCGTGTGCCCGGCCTGGCGATGCCGAACAGCAGCGCGACCGCCACCACCGCGCAGATCAGTGCCAGCCAGGGGGCGAACACCGCCCGTTGCAGCAATTGCCCCTGTGCTCGCCAGGCGTCGCTCCAGTCGCCGAACACCACGAGCAGCAGCCCGGACGCTGCGATGGCGACCCAGGTCCGCACCCGCTGCACCCGCAGCAGCGTCGGATCCCCGAGATGCCCCTCCGGAAGCGTGGGGAAGACGCGGCGGGTGGTGCGTGCCAGCTGGTAGCCGACCAGCAGCGGTACCGTCGCCCACCACAGGCACGGGAGAAGCAGCACCAGCAGGACGGCGGGGTGCACCTGCTCCCGGCTGCCCCGCAACACCACGCCCAGAAGCGGCCATTGGCCCTCGCGCACACGCCGCCACAACGGGGTGTACGGCCGTGGCGGAGGAGGCCCGGGGGGGGCGGCGGGGAAGTGGCGCGGCCGGACCGGTGGCCGGGGAGCGTTGGTGCACAACGGGCGTCCTATCCACGGTCCCGGAAAGGACGCGCCCCGCCCCCACCCCGGTTCCGCACCCCTGACCGTGCGCAGTTCTGTATCCCCGCCCGTACGCAGTCGCCGTCCCGTGGTCGCGGCGGCCGAGAGCGTGGACGGATCCGCCGCAAACCCGTCTTCCCCGCCCCGGGGGCCGGGGAAAACAGAACGGCGCCTCGTCGGCTCAGCCCCGGGAAGGACCGTACGCAAGGACCGCGCCGCCTTCACGCACCGTCCCTTCCGGTGGCAGGAGATGCGCGACGTTCCGCACGGGACGGGAGAGGGAGGCAGCGGCGGAGGTGCTGTTGGTGGCGAGAGGCCTCTTCGTGATCGGGTGGGCCGTGCCCGAGCTCGCCCTGCACCTCATGCTCGCCGAGCCGACTACGACGCCTCGGCCCGCTCGGCACGGCGCGGACACATCATCAGTCGATTTTTCAGACGCCCTAGGCATGGCCCCTCCTGCTGGCCGCCCACCGGAGCACAATGCCGACATGGTGAGTTTTGAAGATCAAGATATGACCGATGCTGAATTTCGCGAGTGTGACCTGACCCGCGCCCGGCTGATCGGCGTGGTGATGCAGGACGCCGTGATCGACGGGCTGGTCGGCAACCTGGTGGTCAACGGCGTGGAGGTGATGTCCTATGTCGAGGCAGAGCTCGACCGGCGGTATCCGGTTCGGATTCTGATGCGTTCAGAGGAACCGGCCGATCTACGGAAAGCCCATCGACAGCTACAGGACGCCTGGGCCGGCACGGTAGAGCGGCTCCGAGCGATGCCCGCGGGCTCCGAGCACCGGCGCTCCGCCGGCGAGTGGTCGGCAGTAGAGACCCTGCGCCACCTGGTGTTCGTGCACGACTCTTGGTTTCGCCGCTGCTGCCTGGGATCGACCCAGCCCTTCACCGGAATCGGGTTGGCGTCCGGCTTCGTGCCGGATCAGGAGGAACAGGGTCTCGATCGAGCGGCGGCCCCGGGCCTCGACGAAGTACTGGCCGTGCGAGAGGAACAGTCCGCCGAGCTGGAGCGATGGCTGGCGACCGTAACCGTCGGCGAGTTGTCCGCAGCCGCCCCGGTGCCTGCGGGACCGGGCTGGCCGCCGTATGCCGAGGGGAAGCCGGTGGTCGAGTGCCTGCGAGTGGTGCTGAACGAAAACTGGGCACACCACGGGTTCTGCGTCCGTGACCTCAATTCGCAGCAGAACTGAGCTCCACCATTGCCGGCCAACGAGCCGCAGGCCAGTGCGAGTATCGCCTCGACGGGTGCGGCGGGGCCGGGGCGGAGGGGCGTACGTCGCGCACCTGATGACGTACTACCGCGACGTTCAGCGCTGGGACCTGCTCCACGCTCCCCGGCGCCGGGACTGGACCGCACCGCGTGCCTGCTGGCCCGCCGAGCCCGTGGCCGCCCTTGGTTCTTGCGCTGCCGGGGTGCGGATGGCCAGGAACTCCACGTGCGGTGCCCGGTGCCGGTTGCTGCGGGTACCGGCACCGGGCACACGAAGCAGTGCAGTTCAACCGGGCTTGCTCTGCCGGGGACTGTGGTGCGCTTCGCGGATGCGGCGTTTGGGGGGGCTCACGTGGCGGGAGGCCGCTTCCGCCCCGTGTGCTCCTTCTTGGGCCTGTTGGTCAGGTCAGCGCCGAGTGGCCGAAGGTGCAGCTGTTGTAGTCGATGATCCGGTTGTGGTACTCCCCCGGCAGACCTCGTAATCGAGGCTGTGGCGCTCGGGGAAGTTCTTGTTCTTGTACCGGGTGTAGCCGGCGCCTTCGGTCATCCAGAAGCTGCCCTCACGCCCTGCCTCGGTGCCGTCCAGGTGGCGAAGGACCCATTTGATGACGGCGGACTTCCCGTCCTTCTTCTTGTCCTTGACGGAGAACCAGTCGCCGTTCGAGTTGAAGCACCCCTCGGCATAGGCGGTGGAGTGGCAGAGGAAGGGACCAAGGGCGGACGTGGTGGGTGACGTGGCGCGTTCGAACTCGATTCCTTGAGCGCTTGCTGCGGTCGCCGGAGCGGCGGTGAAGAAGAACGCCGCAGCTGCGGCGGTGAGGACAGTGGCTCCACGAGCTCTCATGCGTTTGCTCCTGATAGGAAATGAGGCCTGAACAAGGGCCGGTTGAAGACGGACGGCATGAGGCTGACTGCGGGCGGCACATACCGGTCGCGCAAAGACGCGAACCTGGCCTAGCCCGAGGGGGTGTTGACGCCGTGCCCCGGCCGTGCGCAAGCCGTGCCGCCGGGGCGCCCACGGCCGTCCCCAACCTGGTCGAAGACCTGGCATGCGATCAAGGACGTTCTCCCTATGCCAACGATCACTTACGGCGATCAGTGCATTGGCCACGTGGGCATACCGCTTCCACCGCGGCGGAGCGGACCTCAGACGGCGCCGCTCAACCTGGGCAGAGCCCTGGAGTGCAGTGCTTCGGTGGGCCAAGGGGTCGAGGATGTACGGGGGCATGGGCGGTCGCGGTGTTCGCGGTGCATGTGCGGTTCGACGACGGCCGGAGCGAGGGGGACCTGCCGGTCGTGTGGTCGGGGGGGGACTGCCTGACCTGAGGAGCGTGCGGGCACACCCGGGGCGGCAGTCGGCAGCCGTGAAGCACGGGCGGCTCGCACGCCCGGTGCGCCTGATCGTTCTGGATCGCCTCCGGTCCGCCCAGTGAACGGGCAAACCTTCGCGCCGGACTTCATCCTCGTGGCGATGGCCAAGGAATACGCCTGCGGCATCAAGCGGCACTTCGGGGCGGTTGCCAAGGACAGCACCTGCGGCTGGTGACCCCCCGCCCGCCCACCCGGGAACGGGAAGGCGGGCACTTGGCGCCCACGGCGCCCCGGATACCGGCCGGGCCGGCTGAGCCTCCCCATGGGGCCCGGCCGGCCCGGCCGCACCGGATCCCGGCCCCGCGGGCAGGCGTAGGGCCGGGATCCGCTGTGTTCAGGGGCAGAGGATCAGCGCGATGGAGACGGTGATGCAGGTGACGGCGGCGGTGTCGTTGGAGGTGTCCGGGTCCTCGGGGGTGCCGGCGGTGCGGCCGGCGGTGACGGTGCTCGGGCCGAGGCGCAGGAACGTGAGCGGAACCCGGAAGTCCTTGGTGACGGTGGCCCCGGCGGGGATGGCGCCGTAGGTGCAGGTGAGGGTTCCGGCGGTGAGGGTGCAGCCGGGCGGCAGTTCGGTTGCGGTCGCCCCGGTCGGGAGCGTGGCTTTCAGGGTGGCCGAACTGACCGGGCCGGGGCCGTTGTTGGTCGCGCTCAGCGTGTAGGCCACGTGCGGCACCAGGACGCCGAGCCTGGGCCGGGCCGCCAGGCCCACCTCGAGGTCGGCGGGCCGTGCGGTGATGGTCAGCATCGGGCCGTGGGGCGGGTACGAGGTGGGCCCGTTGCCCTGGTGGTCGGTGAAGAACTGGCGGCGGACGGGGAAGGTCTGCGGCGGCACGTCCGCGTCGATCCTCAGCGTGAGGGAGACATCGATGGGGTCCCCCTTGTCGAGGTCGCCCACGGGGAGGTAGTAGCCGATTTCCATCTCCGAGCAGCTGGGGGCGCAGGAGACGACGGAGGTGATGGCCGCCAGGTTCATGCCGACGCCGCCGTAGATACCGACGTAAGTGCCGGTGAATCTCTCGCCGGACGTGCCGGTCACTTTGATCGTGACGGTGTCGCCGGGCGCGACGGTGGCCGCCGACAACTGCGCGGAGAGCTCCGGATAGTCGTAGGCCGAGGCGGTGGTGGGCCCGGCGAGCACCAGCGCCACGGCCGCCGTCACGGCCGCGACCAGGGCGGCCAGCAGCCGGGAGACCGGGCGGCCCGCCGCGGCGCTGCGAGCCTCCCCCGTGGCCGAACGTGGCCAGGTACCGAAGATGCGCATGGAAGGCTCCTTATGAGCACGGCGGGGAGGGATGCGGGCCGAGCGAACGCGGCCCGGCTCCCTGGGATATGGCACCGCACCGGCGTCTCCATGCCAATCAGGGAAGGGGAACACCCGTACCCCCGCTCCCACTCCCCCGCCCCCTTTTCCCCCAGAACCGCGCGCACTCTCCCCGCCGCCGCTGTGCCGGCCCCCGGCATCCCCGCCCAGGACACCAGCCGTCCCGGCCTTCAACGTGCTTCCACCAGGCGTCCGGGTCAGGCAGGTACGCCCTCGGCTTCCTGCGACAGGCGCTCCCAGTCGGCCCGGGTGGCGAGTCGCTCGGCGTACACATGACGGATCACCGGCAGCACCTGGGACCTGAAGACCACGCGCAGTGGCGGGTGTTCGGCGTCCACCGGCTTGAGCAGCGCGGGGGCGGCAGCCTCGGGCGGCGGGTCGGGGACTGCCGCCTGAGCGGCGGCGCTCGCGAACGCCGCGCGCAGAGTGTCGTAGGCCGGGTTCGGGGCGGAGCGCGTGGGCGGCGTGGTGCCCATGGCCATGCGGCACTGCGTCGGCTCGGCGATCGTGACCTTCACCCCGTACGACGCGGCCTCTGCTGCCAGGGCCTCGCTCATGTTTCCTCGAAGCCGGGGTACTCGTACGCGGACAGCTCGACAGCTCGACAGCTCGACAGCTCGACAGCTCGACAGCTCGACGGCCGTCGCGGCGCTGGGGACCTGGACCCGGGCGGCAAGACGAGCCAGAGCGGTGCTGCGTCCCGCACAAGACGGCAGCCGCCTTCCCGTCAGGAGCGGGGGCCGGGGGCGTGAGGTACGCCCCGACCCCTTCCTTCGGCCGTACCCAGCCCCCGCCACCTCCCTCCTTTAGTCATACGCAAGCCCTCCGCCATCTCCCTCCACGGGACGACGCCGTCTCCAGGGGCGCTCCGGGACATGCCGGATAGGACGGCCACCCGACTACTGAGACGCTCAACTCACCATCACAGCAGGTGAATTGAAAGGACTCATCATGCGCAGGACCGCATCGGCCGCCACTGCACTCGCCGCCCTCATCGTCCTGGCGGCGGGCGCACCGGCAACCCTCGCCCACACCGCCCAGAACTCCGCGTCGCCCCGTTCCGTCACGACCGAGCGCTGCCGCGCACCGCAGCTGCCTCCCGTAGGCGAGCCGCTCGTCGTGGACCCAGACAGCGTCAAGGCCCCGTCGGGTACCTCCCGGCCGGTCTCCGACCGCGCCACATACCAGCGCGTCGCCTCCGCCGTACGCAACTTCGCCGGCTGCATGAACGCCGGTGACCACCTGCGCGCAGCCCCGCTGCTCAGCGCGCACTTCGTCAAGGACTTCATGGGCCAGGACAGCTACCAGACAGTCCCTGATGTTCTGGGCGGGCTCCGCATCGAGCACCTGCGCATCGGCGAGATCCGCGCGTACGCGGACGGCAGCTTCACCACGGACCTCCGCTACCTCGCGTACGGACACCAGTTGGCACACGTCAAGATGAACTGGTGGAAGGACCGGCGGGACGGCTTTCTCAAGGTCAACGGTTTGGAGGCGCTCGACTCGCCCGTGGCACCAGAAGCGCAGGAGGTACGGGTGGAGATGGGCGAGTACTTCTTCCGCTTGGACCGCACCACGGTACGCGCCCCGCACGGCTCTGCCGTACTGCGCCTGACCAACATCGGCAAGGAACGGCACGAGGCCATCCTGTTGCGCCTGCCCGAGGGGGCGACGGGGGCGGACCTCTTCAACGGCAAGCTCTCCCCCAAGGACGTCACCACCGTCGCCCAGGAGAACGGCGGCGATGAACTGTCCCTGGTCGGCCTGACCCCGGGGACCTACACGCTGGTCGACTTCATACCGGCGGCGGACGGCAAACCGAACGGCATGCACGGTCAGACCGCACAGTTCACCGTGACGCGTTGACGCACTCCTGGGCCGGTCGAGGTCCTGGGTGTCCACCAGCGTTTCTCCAAGGACGCCGACGGCTTCGGCCGGAGCCCGCTGCACACCCTGGGTTCCGGCGAGGCACTCTACGAGGCCGCGGGCCACCTCAAGGTGCTCGCCCACCCTCTGAGCAAGGCGTACGCGCCGAGGCGGCAGCACCCGGACCCGGCCAGGGCCCGGTGCCCTCGGCATCTGAGAAGCCGTTGTCTTTCCGAGCGCGATGAATGCGTTTTTGCTGGTCAGGAATGGGGTGGGGCTTCCGGTGGCAAGGACGAAGTGTCGTTTCGTCTCTTCGGTGGAGGTGCCTGATGCCGTCGGTGATGGGGTTGCTGGAGGAGCGTGAACGTGCCGCTCGGCAGCGGGTGGATGTCCTTCAGGCCGAGTTGCGGGAGGCCGAGGCGGTGTGGCAGCGGTTCGTGATCGCCCGTGAGGCGGTGGCCGAGGTCCTGGCGGGGCCTCGCGGAGGTGAGGAGGCGCCACCGGACGTTGTGGCTGGCGAGCCGTCGGCGCGGGTTGTGGGTGCGGTGCCGGGTTCGGTGGTGCCGGTGTGGCGCGAAGGCCTCATCGCGTCGGTGCTGGCACCGGATTACCAGCAGCTCATGAACGCTCTGATGGGTGAGGGTGGGGCGGATCCCGTGGCGATGGACTGTCGAAAACTCGCGGTGGCAGTCGGGTTGGAGCCTGTGCCGGCGAAGGTGGAGGCCGTGCGGTCGAAGGTCAAGCGCCTTGCCGCCCGCGGCTGGCTGATGGAGGAGCGACCCGGAGTGTTCAGTGTCGTTGCCGGGCGAGGCGGCGGCTCATGACCATGCTCATCGACCACAGGATCATCGCCTCGGCGGTGTCGGTGCGGGCTTCGTAGTCGCGGGCCAGACGGCGTGAGCGCATCAGCCACGCGAACGTCCGCTCCACCAGCCATCTTTTCGGCAGGACGACGAAGCCGCTGGTGCTATTGCTGCGTTTGACGACCGTCAGTACGATCCGCAGCACGTTGCGGACGAAGTCGGCGAGCTGGCCGGTGTAGCCGCCGTCCGCCCAGATGCGCGTGATGCACCAGTGCCGCTCGTGCAGCCGGGCCAGCAGTGCCTGCCCGGCTTCCCGGTCGGTGACGGACGCCGCCGTGACCATGGCTGCCAGGAGAAGACCGAGGGTGTCCACCACGATGTGGCGTTTGCGGCCGTTGACCTTCTTGCCGCCGTCGAAGCCCCTGGTCGTGGCCGGTACGGAGGCGGCGCCTTTCACTGACTGGGCGTCGATGATGCCCGCCGTCGGCTCCCGGTCGCGGCCGGCCGCTCGACGGGTCCGGTCACGCAGCCGGTCGTGGAACTCAACCGTCCAGCTTTTGTCGCGCCAGCGTCGGAAGAAGGCGTAGACACGGTCCCACGCGGGGAAGTCCGCGGGCATCGACCGCCAGGTGATACCGCCCGCGACCAGGTAGCGGACCGCGTCGACCATCTGCCGGTGGCAATAGCCTTCCGGCTGACCGCCCCGACCCTCCAGCCAGCCCGGGACCGGCAGCGCGGCACGGACCTCGGCCCACTCCGCATCCGTCATGTCCGACGGATACTGCGGCTCCCGGCCCGGACGATCGCCCGCATTCCCGTACATGTGGGCGAGGCAGTCACACGACCGGGAAGACGAGTTGGACGACGCGGTGGACAGCACGAAAGACTGCAGCACCAGGGTCTCCTGACGCTCGGATGGATTCGACACCCACGAGCTGTTCGGGAGGCCCTGCCTTCATGCCCAGACCACCGGAAGATCACCCGGCCGGGCAACCACACTCGAACTCACGCCCACGATGATCGATAGAACAACGGCTACTGAGCACGGCCCTGACCAGCCTGCGGGCGGCTCTGGAGTTGGTGTGCGCCGACCTTGCCTCCGGGCAGGACGCCGAGGCGGTCACCGAGTACGCCCCGCCCCGGCGCCAACGACCCTCCGAACGGCACGCCCCTGGCTCGCCCCCCCCTGGTGAGGAAGTCGAGGGTGCGGTCGTCCTGGTCCCGGGTGCCGAATGCCTGGAGTTGCTCGGTCTCCCGGAGTCGGCACATTGGGTGGGCCTGGAACGGGCACGGCGGCCCTGTTCCCCGGAGGGTGGGGCTTTCACCGGCCCCGACACTGCCGCCAGGGCGGGCCCTCGCGTGACCGACGGCGGGAGCAGAGGAACCTCACCTCGCTGACTTGGCTTCGTGACCTACTTTAAAAATGGACCGCGCGGTGCGCTGCGCTGGCTGGCCAGCATCCCGGCGTCGAGTCAGTCTCGGTACTGCCGGGGCTCTATGGGAAGCTGGGGCCAGTGCGGCGCCCTTTCGCGGGGTGGTGTTCTGGTGAGGCCGGTGCCCTGTGCTACCCGCTCAGGCGGTTGAGTGCCGGCCGCTTTCGTTGGCTGTGCGCGTCCGGTGCTGCGGCCCTGTCCGGCTTCAGGAACTGACTCACCCACAGGGGCATCTTCGGCCACGACGAGGCGTGTCACGAGCGAAGTGAGAGTGCCTGGTCGGGCCGGATCGCGGCACATGCTGCTCTCCGCGAGCCAGCGGCGGGCCATGTAATCGCCTTACGCCCCCGCATCCGTGACGGCGTGGGTGCGACGGCCAGCCCTTCGACGGTCGGTGGGGCGCCGGACCCGAGGCCAGTTGGCAACTACAACATCTCGTCCCTGAATGACTGTTTCTGGACAACCCTCAACCACCTTGCACGGAGCGCGAGTTGCGCATCGCCTGGAACAAACCCATCGCAACGAGCACGCCACCCACACACATCAGAACCACGCCAACTTTCGTCAGTGTGACGACGGGCGTTTCCACCCCATCCGTGAACAAGAACAGGGCCAAACCGATGACGAAGGTGAGAACACCTTCCAGCATGCTTTTCGATCCCTGCTTCATGTACGGCCACTCCTCTTCAGGCACGTGCGCCATAACCGCGCATACTTTTCAGTTCCTGATCAGCATAGGAACGAGCCCTGCCCGGATCCTCGCCCTGCAGAACGAACCGCGGGTACATCGTTCGGGGGACCGTGAACCGGACAGCCTGCCATCCACGTATCCAGCGACCGGTGCAGTCCGACTCTGAGGTTTCTCACTCCCCCCGTTGTTCGGGAAGTGCTGATCGGCACCCCTGCCCACAAGGGGCGACTCGGGCACGAAGCAGTCACGTGACCGGCGTCAGGGGCCCGGAACGCAGGCAGGGTGCCCGCGCTCTGCAGCTGATCAGCAGCGGCCCCGCTCCCGGAAAACCAAACCCGGCCCTCGTTCGCTCCGGGCATCTGTTCTCCCGGCGGGCGGGTTCACGCCGCGTGGGCGGGTTGGCGTCCGCCGGTGGGCAGGGCCTGTTGGCGGAGGCAGATGCGGGTGCGGGTGCGGGTGCGGATGCGCGAGACGTGCATCTGGGACAGGCCGACCTTGCGGGCGATGTCGGCCTGCGTCATGTCGTCAAAATAGCGCAGGTACGGGACGCGGCCCTCACCGCCTGGCAAAGAAGGCCCCCTGCCGCCGCTGAAAACGGCGACGCCGGACCTTTCCCGCGCGCTCCGCGAGCGTGTCCCGTCCGTTGCCCAACAACAGCAGACTCATCCCTCGGGATGCTGGTGAACTCCGTTGCCTGGTAGCGGAGTTTGGGCAGGTCGTCCTCTTGCTCTGTGATCACTCCGAAGACTGGCCGCTCAGCCGGGCCCGAGCGAAAGGAACAAGCTATGGCCGTGCAGGCTGGAGCTTCTTCGACACCGGCACCTTGGTGAGCTTCAGGGACCACGGATCGTCCGGAGTGCGGAACTCCAGCGTTCGGTCGCCGCTCGTGTACAGCTGGACGCCGGCCAGATTACCGAGGCCGTCGTCCTCGATGGTGAGGTAGACGAAGTCGCCGGCCACGCCGCTGTCGACGAACTCCCATCGGCCATGGAAATCGGCAGGGTCCGAGCCGGAGCTGATCGACAGGTGCGTTGCTGTGAACGTTCCGTCGCGCGCGAGACGGATCTGCCCGCCGCTCTTCTCATTGCGGTACGCACCGGGAAGAGCGGCGGTATCGACGGTGCGGGCACACCCGGCGGTAAGCACCGCAGAGACGGCCAGCACGGCGGCAAGCCACTGTCTGCCTGTCCTCTTGATCGTCACGCCCTCAGCGTACCGAGGGCCTGATCAGACACACCAGGAGGATGTCGCACAGACCCTGCCGAGGCCAACGCCCTCGCCCAGACCGTCGTCACCTGCTCCAACGTCCCCGTCAAGGTCACTCTCGCACGCTGACCCACCTCTCGATACACAGGCCCAAGGGCTCCCCCGCCGGTAAGCAGTCAAGGGGCAGCGGCGGGTCAGTAGCTGTACTCAAGCCCCTAATCAGTGACGCTCGGTGACGGTTTGCAGAGTCGTTCAGGGTGTGTACTTGCTTGAACTGGGCGCGAGCTCCCGAGAGCGCACCAGCTGCTGGCCTTGGCTGTGTGTTCTGCCGGGCCCGCAGAACACACAGCCTTCCTGGAGGATGACGCCGCTAAACGGTCACGGCGTGGACGGCAAGTTCCCCAGCAGGGCAAGGGAGTGTTCGCCGCCTGCCGCGATGGTCTGGCCCCTGGTCTCGGTCGGGACGGCCGTCGGGTCGAAGGAGGTGACTTTCCCCTCGATGTTCTGGCTGGTGCCGAGCAGCGCCACGATGTGCGCGAAACCGGCAGACACGTCGGTGACATGGGACTGCTCGGCGTACCCCGGGCGGGTCTGCCCGACGTTTTGGCTGGAGCCAAAACCCCACGCGCTCCGGTTCCCGGGCCCTCCACACTGTCGGCACGTACCACCGAACGGGCAGCCCGTCGGTGCAGAGGCTCGGAACTACCAGGGGGATTCCATGCCAGTTGCCATACGCCGTGCTCTCATCGCAGCGACCGCCGTGTGCATCGCACTCTTCGGACTGATGGTGCCGACCGCGTCGGCCGACAAGTGGATCCCCTGGCGGAACTGCGCCGAGGGTGACATCTGCGTCTACAACGGCCCCGACGGCACCGGGGAAGTGTGCACCTGGGACGGCAACGACGCGAATTGGAGGACCAGTACCGGATCGGGTTCGCACCGGTGGATCTGCAAGTGGACCCAGACCTGGGAGCCCGCCCCCGAGCACGGGCGGAAGGTCAAGTCGATCTGGAACCGGGGCACGACCGCAGGGGGGCCCGCAGACGTCAGGTTCTACTTCGGGGAGAACTACACGAACTACTACGCCTGCGCGGCCAAGGGGTTCAAGGGCAACACCGGCCCCGACGCAGGCGTCTTCCTGCTGTCCCACTCGTGGGTGAGCAGCTGCTGACCCCATCGACCGCAAAGACCGCGATGGTGAGCGGCGGGCAAACAGCCCGCCGCAGGCCCCACGGTGCATGGCCCGGACCCGTCCCGGCGGGCGGATCGTCACCCCCTGGGGGCACCTGGGCATGTCGCACTCACGGTCGACGACACCGGCAGCACCGCAAGCGGACGGGCCCAGGGGCTGGGGCAGTTCATGCCCGCCCACACCGCACACCACGCCGGGGCCGGTGTAGTGCGGGGACGTCCACGCGGCCCACACCAGCGCCCTGGCCGACCGCCGGGAAGCGGCCGTCGTCGAGCAGTGGCTCGCGGATTTCCGCCGCCGCTCGGGAAAGGGCACCCTCTTCCTCGGCGCCCACACCGGCACCCCCCACGCCTACCGCGTCGAGGGCGTGCCCTACCTCACCACCCCGAACGCTGCCCACCCCGCCGCCGCCCCGCGCACCGGGGCGGATTCACCGAATGGTCACTCGTCGGAGCCGACCGCCCCACCAGCGAAGACCAGGAAGCCACCCGCCAACAGCCCGCAGCCAGAAGCCCCCACTGGGCCACCGTCCAGACAATCCCCACCGTCGACGCCCTGTCCCTGCAGCTCTCCGGCCGGCCCGCCCCCGGCCGCCCCGTCCCCGTGCGCGCCACCCTGGTCCAGGGCACCCGGCACCTCCCTGTCGCCTTCCCCGTCAGCGCCGACTGGACCGGCTCCCCCAACCTGCACATCGGCCCCCTCCGCCACGCCTCCCCCCGCCACACCGCCTCCTTCGACCCCGCCACCGGACAGGTCACCGCACTGCACCCCGGAAACATCACCCTGACCGTCACCGTCAACAACACCTCCCGCACACTCCCCGTCCGCGTACGCCCCGCGACACCCGGCAGACACTGAAACCAGGACCGATACCCGGCACGGCCCCCTCCCCTCCCTTCCCGGGTCCCGGCCGCCGGCTCCGTCCTCCGGCCCCGCACCCGGCGCTCCTGCGGGCAGCAGGGAAGGGCCCCGGGCAGCGTGTCCAGATGGCGTCCAGCACCGAGCCGCACGGCCTCGCGGCAGAAGAGCCCCGGCTTTGCCGCGCGCTTACGGCACGGTGACACCGATACCTGCGGGACAGCACCCGACCGGATCAGGCCATAGAATCCCGCCTTCCGGAAGTTACTTTCCGATTCCGGGCCATCACCGGTAGTGTCGGGCGGGCGCAGGACGGACATGCCCGGCCACCCGCAGCCGCAGAGCGGCACCGACGCGGACGCCCGCTGCCCCGAGAGAGGATGCAGTTTCCCCGTGAACACCACCCCGACCCACACACCGGGCCGGTCCGACGAGGAACTTCCCGACCTGCACCAAACGCAAGGGCCGCCCGCAACCTGGGCCGAGCTGGCCAAAGCCACCTGGTTCGCAATACCGCAGTCCGCGCTCGGCACCCCGCAGGACCAACCGCCCCTCGCGGGCTACCTCGTAGTCCTGCCCGCCCACAGGCAGACCCCCGAAAACACCACCACCACAGCGCGGATCCAGGTGAACACCGCCACCCGCACCGTGGCCGTAGCGGGACGCCCCCTGCAGTTCACCCGGCTCGAATTCGACCTGCTCGCCCACCTCGCCGCCCACCCCCTCCAGGTCCACACCCGCGAGATGCTGTACTCCGCCCTCTGGGACACACGGACCGCCGCCGCAGACCACCGCACCGTCGACGTCCACATCGCACGCCTACGCCGCAAACTCGGCTCCCCCCACCGCACAGCCATCGAGACAGTACGCGGAGTCGGCTACCGCTACATCGACGCCTGAACACACCCCCGCCCGCAGACCCTCCTCCCGACGCCCTGCTCACCAGAGCAACGCCCGAGGACGGTGTGACAGTCCACTTGGGGCCGTGGCTCGACAACGTCCGGAAGCGGGAGGACAAGCTCAGCCCGCAATGCCGGGCGCAACTGAATGCAATAGGGATGCGGTGGTCGGCGGGCACAACCAGGAGGACGAGGTGAGCGGGCGGGTGCTGATCACGGCGCACTGGTTTCGGGAGGGGCCGGGGCGCGGCGGGTACCGGCTGTGTGGCTTCGGGGGTGCAGGTGGCACCGGAGTGACCATGCGCAGGCCGAGGCAGACTGGCTGGCTCCTGCGCACCGGTTCGTGCCGCAGCGGATCAGCCCGCCGCGCTGCTACACATGCGGGTTCCGTGTCTCCCAGACCCGGCACACCGGGTGGGCCTGGGACTGGTACGACGGCCCTGTGTCCCCGAAGAACGCGGCGGGCGTTCGCGGCCAGGAAGGGCCTTGCCAGTGACCGACGCACGAGGAGTCCGGACGCGTACAACAGCGGTCCGGTGGGCCGGGCGGCCGAGGACGTGCGGCAGGGCGACGCCGACGCCGTCCTGGCGGTCGCGGTGCGTTCGTACGCGTTGTTCGCGGTGCACGCACGGTTCGGCGACGGCATGGGCGAGGAGGTTCTGCCGGTCGCGTGGTCGGCGATCCCGCCTGCGGAGCATGCGGGATACCCGGGGGTGCTGGAGGAGTACGGGCAGGATTACCGGGAGCGGCTGGATGAGCTGTTCGCGGAGTACGGGCCGCAGTCGGCAACAGCGCAGCACGGGCGGCGCGAGCTGCTCGCGCACCCGGTGTCCCTGATCGTCCTGGAGCGCCTGGTGGCGGTGCGCTCCCGGTACGTGCTGGCGGCTCGGTATAACGGGGAGCTCCCGGACCGGTGGCTCAATGACATGAGCGCTGCCTGGGGTGTCGGCGAACTCCTGTGACCGGCGCCCTCGCCGGGCATCACCGGGGCGGCGGGCCGCTTCACTCCTTCGTGCTGATGTGGCCCCCGGGACCACCCGGCCTGCCTGCCCGCCCTCAGGGGCTCTGTCAGGTGCCTACGGCGGGGTGGCTACGGAGGTCCGAGTGGGAGTCGTTTCGACAGGGCTCGGCACGACGAGCGCGGTCTCGAATTCGTCCTCCGCCTTGGCACCCAAGGCGGAGCTGTGAGGTCGGGGGACAACCCTGGCCGCTCGGCATGCGTCCTTTCGCATGAGCGGGATGGCTTTCCCGACTGCCGCATACCAACGGGGACATGTGATGAGTGACAAGGCCCGCAGACTCTTCGACGCCCTTGACCTGGACGGCAATGGGCTGCTGACCCGTGAAGAGGTGATCGTTGCCCTGCGGAGGAGGGGACCGTCGCTGGCTGCCGCGGGCATCATCCCCTCCTGGGGAGTGCAGGACGCCGATGCTTCCTCCGCCCTGTTCGACGCCGCCGACCAGAACGGCGACGCGGCACTCACCTTCGAGGAGTTCACCGCAGTGGCGGATCGCCGGTTCGGTTGGAGCTGACCACCGGGAAGCCAGCCCGCCCGTACGCCGAACTGGTTGGCGGCCCGCTCAACGGCGGTCGTTGGTCTGCCAGGTCCGTTCCAGTTCACCCGGAGCAGGGCTGGAAAGGGGTGGAAAACCGAAAAACTGGGCATCTGCAGGTTCCGGTGCACCGGGTGTCCGAGCATGACGAGGTGCTGTGGTGGCACGGCCTTGCAGGGGTGGGGCCAGTTCACACCCCTGCCGGGCCGCGCGATGACGGCCAGGTTCCGCACCATGCGGGCCGGGCAGTACGTGAAAGGCACAGCGCATGGCAACGGGCACCGTGAAGTGGTTCAACTCGGAAAAGGGCTTCGGCTTCATCCAGCAGGACGACGGAGGCCCTGATGTCTTCGCCCACTACTCCCACATCAACGCCTCCGGCTTCCGCGAGCTCCAGGAAGGCCAGGCCGTCACCTTCGACATCACCCAGGGCCAGAAGGGCCCGCAGGCGGAGAACATCACCCCCGCCTGACCCCCGGAGATACGTGCTCGCCCCCACCCGACACGGGCGGGCACGGCGGGCCGTTGCCTGCCGGATCCGGGCCGGGCCCCGGCCGGTTCCGGATGGGCGTGGGTCCCCCGCACCAGGTGATCACCTGTGCCATGGATGCCGGTGTGCCGCAACAGGGCCCGCCGCACTGCTCCGCTGCCGGGGCCCACCACACACACCCCGGGGGCAGCAACTGTGCGCTACCGCCCCCGAAGGAAGCTTGCGGAGAGACGCGGTTTCGGGGCCGGGCGTGGTGATGCCCGCCCGTACCCGGGAAGACGGAAAGGCATGGAGCCGTCTGGGCCCGTGCTGCTGGAGATCACCCGCTCGACCTGCCCGTGCTGCCACGCCGACGATGACGGCATCAACGGCCGGTACGCCTGCGCCCTGTGCAACTGGGTCAACCACTGGCCGGAAGGCCACACCGGCGACCCCTCGTCCACACACCGCAATGCGCACTTGGATCATGCTGTGGGCGCGGTCCATCGCTAGAGTGCGAGGATGACGATCCGTCGCATCGTGCCCAACGTCGTCTCGCAGGACATCGAAGAGAGCCGAAGCTTCTACAGTGATTTTCTCGGCATGGACGTGCGCATGGACGAGCCCGGCTTCTTGATGTTGGCCTCGCCCGGTAACCCGACGGCGCAGATGACCGTGGTCTCAACTGTCGCAGACTCATGGGACCCGCAGACCGCCCGTTCGACACTGGCGGTCGAAGTCGCGGATGTTGACGCCGCGTACGCCGCAGCCGAGGGCCAGGGGTACCGGGTGGTCTATCCCTTGACCACGGAACCATGGGGAATCCGACGCTTCCTTGTTCAGGCACCCGACGGAAGTGTCATCAACGTCCACAGTCACGCCTGAGGTTCAAAGGTCGGGCAGGCCAGAGAAAGATGCCGGCGGTGTGGAGTCCGGCCAGGTAGACGGTGGCCGTCCGCACACAGCGCCCCGGGGGGGGCGAAGCCGACCACCTTCTGAAGGCCCTGGTCCGCGGCTCAGCGGCACTGTCCTGGGCGGCCTCCTGCTCGGCCGCACCCCCGACGCACGAGCGCACCCTGTGGCTTCCTGTCGCTGTTCGGCGCCGCCCTCGGAGTGAGATCAGATGACTTCGTAATGCCGGGCCCCCGGGGGGCTTGGCTGACTCCCCCGAGGCCCGTGATGATGCGAACGCTGCCACTGCGTGAGCTCAACTTGCCTGATGTGCGTAGAGATTGGCTACTGGTCTGGCCTGGTCCATCACCCTCATGACCCGCAGCATCCCGCAAAGGGCCGGCCGCGACTGGTCGAAGAGGACCTGCACCGGCACAGCCTCCGCCCTCCTCACCCCTGCACGGCTATCGCGCTGGGCTTCGCCCTCGCGCCGTGCAGAAGCCGGTTACCTGAGCAGGGGCGCGAGATAGCCGCCCTCGGTGTCGAGGAGGTCGGTGAGCAGGCGGCCCGGACGCCAGTCCTCCCGACGTTCCTCGGCCGAGTCGAGGGTGAGAAAGATGTCGAGGTCGCGGAGCTGGTCGAGAACCGCGGCGCCATGGATCAGCGCGCGACCGTGAACCGGATCCATGTGACGAGCGGCGATCTCCACAGCGGCGGCGCCTGCCTCCGAATCGACGTGGTGGCCTTCCTCGGATACGCGGGCTTCGCATACCAGCCGGCACAGGTCGATCTCGATGGGACCGAGCACGGCGAACTCGAAGTCCAGCAGGGCGACGACCTCACCGTCCCACAGGGCGTTCATCAGGGCGAGGTCGCCGTGGTTGACGGTCTGCTCGACCACCGGTGCAGCCCGGAAGTAGTCCCCGAGGACTTTGTGGAGCCGCGACTGCTGGTCGCTGGAGAGTCCCAGTGCGGCTTCGGCGCGTCTGGCCGCCGCCGTGGCATCGCCGAACGTCGCCGGTACAAATCCCCCGTGCGATGCGACATGCGTCCTGAGAGACGGGCTCGCGTCGTGCACGATCAGGCTTCGAGCCCACAGCTGACGGATCGCCTGTCGTTGCTCCGCAGGTGTCAGCGTCGGCCACGCCTCGTGCAGGTTCTGGGCGCGGACCTCCGCGGTCACGATCCATCCGTGGCCCTCAGCAGTGCCCTCTCCGAGGATCTCCGGGTGCCCGACCTCTCGTGGCAGAGCCCGCACGAGCGCGGCCTCGCGAGTCATGTCGACGGGCGTGTGCGCGATCCGCACGGCGATGCCGTCACCGACCCACGTCGCGTTCGAGTACCCGTTGGCGCGTCGCATCCGCGTGAGGTCGCCGCCGTAGTGGGCTGCCACCTGGGCGGCCAAGCCCCGGACGAGGTCTACGCGCAACGGGTCACGATGTTGGTCGAGCGGATGAACATCCGCACTGGGCTCTTGCATCATGCGAGCACTTTCCCACAGACGTGTAGAGGTGCTGATCCCGTAGAGAAGCGTCGCCCTGCCTGCACCCTCGTCGCCAATACCGCTCCGCTGGACCTGCGCAGCGCCTTGGTCACGGTGGACGGGGTCCGTGCGGAGTTCGGGATTCTCCCCGGCGGTCTTCCTCACGACCACCGCCCGCCCGGTTTCACGCTGTGGCCCGGCGCCCGGGAGGTGGTGGCCCCGATGGCACTGGGCGCACCGGTCGTCACCTTGTCGAACGTCACGTACGGGGATGAACGCGCGAGTGATGTCGCGGTCCTTCTCGCGCCGTACCTCCAGGCTCATTGCCCCTCGTGGCGCCCGGTGTGGAGGTTCCGGCCGGTCTCGGCGTGCAGGGCCGCGCGGGTCAGCGGGCCGTACACGCCGCTCCGCTCCGGAATGGCCCGGGATATCTGGAAGCGGCTCAAGGCCACTTCCACCGGGGCGGTGAACGTCCCGTCGGCCGGCCCCAGATACAGCTGAAGCTGCTGGAGACGGCGCTGAAGGTCTGCCACACCGGGCCCCGTGCTGCCGAGTTGGAGAGCGTCCGTGCGTGCGGGGCCGGCCGGGTGGGGACTGTGGGCCGGCGGCGCTGCGGGCTGCGATGCGGTGGGCTGCCGTACGGCGGGCTGCGGTGCGGTGGGTTGCCGTGCGGTGGGCTGGGCGGACGACTTCGTCGGTCGGGCGATGGCGGCCGCAGGCGGCCTGACCGGTGCGACGGACGCTGCGGGCGGTGAGGCGGCGGCCTGGGGAACGGCAGGCAGTTCGGTGTCCGGCGACGTGCTGGGCGGAGGGACGTCGGGCATCGCCAGGTTCCGCTCGCGGGGCGAGGTGTCCAGTACGGCGGTGAGGCCGGCCGACAGCCCGATCACTGCGGCGAGGGTGCCGGTGATCAGGAGCGGCATCGCCAAGCCGGTGCGCCGCTCACGCTCGTGCGCTCTCGCGGATCCGGTGCGCCGGGCCCTGCGCACGCGTACGCGCCGGGAAGTTTCTGCCGCAGGGCGTGCGTCCGCGGAGGGCGCTTCCGGCAGGGCGAGGGTGGCGTCGAACAGTTCGATGTCCTGTGGCCGGGCGCCCGCGGACCCGTTGCCGCGGTGACGGGCCACCTTGCCGAAGACGCGGTTGTCCTGCGCGGGGGTTCGCTCCGATGCAGGGGTGTCGGTGGTGACTGCTGCGGGCGGGGCAGTCAGGTCGGGCATGCAGATGCTCCAGGCATGGAGAAGTCGAGAGGGCCGTGACAGCCAGGTGAACGAGGGGGTGCTGAGGAGAATCTGCCCCAGCGGCGAAGTAGGCGTCAACTGCCAACAAAATTCGATAAAAACGGACACTCTAGACGTTGATTCCTCAACCATCCTGGGATTGTGGCGCAGCTCACACTTTGCCCCCGTCGGCAGTGCCACCTCATCAACTACCCAGGGACAGGCACAGATTGAGGCGAGCCGCCCGGTTCGGTGCACCACCACGGTTCCGTGGCGCGACGGTACTGCGCGACCAGAGAGGCCGAAGTCGGCTCACGGGCGCACACCGGCCGATCCGCCACCCAGGCGGCGCCCCTCGTCAGGCGCGGCCCGCCCCCGGGCGGTCGGACGACGCGCGTGGCCGGAAGTGGGCTCTGGTCAGCCGGGGGGCCAGGGCCGGGCGGTCGGCGATGAGGGCCTGGAGGATGTCCAGCAGGGCGGCCACACTGTCGACCGGGTTGCGGGACACGGCGGAGATGGCGGGGCGCGCGGCGCGGGCGTGCTCCGAGTCAGAGCCGGTGACGACCATCAGCTGCTCCGGTACACGGACGCCCCGAGCCGTCAGTCCCTGCTGAAGCCCCGCCGCATGGCGGCCCGTCAGGCATACGACGGCGTCCGGCAGTCCGTCCTCGGCGATGCGCCCGGCGAGCTTTGCCCCGCCGGCCACCCCCGCGCCCTCGGTGAGCCGGAACACCCGTGCGGCGCGCCCCCGCTCGGCGCACCAGCCCTGGTACGCACGCTCGTTGTCGCTGTTCCAGGCGTTGTTGTCGGTACCGCGTACCAGGGCCACGTCGCGAGCCCCGCCGCTCTCCAGGTGCGCGAGCACCAGCCGCATCGAGGCCGGGTCGTCCTCGCCCGCCCAGTGGGTGAAGTCCGGCCGGCCGGGTACGGCGCCGTATGTGACGTACGGGATGGAACGCTTCTCCAGCAGCGCGACGACCGGGTCGTCCAGGTGCGGGTTGGTGACGATGTAGCCGTCCATGGCGAAGGCCAGCGGGGGCACCGGGGTGCGGGTCAGATCGGGTACGAGGGTGAGGGTGAGCCCCCGGTTCAGCGCCTGGGAGACCGCCGTACCCACGAAGCGTTCGAAGACGTCCACGCCCGCCGGCGCGTAGTCGCCCAGCGCGTCGAGCGAGCGGAGCACCAGCCCCACCGCACCTATCGGGGACTGCCGCAGTCCCCGGGCGAAGGCGTCGGCCTCGTACCCCAACTCCTCGGCCACGACACGGATGTGCGCGCGGGTGGCGGCACTGAGGGTGCCCTTGCCGTTCAGCGTGTGGGACACGGCGGTGATGGACACCCCCGCCGCGCGGGCCACCTCCTTGATGGTGACGCCCTGCCTGCGTGCCATGCGTTTTCCCCTCCCGAGTTGTCAACGAAGCACTGCGGACAGGGGATTGTATAAAACGTTTTACCTCCCTAGCGTGATCCAACGTCGCGGCGGGCGTGACGGGCATCACTGCATGTGGCCGTCCGGCCGTCTCGTCCCCGCGTGCCTCAAAGGAGGCTGCCCGGCGCGGACCCGTCCGGTCCCGAGCCGCATCCGTGAGCCCTGCCCGTCAGCCGCGCCCGTGAGCCGTGCAGCGGCGAATCCGTGAGTCGTGAGTTGTGAATCCGTGAGTCGTGAAGGAGGCAACATGAATCGTGCCCTCGCGTCGCTGACGCCCCGTGTGATCACCAGTTTCGTGGGGACCTCGGTGGTCGCCTTCCTGGCGGCCAACCTGGTGCCCGTACTCATCGGCGGACTCGTCGCCGACCTGGGGATGAGCGTGACCGGCGCCGGTGCGGTGGCCACGGGCATGTCGCTGGGCACGGCGCTCGCCCTGTTCGCCGCGAACCGGTACGTGACCCGGGGCGACCGGCCGCGCATCGCGCGGTACGGCCTCGCGACGATGACAGCCGGATTCGGCATCGCGGCCCTGTTCCCACAACAGGCGGTGGTGGCGGGCGGCATCGTCGTGGGCGGAATGGGCTGCGGCATCGTGGTCGCGGCGGGCACCGCGGCGTCGGCTGCCACGGTGGACCCGGACCGGACGACGAGCACCGTGGTCGTCGTCAACCGGGTGATGGCGGCACTCTTGCTGGCCGTCGTACCCCTCCTCGGCGACGGACTGCGCACCGTTCTGCTGGTGCTGGCCGGGGCCGGAATCACCGGGTTCTGCTTCGCCGGGGCACTGCCCAACCTGCCGGCCCAACCGCCCACGGAGGACACGGAGGGCTCGGGGGAGCAAGCCGGGCTCGCCGGGAAGCCCCTGGTACCCGGCGGCGAGCGGTTCGGCACGCTCGCCATCGTGCTGGCCCTGGTCTTCGGGGCGTGGTCGCTGACCGAGGACATGGTCTACTCGATGGCCGGGAACATCGCGACCGGCCAGGTCGGGCTGACCGCCGACACCTCCTCGCAACTGCTCTCGCTGAAGATCGTGGGCGGACTCCTCGGGGCCCTGCTGGCGCCGGTGGCGCTCAAGCGGATCGGCCGGTCCTGGTCGATCCTCGTCATCCTGGCCGTCAGCACCGTCTGCAAGTTCCTCATCGCCACTGCGAGCGGCCCGGCCGTCTACGGCACAGCGCTCACCGTCTGGGGCGTCCTGTACGGGGCCATCCTGGCGCTCGTTTTCGGACTGGCGGCCAGGATGGCGCTGTCCGGGCGGGTCGGCCTGCTCGTGCAGAGCGTCTACATCATTGGCATCGCGTTCGCACCGGTGGTCGGCGGCGCACTGTTCAGCCGTGCGGCGCCCGTGGTGTTCGGGCTGACCGTCGCCGTGCCGAGCGTCGTGACCGGCGTGATCCTGCTGCTGGTCTCCCGCCGCAGCGGGGTGAGCGAACACGGCGGCGCGATCGATGAGGCGGGTGGGCGCGGTGAGGCCGGAGGCGTCGCTGAAGGCGCCCCCCGGAACGCGGAAGCCGACCCCGGCCCCACCCATGACACGAAGGCCGAAGCCAGGCCCGCCGCCGCCTCGGCCACTCCCGCCCCCGAACCCACTCGTACACCCGCCGCCCCCACCCCCGGCGTCCAGACCACTCCCCTGCCGAAGTGAAGGAAACACCCATGACCGCCCCCGAGACCACCCACGCCCCCGCACCCGCACCTGCCCCCGCGCACTCCATCGCCGACACCGTCTATCTCGCCGCCCACATCGAGACGTTCGACGAACAGCGCCCCACCGCGCGTGCCGTCGCCGTCCGGGGCGAGCGCATCCTCGCCGTCGGCGGGCCCGAGGTGCTCGACGCGCACCGCGGCCCCGCCACCGAGGTCGTCGACTTCGGAGCCGCGACCCTCCTGCCCGGTCTCACCGACGCGCACTCGCACCCCGTCGGCGGCGTCACCGGCCTGGCGCGCGGCGCGGACCTCACCGACCTCACCCTGCCCGCCGTGATCGAGGCGCTGCGGGCCACCGAACCCCTGGGCGAGCAGGGGTGGTTGCTCGGCTGGGGGCTCGACCCCAATGTTTTCGCCGACGGGCCGATGAACGGCCGCGTGTTCGCGGAAGCGCTGGAGGGCCGCCCCGTACACCTGCGGCTGCGCGACGCCCACTCGGCTGTGGCCAGTCCCGCGGCACTCGCACTCGCCGGGATAAGGGGCGGCGAGACCTTCGCCGACAGCTCCTCCGTCGAGCTCGGCCCGGACGGCACCCCCACCGGACTGCTGCTCGAAGCGGGCGCCATGGGCCTCATGGACCCGGTGCTGCCCCGGTTCACCTTCGAGGACGATGTCGAGGCTGTGCTCGACCGGCTGCGGCAGATGGCCGCCTGCGGTCTGACCGGCGCCCACGTCATGGACCTGGCGGACGGCACCCTGGAACTGCTCGAAGCAATCGAGGAGCGCACCGAACTCCCGCTCCGGCTGCGCCTCTCCCCGTGGTGCATGCCCGGGACCGGCGTGGCCGACTGGGACGCGCTGTGCTCACTGCAGGGGCGGCACGGACGGCGGTGGACCGTCGAGGGCGTCAAGTTCTTCGTGGACGGCACCATCGACAACGGTACGGCGTGGCTGGAACACCCCGACGTGTACGGCGAGAACCAGGAACCCGCCTGGCGCGACCCCGGGAGCTACGCACGCGCCCTCAGGTACTTCGTCCGGGCCGGCATCCCCACCGCCACGCACGCGATCGGCGACGCCGGAGTGGCACACGCCCTGGCCGCGATCGAAGGCGCCGGAGACGCCCGGCACCTGGTGCCGCACCGGATCGAGCACATCGAGACCGTGCCGGACGAACTGGTGGAGGAGTTCGTACGGCTGGGCGTCGTCGCCAGCATGCAACCGGTCCACGGCACCCACCACACCCGCGCCGACCGCACCGACAACTGGTCCGTACGGCTCGGCGAGGAGCGCGCCGCACGCGGCTGGCGCTGCCGGGACCTGCGCGACCGCGGGGTCACCCTCGCGCTCGGCTCCGACTGGCCGGTGACCCCCTCCGACCCGCGCGCGATGATGGCCGACGCCCAGCTGCGCCGTCCCGTGGAGAGGCCCGGGTGCGCCCCGGTCCAGCCGGAGCAGGCGCTGACGGCGCGGATGGCCCACGAGGGCTACACCACCCACGCCGCGGCCGCCGCCGGGCACGCGGGCCACGCAGGACGGGTCAAGGAGGGGCATCTCGCCGACCTGACCGTACTGGCCGCCAACCCGCTCACCCTCACCCCCGAGCAGCAGGCGGTCAACCCGGTGCTGGCCACCGTCGTACAGGGCCGGATCCAGCACGGCGCGTGATACCACGGCGCGCGGTCCCGGCGAGCCCGGCGGGGTCCGGGTCCGGTGGCGACTTGCCGGAGTGGCATGAACAGGTGCCCGCGGGTGAGGTCCCGTGTCGTCGCGGACGAGGAGCCGGCCAGCCCCGGCACACTCCCCCAGGCCTGCGTCGCCCTGCCCGCCGTCCCCCGCAGTGGACAGGGCACGACGGGTTGGTGTGACGGAAGGCCAGCACCCGATCCGCCTCCGCCACCGTATCGAAGGGGACCATTCCGGCCAGCGCCTGATGGCAGTAGAAGCCGGAGCCTTTCAGCGAAGGAGCGCACTCTCCTGGCAGTGCCTGGGCTCACGGTAATGGCCCTGCTATGGGTGCCCAGCCGCGCAGGCCGGAACTTCCGGTCGCCGTCAGGACGTCGCTGGCGCTCGGCCGCGCACCGCCGCGGGCCCGTGCGACGGCTGTCGCAAAGTGGGTACAACCGGCGGCTGCGGGGGGCAGGTGACCGGGTGGAGGCGGCCCTGCGCCGACTGGCGTCCTGGACCCCCGGCCAGCGCGGGCGTAGTCCGTCTGCGGGACGGCCCTGCGGGCCCTGGTGAAGGGGTGCAAGCGGCGTCGCCTACTGGCCTCCAGGGGGACGCTTGACGCTTGGAGCCGAACCGGGCGCAGGCGCAGGCTTCAGGCGTGGCCGGCGCCCCGGTCGGTGTCAGTCAGTAACGTCCAGTAACGTCAGAAGGCGTTCGACGTCGGTGGCGAAGTCCCGCAGGTGGGCCGCGGCGTTGGCCGGCCCGCGGGTGGGAGACGTCGTGGACGGCTTGCCGGCGGTCCCAACTGCGGTGGGTCATGACGTCCGAAGTGTGGCGATACGATCGGCTAGCGCCCGGTTCATCGCATCGAACTGCGGCAGTGTGTGGGAATGCAGGTAGTTCCGGAAGAACGGGACCAGCACGCCGCGGAAGCTTTCGGTCTGCGTCAGCCTGACCCGGTGCTCCCCCAGCGACTCCAGCAGGAACCGGTGTTCACCGTCGAAGATCCAGCCTGGACCGATCCGGCCGATCCAGCGCAGTTCTTTGCCGGTCTCAGCGGCCAGCACCGTGGGTGTGAAGGTGGTGTCTCCCGTCGCATCGCGCATCACCAGGTGCAAGGTGGCCCCCTTCTGGACGGTGCCGTCGGCGGAGACGATGAACGGGTTCCACTCGTCGTAGGCGGACAGGTCGGCGAGGGCCCGCCAGGCGTCCTCAGGGGTGGCGTCCAGCTCGATGGAGGAACTCAGGTTGTAGGAGCGGGCGTTCGTCCAGACCGTGTAGGCGGCCAGCAGGACAATGAGCGGCACGAGAATGGCGAGCAGACGGCGGCCCTTGCGCTTCCGGCGAGGCGAGACGGGCCTCTGTTGTGTTTCCGTGGATTCTGCCGTTTCCGGTAATGCGGTCATCAGCTCTCCCTGGGAGGAAGGACGCCGCGGAGGGCGCCGGTGACAAGGCGTTCGGCGTAACTGCGGTCGATCGGCTGACCGGTGACCAGGAGCCGGTAGTAGAGGGCCCCGGCGAGCTGGTCGAACAGCACACCGGGGTCGGTGTCGGAGCGGAGGGCGCCGCGCCGGCGGGCACGGTCGATCAGCTCCAGGACGAGCTCGTTGCGCCGGGCGAACAATGTCCGTACCAGTGCGCCCACGTCGGGATGGCGGGCGGCCGCGGCGACCAGTTCGGCAACCACGCCCGCCGAAGCGTCGTCCGCCTCGCCCTCTCGCCCGGCACGCCGCATGCGGTTGAGCCCCAGAGCGATCTGCTCCGCGTAGTCGATGAGATCCGCGTGAACGTCACCGGTGTCCGGGACGGTCACGTCGTCCTGCATGCGGGCTATCACTGCGACAACCAGATGGTCCTTGGTGGGCCAACGCCGGTACAGCGTCGTCTTGGCCACTTGGGCCTGCTCGGCGACCTTGTCCACGACGAAGCCGCCGTAGCCGTACGCCAACAGCTGCTCCAGTGCCGCCCGCAGGATCCGGTCGTCCGTCTCCGCGTCACGGGGCCTGCCCCGTTGCGCCATGCCCGCCCCCTCACTATTTCGATACGCCGGTTTCGTAAATGGACCATACGACCCCCTCGCCTTTTACGCAACGGTCGTAGCGGAATTCTGGTCCGGGATCAGCGAGCCGTCACGGATTTAGCACTGGTCGAACTGGTCGCACCCCCGGCGGCGGGGCGCTGCGGCCGCGCGCACCAGCCCGGTTGAAGCCGCCGCGCTCCCGCGCCAGCACTGGAGTCGATGTACGTGCCCCCTCAGCAACAAGGGCGATGTGGGCCCCATGCATCGCTGAATCGCGGCGGCCAGGGCGGGAGCGGGCACACCTAGGATCCTGACTGCGCGGTGGGCATGGTGGGGGTGGCGGGTGCCAGGGTGCGCAGGACATCGAACTCGTTGCCTTCGGGATCGGCCATGACCACCCAGCTGCGGGCGGGGCCCTGACCCACGTCGACCTTGGTGGCGCCGAGGCTGATCAGCCTGGCCGCCTCGGTGTGGGTGTCGGCGTCGATGGGACTCACGTCGAGGTGGAGCCGGTTCTTCAATGACTTTCCCTCGGGCACCTGAATGAACATGATCGTCGGCGGCATCTGGCCGGCCCGGATGGCCTCGGCGGTCGGTTCCCACGAGCCGATCTCGACCCTGCCTTCCCCGCGGTCGAGCACCGTGAAGTCCAGGACCGCACACCAGAAGGCCGCGAGGCGCTCGGGGTCGTGACAGTCGATGACCAATTCGGTGAATCTGCTCGTCATGGCTTCTCCAGAGCGGTGGTGGTGGAGGTGGGGACACTGAGAATGCCGTCGAACGCGTCGACGACCGGGGTGTGCTGGTAGATGCTCTGCATTCGGATGCGGTTGGGGCTGACGAGGCCTGTGGTCCGTGCCCGCCGGAGATCGGCGACTGCTATGGCGAGGCCGCTGTCGGCGTAGGCCGCTTCGATGCTGCCTGGCGTGGGCGGCTCCAGAGGGGTGTCGTGGACGGTGAAACCGAAGGGGGCCGCCTCGTCGCGGCGCATTTCGGCGGTGTGGCCGGTGACGCTGGTCAGGCCGAGGGCGAAGTACGTGTCACCGAGGGCGTGATGCAGGTACTGCCCCATGGGGAGCCCTGCGAGGTGGCCGTCGAAGACGACCGGCGACTTCTGGATGTGGGCGTTGTGCGCCATCAGTACGACGCGGGCCGCGGGATCGAGCCGGTCCAGGTGCCACAGAAGTGATTCGGCCATGAAGTGGTCGCGGGCGGAGGTGTCGGCGGTGAGACCGTTCCCGGCAAAGAGAGCGGCCATGGCGCGGAATGTGTGGTCGCCGTGGCGGGCGGCCTCCAGGCAGCGCAGCGCGGTGTCGTAGCTGTGCTCGTCTCCGCGGGAGAGGTACAGCGGTTTCAGGCAGCGGAATCGCAGGAGCAGTCGCGACAGAAGCGCGGTGAGCGCGTCCTGGTCGGCGCTGGGCAGCCGCGCCCATGCGGGTGCGGCCAGGGCTGCGGAGTCACCGGCGAAGGACGCGGCGATCGCGGTTGCGCTCCGGACCGCCGGCAGGGCTTCCGGGTCGATGTCGTGGAGGTAGTCGGCGACCGGGGCCAGGGCGGGGAGCAGCGACCCGCCGGCCGCGGGGATGTCGGTCCCCGCGAAACGGACCGGTTCGGTGGCCGTGCGGTTGTGCCGGCGCAGAAAGCGCAAGGGCTCCTGGATGCCGATGGGGACCGCGGTCGCCAGGAGTGCGGAGAGGTCGTCGTCCGCGCCTTCGCCATGGGCCCAGGCGTCGAGCCGGAGGGCTTCGCTGAAGCCGTATTCGAAGGCCAGGACGGTGAATCCGCAGCGCTCGACGAGGAAGCGCAGGATGCGCTGTCGCACCGCGGCGAATTCGGCGATGAAGTGGGAGTGTTCGCCGAGAGCGACCACCCGGGCGCCGTCGAGGATGCCGCGCAGCGGTTCCAGGTCTTCCAGGGGTGCTGCCGGGTCGAGATGGTCGAGGGACGCGGCGTGGCCGCGGAGCCAGTCGGCGAAGGGCGTCGGGTCGGTGGCGGGCATGGGGCAGCTCATTTCCGGGAGGTGGAGGCGCGCACGTGGGCGCGCCGGGATCACGTGTTCGGACGGGAGGGGGCCGCCTGCTGCAACTGGCGGACGCTGCCGGACATGAGGGTCCGTACGTGTGCGGTGAGGTGCTCGGCGGGCCAGTCCCACCAGGCCACCGCGAGCAGCCGGGCGATGTCCTTCT
>NZ_JBIAMU010000038.1:0-49207 GCF_042874215.1 Streptomyces sp. NPDC004111
ACCGCAGCCAACTCCTCACTCAGCACATCCAGTCAACGACACCGCCGATCAAGAAGACACGCCATCACAGATCCCACATGACCAAGCACTACTAGGCATCAACCACACCATCTCCATCGGCGACCGCAACCTGACCCCCACCGCGCTCTCCTACGCCACGCTGCGCACCGTCACCCGCTTCTGCCACTCCGCCGACCCCACCCTCACCCACCGGCACGTCCCCCGCCTGCGCGGACTGGAAGACCCCGACCACCACCACGAGTTCGCCACCCACATCGCCCCGTTCGCCCGCAAGGCCTGGGCCGACCTCCAGCACCCCGACGACGGCGCCGTCCGCTTCGAACACGACCACTACCTCAAGATGTGGTCACTGACCGACCCCACCCTGCGCACCGACTTCCTCCTCCTGGACGAAGCCCAGGACACCAACCCGGTCGTCGAGCACGTCTTCAACCGCCAACGCGACCACGCCCAACTCGTGATGGTCGGCGACTCCGCCCAGGCCATCTACCAGTGGCGCGGCGCCAAAGACGTGATGAGCGGCTTCGGCGGAACTCACCTGGCCCTGTCCCAGTCCTTCCGCTTCGGCCCGCACCTCGCCACCGAGGCCAACCGGTGGCTGACCCTTGCCGACGCCTCCCTGCGCCTGACCGGAACCCCCGCCGTGCCCACCGAACTCGGCCCCGTCCAGCAGCCCGACGCCGTACTGTGCCGCACCAACGTCGGCGCCATGACCCAGGTGATGCACCTGCTGCACGCCGGTGCCCGCGTCGCGCTCGCCGGGGGAGGAGCCGGCCTGCGCGCCCTCGCGCTGGCCGCCGACGACCTCAAAGCAGGACGCCGCACACACCATCCGGAACTCGTTCTCTTCGCCACCTGGTCCGACCTCCAGGAATACGCTGCCCATGACCCCGCGGGATGCGACCTGCAGCCCTTCGTCGACCTGGTCGACACCCACGGCACTGTGTCCATCCTCGCCGCCGTCGCTCAACTCACCCCCGAACAGCACGCCCAGGTGACCGTCTCGACCGCCCACAAGTCCAAAGGGCGCGAATGGGAACGCGTACGGATCGCCGACGACTTCAACCCGCCCCGGGACACCCGCGACGAGACCGGACAGCTGGTGCCAGGCCCCATCGACCCCACCGAAGCCCGCCTTGCGTATGTGGCTGTCACCCGCACCCGCACCCGCCTCGACCTCGGCGGTCTCTCCTGGGTGAAACAACACCTGCAGGGCCAGCCCGACGAACCCCACTGAGAAGCTGCCAGCGCCTTGGCCACCTCGACCCGAGGTAAGCGAACCAGGCTGGGAAGCCGGGTGGGACTGCCGCAACCCCCAGCCCGGGCTCGCCGACCGCAATCCGAAGGGGCGCAAGGAACTGGCAGACAGTCGACGGGTGCAGGTACCTGTGGCCGCCGCCAGGAGATGACCCCGACGAACTCTGGGGCGACGCGCAGCGGGCGGGCGTTGCCCACCAGGGCCGAGAGGCCCGCCAGTGCAGCGGGGGCCGGTTGTCCGAGGCGGCCGGTGCAACACCGCCCATGCCGAGCCGACCGAGTAATAGTCAAGACTTGTGGATCAAGCCATGCCGAGCCTCTCATCGGGCTGCGCATCAGCGTTCGTTGACCATGGTTCAGTCGTCGGGCATCTGCCAGGTCTCCCATACCAACTCAAGGCGTCGGTACGCGTCGTCGAACCAGGCATCGACCAGTGGGACGGTGACCGTCACCGTCGTCAGAGATATGGAGAGGTCCTTGATCGTGACCCGGCACCGGTCATCGTCCTCGTCGAGTTCGATGAACAGCCACGGAGCGCTGTGCCCCTCGCGCCAGGAAATGTTCTGCCCCGCGTCGAGCGAGTCCAGGGCCTGCTGCCACTCCCGCAGGCTCTCGGGGAAGATCCAGGTCTTGAGGGTGCCACGGACAAAGGGCGTATCGACCAGGAACTCTCCGACCAGGACATCGGGCTTGCCGGAACGCTTCCTCCCCTCTGCCCCCGTGATCCGGAGAATGACGCTATTGCCGTCCCCCTCCAGGCGGATCATGTCGATCGGATCCTCAGACATGACTGCCCCTCCCGGCCTCGCGCATGGTGCCGAACCCTAAACGTCGGCACTGACACAGCAACGATTCAGGGGTGTCAGGCCGCGTGAGTTTCGGGGTGTTTGACGAGGTGGCCGCGTTCGAAGCGGGCGCCGGCCCGGACCAGGGCGACGAGGTGGGGTGCATTTACTGCCCGCCAGCGTTCCTGGGCTGCCTCGATGAGCTTGAAGACCATCGCGAGGGCGGCGGCCCGGCTGCCGGCGCCCCTGGTGACCTTGGTCCGAAGGCGCACGGTGGCGAAGGTCGACTCGATGGGGTTGGTGGTCCGCAGGTGGATCCAGTGCTCGGCGGGGAAGTCAAAGAACGCCAGCAGTTCCTCCTCGTCGTTCGTGAGCCGCTTGACGACCTTGGGGTACTTCGTCCCGTACTGCTTGGCGAACGCGGCGATGGCCTTGGCCGCGTGCTCTTTGCCCTCGGCGTTGTAGATCTCCTGGATCGCTCGCTTAGCCGCGGGCTGGGCCGACTTCGGCAGCGCGTCGAGCACGTTCGCGGTCTTGTGCACCCAGCACCGCTGGTGGAGGGTCTCGGGGAACACCTCGTTCAACGCGTTCCAGAAGCCGAGTGCTCCGTCGCCGACGGCCAGGACGGGGGCCCGCATGCCCCGGCGGGCACAGTCCCGCCCATGCCTCGGACGATTCGCGGTAGCCGTCGGTCATCGCGATCAACTCCTTGGCACCGTCCGCCCGCACGCCGACCATGACCAGGACGGCGGCCTTCGCCTCCTCCAGGCGAATGCGCAGGTGAACAACATCAGCCCAGACATAGACGTAGTCCGTGGCGGACAGGTCGCGGTCCATGAACACCTTGTGATCGGCCTGCCACCGCGCCGTCAGCCGCGTGATTGTCGCGGGCGAGAGGCCGGCGGAGGAGCCGAGGAACTGCTCCAGCGCTGGCACGAAGTCCCCGGACGACAGGCCGTGGAGGTAAAGCAGCGGCAGCACCTCACTGATCTTCGGGGATTTACGGGCCCAGGGCGGCAGGATTGCCGAGGAGAACCGCTTGCGTTCGCCGGTGGCCTCGTCGAGGCGTTTGTCGTTGACCCGCGGGGCCCTCACTTCGATCGCCCCGGCCGCAGTCGTCACCTCCCGCGGCTGGTGGAAACCGTTGCGCACAACCAGACGACGGCCGGAATCGTCCCGCTGATCGGCCAACTCGGCTAAGTAGGCGTTGACTTCTGCTTCCAGAGCGGCGGCCAGCATCCGCCTCGCGCCCTCGCGGACGATCTCGTCAATCAAGGAGCCGTGTGGTGTCGTTCCGCCTTCGTTGACTACCGTGAGCACGGGCGTGCCTTCTCGGCCGACGCAGCGAACGTCGGCCTACTCGATGACCATCACAGGATCATTCGGGAAGGTACATCCTTCGCGTGCCAACCCGAACCCAATCCACAGGTCTTGAGCATTGCTCGAGCCGCGACGAGGCAGTCGTGCCACGCTCCAAGGCAGATCCTCCTCGCGATCGCACTCCGGGCTCAGCCTTCCCCAACCCCGATGGAGTTCGTCATGGGCGAATATCCGAGAAGCCCTCACAAGCTACTGGCACGCAAGAGAGTGCGACCGGTGGGCTGGTGCCGGGCCGAACTCCGTCAGAAACTGCCATCAAATCTCCGCGTTACAAGATGCCCAGGGGGAGATGAAAATCTGCGTACAGTCCGACCAGGTCGTCTGCAGAATCGTCGACGGTAGGGTCGTCATATCCTTAGGATCGACTTTATTCGTCCGTGAGAAATATTTTGGTGATTTCCGTTGCGCGCCGCCAAACGAGCCCCGTGCAAGTGCTTTGGCTAACGAGCGCTGCCCGAGCCGCGAAGGACTCCCTCCGTCTTACCGTTACCCATTTGCCGGATCAGTGGAAGGGGGAAGCCAATCGGGCAACTGATGTTCCCTGAAGTGGCTCAATCTGAGTAAGACCACAGTTGCCCAGAACCCTTTAGGGCCCCTGAGGTCCTCATCTCCGACAGAGTCACATACTAAGTCAGGGGCATTGGTAGTGCGTCGAGGCTGCAGATTTCAGATCCGAGTCTCCGTGCCGGGCCGCAGCCTTGCAGAGGCGTATGAGGGACTGCAAGTGGTGACTGACCGGGGCCGTGGGTCACCAGATCTCATTCTCCAGTTCTTCCAGCGCCAGGTTCCAGGGGGATTCCTCCTCAGTGAACGGAGTTGCATCGAACTGGCCGACAGTCTCGCGGAACCGGGTGCTCAGCTCCTCGGGGTCTTCCTCGTTCTCGTGGCCCACTTCGATTTTGCGGAACTCAATAAAGCTGTAAACCAGGGATTCGATATCGCGGTGAATCAGCAGATATTCGGCGGATCCCTCGGGAAAGGAGAAAACCTTTCCGCTCGCAGGATCAAGTGCGAGAAGCGAGGTGAAAAAGTACCCCAGCTTCAGCCAGGAGCGACTCTCCGGCGGGCATGTCATCCCGTCCTCGTCGAACCTACTGCCCAGAGTGATGGCATCCCCGTCTCCTTCTTCGAATTCCTCCACATCGGCTCGCGTGTGGAAGACTTCCGAGTCGGGAAGCCCGACAGAGCTAAGGAACAGGGAGGTGCGTGCATCCATCTCGTCCGCGGTCCGCGGAAAGTAGACCACGCCGTTCAGGCCGTAGGAGCGGAGGAGGTCGCCGGGTGTCACGGTAAAATTCACGCACTGATCCTATCGCACTCTATTTCCCATGAGCCTTCTTCAGGTCACGGACGTACTCTCGGTGTTCCTGATTGGTGGTTTTACCCGTATCGTCGTAATAATCAGCCACGTGCTCAACTTTGAACGTGGGGTTCTTCTCCTTGAAGTAATGATCCATCCAGCGTCCGCACTCCGGATTCTTTTTGCATGGTTCCCTCTCGGTGAAAACTTTCCTAAGCCCCATACCTTTCCCGCTTTGCAGTAGAGGGCGCCCAATCATCCTTTCAGAGTGCCCGGCTTTGTTGCTGTACCCCACAAGGACCGATTCTTTCCCCGTGGCCGGGTCAACGTAGCGTCCTGCGGCGTAGTTGGTTCCCTTGTAGTCGTCCCTCGCGATCCTGGCGAGCTGTGTGGCCTGAACAAGATTGTCTTTGGCGGGATCCTTTACTTTGGTCGACTTCACCTTTCCCGTGTGTTCCTGGGGCGTGTTCCACTTCCGCTTGTCTTTGTCAGTCGCCGGAACCCACACCTTGCCGTCCTTGACGACACCGTCCAGCCGCGTCTTGTCGTCGCTGGACAGGGCGTCCAGCCCGCCGTCGGGGGTGATTCGCTGCACCGTTCCGTCAGCGTTCAGCAGGTACATCGGAGAGTCGCCGCCGTCCTCCTTCTCCACCTTGCACTGGTCGAGGCCCTTCTTGGCCTCTTTGTCCTTGGCCTTGTGGTCCTTCTTGCTCTGATCGATCTTCCCGCCGTGCTTCTCAAGCATGTCGACGGTCTCGTCGGCCTTCTTATCGACGGCGTCCTCGGCCTTGTCCATGACCGCGGCGAGCTTGTGGAACCGACTGTCCTTCTTCACAGAGCTGCGGCGCTTGCCACCTCCGCTCTTGTGCTCGCCCTTCTTCGTCTGGAAGTTGTCGCGGGTGGTGCGGTAACCGCCGGATGCCCGGTCGAACTCGTCGAACTCGATGGCCAGGTCCTGAGCCATGTCCGCGCTGCCGGGCGCATAGTGCGCCGGGCCCTCCCCGGCCGCCAACCGGTCGGTGAAGACGCTCTCGATCTTGTCGAGGATCTTGGCCTCGATCCGGTCCGTCACCACGGACGTGATCTCACTGACGGCGTAGTCGATGGCCTCGTGCAGAGCGATCCGGCAGGCGATGACGGCGCCCGCGCTGAGCAGGCCACTGAGGCCGGCGGTGAAGAACATGCCGATGACACCAGCGGTCGCAGCGCCAGCCGTTGCGCCGAGCTCGGCGATGCAGGCAATTTTGCAGCCTTCGATCAACGCGGCGCAGTCGTCGAGTGCGTCACCGAGTTCGTCCAATCCCTTGGAGAACGCGGTCAGGTCTCGGCTGGTGAGCTTGCCCCACCGGCGGTCGAGCGCGGCGACGGTCTGGCCCTTGCTCTTGCCAGCGACGATGTGCGAGCAGGCGTGGTTGCCCTCTTTGATGACGTCGCGCAGCCCGTTGGCAAGGTTGCGGTAATCCTTGGCGCACCCCCGGACCTCGTCCTCGTCGATGTTGGGCCATGCGACCCCGACGAAATCGAGCACCTCAACCAGCTCGTCCGGCAGATTCTTCCCCACGTGCCCCGTGCTCCCCTCGTGGCCAGTCCTGCCACCCTGGCGGGCACATGAATGATCGTCAACTCAGGTTGGACCGAGAGCCTGCTGAAACGCGCGGCCTCAGCGGGGATGCAAGCAGCACACCCTGTCACGAGTACCGAACACAAGAGATCCCTCAATGGTGACGGCCAGCGCGCTGACCTCGGCCCCGGTACGGAAGGCACGCACCTCACCGGAATCCACACGATGGTAGCCGATCAGCCCATCAGCCCAGCCGACCGCCAGGACCAGCCCATCCGCGGTCCGCACGGCGCTCAAGGCGGTGACCGGGCAGCCGCGTTGGACCACAGGACGAGCCATCGGTTCCTGCCCCGGGGCCCACAGCCGCACCCGCCCGTCAAATCCCCCGCTATACAGCAGCGTTGTCCATTCGGCACCCCCGCCCACCGGCAGGTCCACTGCGGCCAGCGCAGTCACAGGGCCGTCGTGGAGGGCAGCGGCGGTCACGCCCGCACCCAGGCCACCACACTCCAGGCTATGCACCGCTCCCTGCCCGTCGGCGACCGCCGCGACACGGCCGGTCATCGCCAGAGCCGTTCCTGGGCGCCGTGCCAGCACAGCGGCGAGCACATCCCGAATCTGCTCGGCTGGCCCCGGCACGTCGTCGAGGAGGGCGGCCAGCCCTGACACGGGCCGGTGAACAGGCAATTGCGCAATGTGCAGAAGCCCGCTCGCATCGAGTGCCCACAATGCACCGTCAGGCAGTGCGCAGAGCGCCGTGGCCTGCGGAACGCGCCGGGCGAGACGCCCGATGGGGGCAGCGTCGGCCAGCGACACGGTACGCAGCACACCCGAGTGGTCCGCCAGCGCGGCCGTGCCGCGCCACGAGCCCCCAGTCGTGGCCAGAGCGACGACGGGGCCAGGCCACGGCGGCACAATGTCTCCCGACGTCCGCCGCCAGACCACCTCCCACGGCGTGCCGGCCGCACAAGACGCCAGAGCAGCGTCCACCCGCGGGTCTGACCCATCGCCGAGTGCGGAGCGCAGGATCAGCGCACGTACTGCCGGGTCCTGTTCCCGCACCAGCGCCTGTCCCGCACGCAACCATGCAGACCGCAGTCCACCGTGATCGCCGACCGCAGATTCGTAGGCCGTGCTGACACCCACCGGATCCGCTGAGCACACCGCCACCGGGTCCCCCAAGTCTGTCTCCGGAGAATCGCGCGCACCGACGACAGAACGCCAAGCTTGGCGCGCCGGGTCCACCACAGGTGCCTCTCGGAGGGGATCAGTCCACCGAGGCTCGTCGAGGTCCATGACGGCGGCGGGCGCGTCCGACAGCTGGGACAGCACGGGGTGACCGCTGACCACTTCCACCAGCAGCCGCACCTGCTCCACGCCGGCCAGAGCGTGCACCCAGGCCGCGACGCCCTCAGCATCAGCCGCCTCGTGCAGACCAGGAAGCACCAGCACCGCCCGGCGGCCATCCGCGCGCAGAACCTCCACCAGCTCCGAAGGCGAACGGGCGACGATGCCGAGCTGGTCGGCGAGCACCCACACCGCGCTCCGCATCCCATGCCCGGACAAGGGCACCACCGCGTGCACCGTACGCGGCCCGCGTATGCCAGGACGCATCCCATGACCAGCCAGCCAGGCCAACAGCGCCGACTTCCCGGACCCTTCACTGCCGGTCACCAGACACAAGGAGGGGGCGGACTCGTCTGCCAGCCAGCCCAGGAGCGCCGCCGCCGCAGGTTCCCGACCATGATCAGGCCGCTCCCACACTGCGTCACTCACTGGCGACGCGCCTGCTGGGCGGCGGCTGTGATGAGCTCTTTCAGCCCCGTCTCACGCGACTCAGCGTCCATGCCGTAATCAAAGCTGTGGGTGAATTCGGCGCCCGGGAAGGTCTGCTGCATCCAAACGGCGCAGTAGTGGCCCGGCATCATGCACGCCTCCAATTCGCAGTACACCCGGCGCACCTGTTCGGGCGCCACCCCCCGTGAGGCCAGGCTCCGCCACACCAGTTCCTCGGGATGGGCCCGGCCAGGCCCGGTCGCCTCAGTGGCGATCTGCTTCTCTCCTGCAGCATCGACGTACTCGAACGCCGCCGAGAATGGAAAGTTGAGGGTGTGCCGCACATCATCCAGAACCCGCGGCCACCAGCTCTCCCGTGCCTCGAACGCCGACGGGTCGATCTCCCGCAGTTCTGTGTTCAGCTCTCGGAACGCCGCTGCCGCTGCCGGCAGGTCCGGTGCCGCCGCAATCACGGCCTGCTGCCGGTCCAGGACCGCCAGACTGGCATTGAACGTCGTCACGCTCGTGCTGGCGAACATGTCCGCCTCGCCGGTTCCGAGGAATACCGCCTGCACTGCGCCGTCCGGCCGCACGCACAGGTGCGCGAGACGGTCAGTGCCGATCCGCAGCCATTCCTCCTGCTCCGTCAGCGGGCGCGGTCCGCCACGATGACCGGCAAACACTCCCAATGGAACCGATTCGTGCGCGTCCGGGGCCTCGAAGTAGGGAATCACATGCACCGGCACCCCCACTGTCGCAAGGACCTTCTGCACACTCGAGGGCACTGTGCTGATGTGTGCGCGAGACAAGGGGAAACGGCGCATACCCTCCGCGCCGAAATGAGCAACGGCCGGATCGGGGACAGGCACAGACACAAGGCACCTCACACAACTGACGACGCAACGGATACGACCCTAATAGGGCGCGACTCCTCAGCAGGCAAAGCGTTGAGCTGGCAGGAGGCTGGTTCCTGTGTGTGGGGTTGCCGCCCCCCCCGCTACGACTGGCGGAGCGGAGGCGCCGGGCGGGTTCGTCGTTCGAGGACCGGGAGGGGCCCGCCCGTCCGACAACACCCGCCAAGGGGGCGGGAGTCTCCCACCTTCGCTGTCGTGGTCCGCCGCCCCTCGCTCGTCCTCCTACGCGGGGTTGGGCAGTGAAGATTGAACCCCGCAACAAACTCGCCCCCGAACCAACCCGCGCCCGGTTACCGGACACCCGGCTACCCACGGGGGCACCCTAGATCTCAGGCATCAAGGAGGGATTGGGTCAGCGGGCGAGGGTGACCTTGACGGGGACGTTGGAACAGGTCACGGTGGTCTGGGCGAGGGCGTTGGCCTCGGCGGGGTCCACGGTCAGCTGCCACCGCACCTTCACCGCCGCCCACTCGGTCACGTACGCGCAGTGGTCGACCTCGGCCGGCGGCATCCACGTCGTGGGGTCCTGGTCGGCCTTCGACCGGTTCGTCTTCGCGGACACCGCGATCAGAGCCCGGCTGTCGTCGAGGTCGTTGGCGTACGCCATCCGCTCCTGGGCACTCCAGGCGGAGGCACCGGAGTCCCAGGCCTCAGCGAGCGGGATCAAGTGGTCAATATCGATCTTGGACGGGCCGTCGATGTAGGTGTCGTCGTACGCGCTGTACCACCGGCCACCGCTGATCTTGCACTGCGTGTCCTTCTGTGGTGTCAAGACCGCCTCGGCCAGTAGAATCTCAGCTCTCGTGTTGCACCGGTTCTTGTCCGCGTCGATCCAGTGCTTGAACTTCGTCCGCTCGTACCCGGTACGCGATTCCTCCGCCACCGGCATCTCCGCCAGGATCTTCTGCAGGGGCATCACGAGGGTGTCCCCGCGCTCGCCCCAGGCCCCGGAGCCCACGGGCTCCGCCTGTGCGGCCGCCGCCGGGGCCAGCAGACCCGTCATCAGGGCGGCTGCCGTGGTCATGGTCATCAGTGTGCTGCGCACGCGCATCAGGGTCCCCACCGTCTTGAAGATCACGAATGTGTTGAGATCTTCGTAGCGGAGCCTCGCACCCCAAGTCCCGCCCACCCGTGAGAGGTTCACCCGGGGGAGGGGAAACCGTGATCATCACACAGCCACAGCCACAGCCACAGCCACAGCCACAGCCAGTCTCGATTCCGGGCCGGAAGCGGGCCCCGGTGTTGGGGGCATCGCGATGACAGCGGAGCGCCTTGAGTCCTGGTGGATGTTTGGGGCCTGTTCACGCTGGCAAGCTGCGGACGGTGCCGCCCTGGCCATACGGCTGCCACCAAGATGCGGAGTCCGTCCTCGAAGCCGAACGCAGCCTGCGCGCCGACTGGTTCACGACTCCGAGAGCGGCAAGTCTGCCGGCGGGCCACCTTGTGCAGGCTCTCGCGGAAACGGATTACGCCTGATCTGGGTTCGTTGGCCAGCCGGGGGACTGACCGGCGTGGGGGGGGGGCGAGGAGCCGAGGGGCCGGCGTGATGGTGCTGGTGACTCTGGCGGTCGTAGTCAGTCCGGACGGCGGGGAGTGACATCAAGAGATGTCTGGTGCGGGGGGCTGCTGCCCGGTACTGCGCTGGAGCAGCGCAGAATCCAGCTGGTGGGCACGAGCCGCTGCTTCGATTACCTCAAGATCACCTCCGTCTGCGCGTAAGGCCTGCATGGCACAAAGTCGGAACTTAACTCGGGCAAGCTGTGCTTGTGCCAACAGCTCCGCCAGAGATAAGGGCCCGTTGCTCTCGGGATAGCCGAGCCATTCCGCTGCACGGTCAGTAGCCGCGATCATGACCGTACCTAGCTTCGAGGCCGCCAAGGCCACGTCCTCGGGGCCTTCGAGGAGCACGGCTTCGTAGGCCGTGCTGAGGCCAGGATCTTGCAGTGACTGCATGTGCCCGAAGGCTTCCTCGCGCTTTGGGGGATCCGAGGAGAGGGCCGTATCAACCCGATGGAGAATCATCAGTTCGGCTGAAATCTCAGCAACATACGAGGCGTACGCCTGCCGCCGAGGGCCCCGCAGCTGTGAGACATGATCGGCCCTTACCTGCCTCTCTTGCTGCCGTTCCTGGGCAGCGAGCTGCATCTTGAGTTGAGATCGCGCCCAGAATCCTGAAATTCCCGCAGTCAACGCAGTTCCGAAAGCTCCGACGCCCGCGCCAAGAATTGCTGCCATACCTGCATCCATGGTCGGATTGTGCTTCACTCCGGCACTCCAAGTGGGAGTATCCGCGTACACGGTGCCGCCTCGTTCGGTGCTGCCGGTCCAGTGTGGTGGCACCAGTGGGATCAATTCGGTAGGCCGGTTGCCGGGCGGCCGCACGTTCCCCGGGAAGCATGTGCGGCGGTCAGGGGAGAGGGAAGGAGCGGTGCCTCGGGGTAGTGCGCTGCGAGGTCGCTGTCCATGGTGATGGTCAGGCCGGCCACGAATGCGTCAACCTCTTCCAGGTGCGGGGCGGGTAGTGCAACCTCGTGGTATCGAGGCGGTGGGCGAGCGTGCCGAGGAATCCGTCCGTGTGTTCCTGGAGGTAGCTGCCGTGGCGCAGCGTTAGAGCCCCTTAAGGTCGTGCACATAGCCTTGCGGATATGGTCCGCACCACTCCGCCTCGCCCCGTCGATGTCACAGGGCCCTTCCCTGACGCAGGAAGCATGGCCCACCTGTCCCGACCACGACGGCCCCTGGCAGCTGGGCATACGGCCCGAGGACATACGGCTACGGCGACGGATTCTCACCGAGGCGTGGGAGCGCCCCGGCGCGGCAGGCGCCGACCTGCTGAGCACGGAGGAACGCGAGACACTCGACCGCATCGGCAAGAGCTCACGGATCCCTCTCGAAGGCCCCCTTCCCATGGTGCCCGTGGCCCAGCTCCACGCCGCGGACGTGCCCGATCTGCTGTGCCCTGACGGCACAGATCTGCTCCAGGTGCTGTGGTGCCCGTTCGGCCACGGCGAGGACGAGCTGCCCCGGACCGAACTGCGCTGGCGCACCACTGCCACCCTCACCGGCCCCTACACCCCCGCTCCGTGGCTGCCGGTGATCGGCAACGACGACTACCTGCCCGAGCCGTGCGTGCTGCACCCCGAGACGGTCACCGAGTACCCGGCGCCGCACGAGTTGCCCGAGGAATTGGCGGAGCGGATCGAGGCCTGGGGAGATCAGCACGAGTTCTTCTACCAGTACGACCTCGCCGTTGCCCCGGGCTGCAAGACCGGCGGTCACGCTCCCTGGAGCTTCCGCGACCCCTTCCCCATGGCCTGCCCGACGTGCGGCTCGAACGTCCGGCCGCTGCTCACCCTTGACGGCTGTGAGTGGGACGGTGGCAGCGTGAGCTGGCGGCCGCTGGAGGATGCCCACGACGCGGGAGAGTACTTCCGCGGGCCGGCCAATCCGACGCAGCTCACTTTCGGCCGCGGATACAGCCTGCAACTGCACGTGTGCACGGCTTCCTCCGACCACCCCCACCTCCAATCCGTGCAATGACTCCACTGACGGCGGGGGAGAATTTTCAGAGGCTGCCCGGCGTTGTGGCCGTCGGCCGCCCGCAAACTTGAACGTCTCTCCTCCAGGACCGTTCGGTGGTGGTCGGGTGCGTGCTCCCCGAACAACCACGACGACCAGACGGGGTGTGGCGAGTGATACCGCTTCGGATCCCCCGTGCACAATGGGACGCCACTTTTGGCAGTCGCTGAGCAGAGGTTCCGACGTCCGCGCCCCGGCTGCGGAACACCAGCGTCTTATCCAGGTTCTCATCGGTGCGGGGCCACCAGGCCCGTCCGCAGCGAGCCAAGCGCTTCCCTGCTTGCCAGATCCGAGCCGAGGTGCCCGGCCGTGCGGGCCGCGTGCAGGCCTGGGCCGCTGGTGTCGGCGCAGATCACCTGGTGCGGCGTGATCAGGGCCCGGCGTCTGGCTTGGGCGGCGTCAGATTCCTCAGGACCAGCCTGAAGGCGGGGGAGCGCAGCAGCATGCTGGTGATCGACCGTGGCGCCCGCGCCGGCGCTCAGTCTCAGCCCCTCCCGGATCGGGGCGGCCCCGTCAGGCAGATGCGCCAGGCGGCCGAGCCTTTGCCGGGTCGTGTGACGCCGCCTAAGTATTGGCGGCCTTGCCGCTTTGTGGTGGGCCCCTTCTTCGACCTAGCGGTGCAACGAGCTCATGCCCAGCATTGCGACCGTTGCTCCGTTCGGCAGCGGAGGTGTGAGCAGCAGATCCATCACGCTGAAGTGCCGCGTGTCGCTGACGGCTCCGAGGGAGGCTTCGTCCCGGGCGAATGCCTGGGCAGCCCGCAGGCTGCGCGTGGTGCGCCCTCGAAGGCGTTGAGTGTGATGCCGGCCGAGGGTGCAGGTTGACGGTTGGACTCGCCGGCCCGCACGCGGGTGCATCGGGCAGTCCCGAGGCGATGAGTTGACTCGGACCGGAGCGTATGTGAGATGTAGGGGCAAGGTCCTCCGAATGTGGAGAGAAGGTGTGTTCAGTGCTCTCGTGTATCCGTGGCGCAAATGCCAGACGCATGATCGATCGATCAAGTATTTGCTTGAGCAATTCAAGGTGAGAGTGAACTTGGGCATACTGTCAGTCGATTTTGAGACAGCGCATCCGACTCTGTTGCGGTAGCTCTTTTGCCGATCAGTGGAAGGTGGGGGAGGGTGCTCTGCTCGATGGCGGGATGCCGATCCGTGCGTACCGGTTCCTGGTAGCAAACACCTGGCGGGGATGGGTGGTTGCCGCTTGACGCCTTTACATGCCCACTACATATTGGGCAGCCTTTGTAAGGCTCATGTATACGGTGGGGTGGGTGTGAGGGCTCAGTGGCGGCGTCGTGTGCGCCGAAGAACGGGTGTGGCCGTGCTCGCGGCGTTGATGTCGGTGGGGGCTCCGGCTGCGACGGCTGGAGCGGCGGATCATCGGGCGACACAGACGGAGGCGGCCGGCACGGCCGACGGCCATCCGGACACCGCGCTTGCCAGGGCGGCAGCTACGGGTGAACCGGTGGAGGTGGAGTCCGAGCGGACGGAGTACACGTCGACCACCGCCAACCCGGACGGCACCTTCACACTCACCCAGAACACGACGCCGCAGCGGGCAAGGGGCAAGGACGGTGCGTGGCATGCGATCGACACCACCCTGGTGCGCCGGCCGGACGGATCGGTGGGCCCGAAGTCCGCGGTGGCCGACCTCGGCTTCTCCGGCGGCGGTGACGGCAAGGGTCTGATCCGGCTGGGGCACCTCAAGGGCTCGATGAGCCTGGGCTGGCCGGGCTCTTTGCCGGAGCCGAAGTTGAGCGGGGCACAGGCGACGTACCCCGAGGTGCTCCCAGGGGTCGATCTGCAGCTGACGGCCGAGGCGGAGGGCTTCCGTCAGGTCCTGGTGGTGAAGTCGGCCCAGGCGGCGGCCAATCCGGCGCTGGAGCAGATCAGGCTCACCTCGTCGGGGGACGGTCTGCAGATTGTGCCGGGGGCGGACCGGGGGATCCGGGCCATCGACGCGGACGGCAACGCGGTCTTCTCCGGTCCGTCCGGCCTGATGTGGGACTCCGCCGGAACACCGGCGGAACCGGATCCCACAGGGCCGGCATTCAAGAAGGCCGCGCCGCAACGCGCCGCAACCGAGGGAGGCAGCCCGCAGGAGGAAGGCACTCACCCGGACGCGGGCGATGTCAAGGCAGATCTTCCAGTCCAGGTCGGCCAGGGCAGTGTCACGGTCAAGCCGGATCTGAATCTGCTGCGCGGGCAGAAGACGGTCTACCCGGTCTACATCGACCCGCCGGTCGGACTGGACCTGAGCGAGCGGACCGTGCTGTCGTCCGACGGCGACCGGTTCTGGAACTTCAACGGGGACTACGGGGTCGGCAACTGCAGCCAGTCGGGTCCGTACTACTGCGACCGTTACCACGTGAACCGGATGTTCTTTGAGTTCGCGCCGACCAAGCTGGCGGGCAAGCAGGTCGTCGACGCGACGTTCCGGGCGTACGAGACGTGGTCGTGGGACTGTACCGCACGTCTGGTGAACCTGACCCGGACCGACAACATCTCCGAGGGCACCCGCTGGCCCGGCCCGGCCTACCGCGACCTGATGGCCGACCGGTGGATTTCCGCCGGGCGTGGTGACCTGTGCAGCCCGTCGCAGCCCGACTCCTGGGTGGAGTTCCACGACAACCCGGCAGAGCCGGACGAGAACCTGACTGCCTCGGTGCGGGACCTGGCCAACGGCAAGTTCTCCCGGCTGACCCTGCGGCTGAGCGCCGGCGACGAGGGCGACCCGGATGCCTGGAAGCGGTTCGACGACAACGCCCAGCTGCAGGTCGTCTACGTGCCCAAGCCCGGCGTGCCGTCTAAAGTGGGCATCATCCCCAACAACGGGGCCCAGCAGTACTGCAGCCGGACCGCCACCGCGCCGACGACGGTGACCATCCCCTCCCCGATCGTGCAGGCCGCGGTGGAGACAGCCGTGCAGCCCACCGCGAACGAGGCCAAGGGCGAACTGCAGGCCGAGTTCGAGATCGAACGCAGCAGCAACGGGCAGCCCACCGGCGCCTGGTCGAAGTTCTGGTCCGACTACCGGCCCAAACCCGGCTGGCACGCCGACGGCACCCTGGAGAAGGCACCCACCGCCGCCCTGGCCGACGGGGGCCTCTACCGGTACAAGGCACGCACCGAGTCGCACCTCAACTACGCGGGCAAGAACACCGAACTGTGGTCCGCCTACACCCCTTGGTGCTACTTCACCTACGATGCGGGCGCGCCCAAGGCACCGGTCATCACCTCCGGCGGCCCGTACACGCAGTGCACCGCGACCCTGTGCGAGGGCAAGGGCGGCCCGGGTGTTCCGGGTACGTTCACGTTCCAGCCGAACGCCGCGGACAAGGACATCAAGAGCTACCGGTGGCGGCTCATGACTTCTGATCAGGCGGGTGCGACGACCGTGGCGGGCTCCTTGGTGACGGTGAAGAACGTTACCCCCAGCCTCTCGGGCACCTACGTGCTGTCGGTCGAAGCCAGCGACCTGGCGGCCGGGCGGGTGCGCTGGGGTGCCCCTGCCGAATACACCTTCAAGGTCCAGTCGCCGCAGGGACCGGTGGGTCAGTGGCGCTTCGACGACAGTGCGCCGGGCGCAACCGGTATCACAGCCAAGGACACCGCCACGGACGGAACGCGCCACGATGTGACCTTGCGCCAGCCGGTCGCCGGCACGGCTGCCACCTGGTCGGCGCTCGGGCGGCGCGGCGTGGACATCCAGACCGTCAACGACACGGAAGTCGTGCGCAGGGACTACTCGCTGCGCCTCAACGACGACCTCGACGACCCCGCCAAGCGCCTCGGCTACGCCTCCAGCGCCGGCGCCCCGGTGAACTCCAAGGACTCCTTCACCCTCTCCGCGTGGGTGCTGCTGGAAGACGACACGGTCAACCACGCGGTGGCAGCGGCCCCGGGAACCTACGGTTCGGCCTTCACCCTGTACTACTCGAAGGACTACAAGAGATGGGTGTTCAACCGCACCGCCACGGATGCGCAGAGCAACCCCGTCTACCTGCGGTCCGTGTCCGCCGCGCCGCCGGTGAAGCATGTGTGGACGCACCTGACCGGTGTCTTTGACAACCACAACACCACTGCCGCGGGAGACGACACCATCCAGCTGTTCGTCAACGGCCGCCCGCAGGGCGCTCCGGTCAATCTCACGGCAGGCTCGGCGGCCTACACCCCCTGGGTGGCGGCCGGAGATCTGCAGATCGGACGCTCCAGGGCCCTGGGCGCCTACCAGGAGTACTTCCTGGGCCGTATCGACGAAATGCGGGTCTGGCAGCGCGCGCTGAGCCCGGCGGAAGTCCTGGACGAGAGCCGGATGCTGGAGAACTCCGTGCCCCAGGCCGCGCTCGTGGGGTACTGGGACGCGGCCGGTACCACGAACAACGTGGTCCCGGAGTGGACCTCCTACCCGGTGGACGGAATGGCCCTCTCCCCGAGCGGTGCGACCGCGAACCCGGAGGACAACGAGGTCGACCTCGACGGAACCTCCGGCTACCTGTCCACCACCGGTCCGGCCGTCGATGAGACCGGAGCCTTTACCGTCACGGCCACGGTCCGGCTCGACAAGGCGAAGCTCGGGGCCAAGCCGGTCGGCTACCGGGCGGCAGTGTTCAGCCAGGCAAACCCCGGCAACCAGGAATCCTCCTGGAGCCTGTGGGTGGAGAAAATGAGTGCCGAAGGTGACGGCGCCTACGTGTGGAGCTTCAGCCGCACGGCCGTGAACGCCGCGGGTGAGATCGTCGAGACCACGTCTGCGAAGGACGAATGGCCGGCTGTCCTCGACACCTGGAGCCAGGTCACTGGCGTCTACGACGGGCAGAACGAGCCTGGGAGCGGCAACACCCACCTGTACATCGGCGATGTAGAACAACCCGGCGCTCCCGCGTTCACGGCTCTTTCTCAGGGAACGGGCGTGCTCAGCGTGGGCGGGGAGTCGGACAGCGGGAAGATCGGGCGCTTCCTTCCCGGCGCGCTGGACAATGTCCGGATCTGGGCCGGTGCGATGACCGCAGAGCAGGTCCGCACCAAGGTGCTCGGTACCCCTGGCGAAAGCTGATTCCAGCGGGGTGGGGTGACAGCGTTCGTGCGGCGCTGCCACCTCGCCTCCACGGCCCACCTCTGTGGGCCGTCCCTTTCCTCTTCTTCGGGCCCGGTGTCACGTGACGCGGGGCCCTGGATCCCTGCTGCCTTTGTGCGGCCACGTCATAAGGACATTTGAACCATGAAGAGTTTCCTACCTGCCGCGCGACGCGGCAGATGGGGCAGAGTTCTGAAGCCAGTGGGCGGCCGTCGTGTCGCGGCGCTGACCGGTTTCGCCCTGCTGCCCGGACTCCTGACACCGGTGGCCTTCGCCGCCGACTCTGATCCGCTCGGTATCCCGGACGTCGGCACGTACCGGGCCGACAAGGTCTCGCCGTTCACCACCCAGGCCAACAAGGCAGCCGCCCAAACCGTAGCGAAGGCCGAGAACGCCGACCGTGCCGCAGCGGCACGCGCGGACAACAACCGCGCCCAGAAGCCCGTCTGGCCGACAGCGGGCACCAGCACCCTCAAACTCACCGGGGACCGCACGGCGACCGCTGCCCCGGGCGCGCTTCCCGTGACGCTGGCCCAGCCCGACACGGTCAAGGGCAGGAAGACGCCGTCTGCGGCTTCCGTCACCGTCCAGGTCTTGGACCAGCAGGCCACGGAGCAGCTCGGCATCAAGGGCGTCGCGCTGCGCGTGACCGGCCCCGCCGCCGGGGGTGATGCCGAACTCGGTATCAACTACGCGAAGTTCGCCTCCGCCTACGGCGGTGACTGGGCGGGCCGCCTCCGGGTCTCCCGGCTGCCCGACTGCGCCCTCACCCACCCGGCCAAGGCGGGCTGCCGTACCGGCAAGCCGCTGAAGTCCGAGAACCTGCGCAAGCGCAACCGCATCACCACACCTCTGTCCTTCCAGCAGCCCGAAGCCGGTGCGCGTGCCGCCACCGGCCAGACGATGCTGCTGGCCCTCGCCGCTGGCACGCAGTCGGGCAGCGGCGACTACAAGGCGACCCCGCTCGGCGCGTCCTCCTCCTGGGAGGCGGGCGGTTCTGGAGGCACCTTCAGCTGGTCCTACCCGCTGAAGGTGCCCCCCGCCGCCGCCGGCCCCATGCCGCAGCTGTCCATCGGGTACGACTCCGGCAGCGTGGACGGCCAGACCTCGTCCACGAACAACCAGAGCACCACCATCGGTGAAGGATTCGGCCTCACCTCCTCCTACGTCGAGCGCAAGTACGGCTCCTGCGACGACGACGGGCAGAAGGACAAGGGCGACCTGTGCTGGAAGTACGACAACGCCTCCCTCGTCCTCAACGGCAAGGCCACCGAACTCGTCAAGGACGACACCACCGGCAAGTGGCGGCTCAAGAGCGACGACGCCTCCACCGTCACCCTCACCACGGGCGCGGACAACGGCGACGACAACGGCGAACACTGGACCGTCGTCACCGGTGAGGGCACGAAGTACGTCTTCGGTCTCAACAAGCTCGACGGCGCGGGCGCAGAGGAGCGCACCAAGTCAGTGTGGACCGTCCCGGTGTTCGGCGACGACGCGGGTGAGCCCGGCTACGCGGACGGCGCCACCTTCGCCACCCGGGAGAAGAAGCAGGCCTGGCGGTGGAACCTCGACTACGTCGTCGACACCCACAACAACGCCATGACCTACTGGTACGAGACCGAGACCAACAACTACGACAAGCTCGGCGACGACACCACCGGCACCAGCTACATCCGCGGCGGCTACCTGAAGGAAATCCGCTACGGCCAACGCGCCGGAGCCCTCTTCTCCGCCAGCCCGGCCGCCTCCGGCAAAGTCACCTTCGACTATGCCGAGCGCTGTGTCGCCACCGGAACCGGCTGTGATGCACTCACCAAGGACACCCGGGACAACTGGCCCGACGTCCCCTTCGACGCGGTCTGCAAGGACGGCGACAAGTGCACGGGCAACACCGGCCCCAGCTTCTTCACCCGCAAGCGCATGACCGGCATCACCACTTCGGCCTGGAACGCCGCCGCCGCTCCCGCCGCCTTCGTGCCGGTCGACGAGTGGACCCTGAAGCAGACCTATCTCGACCCGGGCGACACCGGTGACTCGTCCGATCAGTCGCTGTGGCTGAACGAGATCAAGCACACCGGCAAGAACGGCACTCCGCTCTCCCTCGACCCCGTCACGTTCGGCCACGAATACCTGGCCAACCGGGTCGACAGCGGCAGCGACGACATCCTGCCGTTCCACAAGCCCCGCCTGAAGACCATCACGTCCGAGGCCGGCGCCCAGACCATCGTCACCTACCTGCCCGCCGACTGCGTGGCCGGGCAGGCCAAGCCGAAGCTGGACGAGAACACCCGCCGCTGCTACCCGGTCAAGCGGGCTCCCAACGGCGGCGACGACACCGTCCTGGACTGGTTCCAGAAGTTCCCCGTCGAAGCGGTCTCCACCACCGACCCCAGAGGCGGCTCCGAGGCCGTCCAGCACATCTACCAGTACGCGGGCGGCGGCGCCTGGGCCTACAACGACGACCCGTTCACCAAGGAGAAGGACCGCACCTGGTCCAGCTGGCGCGGCTTCGAAAGGGTCACCCACCTCACCGGCGTCCCGGGCAAGACCCAGTCCAAGACCGTCAGCGTCTACCTGCGGGGCATGAACGGCGACCGCGTCCTGGCCGCCGACGGGACCACGGTTGACCCCACCAAGCGCAAGAGCGTCCAGGTCACCGGCATCAAAGCCAGCGCGATCACCGACTCCGAGCAGTACGCGGGCTTCCCCCGCGAGACGGTCACCTACAACGGCGCGGACGAGGTCAGCGGTTCGATCAGCGATCCGTGGTCGAAGAAGACCGCCACCCAGCACAAGTCCTACGCCGACACCGAGGCGTACTACGTCCGCACCGCCGCCACCCACAACCGCACCAACATCACCAGCGGTATCAGCCCCCGCGACCGCGTGCGTTCCACCGTGACGACGTTCGACGACTACGGCATGCCCGTCACCGTGCTCGACAAGGGCGACAACACCGTCGTCGGCGACGAGAAGTGCACCCGCACCTGGTACGCCCGCAACGACGCCGTGGGCATCAACAGCCTGGTCTCCCGCACCCGTGTCACCGCGAACACGACGAAGGCCGCCGACGCCTGCGCCACCTCGGACGCGGATCTCGACCTTCCGGCAGACGCCAACCGCCCGGGCGACGTCATCTCCGACAATGCCACCGCCTACGACACCACCACCTGGTCCGCTTCCCAGAAGCCGGTAAAGGGCGACGCCCAGTGGACCGGGCGCGCCAAGGCCTACGGGGCCGACAACCAGCCCCTCTGGCAGAAGACCGCGACCACGACCCACGACACACTCGGCCGGCCGCTGACCGTCAAGAACACCAACGACGTGACGGTCTCCACCACCGCGTACACCCCCGCCGCGGCGGGCCCGCTGACCTCCTCCACGGCGACCAACGTCAAGGGCCACACCGTCACGACCCTCGCCGACTTCGCCACCGGTGCGACCCAGAAGGTCACCGACCCCAACGGGAAGATCACTGAGTCCCAGTACGACGCGCTGGGCCGTGTCACCAAAGTGTGGCTGCCCAACCGGCCCCGGTCCATCGGCGCCACTCCCAACTACACCTACGCCTACAGCATCAAGTCGACGTCACTGCCGTGGGTGTCCACCAGCACCCTCACGAACGACGGCAGCGGCTACAACACCAGCTACGAGATCTACGACTCGCTCCTGCGCCCGCGCCAGACCCAACGGCCCACCGCAGCGGGCGGCACCGTCATCGGGCTGACCCTGTACGACTCCCGCGGCCTCGCCACCTCAACACAGGGAGACATTTGGGCCGAGAAGACCGCACCGTCGGGGACCCTCCTCGCCACCGAGGGTGGTGCCGCCCCGGCCCAGACAGACACCACTTACGACGGTGCCGGGCGCGCGGTCAAGTCCGTCACCTCGCACTTCGGCAAGGCCCGGTGGACCAGCGAGACCCGCTACACCGGCGACACGGTGAGCGCCACCACCGCTGCGGGCGGGCAGGCCACGACTGTCGTGTCCGACGCGCTCGGACAGACCACGGAGCGGCGCGAGTACGGCGGGCCGCAGCCGACCGGCAGCGACTTCACCACTACGCGCTTCACCTACACCCCGGCCGGACAGCAGGCCACCATGACCGGTCCCGACGGGGCCAAGTGGTCGTACGGCTACGACCTGTTCGGGCACCCGACCAGCACCACCGACCCGGACAAGGGCAAGGGCACCACCACCTACAACGAACTCGACCAGGCAGTCACCTCCACCGACGCCCGCGGCAAGACACTGACCACGGAGTACGACCAGCTCGGACGCAAGACCGGCCTCTGGGACGGCACCGCCAAGACCGACGCGACCAAGCTGGCGTCCTGGGGCTTCGACAAGCTCGCCAAGGGCCAGCAGGACACCAGCACCCGCTACGTGGACGGCGCCGGGACCACCGGCAAGGCGTACACCCAGGAAGTCACCTCCTTCAGCCCCATCTACCAGCCCACCGGCAACAAGCTGACGCTCCCCGCCTCCGAGCCCCTGGTCTCGGGCGGGCAGGTCACCTCGCCCCTGGCATCCAGCACCGTCTACAACGTGGACGGCACCGTCCGGCAGGCCACCGCACCGGCCGTCGGCGGACTCCCGTCCGAGACGGTCTCCTACAAGTACGACGCCTTCGGACAGCAGCTGAGCTCCACCGGATCCACCGGCTACCTGCAGAACGCCTTCTACACCCCGCTCGGTGACCTCAAGCAGCTCCGCCTGGGCATCGACTCGGTATCCTCCGCCAAGCAACTGGGCATCACCCACGACTACGAGCCCGGCACCCGCCGCCTCACCAAGTCCTCGGTCACCGACAACGTCCACTCCTACGCGTTGCAGGACCTGAACTTCACCCAGGACGAAGCGGGCAACGTCACCTCGATCTTCGACAAGGCCGACCTCGGCGGCACGGGCAAGACCGACAACCAGTGCTTCACCTACGACGGCCACCGCCGTACCACCGAAGCCTGGACCCCCAAGACCGCCGACTGCTCCGCCACCGGCCGCACCACCGCCAACCTCGGAGGCGCAGCTCCATACTGGTCCAGCTACACCTATACCGGTTCCGGCCAGCGCCAGACCGAAACCACCCACACCACCACCGGCAACACCACCACCAAGTACACCTACACGACGCCCGACGGACAGCCCCACCCCCTGGTCAAGACTGAAACCGAAACCAAGACCAGCACCTACGGCTACGACAAGACCGGCAACACCACCAGCCGCCCCGGCACCCAGGCACAGCAGACCCTCGCCTGGAACACCGAAGGCGACCTCGTCTCCACCACCGAACCGGCTGCCGGCACCAAACCCGCCCTGGGCACCAGCTACCTCTACGACGCCTCCGGCGAACTCCTCATCCGCCGCGCCACCACCGGCGACGGAGACACGGTCCTCTACCTCGGCGCGTCCGAACTCCGCCTGACCACCAAGGGCACGTCCAAGGTCGTCACCGGCACCCGCTACTACACGGCCGCAGGCCAGACCATCGCCCTGCGCACCGCCACCACCGGAGTGACCGGAACCAAGCTCAGCTTCCTCACCGGCGACCACCACGGGACCTCCAGCCTCGCCATCGACAGCGCCACCCTCGCCGTCACCAGCAAGCGCTACACCGGCCTCTTCGGAGCACCACGCGGAGAAGCCTCAAAGACCTGGCCCGACGACAAGGCCTTCCTCGGGAAACCTGCCGACGCCGCCACGGGGCTCACCCACATCGGAGCCCGCGAATACGACCCCGCCATCGGCCAGTTCATCAGCGTCGACCCCCTGCTGACCACCGACAGCGCACAGTCCCTCAACGGCTACAACTACGCCAACCAGCACCCCGCCACCTCGTCCGACCCCACCGGCCTCTGCGACGACCCCGGCAACGGATGCATGCCGGTCAACCCGGGCAGCGGCAAGACGAACAACAACGTCGAGAACGGAGGCAGCAAGTACCCGGTCCAACACGGCAACCACTACAACGGCAAGAACGGCGGAGGCGGCGGGAAGAGCAATCCCACCAGCCACACCTCAAGCAGCGGCCATACGTCAAGCTCCAGTGACGCCTGCGGCAACTGGTTGTCCTGCGGCTGGAACAAGGTCAAGAGCGCGGCCTCCGCAGTGGTCGACACCGTCTCCGACAACTGGGGAAACATCGCGCAGGTGGCCACCGAAGTAGCCGTCGGTGCGGTGTGCGTGGCGGGCGCGGCAGCCGCAGGAGCCGCAACAGGCGGAGCCGGATTCGCCGCGGTCGCAGGCTGCGGCGCACTCGCCGGAGCAGCCGGGGCAGCGGTAGGAAACGCACTCTCCGACACAGCGGACCACAGCGTCGGCGGACAACTCACCGACATGGCCGAAGGAGCGGTCTGGGGAGCGGCAGGAGCCGTCGTCGGACTGGGAATCGCCAAGGGCATCTCGAAAATCTTCACCAAGTGCCACAGCTTCCTCCCCGGAACCGGAGTGCTCCTCGGAGATGGCACGCACAAGGCCATCGAAGACGTCGAGACCGGCGACACCGTCATCACGACGGACACCACATCAGGAAAGACCGTCACCAAAAAGGTCGTCTCCACCATCACCACGGAAGACGACAAGAACTTCACCGACATCACCATCTCCACCGGTGAAGAACTCTCCAGCATCGTCGCCACGGACACCCACCCCTTCTGGGTCCCCGAACTCCGCAAATGGGTCAAGGCCGGAGACCTCGAAGTCGGCCAGTGGCTGCGCACCAGCGCGGGCACGCACGTCCAGATCACCGCGACGAGCCACTACACCAAGCGGCAACGCACCCACGACCTGACTATCCAGGACATCCACGCGTACTATGTGCTGGCGGGGGCCACGCCGGTCCTCGTTCACAACTGCGGCGGCGGCGCTCTCGATCTTGACAACCTGCAGGACCGAGCCGACACCCTGCACGCGCTCATCCCGGCGGGGAAGGCGAACGACAGGGCGACCACTGGAGTCATGCACGCGGTAGGCGGTGGACCGGAGTCTCTCGACGTTGTGGCCGTTGGAGCACGGAAGAATATCTCTCTGATTCAACGTGCACAGCTCCTCCCTCACGAGCTCGGGATATCGCGCACTGGCGTGGACGCATTGGGCAAATTCCCGCACACAGAGGTCAAGCTCTGGGAGACAGCAGTTCATCTTGACCTAACGCCCACAGGCTTGGCAGTGAATAGACCGTTCTGCCCAGCGTGCCAAGGTTTCCTGCAGAGCAAGGGTGCGACGCTGGTCAGCGACACACAGGCGATTTGGACTCCGTGAGGTGAATTGAGATGGGATTTCTCGAAGACATCGAAGTCGTCCGTATGGAGTGCGCACGGCTGACCCCACGCCAACGTCTGGCCGTCACAGCGCTCTGTGCGACCAAGGTGCGATCGGTATCCATGGCGTTCCTTCACGATTCAGGAGAAGGGGACTCCTTCTACCAGATTAACAACGGACTGGATGCGGTGTGGCTAGACCTTCGCGGTATCCGGCTGGTCTCGGCGTCGGACCTCATGCGGGTCCGAGACGAGGCAGAGCACTGGATCACTCGCCTGGAGGACGTCGGGGGAGAGGCAGCCGGCTTCGCAGCGGATGCAATCTCCGTATCGGTATCCGCAATGTCAAGCTTCCTTGAGGAAGATCCAGAGGCCGCAGTGAACTCGGCGCTCTCGATCGCCGAAATCCGTTCGGAGATCGCCGAATTTCTGGCGGAACGCCAGAGCGCCGAAGGTGAGTACTTCCTGAAGGGTGACGAGGCCGGGGAAGCATCCCTAGGCGAAACCAAGAGCGATGTGGAGTTCCTCGGGGAGTTTCCCGCTGACGAGTTTCCCGCGACTCGGTTTATGCGTCGAGCTGGGGCTGTGAACCTTGCTCTCGCAGAGCAGATGAAGTCGGTGCTGAAGGTGGATCGGTTGCGTCTGCCCTGAGAGGTTCTGTCGGACTGATCCTTGACACCCACTGGCGCTGCTGCAACTGGCGCCGGGGGGGTGCCGGGTCGGCTGGAGGGCGAGGTGCAGCCTCGTTGCCCGGAGCGACGCAAACCATATTGGTAGCAGTCGCAAATTTGAAGCCCCGTCAGGTATGTCCTGGCGGGGCTTCTGCGTGGGGTGACGGCAGTAGTTGACGGCAACGTCAGCGGACGAGGGCGGGGCAGGGAGGCGGTTCGCCGCCGTTACCGTTGGTCATCTTGGTGGTCTCCGGGCTGCCGAGTGCGGTGCTGAGGGTGTCGATGGCGTTGCACTGGCGGGCTTCGTCGGCGGTGAGCGGTTCGAAGCGTCGGGGTCGTGGGGTGCCGGTGCGGACGTTGCGGGCGACGTTGCGCGGGATCTCCTCCTCGCGCACGGCGTGCTCCAGGGCGGGCTTGAGCACGGAGTGGACGGGGAGTGTCCAATAGACGGCGGATCCGATGATCAAGGAGACGCCTGAAGTGAGCGAGACCATCACCGAGCACGAGGCCGGGCAGGAGCCGGTCGTCGAGCCGGTCGCGGAGGCCGTGTCGGACGAGCAGTTGATCGCGATGCTGGTCGACCGCGCCCGGACGGACGGGCTGCAGTTGACCGGCGAGGGCGGGCTGCTGCAGCAGCTGACCAAGCGGGTTCTGGAGTCTGCCCTGGAGGGCGAGATCACCGATCACGTCGGCTATGACAAGCACGACGCGGCAGGACGGAACAGCGGCAACTCACGGAACGGCACTCGGTCGAAGAGGTGCGATGTCGGGCCGGTCGAGGTGAAGGTGCCCCGCGACACCGCCGGCACGTTCGAGCCGCAGCTCGTAAAGAAGCGGCAGCGCCGGTTGACCGGGGTCGACGAGATGGTGCTGTCGCTGTCCGCGAAGGGCCTCACGCACGGGGAGATATCGGCGCATCTCGCCGAGGTGTACGGGGCGGAGGTGTCCAAGCAGACCATCTCCACGATCACCGATGCGGTGATGGAGGGCATGGCTGAATGGCAGGCCCGCCCACTCGATCGCGTCTATCCGGTGGTCTTCGTGGACGCCATCAACGTGAAGATTCGGGTTCTGTCGACGATCTTGTGATCCGGACGGTTGAGCGGCTGGTGCTGACTGTTCGCGATCATGCATCGCGTGCTCTCGTGATGTGGTCTTGGAGTTGTTCCCGCACCTGTCCGCGCTGCTGGTCGAGGAGGTCGATCGGCGGGCGGATGAGGTGGTGTTGCGGACGCGGGTACGGGCGGCAACCGGTTCCTGCCGGTGCGGGCAGAGCTCGGCCCGGGTGCACGGCCGGTATGTACGCAAGCTGCGTGATGCCGCCGTGGGCGGTCTCGGCGTTGTGATCGAGTTATGTGTGCGCCGTTTCCGCTGCGAGAACCCCGCCTGCGCGGCGGTGACATTCGCTGAACAGGTCGCGGGGTTAACCGGCCCGCACAGCCGCTACACCCCGCTGATGCAGGGCTGTTGACGCAGATCGGACTGGCCCTGGCCGGCCGGGCCGGCGCACGCCTGGCCGCCACGGGCGGCCTCCCCGTGGGCAAGGACACCCTGCTGCAACTGGTCAGGGCCCTGCCTGAGCCGGACATCGGCAAGGTCGAGATCCTCGGCGTCGACGACTTCGCCTTCCGCAAGGGACGCCACTACGGCACCGTGCTGATCGACATGGCCACCCACCGTCCGTTGCACCTCTACGACGGACGCGAGGGCGAGGATCTGGCCGCCTGGCTCCGTGATCACCCCGAGGTGAAGGTGATCTGCCGGGACCGCTCCAGCGGCTACGGGGAGGGCGCCCGGAGCGGGGCACCGCAGGCCGAGCAGGTCGCAGATCGCTATCACCTGTGGGCCAATCTGGGCCAGGCGGTCGAGAAGACCGTGAACGCCCACCGCTCGCGCCTGGCCGAGCAGTCGACCGTGCCCGCCGGAACACCCGACGCGCCGGAGGCCGAGCCCGCAGTGGTCCAGCCGCAGCAGGAGCTGAAGATCGTGACTCGGCTGCGTGAACAGCATGCCGCCGCTCACGAACTGTGGTCACAGGGGATGTCGAAGGCCGCGATCGGCCGGATGTCGGCGTACTCGCCTATGTGGCTCTGGCAAGCGGATGCTGTTGGTGATCTTGGCTGACTCAGCTGCCGGGCGAGTGTGTGGTGTTCTGGCAGAGGCGTTGGAACAGGGTGAGCGGTCGTGCGGGCGTAGGTGGTGCGGTGCCCGGCGGGAAGCATTCGCTGAGGCGGACGATGTTGGTGCCGGCGGCGGTGAGAACGTGCTGGACATGGACCTTCGCCAGTCCGCGGTAGCGGCAGTGGCGCAGGCCGTGGGCGTGGACGGTTTCGGAGACGGTGGCCTCGCAGCCTGCTCGCATCGCGTAACGGGCCCGCCAGGCAGGGGTTTCCTGTTCGGCGCGGGCCTGGTTCTGGATTTCCTGCAGTGCGCGGGGCATCAAGATCAGGTGGCGGCCCTTGCCGTCGATGTTGCCTGTGCAGGAGAGTCGGTCGCTGCAGGCCCGGCAGGCGGCGCGGGGGAAGAGCACCGAGTGGCCGGGCTGGCCGTCCAGCCGGGTCGCCTTCCAGGGCGGACTGGTCACGCCCCGCGGGCAGGTCGCGGTGCGATGCTCCCAGTCGATGTGGAAGTCCTGCTTGTCGAAGCCGGGACGGCGCTGGCGGGGAGAGATCAACCGGACCGGGCCAAGCAGGGTGACGCTGTAGGCAGTGGCGGCCCTCAGGATCGTCGACGGGGTGACATATCCGGAGTCGACCAGGTGCTCTGAAGGCAGCAGTCGGTGCTGGGCGAGTGCGCGGTGGATCGGCTCCACCATGGAAACGTCCTGCTCAGGGGCCGTCTGGGTGGCCACGTGGACGATGACGTTCGGCCCCTCGGCGTCGCAGGTCTCCGTCTGATGATCTTTGTAGCCGATCCAGGCTGCCTTGCCGGGGCGGTGGGCGAAGCGTGCCTCGGCATCATGCGGGGTGACGATCTCCATGCTGGACCAGGGCACCCGCGCCGAACCGATGCCTGGGCTGCCCTCGCCCGGGCCGTCGGAACGGTGCGGAGCACTACGGCGGCTGAGGCGGTCGTGGCTGTCTTTGGGGCCACGCCAGCTCAACTGCCCGTCCGCGTCGCAGAAGTACTGCTGGACCCACACCTGCCGCAGCACTTGGACCTGAGGCAATGTGCGCAGCCGGAGCGGGGCGTCGTCCTGGTAGACCGAGCGGAGCAGCCGCATGCCGTCCTCGCCGACCTGCAGCACATACGCGGCCAGTTCCTCCTTCGCCCGGGGCAGCCGGTCATAGCGGACCGGGCGCCCATAACGTGCCGCCCACCCCACGGTGACCAGGGGCGCCAGCCAGCCCTCGTCCGCCGCGGCGAGCTCTTCGAGCGCGGCCCGCAGCGTCTCGGTGACCAGCTCCACCCGGTTCAACTTCCGCACCGCAGCCAGCACATGGGTGGAATCCGTACGCATCCGTCCGTGCCGCTTGACCAGGCCCGCCGCCACCAGGTGGTCGACCATCACGGCAAGTAGCCGGTCCGCCCGGTCGCCCTGGGCCATCCGGTCACGGAACTCGCTGAGTACCGAATGGTCGAACCCGGGATCGTCCAGCTCGAGACCCAGACAATATTTCCAATCGAGCCTGCACCGAACCGCCTCGGCGGCCTGCCGGTCGCTCAGGTTCTCCGCGTACTGCAGCACCGAGACCATCGCCAGGCAGGCCGGCGACAGACCCCGTCGCCCGTCGGCCGGGTACCAGTCGGCAAAGTCCTCGTCCGCGAACAGCTCATCCAGCCGGTCACGCACCCACATCGCCGCTGTGCCCCGCGGGTTGCTCGCCCGCGCCACCCGCACCGTCAACGGCGGAATCACCCGCCCTGATGCTGATCCCATCGCCATCGCGGCCTCCCCATTGACCGCTCGAGACGAGTACGCCGACACCTGTGGTAGGCCCACTCCTCCAGCAGGGTGCGGTGGAAGCGTTCGACCTTGCCGTTGGTCTGCGGCCGCGAGGGCCTGGTCCAGCGGGGGCTGATGCCCAGGTCGCGGCAGGCGTCGCGCCAGGTGTTCTTGCTATAAGCCCAGGCGTTGTCGGTCAGGGCCCGCTCGATACGGGTGCCCAGGGACGCGAACCAGGCCGTGGCTCGGATGAGGAAGCCGGCGCAGGTCGGGGCGGCCTCGTCGGGCAGGTCTCGGTGTAGGCGATCCGGCTGTGGTTGTCGAGGGCGGTATGCAGGTAGGCGTATCCGGCGCCGTTGCGGCGGTCCTTGTGCGGGCTGCCAGCTGCCCGGCCGAGGACTTTATGGCCGCCGCCGTCGGGGATCCGGCCCAGCTTCTTGACGTCTATGTGGACCAGTTCGCCGGGTCGGGCGCGTTCGTAGCGCCGGACAGGTTCGCCGGTGGCCCGGTCCAGGACGGCCAGGGGTGGCTGGCCGTGTCGGGTAAGGATGCGGTGGGCGGTCGAGGCCGCGATGTGGCACCGGACAGCCAGCCGCAGCGGGCCGATGCGGTGTTCGCGCCGCAGGCGGAGGACTTCCGTCCCGATCTCGGCCGGCGTTCGTCGGGGCTGGTGGTGGGGCCGGCTGGAGCGGTCACTCATTCCGGCGACGCCGAGCTGCCGGTAGCGGGCGGCGGCGGTGTGGCTGACCTGGAAACGTTCCGCTGCCCGGCGCAGCGGCCAGCCGTCGTCGACGACACAGCGGGCCAGGCGAAGACGCCCGGTCTCGGTCAGCGGGGCATTACGGTGGGGCACGAGGGCCTCCTCGGATCGGTGCAGATGTCGCAATCCACACCGAACCCGGAGGCCCTCACCCATTCGAGAACCCAGCACGCGTGTCACCAACGTCCCCGAACAACACAGCGCTTACTTCCAGTCTGATTAAGGATCAGACTGGAAGCGACGACGTGAGTGGCCCCCGGATGCTGCAACCCGGCACTCGGGCCGGGCAGGTGAGACACTGTGAACCTCACTGGCCCACCCTTTTATGCAGATCCGCGCAACAATCGGATAGACGGAAAAGCGGGGCAATTCCCACGGCTCCTACGTCGGCCAGGGGTCATTGCGCGAGGTTGGAAGCGCAAGAAGAGAACCGTCCTGACATTGAGACTGGAGCGGCTCCCAACGTCATCAACGCTGCGGTCGGTGGCTAAGAAGGTAATTAATCCCCGCCTTTAGTATCACGGGGTCATCCTGGGCATAGCCCAGCATCCCGTTGCAGGGCTGGCACAGGATGCCGCGTACACATTTGCCACACGAACGCCCGCCCTGGGGGCAGCACGAGTGGTCGTGGTCGATAGATAGCTCTCTGCCACTAGCGCAGATTTCCTTCCGGCATATCGCGCAGGCTCCACCCTGTGTCTCCAATAGTTCCGCAAACTGTTGGTAGGTGATGCCATATCGCCAGCAGATGACGCAGCGGTTACACATGGACCGGAGGCCATCATCTCCTGGCGTCTGCTTCGCTCGCTTGTGAAACTCGGTCGGAGGGAGCCAACGAAGGCACTTGCTGCATATCCGCTCGCCGCGCTCGTTGTAGCGCTCACGCATAGGGATTATGCGGCTCTTCACCTGTAGGGGCGCAGACATCGAGACGCCCTTCGCTTTTCTCTGCAAGTGTAGGCTGCAGAGGCCCTTCGCTCTAGCACGGTTAGCGCATCCCTTGATGGCGCAGAAAGGCATGCGCTCAGAGCGGTCTTTCTCATAACACCCGCTGCACAAGCCGCGGGCCTTAGCGGGCCGGCTGCAACCGTTAGAGCACTTTGGCTTTGACTCTGTCGTCACATCCATGATCGCGCTTGACCCTTTTCCTAGGCTATCGAAATCTGAATCCGGCTTCTTCGTCTGCGGTCTCGCCTGCTGACGACTGCATGCTCGGATGACGGGGCGGCGCATGAGACTGCCTGTCTCACCCTCGGCCAGCTAGGTACTGCGAATTCAGCCCTTATGAGCAGGAGACAAGAGGAAAGAGAGCTGCAACATCCGGGGGCAGCCCTGTGCAGTGTCAGGCAGGTGGCGTACTGGTGCCCCCAACCTCCTAGGCCTGTGGATAGTCCGAGACGTCGGACAACAGGGGCTTCAGATAATGCTCAGCTTCACACCGAGCCACGCGGCCACCGCCATCGCATTCGCTGGGTGAGCCGCAGGGACGGCGGGGCTGGCGGGGGCCAGGGAGTCACGACATTCTCTGGCGTGTGTGTGTCTTCAAAGGAGAGTCGACCACCCTTTATCTCGGCCTCCGTGAGCGAGACAGCCCCAGAAACAAAGTATGCGTCGTTGAACAGGACAGACGTTCCGGTCAGGCTTACGTCAAAACCGACGGACGATCCGGAAAAGTCTGCACCTATGAAGCTCAGAAATCCCCCTCGCAACTCGGCTGCCGAGAACCAAACGTCACCTCCTGCAAATTTTGCTCCAAGCCAAACTGGACCTCCGAAGTTAAGCTGCCCTTCATCATCAATGATGCAGCTCCCGAACGTCACCCGACTGCCGCCGAAGAACGCTGCGCCAAAGCTGACTTCGCCTGCTCTGAATTCGGCAAAAATAAAAGATATGATGCCGCTCTCGAAGTGGGCGCCAGTAAACAGGACCTGCGCTCCATTAAAAATAGCAGGCGGATCTTCACCACTCCCAAAGTTCACGGTTGCGCCACTGAAACGAGCATGATCGAAGGAAACGGTTCCACCGATGAAATGGCAACCCGAAAAATTGACCTCTCCTGATGTAAAGTGAGATCCGGAAAACGATCCGCCATCGAATGTTGCGCCGCTGAAGTCCAAGTCAAACCCGCACCATGCCGTCTCCTCTTCCGGATCTTGCAAGTGCTCTGCGATTACTTTGATGGCAGTGAATCGCACTTCCCGTTCACCGGGTCGCGCTTCCCTCGGATTGTAGGGCATGCGTATATAGGCGCATAGTAGGCGGCAAATGGTCTGACGCTGACTACTGTCATCATCGGCCAATTTTGAGAGAGCATATATTCCGGCGAGCCTGACTGCTGCGCTTTCGTGTCCAAGTTGCTCGGCGGCGGCTTGGTAGCGAGACCCTAGGCTCTCGGAATCTTCCCTGTGGCTTGTGGCCTCTTCTATCTTTTGTTTCCGATACGCGTAGACAATCGCAAAGACTCCAGCCAAGAGTCCTGCCGCCGTCACAGTGCTTCTCGTTAGATCGAAGAGTCTATCTTTTGGCAGAGATGCGCTTTTCTGGGGCCAAAAGCCAATGTGTGCTCCCGTCAGTTCGGCAAGTCCGACGAAAATGGCCCAAGCCGCCGCCGCCGCCGTTGCAAAGGAAAGGGTTAGCGCAAGGGGAAAGCTGGGCATTCGTGGAGTATGCCTTCCGGCATCCCGCCTCATTGCTCTTCTTCTGGGGCGCCGAATCTTCCTCAGCTTATGGCGAAGGGGCTGCATAAGCGAGGATCTTACCGAACAGTGGTCGGGGACCGGGCAACTTTGCCCACTCCCCGGCGTGAAGCCCTAAGGGCTGTCCCGTACCTCCAGATACCGCATGTCAATGTCCGTTTCGACACGCTTGACCCGGCTTCAGTTGAGGCCACGAGTCGGGGCGGAACCGGACAAGCCGATCTGTCTGCGGTGACCTACTGACCTCCGTCCTGAGTTACGGAACAGCCCATAGTCAGCGGGTGCTGAGCTTGTCCCCACCGGGCTCGTTCTCGTGCACGTACTCGATCAACCCCCACTCCGGGTCGTAATCGGGGTGGTCGGCGTATGCCCAAACGAGTCTCTCGATCACCGGACTACGGAGGAGCTCGGGAACAGCAGCGATCAAGTGCACGGCCCCCTTCTTCAAGGTGGGTAGGCTCCTGGCGTCCGCTTCCGCCTTCAATGCCGTCCCAAAGTTGCCCTCCACCCACGCCACGAGCTGGCGCTTGGCCTCGACGTCGGCGAGGACGCGGGCCTGCAACGTTTTCAGGTCCTGGCTCTTTCCGGGCTTCACTGCGCGAGCAGCCTTCTCGTCCTCGCGAAGCCGGGCCTTGAGGAACTGCATCGCGCCGTCGAAATTTCTCATCGCCTTGCCCCCTTTGTTGGTGCGCTGATGGGTCATCATCCACCAGGCTGGTCGGTCCGCGTCGCTCCATGGCCCGCAGCGCCACTCGCGAGGACCTTGCCACGATGCGCCGCCGCATCTCCGCGAGCATCTCAGGTGAGACGGCTGGGGACGCCGAGGAATCCTGAGCCGGCCGCCGCTCCACCGTTTTCTCGACGAGAGTCTTCGGGGGGGTGCCTCTATGTCTTTCGTCAAGTATGTCTTTCGTCAAGCGAGGCGTGGGGGTCGGTGTTCGTAGAAGGTGCCGTCGCGGAGCATTGCGAAGAGCACGCTGATGCGGTGCCGGGCGAGGCGGAGGAGGGCCTGGGTGTGCGTCTTTCCTCTGGCCCGGCATTTGTCGTAGTAAGACGGTGTCCTATGTGGTGAGTCGGACGAGTCGTTTGTGGCAGCACAGGGCAGCGGCGAGGCCAAGAAAGGCGAGGTAGTTGGCGGGTTGGCGTTCGTAGCGTGGGCTGAGTCGGCGGTAGCCGGTCAGCCAGGACATGGTGCGTTCGATCACCCACCTGCGGCGTCCCAGTCGTTCGCTGGTCTCGATGCCCTTGCGGGCGATGCGGACGCCGATGTGTTTGCCCCATAACCATTTCCGCAGGTGGGGTACGTCGTATGCCTTGTCCGCGTGCAAGCGGGCGGGTTTGAAGTAGCGGCCGCGGTGGGGGTCGTGTCTCGTTTGGAGGCCGGCGATCATGGGCTTCAGGGCGAGGCTGTCGTGGACGTTCGCGGCGGAGAGGCCGACGACCAGGGGCAGTCCGTTCGCGTCCGACAGGACGTGCATCTTGGAACCCGGCTTGCCCCGGTCCACGGGGCTCGGGCCTGTGTGCTTGCCCCCTTTTTAGCCCGCACGTGCGCGGAGTCCAGCACGACACGGGAGACGTCGACGAGGCCGGCGTCGTCGAGGCGGTGCACCACCGCTTCGTGGAGGCGGCCCCAGACACCGGCTCTCGACCAGATCATGAACCGGCGGTGCACCGTCGACTTCGACACCCCGAAACACGGCGGCAGAGCCCGCCACGAACACCCGCTGACCAGCACATAGACGATCGCCGCGAACAACGTCTCATCAGGTGTGTCCTGCGTCCCGCCGCCCTGCGGCCGCACCTTCGACGGCGGGATGAGAGGCCTCACTATCTCCCACAGCCCGTCCGGAACAATCCAACTCCACGTTCCCTGCCCCATGTTGGAAGCCCTACCCAACCTCACCACATAGGACACCGTCTTAGACTCCCACGGTGATCGAGATCCTCGAGAATTTGGACCTCCTGTCCCGGCCGAACCTCGACCTCGCCAGTGCCGAGGTGAACGGCATCGCCCTGGGGGCGCCGGCTGTCACCGTTCCGCGGCAACGCATTGTGGGCGGCCTGTCCTCCGTCATCGCCCGGTATCGCGGTGGGACCGATATCGCAAACGAGTACTACGCAGCTGACGGACGGAGTCTGACGCTGGACGAGGTCGTCGAAGACGTTGTCCGGTCGGACGGATTCCTCTACGGCGCCGACAAGATCAACTACAAAGTGTGCGCCGGAGCGGTGGTCGGCTTCGCGATCAGCGGCCCGTATCTGTCCCACTTCGCGCACTTGGCCTCGTACGAGGAGTTCCTGACTGTCTTCGGCCAGCCTGACCGAATACACGAGAATGAGGCGTACGGCGACGTCCTGAGCTACGAGACCTACTACTGGGGTGCTCGGAAGCATGTGAGCTGGGACGCCTGGGAGGACCGGGTGAGCTTTATCAACCTGGGCGACTTCGAGGGGAACAGCTGCCCCTGACCGGCCCCGACTGAGCGGTGCAGTTGGCCCGACGGCCCCAACTGCACCGCTCAGTCACACCACCGCGAGGGGGCGGTCGGCAGGGCGCGGGCCCTGCCGCCATGTGCCCGGCCCTCGCCCCGCCTCAGCTGCGGTCCGCGAATTCAACACCCTTCAACACCCCCTCCCACCGTTCCGCCGCACCAGCCAAGGGAGTTGGCTGATCAGGTCAAGGACCCCGCGGTCAACACCCGGTCATGGTGAGGAGCCTCTGCTTGTGGACGGTCAGCTAGATCTCCGGACAGCGTTGATGCTCGTCATCGGTGCCGCTGTCATGTACATGTCCCTGAACCACCCCCGCGTCGGTACCGCCCTCCTGGTCGGCATCGGCACCGTGACGCTGCTCCACCTCCTCCTCAAGGACCGGTGACCTCCCTGGGATCCGGGCCCGCTCCGTGGTCGTGGGGAACGGTCGGGCAGGGCGTGCGCGGGCCGGGCAGGGACGGCGGGCCGGGCGGTGGGGTGTCGAGGTGGTGGCGCAGGCGGGCGGCGGCGAGGCGGGCCGGGCCCAGGATGCGCCGGGCATCCGGATCGAGCCGGGCGAGCGCGTCCAGGACGGCGTCCAGGCCGTCGAGGGCATCAAGAGCGCCGTCCTGGAGGGGCCAGCCGGTGGGCACGGTGTCGGCGAGGGCGCGGGCGGTGTTCGCGAGAAGGCCGGCGAGCACGGGCACGGGGCCGGTGGCGTCCGCCACACGCGCAGCGGTGCATGGTGTCGTCATAACTGGCCAACGACCCACCCCCTTGCGGGGGTCGGCGGCAGGTGCGTGTGATCGGTCACCCTCACGGGCCACCACCCCGCCTGAGGGGCCTGGTCACACCCGCCGGGCGCAGCGTGCGCACCCTGGCAGGATCAGCGCATGTTCTCGCTGTTCCGCCGCACCCACGTACCGGCCCCTGCCCCCACCAGCCCCGCCCCCCTGATGGTGGCCGACGCTGCGGTGGCGGAACGCGCGGACCGCATCCGTGCCGCCTGGACAGAAGCAGGCGGGGACCTGAGCCGTCTCACCCCGGCCCCGGCCTGGCTGGAGGCCGCCCGTACCGGAACCCCGGTCCTCCTCAGCGACGACGACCGCCAGCAGGTGCTCGGGCACCTCGGGACGAGCCCCTTCTCCCTTGCCTCGGACACCGCGTGCGAGGCGGTAGTGCGCGAGATCGAACTCCACGGGCTGTGGCGTGATCTGCGCGCGGAGGGTATCGAGGCGGTCGTGTGCGGCCCGGTCGACTCGCCCGAGTTCCTGCGCGAGGTGCTGGCATCCGCCCGCGCCGACAACGTCAAGGAGTGGTTCGCCCTGCGGGAGCGGGCGGCCTGAACACTGCCGTGGCGCGGACCTGCCCGGCACGTACGGCAGCGGGTAGGGGCAGGGCCCGCGCTCTCGGGGGGACCGGAAGAGTACGGGCCCTGCTGCCATGAGCGCGTCGCGGTGTGCGCGCGTGGGGCCGGCGGACCGGCTTGGCCCCTTCATGGCTTTCTGAGCAGCGTCCTGCTGCGGCCGGGTCGTGTCGACCCCTGTGGGCGGGCGGGGTGTGTGGGGCCCGTACCCCCGGGTGAGGTGGCCGGCCGGGGGTACGGGTCCTGCTGCCATGTGCGTCCTGCCGCGCACCGGGGCCGTCATGCGCTGGGCGGCCCCGTCATGGTCTGTGGAGGAGTGTGCGGGGCCGGACAAGTCCTGTCGATCCGCCGCACGGGTGAGTGAGGAAACCGGGGGCAGGGTCGGTGGCGGGGCACCGTGCGGATGGTGGCCGCCCGGAGGGCCCCCGGTGCGTGCACAATGCGCCGGAGGCCCTCGTGTGGGGGCCGGTGCTCTGGGGACCGTCCCGTTCCTGAAACGGCCGTGCCTGGTCGGCGGTTACGGCCCGCGGAAGGGCTGTGCGAGGTGAGGTGCCGTTGTCACCCGTACGCACTGGGGCGCAGCTGCCGCCGGAGACGGGGCGGGGCGGGAGCGGCCCGGTGGTACTGCTTCCCCAGAGCGCTCTGGGCACCGGGCCTGACCCGCACACCCCTGTCGGTACGGACTGCCGGGCATCCTATAGTGATCATGCTCATGTCGGGTTGCCTTGGAGTGCGGTGAGGCGGGCGAGGCGATCCCCCGGCTGCGCGAGAGCCCGGCGTCCTGGGGAAGTTTGGTACCAAGTGCACCTGGCGGGGTGGTAGTTGAGCGTGCCGGGCCCGCACGTGAGAAAGCGGGCGCCGGATCCCGGTGAAAGGCTCCGCCCCGGCCTGGCGCCTGGGTGGGCCGGGCCCGCCAGCTCGGGCAGCGCCGCGCCCGGCGCCAGGGGTTCGTCAGTCCAGGCTCCGGCTGAGCGCGGTCAGCAGGGTCCGCTCGCGCACCCCGGGGCCGTCGAGGCCGTCGATGAAGTCGTCGATCAGCGCGAGCGCGCACGTCATCGCGCGGGGCTCGCTGGCACTGACCGGTCCGGCCTGCTCGCGCCAGGCGAATGGATCACGGCCCTCGAACGCGACGGTTACCGCCTGGGCCACCATCGGCAGGTCGGCCGGGAGCACACCGTCGTCCTCCCACTGGCTCAGTTTGGTGAGGAGGACGTCGGTGAACCGGTCGGTGAAGTCGTCCCGTTCCGCGCTGATCTGCGCCAGGGCACCACCGAGGAGGAACACCGTTCCCTGGAACAACTGGTGCGCACCGTAGAGATCCCGGGCCATGGCGATACGCTCCCGCAGCACAGGGCATTCGCCGTTGTCCGAGCGCAGGACAGCGACCTCATCCCACGCGGCCTGCACCGCGCCCACCTCCAGAGGCTCGCTCGTCGTCATGCGGTGCAGCGTAGATCCGCCGCCACGCCGGTCTGAGGGGATTCACGGGCAGGGGACCCGAATGAGGTACCGGCGTACACGGTTGCGTGCCTCCCGCCCCTTGCAGAACAGCGAAGTGGAACGGGCCATGGCCGCCGCGCATCTTTAACAACTGCACCACGAGGTGTGAGCCGTGCAGTCCTGGATTGAGAAGTGAGCACCGCCATGAGCGCGTCCCCTGCCACCGCCACCGCGCCCAGCACGGGCGGAAGAACCTGGGCCTTGGCGTCGGTATCGGCCCTGGCCGGAGGCATCCTCCTCGGCATCCTGACCAACCTGGCCCAGGGCTGGCTTCCCGGCGCGGCGAATCAGATCGCCAACTCCGGTGCGGTCTGGTCCATCGCCGCGTTCGCTGCCGGGGCGCTGCTGGCCCGGAAGGTCAGCCTGCCCGCGGCCGCCGTTGCGGGCCTGCTCGCCGAGTCCGGCCTCGTCGTCGGCTACTACGGCTACGCGGAGTTCGGGCGCGACGGGATGGGCTCGCTGTTCGCCCCCCTGGTCTGGGTCGGCATGGCATGCGTCGCGGGCCCCCTCTTCGGCGTGGCGGGCGCCTGGTGGCGGGGCAGCAGTTCGCGCCGCCGCGTCGTCGGTCTTGCCGCTCTGGCCGGGGTGTTCGGCATGGAAGGCATCCACTACGCCTGGGGCCTGCAGTACCCCACCGAGGCATGGAGCTGCTTCACCGTGCTGGTGCTCGTGCCGCTCCTCCTGAGCCGCACCCACAAGGAACGCGCGCTGACCCTCCTGACCGCCCTCCCCTTCTCCCTTTTCGCCTACCTCGTCGTCTACCAGCTGCTCCTGATGCCGCTCCTGGGCTGAGAGCGCACCGGCGAGGGCGAGCGGCTCCCGGGAACCGTTCTTGACCTCCCGCACACGACCCGGGCGCCGGCGGTGAACCACGGCCGGCGGGCACACCCGCAGCCCGTTGCGCGCGCGGCCAGGGCCCCGACGTTCCTCCCGCGGCAGAACGCCGACGCAGGCGGGCAAGGGCCACCCCGGGGGCGGTGCGGGGTGGTGGCCGAGGCCCGCGACGGGGCAGGATGTTCCGCACCAAGTGTGCGTGGAGGGACGGCCGTTTGGGGCGGTCGGCCCGCGCGGGCCCCGTCGACCGGGGCACGCACCACGCACCGCAGAGCCCGGCGGGACCCACCACCCCCTCGCCGGGCTCTGCTGTGGGGGTCTGGATCAGGGAGGGACTCGGTTCCGCCCCTGGCGGTGGCCCCAAGAGGCCCCGCGCCGACTCTCCATCTGACCAGCATCGGATCGCTAGGAGGTCTCCTTGTGGACGGCTTCGATGTTGTTGCCGTCCGGGTCGCTGACGAACGCACAGTAGGCGCGGTACTGGCTCCACGAGCGGGGCACGTGCCGAGAGACGCCTCCGGCCGCTACCGCAGCCGCGTGGAACGCGTCCACCGCATCCCGGCTGACCGCCGTGAACGCGATGTGCACCCCCGTCGTGGCGGCAGCCTCGTCCAGTGAGCGTTCCAGGGACAACGACGGTGTGTCCTGCTGTGGTCTCCAGTACTCGGCGACACCGTCGGCCCGATGGCCGACGCCGATCCCCAGCGCTTCCAGCGCAGAGGTGTAGAACCGTTCGCTGGCCTCGAAGTCCGAGGCGAACACCCCGAGATGATGGACAAAGGACGTCGTTGTCTCCATGGGGGCCGAGCCTACGGAACAGCAAATCGAGCGACACGCTCCGACGCTCGCCACCATCCCGGTGAACCTTCCCGGTCAGAGCACCAGCGGATGCGGGGCGCCTGGTGGCGGAGGCACATGGTGCGATGCTGATGCGGCCTCGGCGCCGGAGCGGGGGTCACGGGTGCGTCCATGAACGCAGTCCCCGTACCTTCTTGACCGTGTGCACCGATACCCCGACCGATCGGTGAAGTCCTGCAGTCCCAGCGGGGGAGCCTGCCGCATCCTGCCCGTCTGAATCGATCGCCCCCACGGAGACTCCGTAGGGGTCCTTCTTACTGGCCCGCGTGTGTGGAACCTGCTTGATGAGCGTCGTAGTCCGCTGGGATGCTTGAGGCTCACGATGCTTACGAGGAGGACGAGTTGATGCCTGGGTATGTGTGGCTGCCGTTGGAGGGTGGCGGGACGATCCTGCTGGAGGAGCCGGGGCAGGAGGTGTCGCCGAACGGAGGGCCGGTGAAGGCCGGGCGGATTGGTGACGCGGTGCGTGAGCTGCCGCGGACGTTGCAGGAGTCGCTTGTTCCGGTGCGGGACACGGCGCGTGCGGTGCTGGAGTCGCTGCGTGAGGCGGGTTCGCAGTCGGTGGAGGTGGAGTTCGGGGTGAATCTGTCGGCGAAGGCCGGGGCGGTCATCACCACGGGCGAGGCAGCCGTGCACCTGAAAGTCCGAGTGGTGTGGGAAGGCAGCCGATCCGGGCCCGCGGGTGCTCCTGACGCCGGTCGTGCGTGAGGCGTGAACGGCAGCTTAGGAACCCCGGATCGCGACGGTGACGATCTCCGGGATGAGGCGGGGACGCTCGGGACGGTCTTCCAGGTGCTGGGGGCGGACGGCCGCGCGGTGGGGGCGGGTTTCCTGGTCGGCCGGGACACCGCGTTCACCTGTGCGCACGTGGTCCGTGCCGCCGGGCAGGAACCGGGCGGACGCGTCGAGATCGCATTCCCCGGACTCCCGGGCACACCATCGGCGACGGGCCAGGTGCTCACGGAAGGGTGGCGGGACCCGGAGGCGCAGGACATCGCCGTGCTGCGTCTGACGGGACTGCCGCAGCGGGCGGGCGGGCTGCCGGTGGGAGTGGCGGCCGGGTGCCGGGGGCACCGGGTGTTCTCGTTCGGGTTTCCCGCCCAGGCCCTGGGCGGCGGTCACTTCGGCTACGCCACGGCCGCGGACCTGCTGGGCGGGCAGGACGAGACGGGGCCACTGCTGCAGCTGTCGGAGGCCAACGGCCTGACGACCGGGTTCAGCGGGGCGCCGGTGGTGGACGAGATGACCGGGCTGGTGGTCGGCATGGTCACCGCGGTCGTCTCCCCCGACACCCACCTCAAGGGCCTGGACATCGCCTACGCCACCCCCGCGGAAGTACTGCGGGAGGCATGGCCCCGGCTCGCGGAGCGTCAGGTGTGCCCGTACCGAGGGCTGGAGCCCTTCGGAGCGCAGCACGCGCAGTGGTTCCACGGCCGTGAGCGGGCGGTGGAGAAGGTCCTGGCAGCCTTCGCCGGGAACCGGCGGCTGCTGATGCTGCTCGGGCCGTCCGGTGCGGGAAAGTCGTCCCTCGTCAACGCCGGAGTGCTGCCCGCCCTGGCCGACGGGGCCATCCCCGGCAGTGACCGCTGGCTGCCCCTGGTGACCCGCCCCGGCCGGGGCCTCCTGGCACAACTGGAGGAGAGCGGGCTCCCCGGCGCCACGGACGGAAGCCTTGTCGATGCGGCCGAGGCCCGGCTGGCGGCCGAGCCCGAACACGACCGGCTGCTGCTGGTCATCGACCAGTTCGAAGAACTCCTCACCCAACCCACCCCCACCCCTCACCTCGGGGAGGACCACAGGCACGGGGGCGACGGGCGGATACGGGCCGTCCAGGAGCTTGCGGCGCTGGCCGCCTCTCCCGTACCGGTCACCCTGTTGCTGATCACGCGCAACGACTTCTACGCGCCCCTGGCCGAACTCGCCCCCGACCTCATCGACGCCGCCTCCCCGGGAATGTGCAACATCCCCGGGACACTGGGCCGCCCGGAGCTGGAGGCCATCGTCACCCGGCCCGCCCAGACCGTGGGCCTGCCGTGGGAACCGGGACTGCCAGAGCGGATCGTCAACGACGTCCTGGACGCCGACCCCACCACCCGGCAGGCGCCGGCCGTCCTGCTCCCCGCACTCGAACTGGCCCTGCGCCAGCTGTGGCTGCGCCGACGGCGCGAGGACGGCCGCCTGACCCACGCCGCCTACGACAAGATCGGCGGAGTTACCGGCAGCATGACCGCCTGGTGCAACCAGGCCCTTGCCCAACTGCCCCACGACCACCGCACCACCGCCCAACATGTCCTGACCGCGCTGGTACGGCCCGCCGACACCGAACACGGCACCCCCGCCACCCGCCAGCTCATCCCCCTCACCCAGCTCCGGGAACTGACCGCCGACCCCCGGCCCGCCCAGGCAGGTGGCATCAGCTCCGACAGCGGCTTCGACGCCGTACTGGCCGCCCTGACCGGCTACCGCATCATCACCACCAACACCATCACCCACCCGAGCCTGGCCCCGGGCCCGCAGGCTCCTGGCGAGGCGACCGCAGAACTCATCCACGACGCCCTCCTGCGCGACTGGACCGACCTGCGCGACTGGGTCGCCCAGGACCACCAGTTCCAGGTCTGGCTGCAACGCACCCGCGAACAACACGCCCTTCACACACGCAGCGGCCTGCCCGACGACCTCCTGAAAGGCTCCCTGCTCGCCGAAGGCAACGAATGGGCCACCCACCGCGCCCTCACACCCCAGATCACCGCACTCCTCCACGCCAGCAGACAACAACAACAGAAGGCCCTGCGCCGCACCCGACGCCTCAACACCATCCTCGGCACACTCCTGGCCCTCGCCCTCATTGCCACCGGCATCGCCTTCTACCAACAACGCGCAGCCACCAACGCAGAGCGCACCGCACAGTCCCGCCAACTCGCGGCCCTGTCCGCCACCCTCGCGGACAGCGACCTCGAACTGTCCTCCCTGCTTGCCGTCAAGGCGTGGAAGACCAGCCCTACCGCAGAAGCCGCCGCAGCCCTCTACGCAGCACCCGCGGCGACTCTCCTCCTCAGCCATCAAGTCGCGCATTCGCACGACATGGCATGGAGTTCAGACGGGACGAGGCTCGCCACCGCCGACATCAGCGGCACCGCACGCGTGTGGGACACAGAGACCGGGAAGGCCCTCACTCCCCTCGAAGGCGCCACCGACGCGGTGGGGTCGGTGGCGTTGAGTTCGGACGGGACGAGGCTCGCCACCGCCGACGTCAGCGGCACCGCACGCGTGTGGGACACAGAGACCGGGAAGCCCCTCACCACCCTCGAAGGCGACACCGACACGGTAGGTGAGGTGGCGTTGAGTTCGGATGGGAAAAGGCTCGCCACCAACGACGGTGGGACCGCACGCGTGTGGGACGTAAAGACCGGGAAGCCCCTCACCACCCTCGAAACCGTCACCGGCACGATGGAGTCGGTGGCGTTGAGTTCGGACGGGAAAAGGCTCGCCACCGGCGACGACGACCACACCGCACGCGTGTGGGACGTAAAGACCGGGAAGCCCCTCACCACCCTCACAGGACACACCGACACGGTGGGGTCGGTGGCGTTCAGTTCGGACGGGACGAGGCTCGCCACCGCCGACTACGGTGGCACCGCACGCGTGTGGGACGTAAAGACCGGGACGCCCCTCACCCCCCGCCTCGGTGGCTCCGGCACGATGGAGTCGGTGGCGTTGAGTTCGGACGGGAAAAGGCTCGCCACCGGCGACGACGACCACACCGCACGCGTGTGGGACGTAATGACCGGGAAGCCCCTCACCACCCTCACAGGACACACCGACACGGTGGCGTCGGTGGCGTTCAGTTCGGACGGGACGAGGCTCGTCACCGCCGACATCAGCGGCACCGCACGCGTGTGGGACGTAAAAACCAGGAAGCCCCTCACCGCCCTCGAAGGCGCCACCAGCAGGGTGGGGTTCGTGGCGTTGAGCTCGGACGGGACGAGGCTCGCCACCGCCGACATCAGCGGCACCGCACGCGTGTGGGACACCGAGACCGGGAAGCCCCTCACCGCCCTCGAAGGCGCCACCAGCAGGGTGGGGTTCGTGGCGTTGAGCTCGGACGGGACGAGGCTCGCCACCGCCGACTTCAACGGCACCGCACGCGTGTGGGACGTAAAGACCAGGAAGCCCCTCATCACCCTCACAGGCACCAACGACGCGGTGGGGTCGGTGGCGTTGAGTTCGGATGGGAGGAGGCTCGCCACCGGCGACTACAACGGCACCGCACGCGTGTGGGACGTAAAGACCGGGAAGCCCCTCACCCCCGGCCTCAGTGGCACCGACGCGGTGGGGTCGGTAGCGTTGAGTTCGGACGGGAGGAGGCTCGCCACCAACGACGGTGGCACCGCACGCGTGTGGGACGTGAAGACCGGGAAGCCCCTCACCCCCGGCCTCGGTGGCACCGACACGGTGAGGTCGGTGGCGTTGAGTTCGGACGGGAGGAGGCTCGCCACCGCCGACGACGGTGGCACCGCACGCGTGTGGGACGTGAAGACCGGGAAGTCCCTTACCCCCCTCGAAGGCGACACCAGCAGGGTGAGGTCGGTGGCGTTGAGTTCGGACGGGAGGATCCTCGCCACCGCCGACGACGGTGGCACCGCACGCGTGTGGGACACAGCGACCGGGAAGCCCCTCACCCCCCTCGAAGGCGACACCGGCAGGGTGGGGTTGGTGGCGTTGAGTTCGGACGGGAGGAGGCTCGCCACCAACGACGGTGGCACCGCACGCGTGTGGGACGTAGACCTTCGTGATGCGAAGAAAATCAGCCGTTCCATCTGCGCTGCCTTGAGCCGAAATTTTTCCGAGCACGAGGAAAGGCAGTATCTGCAGGAACACGACCTCGCCCCTGTCTGCGGTAGCTGACGCGGGCCTCCAAGACCGAAAGCCGCACCCTCCTTCGAATCTCGGTCGACGTCCTCGCCGGATCAGCTGGCCCGTAGGAGCGGAGGCACTCTCCCCAGGCGGGAAACGATCACTGGTCGAACGGGGAGTGGCCTTGGACAGCTATCTAAGCGCCCAGATGCCGCCCCGGCCGCCGCGAAACAGCCTGCCACGAAGCAGAAGCCGGGGAAGCCGCCCACGTGCGTCTGCACCTGGGTCGAGCTGATGCTCGGCGTTGTAGTGGCGGTGCCCCGGTGCGTTGCGGCACACCCGGAACCCTGCCACGGCCGACCACCGGACGCGGGAAGCCACGCCCGGCACTGCCCCGTCACCAGCCACCCTCTTTCCTCGCCCCCAGATCCCTCACCCTGAAGGACACCCGGTCACAGCACGTTGCCGACACCCCACACGGCACTGACGTCGTTGAGCCACCGGTCCGGGAGCTCCCCGTTCCACCACACGGCCAGCGTGTACCGGGAGCGCACTGCCACCAGGCGCTCCAGGACGATCAGGGATTCCGGGTGCGCGAGCAGTTCGCGCCGCCCGTGCTGCGCGGTGGCCGACTGCGGCCCGTACTCCGCGAACAGCCCTGCCAGCCGCTCCCGGTACTCCCGCACGAACTCCTCCAGCACCCCCGGGTATCCCGCACGTTCCGCAGGCAAGATCGCCGACTACACGAGGGGCAGGACGTCCTCGCCCATGCCGTCGCCGAACCGCGCGTGCACCGCGAACAACGCGTACGAACGCACCGCGACCGCCAGGACGGCGTCGGCACCGCCCTGCCGCACGTCCTCGGCCGCCCACTCCACCGGACCACTGCCGTACGCGTCCGGGCTCATCATGCTGCTGTCGGTCACTGGGAAGAACCTTCCTGGCCGCGAACGCCCGCCGCACTCTTCGGGGGCACCCGGCTGTCGTACCAGTCCCAGGCCCACCCGGTGTGCCGGGTCTGAGAGACATGGAACCCGCACCTGTAGCAGCGCGGCGGGTTGATCCGCTGCGGCACGAACCGGTGCGCAGAAGCCCGCCAGTCTCCCTCGGCCTGCGCATGGTCACTCCGGTGACGCCCGCACCCCTCGAAACCACACAGCCAGTACCCACTGCGGCCCGGCCCCTCCCGAAACCAGTGCGCGGTGATCAGCGCCTGCCTGCTCACTTCGACCTCCTGGCCGTGCCCGCCGACCACCGCATGCCCAACGCATCGAGTTGTGCCCGGCGTTCCGGGGTGAGCTTGTCCTCCCGCTTCCGGACGTTGTCGAGCCACGACCCCAACCGCACCCCCACAACGCCCTCAGCGCCGCTCTGAGCGCCCGCCGACCCGTCAGCCGACTCCAGGTGCTCCACGTGCTTCCTCGATACCACCAGGTGCCCCTCACGGGCGTGGAACGCCTTCGCCGCCGTCAGGTTGGTGGCCCACTTGTCATCCTGCGTCCGCTTCACCGGCCGCTCGCTCACATCAGCCGGCCCCAGCCCCAACGCAAGCTCCAACAGCCACTGCTGTGCGGGCTGCAAACGGTCCCAGCCCAACCGGCAGCCCTGGACCCACCGCCCCAGGTCCTCCCCCTGCACGACCAGTACACCGGCCTCCATGGGGAGCGTGCCGCCGTCCTTGAGGTGGTTCTGTACGAGCCGCAGGCACCGCTGCCACCCGGCATCCCATGCCGGGCACCACCCCGGGTCGATCGCGTCCAGCGCTTCCCGCCGCGTCCAGGACAGCCCACCGCCCGTCTCGTCGTCCGTGAGGTCAACACCCGCGTCCTCCAGCTCCTGGAGGCGGGCATCCGCGAGCCGCGCGGCCGTCCGCAGATTCTTCGCCCACGTCCCCACCGGATACCCGTCCCAGACAGCATTGGCCGGCGGGAGGAAGTGCCCGTGCTCAGCGGCCCAGTGCCGGGCGGCCACCAGGCCCTGCTCGAACGCCCGGTCCTGATGGGACCAGACGACCCCCAACCGTTCCAGCTCCCGCACCCGCTCCGGCTCCAGGGTCTTCGCCCCGTGGGCAACCCGCTGATTCCGCAGCCACGTCCCCAGGGGGAAGCCCGCGGGCGTCCAGTCGTCCGGGGTCACGAAGTCGTACGGCACCCGCAGCTCACGATCCTCCGCGACGTCCCGCACGTACCGGGCGGCAGCCGTGATGCCGCTGCGCCAGAACGCCGTCTCCGGGTACAGCACCCGCAGCGCCAGGAACCGCGCGACCTCGGCCGGGTCCCTGGGAGTGGAGAACTTCAGCAGCTCCCGCGCCGGTGCACTCGGACCCAGCGCCTCACCGCCGGGCTGCTCCTGGTCCACCTCGTCACCCGCCTCCGCAGGGGTCTCGGGTTCCCAACTCCCGCTGCGCACGCGGGGATCGGCCAAGGCTTCGACGGTGTCGGTGTCGTGGGCCCGGAGGGCTTGAAGCACCTTCCCGAGCGTTTCCGTGCCCGGGGAAACCACCATTTCCCCGGCTTCCTCGCCCGGCCCGATAAATACCGGCACCACCAACGAAGCGATTTTCCCCTCACCCGGCTGCATACGCAGGGCCCGGCCGACCATTTGCACAATGTCGACCATGGAACCGCGCGCATCACAAAAGGCGACGGAATCACAGCGGCTCAAATCGAGACCCTCACCCAGGATCTTCACCGAGCTGACCACCTTCAACATCGCCGGAGACACAGCATCGCCGTCGGCGGCCCGGCCCTTGGGCCGGGTGGTGACGTCCGACTCGAACTCGGTCAGCACTGCCCGCCGGTGGCCGGGCTTGTGCTCCCCGTACAGCCAGGAGGCCCACACCCGCTCCGGCGGGTGATACCGCTTGGGGTCCTCGCGGAACAGCCGTGCCGCGACCGCGGGGAGGCCTTCTGCCATGGCTTCGGCTTCCGCGACCCGGGAGTGGAACGCCAGCGTCTTCCGCAGGTTCTCGTCCGCGGCCGCCGTCACCAGACCCGCCTGGAGCGCGGCCAGCCGGGCCCCGCGCACGAGATCCGAACCGCGGTCGCCGGATGCCTGCGCGGCATGGAGCTCCGGATCACGGATGTCGACACAGATCACCTGGTACGGCGCGATCAGACCCCGCGAAATCGCCTGCGAGAGCGTCAACTTCCACGCCACCGGCCCGAACACAGACGAGTCCGGGGTCATGTTCGCGAGCAGCCGCGGCGCCTCCCGGCCGCCCCGCCGCGCGTCCTCGGCCGCTTCCCAGATGCGGGGGGTGGCGGTCATGTACAGCCGTCGCACGGCCGGGATCTTCGCCTGGTCGTGCACCGCAGCCCACGGCTTCGACGCATCACCACTGGTGCGATGGGCCTCGTCGACCACCATCAGGTCGAACGCCCCCATGCCCAGCTCATGGGCCCGCTGCACCGTGGTCGAGGCAGAAGCGTAAGTGCTGAACACCGTCACGGTGTCCTCGCCCCCGGCCCACGCCAGCAGCTCCGCCGGGTTGGTGGTGCAGGGGATGCCACCGGACTCCCAGGCTGCCAGCGAGCACGCCCCGACCATCGCTCCACCTCGACCGGCCCGCCGCCACTCAGCGGCCATCTGCGTCAGCAGATCCAGCGTCGGTACCAGGACCAGGACCCGGCGGGCATGCAGGCGTTGGGCGGTCACGGCCGCGATGCGCGTCTTCCCGGAACCGGTCGCAGCGATCACCTGGCAGCGCAGCCCGTCCTCCGGCACCGGAGAGCCGGCCGGAAGCTGAAGATGGCGCAGCGCGGCATCGACCGCCTCTTCCTGGTGCGGACGCAAAGTATCCCTTGGCATACGACAGAACCCTTTCCCGGTCGACTGATGCTCTTTTCCCGTGGCCCTGCGGCACACCGGCTGTATTCGCTACGGTTGATATCCCTGCACCACGCGCCGGTGAAAGCAGGTGACGCAACGGTCCAGATTTCTCGGCGCCCGGAGGGCCGAGAGGATGTCCATTTTCTGGAACCAAGGTAGCGCCCATGTCAAAGTGACGCACACGGATCCGGGGGGAGTGACAGGAAGTGTCCGAAACTGGTAGCGTCATGCCGTGAGACCGGAAGAGACAGCTCGGCTTCCTGTCCGGTCTGCGCAGGACATAGCCGGTCTACACCAACCCCGGGGTTGCCCCGCCCGCCCCTTCCTGCTGGATCCGACGCCCCGTCGACCGCCGCCGCTGCGCTTTTCAGGGGCGTGCGGAGCACGGCCCGTCGCTGGATCGCGGAGCGATCCGGCCTCCGGAGCCGAAGGCGCCGGCCCGGAGTGCGGCGAAGCCGTACACCGGGACTGCAGGGCCACGGAGTGGACCGGCAGCCCGTATCGCGGAGCGATACGGGAAAGAGCCGCGTAGCGGCTCCGCGTCGCGTCTGCGGAGCAGACCGCGCGC
>NZ_JBIAMU010000039.1:0-46893 GCF_042874215.1 Streptomyces sp. NPDC004111
AACTGCGGCGGGTAGTTCTTCATGACCACGAGATGTCCGTTCTCAGATCCTCAGGATCCAGTGTCTCGTGTGTTCAACATAAGGGGGTAAGGCCCCCGGGCCGACGCCGCCTCGCTCGACCGAACGGCGACAACGTTCGGGTCCAGTGTCGGGTCCGTCGCCTCAAGCAGTGGAAGCGCCGCCACAACACCACCCGTGCCAGGACCCGTTGCCGTGGCGCGCAGGCCATAGCCACCTTCAAGGGCCGGCGGCTCCTGCGGAAACTCCGATGCCGCACCCACCGCATCACGGCGTCGTGAAGGCAGTAGCCGTCCTTCACCACGTGTCAGCGTGGGGTTGGAAAACGCTCCGTGGATGCCGCTTGACCGACCGGGAGGGCCGGAAGAAGGCCAGCGACAGGAGAGCGGTTCAGGGGGCGGACGGTTCGATCTCCCCCGCAAAGACGATGACCTGGTCGATGAGGCTCCGCCGCAGATGGACGACGTCCGTTCCCGCCAGGCGTGGACCTCCATCGGGCGTAGTGAAGACCCACTGGTACCGGGCCCACTCGTCAGGCATGTCCACCGCCGAGCAGCGCACCATCGTGCCGGTCCCCGCAGGGTGGCGCCGGATGTCCAGCACGAACCGCTCGACCGCGGCGATCCCTTCGCTGCGACCCAGCGGCCCCCAGAAGACCACGTCTGAGGTCAGTGCCTGGGAGAGCAGGCCAGTCACGTAGCTGTCGTTTGAGGCGTTGAAAGCGGAGATGAACGTGTCGATCGCGGAGCGTGCCGTCTCTTCCTGCATGCCCCAGTATTACCAGCCGTTGCGCACGCACCCGTCCCGCGAGCCGCCTTCCGGTCAAGGTGGGCCATCCCGGTCAGCGCGCTGGTGAAACCTGGGCAGTAGCCGGGCCCCACATGAAGGCTGTCCCGTAAGGGGCGGGGGTTATCCGATGAGGGCCAATGTTGCGGAGGTGTGCGATGCCGAGGATTGCCTGGTGAACGCCGCTGCCCTTGAGGCGGCAGTCCCGCAGGATCTTCCAGTTCGTCAGGCGGGGAAGGGCGTGCTCGACGCGGGCTCGGGCTTTGCGGTGGACCCTGTTCTCGGCTTCCTGCTGCGGGCTCAGGGCCTCATGGCCGCGTCCACGGCGGCCAGGAACGAGCAGGCCGGTGCAACCTCGCGGGCGGGCGATGTCGACACCTGCTTCGGTGAAGGGCCGGCAGTCGTTGCGGCTGCCGGGCAGGGGATCACCGACGGCCACGACCAGGCGGCTGTAGCGCAGCCGGGACCAAGTGCGGCAGACCATGCCGCAGGTGGCTGATCCTGGCTACCAACCGGTCCACGAACACCAACCGGTGCCGGGCACCAGCTTCCGGAGACCGCTTCCCCACCCCGCCCCTCCTCCAGTAGTCACGCCCTTCCGCTGTTCACGGGTGTCTTCAGCACTCAACTGTGACAGCTGGTCGTGGAGTTGGCGGAGTGCTGGGCTGTCGGGCCCTCCGACTTCTTGATGAAGGCGGAGGCGGGGGGGGCGACCGCCTTTGCGTAGCGCCATGCACACAAGATGAAGAGAAAGGGTCCGGAACACTGGCGATCATCCAAGGAATGTCAGGCGTCACCACCAGTCCACTGCGGCGGGTTTCCGGCAGAATGAGAAAAATATCCAACCAGCCTTGAATCGGGTAGCTGCGCTGCGCTCCGGACGGCTAATTTCGACTCCTCATTCGGGAGGGGGAATAATTCGCCCCTTTTTGCGAATGGTCAGGAAAGGTGACGCAGTGAAGTTCCAGAGACTGCTCAGCATTGTGGCCGTGTTTTCCGCCCTCGTTTCCGGGAGCCTGGTGACGGCTCCTGCAGCGAATGCAACGCCGTCCGGCTGCGGCGATCTCGAAAATGGTCAGCTCTGTCTCACTGGAGGAAAAATCGGCGAGTCAGGGAACTATCTTTTCACTGCAAAGTACCTGCGCACCAAGAACGGTGAAGTCACCGTCAAGCTGGGAAGCCAGCGAAAGAACACCCAACTCATCGCGGTGCCAATGTGGTTCGGCGAGATGCGAACAAAAGACGGATACGCAGAACTCAAAATGGGAAACGTTGATGTGGCAAGTGATTCTTTACATCACTCCTGAATCTGTTGCTCTGTTCGTGCTCACGGTGCTCCTCCTGACCTGGTTCTGCGCCCGCTGGCGGCGGCGTTCTGACGTTGCGCCGGTGGCACTCCGTTTCCTCCAGGCCACCTGGGCCCTCATCGTCCTGGCCGCCACCGTCTTTCCGACCGAACCTCTGAATTCCACGGCACGATATGTCGAGTGGTTTCCCGGCGAATCGATGTGGGGTGAGGACACCGGCGGTCTGTTCGAGGACGAGAAGACCATCATTGCGCAACTGCAGATTGCCAATGCGGTGATGTTCGTCCCTCTTGGATCCCTCTTCTACTTCGGAGGAATCTTCCGGACCTCTGCCCTTCTCCGCGCAGTCCTGACCTGCCTGGGCCTCAGTGTGCTGATTGAAATGATGCAGTTCCTCATGGCGGCAGGCAGGATCGTCGACATTGACGACGTACTGTTCAACACGGTGGGAGGACTCGCAGGGGCCACGAGTGCGGCAATCGCCGCCCGGCTGGCCGCACGCCTTGAGGGACGCGACCGCCACCAGGTCGTGCACTCCCGGTCCTGAAATCCACCGGACGCCTTGCGGGGTCTTGACAGGGTGAAAGTGCAACCTTCCCGCACGCCTTCAGGAGCGGACCGCGTCGTCCCAGGCGCCTGGACTGCGGTAGTGGTTCTTGTGCCGCGCGGCAAGTACGTGATGCAGTTCGGCACGATGCGGGGTGTTGGTGGGGAGGTCCAGTCGGATGAGGATGGCCAGCGCGGCAGCAGGCTCCAGGTCTCCGTAGACGTCGTGGAAACTTGCCAGGAGGCCGTGGAATACGGCCGAGTTGAGGGCAGGAAGCCTCATGGCGGTGTGGTAGGTCGGTTCCTTCACCGTCCAGGGCACCGGTCCCGAACACTCCAGAACCCGACGGGCCCGGCGGAGCAGGGCTTCCGATCGCTGGGCCACGACTTGGTCGATGTCGTTCCCAAGGACCTCGGCGAAGGCCGTTGGGGAAGTGGTGTGGTCCTCGAACCAGTCCACCCACAGGGAGTAGGTGACGGCTGCGGCGTCCCGGTCCGCCTCCAGCCGCCGACGGTAGCCGTCCCACAGGACGTCGGCCGGCAGTGGGTCCTCCGTGCTCTCGTTCGCGAACCGGATCTCGCACGTGACCCAGTACTCGTCGAGGAGGTCCAGCAGCCCGAACGCCAGCCGCACCTGTTCGGCCGCACTCAGATCTTCGGCGAACACGTCACCGGCCCAGGAGTGTGCCACCTGGTTGGCGGTGAGCAGCGCCTCCGGCTTCTCGTCGCTCACCCACCCGTCCCGCACCTGCCGGACACCCTGCTCGGCCAGCCAACGCCGCGCTGCCTCCTCGGCTTGCATCTCCACGCGGGAAGTATGGCAAGCCTCGCAAGTTCCGAACGGAACGGCCTGGCTTACGCCTTGGACAGCGTCCGGTCCGCATGAGGTTGTCGGGAAGCCCTGTGGACAGAACAGGAGGGGTAGGGCCCCGACCGTCGCACCGCATCTCCGGCGGTTCCAGAGTCAACGATCCGACGACGTGTCGATGGCACGGGGCGACCGCGCGGGCGGGAGCCGCAGAGTGTTCCGGTCTCTGTGGTCAGGGTGAAAGGGTGCCGGTTCAGGGCGCCTGGAACGATGTGCCCCGTGAACGCTGATGAGACGGCGGCAGTGGTCAGAGACGAGCCGGAGTGGACGGGCGTGGTGAGTGAGCGCCTGCGCTGCTGTGTCTGTGGCGGGTCGACAAACGGTTCCGAGGACTACGTACTCGTCGAACTGACGGCACCGTTCTCCGACGCCCGACAATGGCTGGGGGCCCATGCGGAGCACCTGAACTCCCTCCTGGCAGAGGGATTCTCCGTGGAAGTCCACCAGATGTAGGGGCTCGTTGACGGGTTGGGCTCCCCTGCATACCGCTCCCGGTGTCCAGGGGTCGCAGAAGGTTAGTCGCGCAGCCGAAGAGTACGGCGGCTCGACGCCGGGGAAAAACAGCGGAGCGCCCGGGGGCGCTTGCATCGGCTGGTCTTCTTTTGCTCATCACGGCTTGCCCGCAGACACCCGGGCGACAGGTGATGCCGGAGTACTTGCGAGTGTGCTCAACGGAGTACAGAAGACATGCTCAGTTGGACCTCGCCCATGACGACGTTCAGTACACGTGCGTCGGCTGCCAGCCATCCTGGGGAGCGGTTGGCCTTGTCTCTGACGTCCCGGAGGAAGCTGCCGCCTGAGGCTGGGCTGCAGGCCCGGCAGCTCCGGTCGAAAATCTCGGCGAGGGCGTTGACCTTGCCCCTAGAGTCCTGCCTTGATGAAGAGAAGAGTGCAGTTCACCGAGCAGGTTGCACGGTTCCGTGACTACATGCCGGCCGGAGACCGAGAAACGTTTCTGCGGCTGGTCGGCAGGATCGCAGCCGAGCCAGAAGGCGCTGGCAGTCATCTCACCTATACGACCGATTCAGTGACCCGCTCGGTCTGGGAGGACCACGTCATGGTCCAGTACGTCGTAACGAGCTTCTACGTGGTCATCATCGAACTCGACATCTACGACGCGTCTCGTGGCTTCAACGAGGTGTAGTCCAGTTCGTACCGGAGCCTCTACTCGGGCTTGTCCGGTGGATCGGGTCGGCTTGGGCGGGGCTTGGCTGCGGAGTGAGCGGTGGCCTGGCGCGCGCCCCGCCTACTGCTTGTGCGGACTTGGTGTCATGGCTCGGGGCCGGGCAACGACGATCTTTGTGCGGCGTTCGGTTGGCGGTCGTGCGACGACCAGTGCGGCCAGGGCCAGGCACACCCCCGCCATTCCGGCCCACAGTGCCCGTACACCCGCGTGCTCCAGGAGTTGGGTGCCGAGGACGGGGGCTGCGGCGGTGGCGATGCCCCAGCTGAGGCCGTACACGGCGAGATAGCGGCCGGTCGCGCCGGCGGGTGAGAGGTCGGCGACGACCGCGAGCACCCGTCCCATGATCAGTAGATCCCCGAGCCCACACACCACCGTGGCCAGCGTGTACGTCGGCAGGTCAAAAGCCACCGCATAGCCGGCCAGGCCCACGGCCAGGAGCAGGCAGCCTGCCGCCAGCATCGCGGGCGCCGACAGCTCGGCCACCCGCCGCAGCCGCAGCAGGGGCTGGGCGGCGAGGGCCGTGACCGCCGCGGTGGTGAAGAGCAGTCCCGCGTCGGCCGGACGCAGCCCGGTCTGCTCCAGGGACAGCGGCAGCGACATGATGACCTGCATGTGCACCAGCGCGAACGCGGTGCCGAAGCCGAGCATGGCCAGCAGCGCCCGGTCCTGCCAGGGACTGCCGGTGGAGGTGGTGGCAGCCGATGGTGTCGGGCGGTCCGGGGGCAGCGCTGCCCGCACGATGACCGCACACACCGCGCAGGTCACGGCGTCGGCGACGAACAGCCACCGCAGGTCCCATCGCCCCAGCCCCGCGGCCAGCAGTCCCGCACCCATGCCGCCCGCGGCCATTGCGGCATTGAGCAGGCTGTAGGCCCGTACGCGCAGCTTCGGCGGCACGGCGTCCGCGATCATCGCCTGGCTGGGTGGCTCGTACAGCTCGTAGGAGAGTCCCAGCAGGATGGCGCAGACCGTCACGGCCGCCAGGCTCCCGGACACGGCGATCCCCAGTTGGGTCAGCGCGCAGGCGCTCAGTCCGAGCGTGATCGTGCGGCGTCGGCCGATCCGGTCCGCCAGGCGTCCGCCGATCAGCCGCGAGGGGATCGTCGCCAGCCCGAACAGGGCCGCGATCAGTCCCGCCGTCGCGGTGCCCGCCCCGAACTCGCTGCTGATCAGCACTGTGAGGAAGGACATCGAGAAGGCGCCGAGGCGGTTGAAGGCGCGAGCGGTGACCAGCAGCCAGACGATGCGTGGCAGACGGTGCGCGGAGCGGTGCATGACTCCCCCTGTCGTCACTGGTGTCGTGGATAATGTCAGTGACGTTGACTCACGCTAGAACCCAGAGAGGTGACTGGTCAAGTGCCATTCGACAGTCACGTAACGGTGCGGCTCGAAGACGCCGCCTCGCTCGTGAACGCCCTGACCAGCGGCGCGGCCCGCGGCAAGCCCTACCCGGCCCCGACCGGCGCACAGCTGCCCGAGGCGATCGCTGCTGCCCTGCCCTACCTGCGAGAACGCATGATCGATGCCGACCAGGCCGGGTATCTGGTCCGCACGGCGCAGCAACTGCGTCTCGCCTTCGAGGCAGCCTCCGCCGGTCATCTCGACGACGCGGCAGCCACGGTCAACGCCCTGCTGCTCGCCACCGGCGCCCGCCCGCACCTCCGGCGAGATCCGGACGAACCCTGGAGGCTGCACTTCCACGGGGCGGACGACTCCCTGGCCGTCAGCACCAGCGCCAGCTGCGCCACCGGCCTTGCTCTCGCCCTGGGCAGCGACATGTCGGACCGCCTCGGCGTCTGCCAGGCCGCCCGCTGCGACCGCGTCTACGTCGACACCTCTCGCAACGCCGCCCGCCACTTCTGCTCCACGGCCTGCCAGAACCGCACCAAGGCGGCGGCGTTCCGGGCACGGCGGGGCGCAGGCGAGTCCTGAGGAGAAGCCGGCCGAGCCGAATGGGCTCGCGTTCGCCCGCGTTCGCAGCGGGTTACGGCGGGTTCAGGAACCTGTACGCGAAGACCGGCTCCCCGACTGGTGCGCCGAAGCTTTCCCACCGCAAGTCCTCGCTGCCGGCGAGGTGTTCAGCCGTCCCACCCAGCACGCAGGTGAGTCGGCGTCACGCCCTGCAGACGGCAGACCCGCTCTCTGTCTCGCGAGGGCGCATACGGCAGTTGGCCAGCAGGGGCGTCACGCCACGTGCAGGTGCCGACCTCGGCGCGGGGGTTCCTCGTCCTTCGTGACGGGCGGTTCCGGCACTGCCTGGAGGGGGCCCGTCCCGGCGATGTCCTCGGGCTTGCGGTTCAGCTTCGCCCTCAGACCGTGGAGCTTGCCCTTGATGTGCGGCGCAGCCTTCACCGCGACGGCACCGAGCGCGGCGACGGCGACGGTGGCGACGCCGATCACCGCGCCGTTCGCGATTCCTTCCTGACGGCCCTCTTCCCTCGCTTCGGCCCTGATCTCGTCGAGTTCGGCGTCGGCCGGGTAGAGCACGGCGTGTCCGGCAAGGACGTTGGTGGCGTCCCGCAGGAGGGCGCTGATCCCTCCGGGGCTGCTCGAATCCGAGAGGCTCGTGCCAGCCGGGCGTTCCACCACGAACACGTCTCGGATGGTCCCGGTCTCTTCGTCATAGGCCATGAGGGCACTGTAGGGGGCAACGCCTTTGCCCGGACGGGTTATCCGGCAAGTGCCCCTTGGCCGAAGTGCTCTTCCGCGGGCGGTGCCGCCGCGCCACAGTCTCGGGTATTGCGAGTAGAAGAGCTGTACATCGAGCAGTACTTCGTCGACGAGCATCTCGCCGTCGCCGATGCGCCGCAATGGGAGGAGGAGGCGTTGCCGACGGCGAGGCTGAATGTGTCGCGCCCTTCCGGTCCGTCTGCTCACAGCTCGGTGACAGTGCCTGACCTGCGAGCCGGTGTCTCAGCCCCGGCCGCATCAGTGAACGCCCCCTGGTACATCCCGTGCCAGGCGGCGGGCGCCCGGCAGAGGGCAACACAGAACCCTCTCGAACCTCCCGACGCCCGGCACCAGAGTCATCCTCCGGACGACCAGGGGCGTGCTGTGCGGCGACGCCCAGTCGGGCGCCGCCGCTTGGCCCGGCTTCGCTGCGGTCGGCGGCCGTCCTGAAGCAGCACGTGGTACAGGACGGCCGCCACCGTGGCGGCAAGCGCAAACGGCGGCGCCGGGAGGCGGATCGGGAAAGGCCGGGCAGACGAAGAGCCCGCCCGCAAGCATGAGGGGCACCGGACGGGTATCCCTGGCTCGGGCACTCCAAGTGGCCCCCGGCCCCGCTACACAGTTCACCTTTGCCGCGGGGGGGGCGCCTCACCCGTCGTCAGGGCGACTCGGGACGGCTTCGTCTCGTGCAACGGCACAACGCACGGCACGGTGATCACTATGCGTCCCCGTTCCCTCCTGGACCTCGTTCTGCCGTCCAGAGCCCGACCGTCCACCTCCGACGAATCTGCCTCCGCCCCGTTGCTCTATGGCCGAAGACTCGCTGTGCTCATCCTCGGCGGAACACGAGCAACTCGGTCCGTCCGCCGCTGAGCGGTACGAAATGACCGCCCAGCAGGGAAAGGCCGCGCTGGGCCAGGCGGTCGACGATCCACGAGCGGGAGAGCATGCCGTAGAGGGTCGCGCCGCTGGCCAGCCAGGTCTTCGTCATCGTGGCGTCGAGACAGTTCTCGTTCACCACGTCGAACGCGACGATCCCGCCCGGCCGGACGACCCGGGCCATCTCGTCGAGATAGCCAATGGTCACGACGAGCGGGATGTAGACGAACACCTTGTGGGCGTGCACGAGGTCTACCGATCCGCTCGCCGTGGACCTCAAGGTGTGTCCGTCGGTGGGTTGCACGGTCACGTTCCGCAGAGTCCGCAGGTGTGGCAGCCAGTCATCCGCGGTCTCGTAGATCTCGTAGGCGTCGGGGTGTGTCGCGGCGATCACCCTGGCCGCGTACCGGCCCGAACCGGGGCCGATCTCACATACGCGCTCGACGTGTTCGCCGAGTTGCGCCAGTCGCAGGAGCGCGTCCACGGTCTCGGCGGTCGCGCCGGGGCCGGCGCTGTAACGGTCGATGTAGTCCTCGACAGAGACTCCCGCTCGGCGGGCTGCCGCCAGAGTCCTGCGGGCTGACAGGTACGGCTGGATCGCCGGGTCGACGTTGCGCCCCCGGACCACCTGGACGCCCAGGGGCCGCAGCGCGCGGTTCACCCCGTCGCGAGCGGTACCAAGCACGGACATGTCTACCTCCGTTGTCGATGTCGTCGGATTGGCAGGCCCTCGCACAGGTGCGAGGACGTATGGCGTGTATCGGGTCGGGGCCCGGCTCGCGTGGTGCTTTGTGACACGTTGCCGTCGCGGCGTTCGGGCAAGGCCCAGGACAACGGCGCGGGCGGCTGTGGGGCAGGCCGGGCGCGTTTTCGGCGCACGCGAGAAGAGCACGGCAGATGCCACGGCGGCGCCCTGGCCGGGGGAAGGACCACCGGTTCCAGGTACCGCTGGACGCGGGTGCGAAGGCGCGCTCAGTTCAGGGCGCGCAGGGCTGGACGCGGTCCAGCACGACCGTGAGGTGAGGTACCGGGGGCAGTGGTCTGGAAGGTGCCCGAGGGAGGCCGGTGGCGGGTGGTGTGGGCATCGCCAACGCGTCCGCTACGAGGCCCGGTGCGATCAGGGTGTGGTCATGCCAGCGGCGAGCGGCCGCGGCGAGCGCCATGGACAGTCGGCTGGGCAGCTCGGTGACGCTTGGGAACAAGGCCGTCAGGATCAGGGCGGCAGGACAGTTCGCCCCGGCCTTGGCCATGGCGTTGGGCTGCCCCACGGAAGGCGGCCGGAGGTGATTTTTCAGCGCCGCGGCTGGCGGATCGGTGCCGATCAGGTCCGGGCAGGCAGGAAGGAGAGCTGGTGCTCCCGCGAGGGCGGGGATGCTCCAGCGCGGTGTCCCCTGGCGGAGCACCTTGTGCACGACCAGGGCCAGGACCGCCGCAACGAGCGCAACGGCCGGCCCCGAGACTGCCGAGTCCGTCATCGTGTGTTGAAGACCGGCGGCCAGGGCACTGCCCGAGAGCGCAGGGCCTGCCGCGCGGGCGGCGGTGCCGTCCGTGTGGCGGGCGCGAGTGCAGGAGGCTGGCATGTCGGGCCCATCGTGGCCCCTCAACGAGGACCGTGCGGTCGTTTCGTTGGATCTGGCCGGATTCGGCGTGCGGCAGTGGCAGACCGCTCCAGTTGGCGGCACTGGCATGGTCAACCAGGCCGGGCACAACGTGAGCGCGCATGTCGAGTGCAAGCCCTCCGGTGACTGCTGACCTTCCTCAAGGCCCCCTGGCCTAGCCGTTTCGGCTGGGCGGCTGGGCGGCTGGGCGGCTGAGGGAGGTTGTTGGAAGCAGGGTCGGTCGATTGAGGTGCGTCATGCGGCGAGCATCCACCGGGCGCCCTCGCGGACGGTCTCGTCGATCAGGGAGCCGGACTCTGTGGGGCCGTCGGCGTTCACTTCGCTGGGCACCGGTGCCTTCCCGACCCGCGCTGCCTGCGCGGACCTACTCGCTGATCATCACAGGATCATTCGGGGAAGGTACGCTCCTTCGCGTCCCACCCGAGGCCTGTCCACAGATCTTGAGTATTGCTCGCGTGCTCGCTCTTCTCAGGGCTTGGCCGAAGCGCGCTGTCTCACCACCGTGTTGTCGTTGTCCTCACCGTCCTCACCGTCCTCACCGTCCTCACCCGGGGCCGTCCGTATGCGGCAGCCGTCGCTGCTCGCCTGTCGGAGGAGCACGAGGGCCTCTTCGGAAGAGGAGCCGACGGAGGTGGTGCATACGATGAGCGCTTGTTCCGGCGCGCGGGCGATCGACAGTGTCTGCTGCGTCACCGTCACCGTGCCGACGACGGGATGGTGCAGTTCGTAGGACGCGGCATCGCACGGCGCCACGCGGTGGTCCGCCCACAGTGCGACGAATTCCGGGCTCTTCATCGTCAGCTCGCCGATCAGTTCCGCGAGCAGCGGGTCCTCCGGGTGTCTGCTGACGGCGATGCGCAGGTTGCCTACCACGGCGCGTGCCTTGCGTTTCCAGTCCGCGTACAGCTCCTGGCAGTGCGGGTCGAGGAACAGCATGCGGCTCATGTTGGGACGCCGTACCGGGTCGTCCGGGTCGAGGAGGCCCAGGTGACTGGCCAGCAGGGCGTGGCCGAGGGTGTTCCAGGCCAGCACGTCCGTACGGCGGCCGAGCACCATCGCCGGGACACCGTCGACGGCGCGCAGGAGGTCGCGGGTCTCGTCCGTGAGGGTCTCCGGCCGCGGACGGCGTGGCCTGCGAGGGTGGCGGCCGGCTTCGGCGAGCCGGTCGAGGTGTGCGCGTTCGTGGTGATCGAGCAGGAGTGCGCGGGCGATCGCGTCGAGCACCTCGGCCGAGGCCCCGCGGGACTGACCCTGTTCCAGCCGTGCGTAGTACGAGACGCTGACGCCGGCCAACTGCGCCAGTTCCTCGCGCCTGAGGCCGGCCACCCGTCTGCGGGGTCCGAGGTCGCGAAGACCCACGTCCTGGGGCCGCAGCCTTGCCCGTCGGGCTTGGAGGAAGGCGCCGAGTGGGCCGGGTGTGTTCATGGCCCCAGTATTCGGTGCCGGGCCCGACCTCAGCCACACCCTGCGAGGGGTGGGACAGGGCGGGAGTGGCTCGTGCCCGTCCACGCGGCCAAGCTCGTGCCGTTCGGAGACGTACACCAGCGACGTGCACCCGGCACGAGGACGGATCACAGGGATCACGTGGATCACAAACCTGAGCAGATCACCCTTGGCGACATCACCGTCACCCGCGTCAGAGAGTTCTACGGCTCGGCCGGGATGTCCCCCGGCGAGTTCTTCCCGGACAGTCCCGAGGGTTCGTGGGCCGAGCACCGTGACTGGCTGGCGCCCGACTTCTGGAACCTGCGGACGGACGAATGCCGCACGGCGATCCAGTCCTGGCTGCTGCGCAGCGAGGGGCGCACCATTCTCGTCGACACCGGCGTGGGCAACCACAAGGACCGGCCCTACGCACAGGTGTGGAGCCGCAGGAACACGGATTACCTCGACAGCCTCGCCGCCGCCGGCGTGCGGCCCGAGGACGTGGACATCGTGGTCAACACCCACCTGCACATCGATCACGTGGGCTGGAACACCCGCCTCGACGGACGGTTCTGGGTACCGACCTTCCCCAAGGCCACGTACCTGATGGCCCGGCGGGACTTCGAGTTCTGGGACCCTGCCAACGGGTACACGAGCGTGCTCGGCCGCGGAAACCAGAACGTCTTCGAGGACAGCGTCACGCCCGTCCACCGAGCGGGACTGACACACCTGTGGGACGGCTCGTACCGGATCGACAGGAACCTGCGCCTCGATCTTGCTCCCGGGCACACCCCCGGATCGTCCGTGCTGACCCTGGAATCGGGCACCGATCAGGCCCTGTTCGTCGGGGATCTGGTGCACACGCCCCTGCAGATCGCGGAGCCGGACACCAACTCCTGCTTCTGCGAGGACCCCGCACAGTCCCGCGCCACCCGGCACAGGCTGCTGGGCCGCGCCTGCGAGAACAACGCGCTCGTGTTCCCGGCCCACCTCGGTGGCCACGGCGCCGCGGAGATCACGCGCAACGGTTCGAAGTTCGCGATCAAGGAGTGGGCGGGCTTCTCCCGCATCTCCTGATGTCTCCTCCCTCCCTGCTCACCCCTTCCGGAGAGGAAACTCCCGTGCCTCGACAGGCTGTTCCGTACGCCGAAACCCCGGCGGGCACCGTACGCGGCCGCCGCGACCGATCAGGCGAGCGCTACCGGGGCCTCCCCTACGCGGCGGCACCGGCCGGTGTCGCCCGCTTCGAGGCGCCCGCACCGCACCCGGGCTGGTCCGGTGTGCGGGACGGCACCCGGCCCTCGCCCACCGCTCCCCAGCCTGACCGCGACTTCGGCCGCCTCGACATGACCCCCTACTTCGGTCCGGGCTGGGTGCCCGGCGCGGAATACCTGACCGTCGACGTGCGCACGCCCGCCGCCGACGACGGCAGGCGCCCGGTCATGGTCTTCGTGCACGGCGGTGGCTTCGTCACCGGCTCGAACCGCGCGGCACTCTACGACGGCAGCGCGTTCGCCCGCGACGGCGTGGTCCTGGTGACGGTGAACTACCGGCTCGGCATCCCCGGGTTCCTGGATCTGCCGGGTGCGCCGCCGAACCGCGGGCTGCTCGACGTGCTCGCCGCTCTCGGTTGGGTACGCGACACCGTCGCGGCTTTCGGCGGCGACCCCGGGAACGTCACGGTCTTCGGTCAGTCCGCGGGCGCCACTCTCATCGGCGCGCTGCTCGCGACACCGCAGGCCAAGGGCCTGTTCCGGCGAGCGATCATCCAGAGCGGCAACGGCACCGGCGCGTTCACCCCGGAGCAGGCGCAACGGGTCAGCGCAGCGGCGGCCGCCGCGCTGGGCGTCGAGCCGACCGCCGAGGCGTTCGCCCCGATACCCGACAGCCGCTTCCTGGCGGTGTTGCCCGCACTGGCCGGCCTCGACCTGCGCACCAGTACCGCCGGCGACCCGCTGGCCGGGCTCAGCCCGTTCAGCCTGGTCCTGCCGGTCCAGCCGGCCGACGCACTCGGTGACGGCCCGGCCGCAGAAATCGACTTGCTCATCGGCACCAACACCCAAGAGGGGCACCTCTATCTCGCACCGCAGGGCCTCCTGGAGTCCACCACGCAAGCCGAGCTACTCGCCTTCGCCACCCGGGCGCATACGGACCCGCGGCCGGCCCTCGCCGCACACCGTGCGGCACTGCCGCACGCGACACCGGGCGAGTTGCGCTCCGCACTGCTCGGGCAGGTCCTGTTCGAGGCCGGTACGACGCGCATGGCGCGTGCCCACGCGCGGATCTCGGGCGGTCACACGCACCTCTATTCGTTCGGGTACCGCTCGACTGCCCTGGACGGGCGGCTCGGGGCAGCCCACGCCGTCGAGCTGCCCTTCGTGTTCGACCTCGCCGACGAACCCTGGCTGCACGGGGCCACCGACCTGCTCGGCCCCACCCCCGCCCCCGCCGGACTAGCGGCCCAGGTGCACGGCGCCTGGGTCTCGTTCGCCCGCACCGGGAGCACCGGCTGGGCTCCCTACGACCCGCAGCGTCCCAGGGCGGAAATCCTTGGCGGATGAGGAACCGGCTGACCGGGGCCTCAAGGGCAAACCCCGGCATCGACCTCACTGTTTACCGCCCTGCGGCATCGAAACCGTGACGTCGTTTCCTACCGGCGCTGTATCAGCGTCCGCAATCGGACAGGAGAGAGAGCACCAAGTGGCGAAACGGCCACAGGCACGAGGGCTTGATGCCTACTCGGGCACGCCCTGGAACCCGGTCAGTACGGTTTCGAGGATCTTCTGTGCCTTGGTGTACGCCGGGCCGCTCGGCTGGCTGCCGGAGGCCGGGGCCGGGTCCGACGGGCTGCTTTCGGCGACCTTGAGTACCTCGACGAGGAAGCGGCCGTTCATGCCGTAGACCACCGCCTGCCCGTACTCCACGGAGGTGTCGGTCGGCGTGAGCGGCGGGTTCGACGCTGCGGGCAGTTTGCCGACGGGGGCGAGCTTCCCGTCCGGCCCGATCGTCCAGTCGGGCCCGGGTGAAGGTGACGCTGCCTGGTACCGGGCGTCGCTGAGCACCGCGACCCCCGGTCCGTGCTTGCCCGTGGTCGTCCGCGAGGCTGTAGTGATCGGCGCCCTGGAACGGGAAATCACGGATGCGGGGGCATTGGCGGTACGAGCGCCGCAGGCGCGGGCCCCGGTGAGCACCTGAGCGAGCAGTCTGGAGGTGTCGGTCTGCCGGGGCAGAAGGTAGATGCTGACGCTGAACCCGGGCTTCGAGCGCTGCGCCCGCAGTTCGTACAGGGCCGGTACGGGCACCGCTTTGCGTCTGTTCGCGTTCCCGTCGGTGATACGCACATCGCCGGCCAGCTCCACCAACCGGCAGGGCGAGAGCCCGAGCGGTCGGTCCGGCTTGGGACGGTGGACCACACCCGCGCCCAGCTCATAGGCCCCCCGGTCCAGCTGGGCGTCCAGGATCTGCTGCGTGTAGGACGGCTCGATCTCGTTGCCGGAGGCGCTGGGGGCAGCAGGGCCGGCCGCCCCGCCCGACGAAGTGCACCCGCTCACCAGCAGGCCACCCAGGACCGCCATCACCGACAAGCGCCGTCCGATTCGCATGACCTGACGGTACGACAGCATTCCCACCAGCGCCACGAACTCCAGCTGTTTGTCGGGCAGTTGGGATGTTGATGGGCTGGCATTTGAGGGTGACGAGGAGGGCCAGGTGCAGCCGGACGCTGAGGCGTCGTCGGGTCCGAGTGGTCCGGCGGCGGGGAAGCACGGTCGAACTCGAAGATGTAGAGACGCTGGCGCGTCTGCTGGAGAGCGGAACGGATTCCAACGAGGTCTGCGGAGGCGCGACTCTGCTCACCCATGCCATCGTCCTGGAGGGCGACAGCGCATTGCAGCACCGGGGCCCGGTTGCAGTGCGGTTATGCCTGGTACGGGGCCACGGTGCGGACTCGGTCTACCGGTTGGTGGCTTCGCGGGAGGCTACCTTGTTCCTGCGGCCGACCGCGCGGCCCGCCGCGTTGCGCATCGCAAGGCCCGGCCGGGTACGGGGCACCATGAGCCTGGAGAGCAGACCGACGCGTCGCTGTCGCGGACCTGTCTCGTGCCGGAGCCGCGACTCGTAGGCGGCGAAGGCACGGGCGTGATCACCAGGATGGGCGGCGAGCTCTTCCGCGAGGGCGTACGCGCCCGTCATCGCCATGCTGGAACCGTCACCCAGCAGGGCTGTCGCCGCCGCGGCGTCCCCGAGCAGGACGACCCGCCCGCGGGACCACGAAGGCATCCTGACGGTGGTCAGGGGGTCGAAGAACGGAGCCGGGTGGTCGAGGAACGCCGCCACGAGTTCCGGCGCCCGCCACCGCACGTCGGCGTAGGCGTCGGCGACGGTCCGCTTGTGGAGGGCTGTGTTCTTGCGGTCGTGGGGCGCCTGCTGTGCGGCCCGGAAGGTGAAGATCGCGAGCGGAGTGGTCCGCGAGGGGTGGACGACCAGCATCCGGTTCGGCACGGTCAGCATCGTCATCTCGCTCGGGTCCTCGATGGCGTCGGGTTCCAGCGGCACGGTCGCGCCGTACAGACCCAGGTCGCCCACGAACTGCCGCTCGGGTCCGAACACCAGACGCCGTACGGTCGAATGCATCCCGTGGGCACCGACCACCAGGTCGAAGCGCCGTGGCGCGGACCGCCGGAAGGTGACGTCGACCCCGCCCGCGTCCTGGTCGAGAGCGGTGACCGTGTCGTCGAACAAGAACTCGGCGTCGGTCAGCGCCGACCGGTGGAGCACCTCGGACAGGTCGGCCCGCGTCACCTCGACCGTCGGCTTCGCGTCCGAGGTGAGCGGGAGGTTCAGGATGCGCCTGCCGCTGGGGTCGAGCAGGGTCAGTGACCGGTTGCGGGTGGCGAGCCCGCGGAGCTGCGGGAGGATGCCCATGCGGTCGGCGACCGGGATCGCGGGTCCCTTCACGACGATCGCACTGCCACCGGAGCGCAGTTGCCGGGCATGTTCGACGACCGTGGGCCGGTAGCCATTGCGTGAGAGCCAGTACGCGAGCGCGGGCCCTGCGATTCCGGCACCGACAATCAAAACCTCGGACTTCTTCATGACGATGACCTCTCGGAGTGTCGATGGCCGGGTCCCGGTGCAGGCCGGGGCCGGGTCTCAGGGCGCGGCGGCACGGGGCGGCACAACCGAATCTAGGTACGAAAGATTTCGTACCTCAGTGGAGCACATCGCTCAGGTACGATTCAAGTCGTACTTGAAGGGGGTTGCCACATGACCGGGAAGAACCTGGCCGGCCCAGAGGCCGATGCACTCGATCTAGGTACGGTGCTGCGCGCCCTCGCCGACGAGCACCGCCGTTCGGTCATGACGCAGTTGGCCGCCGATCTCAGCGACAACGAGCGGGGCTGCAACTCGTTCGACCTGCCGATCTCGAAGCAGACCCAGACCCACCACTTCCGCGTCCTGCGCGAGGCAGGTCTCATTGAAGAGATCGACTACGGCAACCGCAAAGGCGTCCGGCTACGACGCGCGGACGTCGAGAAGAAGTTCCCCGGGTTGCTCGCCCTCCTGGGAGCAGAGTCGCCAAGTGATGCCACTTCGCACTGAGCACAGGTGAGCACGAGCGTCCGCCTCATGGTCAACCCGAATCCGGGAGGGGCGCTCGATCCGGCTTCGTGCCGGCAGCACCTGCTACGGCGAGATGCGTGCGCCTTGTCACCCTGACCGGACAGAGCCGCATTCGGACCTGCTCGCCCTACGGGCACATACGGCAACTCTCGAACTACCTTCGCTCCACCAGTGGAGGTGGCACAGCGCCGAAGCAGTTGTCGGCGCGGTCGGAAGGACCATCCGGGCAGCGGTCACCGTGCTTCTTGGTCGCTTCGACGCACAAGGGACCCTGCACCGCATGAGACGTAGAAGGGCTCTGCCCATCCAACCGGTTGAACCCGCATGGGCCGCGAAGACCGCAAGGGGCTCCCTCCCAAGACGCCGCCAGACGGTGACGCACCCCGTAAAGCAAATGGAGGCCCGCCAAGACCTGCCTCACCCATAACGTCCTCCCTTCCCGTCAGTCCCCCGGGGCGGTGCCGGTGCCGGGCGGGCGGGGCTGACCGGAGCCCCACACATGCGGGCCCTCGCCCTCCCAGCGCACCGCCTCCGGGTCGGCCAGCAGCGCGTCCACGTCCTCCGCGCCCGCCTGGCGCAGCGCTTCGGCCAGGTCGGCGTCGTTATAGACCTTTCCGAGGTCGGCCACGGCCCCGTTCTGCCGGATGGTCAAGCGGCGGGCGTTGCCGATCAACCGGTGCACGGTGATCACAGTCATGGGTCCAGCCTGGGCCGGGCCGTGCTCGCCCGCACTCGGAGAACGTCAGGACTGCGTATGCCTTCAGGGCGTGCGGGGGCGACGGCCGGTGCCGCCGCCCGAACCGTTCAGCGGGAGCAGGGACTGCAGGGTGGCGCCTTTCACCCAGGAGCCGAGCAGGTCGCGGTGCATCGCGATGATGTCGTTGCGCAGCGCGAGTCCCAGTGCCTGCGCGGTGAAGCTCTTCCCGGTGGTCACGTACAGGGCGACGTCCGCGCGGTGCTCGGGGCGTGCGGTGCCCACGAACTTCTGCATGTCCCCCGAGCCCACCGACCTGCCTGGCGCATAGTGCTTGCACTGCACAACAAGCCGTTGCCCGTCGGGGAGGACCCCGACGACGTCCGCACCCAGATCCCCGCTCCGGCCGCTCACCAGCACCTCGGTGCATCCGTCGCGCACGCACAGCTGCGCGACGTAGGTCTCGAACTGCTGCCACGACAACGCGTCCACGGCCGCCATCGACAGCTCCCGCGCCTTGCGCTCCTCCGCCACCCGCCAGGCCGCGTCGCCGTCCCGCTCCCGGCGGTGCGCCCGCCACAGCCACCACCCGGCGCCCCCGAACAACGCCAGCGCCCCGGCGCCCGCCACGTAGGGCCACACCGCGTTCCAGGTGAGGACAAGGGCCCCCAAGGCAGCCGCACCGAGCGGTGCTCCCTGCCGGATCAACTGCCGCCGCTGCCGCTTCGTACGCCTGCGGCGCTTTCGCTGCGCTGCCATCCCCACCCCCGGGTCCACGGACTGCTGCCCGCAGTGTCGGAACCGGCGCCCGGCCACGCAAGACCACCCACCTATGGCGGGGCGTCGCTTAGCTCTCCCTGGGGCCATACGTTTGGGGATGGCCTCGTACGACTCACCCTCAAACCTCCTCGTCGCAGGCAAAGAGCCCCAGCAGGCACACGCCGACCTCCGCGCGCTGAGCGCCACACTTCCCTGGTCGGTCGGGCCGATGACCGGTTGCACCAGCCGCAGCCGCACCCCGGACCCGGAACTGAGGGAGCTCCGCCACCAGACGTTCCCCGGCTCTCCCGGCAACGGAAGCCCGGTCAACGTCACCTTCCTGATGCGGACGGGCAACAACACTCACAGTTCTTTCCCGTACAAGATAAAGCGCGGGCAGAAGCAGGCCTCCAGTTTCGGCGGACAGCCCGTGCCCAGTCAGTTCTCGGCCGTCGGCGGCCTGGCCGAGCAGGACCGGGGCCAGTTCTGGGCCCCGGCCATCAACCCTTGCTGAGACCTCTCCCTCGTTCCGCACTCCCAGCCGGCCGTCCGGCGCCCGAGTCGCCCCTTCCCTCTTTACGCACAAGGAAGTTCAGTGATCGAAGCCTCCCTCAACGCGCTGCCCGGTGTGACGGCACTCTTCCTCGTGCTGGCGGCGATGCTCGGGCTGCCCGCGGTGCTGTGGGCCCGTGCCCGTGAACGCTCACCGGTCCTGGCCGTTGCGTCGGCGGTCCTCTTCGCCGGCGCGCTGGCCGTCACCCTCAACCCGGGCGCCAACAACGGCCCCTCGGAACTGGTGTGTGCGACCGGAACCACCCTGCACGGTGCGCTGCAGACGGTTCCCGGTCAGCTCAACGCGGTGATCTTCGCGCTGCCGTGCTTCCTGCTCGTCCTCGCCACCCGGCGCCCCCTCACCTCGCTCGGCATCACCTGCCTGGTCGTTCCAGGCGTCGAGCTGGCCCAGGCCGCCCTCCCGCTCGGGCGGACCTGTACCTACATCGACCTGTACCTGAACTGCATCGGCGCGGCTGCCGGATGGGCAACAGCAACGCTGTGGTTGTGGCTGCGTGAGCGCGGGCGCTCCTATCCCCGTACGGAACTACTGAGGGGTACGGTCCTCACGGCCGGCGGGGCGCTTGCCGTGGTGCTGGTGTTCCAGACGGCGATCACCCCGGTCGCGGGGCTCTCCGACGGCCAGGACCTGTCCCCCGCCCAGGTCTCCTGGGCCCGCGACACCACACTCGCCCTCTTCGGATCCCGCACCCGGGTCAACAGCATCCGGCAGACCCCCCAGCTCGGCGAGCAGCCACTGCGCATCGCCGTCTACACCGACCAGGGCCACACCGAACTCGACTGGGACCACCACCGGATCTTCTCCGCCGAGTCCAAGGACGGCCAGGGCGCCGCCGGGAATCTCACGGACATCCAACTCAGGAGAACCGCGGCACAGTTCGCAAACCGGTGGTTTGCCCGGTACACCCGCGGGCTGCAGGCCCAGTTGCGGCCGCTCGGCAAAGACGACGGCCCTGTCCTGATCAGCTACCGGCGCCACCGCAACAACGTCCTGATGCCCATGCGCCTGGACTTCACCCTCAACCGAGCCGGACGCCTCATGGCCCTGACCACCCGCTTCGCTCCCGACCCGGCCCTTCCGGCCGTCCGGGTCAGCCGCACCCAGGCAGAACACACCGCGGAACAGACCAGCAGCCTGAAGGCCATTGGCACGGGATTCCTGCTCGCCGAGCAGGTCCACGAACAGTGGCGCCCCCTCTGGCTGATCAACGTAGGAACCCAGGGCAAAGCCCAGCAGGCGCTGCGGCTCGACGCCGTAACCGGCCTGCTCGTCGCCCCCGACCCTTCCCGCGACTACTGAGAGCAGCAGGCACGCCCCCTACCTCGCGACGTTCGCTCAAAGAGCCTGCCGGTTCTGTCAGGTGGCAGGTCTGTTCCGGCCTCGGCGGGATATCACGCGAAGGGGCATCCGGACGTCGCGGGCGCCATGAGGGCCAGGACGGCGCGGCGCTCCGGGCGCTGGTCCGCGACGAGGCCAAGGGGCGGGCACTGGACTGCGACTTCGTGGTCGCGGACCTCGACGATCCTGGCTCCTCGCCACGGCACTCAGCGGTGCGGACCGCCTGTTCCTCAACAGCGGCGGCGCCCTGCCGCTGGACGGGGAGCAGTCGATGATCCGCCGCCAGAAGTCCGCGATCGACGGGACGCTGCTGCGTCCCGCCGGCTTCATGCAGAACTTTCTTGCACCAGCGGCATTCACCCCGTACGGCGACCTGATCAGCTCCCACGGCACCACGGCCGTGGCCCACATCGACTGCCACGACATCGCCGCCTGTGCTGCCACACTGCTGGCAGGGCCACCGGGCAAGCCGGGCACGGGGCAAGCCCAGGTGCTCACCGGCCCCCGGGGCTTCTCGCTCTGGCGGGCGCTGCCGAAGGTCGCCGCGCCGGATGCCCCTAACGGGAGACGGGTGTCAACTGCTCGCTCGCCCACTCGGCAAAGGTGGTGAGCGGGATACCCAGCTCGCGGGCGAATGCGGGCCGGGCGGGCTGGAGGACCACGTTGTTCCACTCGTGTCCGGCTCCCCACATCGGCATGCCCGCTGCAAGGGCCTCTTCCACGGTCATGGAGGGCGCGGTCACCGGCACGTCCCAGGCGGCGGACAAGGTCTGCGCGATCTGCGCCATCGTGCGCAGGTCACCGGCCAGTTCCAGTTCCACTCGGTGGAACCGGTCGGGGTCCTGAAAGGCGTGCGCGGCGGCCGTTCCGATGTCCCGCACGGCTATCAGAGCCAGTTCCGTGTCCGGCTTCAGCACCGTCAGCAGACCGCCGCGGAGCCCCTTGGGCGCCAGTTGGGGCAGGTTCTCCATGAAGAAGGCGGGCTTGATCATCGTCCACCGGGCGAAACCCGCGCCACGTACCGCCTCCATGATCGCCTGCTTGGTGTGGAAGTAGTCGGCCATCGCCGCCCAGCGGCCCTCGGCCCAGCCCGCGGCGCGGGTGTGTTCACCGACGCCGCTGGTCGAGGACTGTACGAATTGCCGTACTCCTGCGGCCTTCGCCGCGTCCACCAGGTTGGTGGCCTGGGCGAGTTCGCCCGCGAAGTCCGCACCGGTCCCGTTCATGGGCGGCATCTGCACCGAGAACACCGCGCGGACCCCCTCGACCGCCGGGGCGAGAGAGGACCGGTCGGAAAGGTCCGCCCGCACCAGTTCGGCGCCCAGCGCCTCGATCGTCCGGGCGGGCTTCGACGACGGGTCGCGTACGAGCGCACGGACGGGCACCTGGGCGGCCAGGAGCGCCCGAGCGGTGGCCCCGCCTTGCTGTCCGGTGGCACCGGTGACCAGGACGACATCGCTGCTGCTGGGCATGGTTGCTGCTCCTCACGGACCACGGAGAGAAAACGGCGGGGCCCGCCGTTTTCGTGCCGCTAAGATATGGCGGGGCCCGCCGTTTAGCAAGGAGGAGATCATGACCGGTCAACGCTCGGACGCCCGGCGCAACTATCAACGCATCCTCGCCGTTGCCGAAGCAGAGGTCGCCGCGCACGGCGCCGAGGCGTCCCAGGAGCAGATCGCCCGTACCGCGGGCGTCGGTTCGGCGACCGTGCGACGCCACTTCCCCACCCGCCGAGCGCTCCTCGAAGCCGTCTTCCAGGAGCGCATCGAGGGCCTGTGCGAACGCGCCCACCGGTTGAGCACGACCGAGGACGGGCGCACCGCACTCCTGGAGTGGCTCCACGCCCTCGTCCTCTACGCCGTCTCAGCCCGCGGATTCGCCCACATCCTCAGCTACGAACCCCCCACCGAAGACCCCTCCCCGAACAGCTGCGGCAGCAAGATCGAAGCGGCCGGAACCCCCCTGCTCGAGCGGGCCATTCGCGACAAGGCGGTCGCACCGCACGTCACCTTCCACGACCTGCTGACCCTCTCCGTCGGCATCGCCCTGGCCACCGAGCACCACGAGGACCCCGCCACCCAGGCCGTCCGCCTTTTCCACCTCGCCGTAGAAGGACTGAGCCCTGAGCAGGGCACAGCCCGGGTGCCCGGGAACTCCAGCCCTTCGACACCGCAGACAGAACGCCTGCCCAACGGGCACGGGTGACAGGGAGGCATCCCATGGGATGCCTCCTCGCTGACAACCAAGCTGCACCGGCCGGCCGTCTCCGGCAGCGCATCCGACGTCCCCGGTGACGGCGCCTCGACGTCGGCTCAGGCGCGACCGTTTACGGCGCAGTACGACTTCGTCGCCGGGCAGCCACAGAATCCGGTCCCCTCGCCCGTCCCTGCGCCAGTGCCACAGCACCCACAGCACCCCCAGCACCGGCGCGGGACCGCTTCGAACCTCGCCACCAGCCGCAGACAGCGGGGGCGGCCCTACTCACCCAGCACCATCAGCGCGAAGACTCACATCCACACCGGCCCCATCAGGCAGCGCCCCTTCCTCGAACTGGAGCCGACCGACCACCCTCTCTTGGTCGAACAGCGGCCCGGCATCGCTTCGGAGCGCCTCCGTGCAACCGCCGAAGCCGTCCCCCACCCCACCGACAGCGAATCCGAGTGACGTCGAACGCGCTGCTGACCTAGCGTTCCGCCCATGACCACACCAGACGTCGACACTGACGACGAAGCCACCGTGACCGTCCGCTGCCAGGACAACGCGTCCGTCGGCGTGACGTTCTGTGACCGGTTCAGCTTCGACGCAGACTCCACGCACTATGCCGTCGAGGTGCGGGCTCCCGGGTTGACCGCTCGCGTCGACGAGGTCGTCGCCTGGATCTGGGACAGCGACCTCACCGCGTTCCTTGAGAAGCTCGCCGCCGACTTCCGGGGATGGGACGGCGAACGGAGCTGGCAGACCAGCGACCACGACCTGGCGGTGTCGGCGGTCTTCCGGTCCGGCGGCCACGTCGGCCTGACCTGGACCTTGCGGCCCTGGACGCAGGACACGGGCGGCTGGAACGCCTCGGTGACCACCTGGCTGGAGGCCGGCGAGCAGATGACTTCCCTGGCGACCCAAGTCCGGGCCTTCCTCACTCAGGAGCACCAGTGACATCCGGCATGCGCATCACCTGGAGGCTGACGGGTTCCGGATGGGCCGACTGCACCCTTGAAGATCACCAATCAAAAGTCGAGCTCACCGCGTCCTACATCACCAGTGCACCCGAGGAGCTCCTGACCGCGGTGGCCCGGCTCGTCGCGGGCGAGCCGGAGACCCGTGCCCAGTTCGAGGCCGAACCGACCGCCTACCGGTGGATCTTCTACCGCGAAGGCGTGGACACCTGGACCCGCGTGCTGGAACTGCGTCATGGCAGAGAGCACGACAACAAGGGAGCCGAGATCTGGTCCAGTCAACTCGGCATCGACCAACTCGCCCGCACCGTGATCCGCTGCTTCGACGAGGTCGCGCAGACCTACGGCGAGAGCGGCTACCGAGGTAAATGGGGCGAACACTTTCCACGAACCGAACTCGAAGCCCTCAGGCGCCTCTGCCACTCCCACCACCGCGACCCTGACACCTCGCCACAACAGTCCTCTGCTCAGGTTGAGTGAGACAGCCCAGCCAATTCCGTCTCGCTCGACTTGGACCGTCCCAGAACGAACCTTCCCTCGGCAGCCGGCCCCGGCGTACGCCGCCAGACCGCCCGGTCCTCCGCGGGTCCGCTCGGTGGCGCCGGGATCTTTAAGGGAACGCGCAGGCAGGTCAACACCGTTAAGCTGCGCCGGAGTTGACCAACGGGGGAGATCACTGTGCGAGCGACGCACCGGCACGTCATGCATCTGGCCCTCGTGGCCGTGCTGACAGGTTTGGCGGGCTGTTCCGGAAGCCCAGACGGGACGGAAGGGGACGCCGGGGCCAAGGGTGTGGCCTCCGGCGCCAGGCCTCCCGCCGCGTCGAAGGCGCAGGCGTTCGATCCGCCGGCGAAGTTCGGCAAGGAGACAACGCTGCCCGTGGACGAGGACATCAAGGACTGGGGGTTCGCCCTGCACGGGCCCCGGCTGTACCACCGGACCTCCGAGGCCCTGGACGCCTACGACACCCATTCCGGGCGGAAGCTCTGGTCCTCCCCCCTCGGCCGTAAGGACTGGTACACCGGCAAGGCAGGCGTGCCGAGCGACGACCAGACCATCCCGCCGGTCTTCGCCCTGCAGGACGGGCACACGGGCGTCCTCTTCGCCTACGCCGACACCACGAAGGGCTCGGGCACCCCGGTCGACCGGACCGACGTCTACCTGCGCTCCGTCGACGCCGACACCGGCAAGGTGTCCTGGACGATCCGCCTGCCCGCACCCAAGGGGGCGGCCGTCAGCGGCAGCCTGGAGCCGGGCGTGTTCGGCGCCGAGGACGGCATCGCGGCCGTCAGGGTCTTCACCAGCAAGGACGACTCCGGCAGCGAGGGCGGCCGGAGCGCAACCACCTATGCCGTCGACCTGAAGAGCCGCCAGGTGACCTGGCAGAGGGAGGGCTTCGCCGGGGGCGCGCTGGACAGCGGCGTCGTGATCGGTGTCCAGCTCGGCGACGAGGCGACCTTCCAGGCGATCGACGGCTGGCACACCGAGGAGGAAGACCTCACGCTGGCGGGCCTGGCGGTCACGGACGGCTCGCCGCGCTGGAAGAAGGCGGGCCTCACCGCCGTGGAGGTCGAGCAGGTGGGAGGCGGCTTCTTCGTCTCAAGCTCGCTGCGCGACAGCCGGACGGGCGAGTTCGTGCCCAGTGCACCGGACGGCAGCTTCACCCACTGTTTCGACGACCAGCGGTCCGTGATCGTCTGCAACACCAAGGAGACCGTACGGGGCATCGACGCGAAGAGCCGCATGGCGCTCTGGACCATCTCCGAGGGCGACGCGTCACGGAAGAAGCCGGACGTCACCAACGCCTTCCACGGTGCCGTCTACGCCGGCGGTGTCATCCTCGACGCCCGCACGGGCAAGGACCGCAGCCTCTTCGAGGGCGCCGACACGTACAGGATCAACGAGTACGCCGCGGCGGGCATCGACCTGCACGTGTACCCCGCGACCGGGTGAGCCGAGGCTCCGGCTGCTCTGCCGCCCGGTGCACCGGAGCAGCCGGAGACGAGGTCCCGCGGCCCCCTGCCGCCCCCGGCGAGGCGAGCAGGTGAAGGCACTTCTGCCGCTGATCTTGTGGCAGGCGCGAGTCCGTGACGGCGGCTGCTTCGCCCGGCTTGTACCGGCGGGCGGGCTCTGCGCAGGTGGGAGTTGCTCTGGCCCGCAGCGCAAGGCGGCGCTCTCCTACAGCCCGACGATCAGCTGGATGCAGACGATCTTTACGAGGATCCCGAGAGCGAACAGGGTGGAGTACCCGGAGTTGATCCGGCTGTCGGTTGCCCTGCCGTTGGCGTACGCGAGGATCGCGGGGTTTCCCACGTACCCGGACAGCAGGCCCATGGTGCGCTCTCTGCTCTGTCCGAGCCATTTGGCGCCGAGCACCATCAGCAAGTAGCTGACGAAGGCGCCGAGGGTCAGGACCGCCACCAGCTTGAGGCCGAAGACCGAGAAGGCGTTCTCGCGGAAGGAGTATCCCGACGTCAGCCCCACCACCGCGAGGAACAGCAGGAGCCCCACCTGCCGCAGGGTCAGGTTCGCCCGCGTCGGCAGTGTCCAGACCAGGGGCCCCGTACGACGCCGCCAGCCGAGGAGCATGCCCATCACGAGCGGGCCCGCACCGGCGCCCAGGGCGAGGGTGGTGCCGCCCAGTGTGAGCGAGGGGATGCCGATCAGGAATCCCAGCGCCAGGCCCACCCCCAGGCTGACCGCGCTCACCTCGCTGACCCTGCTCTCCTTGTCGCCGAGGTGGCTGGTGACCGCGTCGGCCCGGCCGCGCGGCATGACCACCCGCAGCCGGTCGTCCAGTTGGAGTACGAGGTCGTCGTGGGCGAGCATGTCGAAGTCACCGCGCCTGACCCTGCTGACGAGGGCTCCGTAGCGCGAGTCCAGCCCGAGTTCGGCGACGGTGCGGCCCGCGAGGTCCGGGTCGGTGAGCAGGATGCGCCGGTAGTCGACCGTGCTGCGGTCGTCCAAGAGGTCGAACGGTGCGAGTTCGCCGAGGTACGCGGTGGCCTCGCGCACGTCGTTCTCCCCGCCGACCAGTACGACCAGGTCTCCTGCCCCCAGCGCGTCCAGGGCATGGGCGATGCGCGGTTCGCCGCCGGCGGGACGGTATTCGCTGGCCAGCACGCGATGGGTGGCGACGCCGGGAACGTCGCCCCACCGGACGTCCCCCGTCACATTGACCGTGCGGGTGACGAGCTCGGCGGGAAGGCCGGAGCCGGGGTCCCGGCGGGCCTTCCAGTGCCGACGGCCCGCGAGGACCGCGATGAACAGGATCGTGACGACGACCGCGAGCGGATAACCGATCGCATAACCGACCGCGGGCTCCGCCGGGTTCTCGGAGGCGGCCTGGGCTGCCGCCAGACCGGGGGTGGTGGTGCCGATGCCCGCGTATCCGCCGGCGAGATAGGGGCCGCTGATGTCGAACCACCGGCGCCCCACAAAACCCACCACGCCCGCTGTGATCACTAGGGCGACGATCGCCGCCGCCATCACCGCGAGCTGGCCGCGCAGCTCCCGGAAGAACGCGGGCCCCGCCTCCAGCCCCACCGTGTAGACGTAGAGGGCCAGCCCCAGGGCGGAGACGCCGGTGGGGACGGCGGGACCGATGTTCTTGTCCAGGGCTCCGACCAGCAGGCCCACGAAGAGGACACCGGCCGCACCGAGCTTCACGGGACCGAAGCGGCACAGGCCGAGCAGGGAACCCAGCGCGACGACCGAGAACACGGCCACCCATGGCTGGTCCGCGAAAAATTGCCACACGGTGAGACCCCTTGGAGGTACGGATGTCCGTTGTGCCACAGTTCCGGTTGAGTCGGAGTCGCCGTACGGGCACATGCGCGGCCCAACGGCGTGCGGACAGAGTCGTCTGCCCGCGTGGCTACATCGTCCGCGAGGTGGGGCGGCCCTGCCAGCCGAGGTGCCACCGGCGGCATCGGCGGTGTGGTGTTGCTGCCGGCGGAGACAAAGACCGGCCGAGAGCCGATACGGCACTGGCACTGGCACCGGCACCGGGCGGAACTGGACCAAGGCGGTCGCACCCGCACAGCAGCATGGGCCTCTTCTTCTCGCACTGGGCCTGAAGACCGGCCCGCGCAGCTACTGCCCGCCATATCGCCCTGAGCCGCCGGGCTGCGTGAAGCCCCTTCCCGGGCGCCCCGGGAAGGGGAGGCGACGTCCGAAAGTCCTGCGTTGACGGGACGGGAGGGGGCAGTGGCGATACATGCGACCTCTCCAGCCCGCCGGGCAGCAGACCCGGAACCCCCAGGAAAGTGGAAGTGACAGACCAGGTGTGTCCGCCGCCGAGCGGGTAGCCCAGCTGGAAGCGGAAGCAGCCCAGCTCAGGGAAGCCATCCGGGCCCGGCCCCGGGTGGACATCGCGCGCGGCGCCCTGATGGCCACCCATGGGTGCAGCGCCGCCGAGGCCTGGACGATCCTGGTCCACGTCTCCCAGCACAGCAACATCAAACTGCGGGACATCGCCGCTGCGATCACGGCCGACCTCACCGGGGGCGACCGGCTGCCGGAACACCTCCGTCCTCACCTGGACGCGGCCCTCACCGCATGGCGATCAAGACTTGCTGCCCCGGCCGGGAACGGCGACGCCGGACTCCCCCAGGCCCAGCGCACAGACTCACAGGCCCAGCGCACGGACTCACTTCGCTGACGGTTTCCCCCGCACCTGCTGCTCAGCCTCTGCGCAAGGAATGGTGTGTGCCCCGGGCTCTTCCGCACAATCCCGGCAGCGTTCGGGCCCGTTCAGGTGCGGTGCCCCCGAACGAGCCGTCGTCCAGCAGCGCGGAGCGGGCCCGGCGGCCCAGGTCGAGCATGGTGGGTGCCGGACTGCCCCAGCCGATACGGGGCACGGACATGGGCCCAGAATGTCGCCGGTCGCCACCAGCACGCGTCTCACCACACACATCCCCACACGGTCAGGAACAGGACAGCCAGCATCAGCAGCCGCTGCCAGGACGGACGAAGGCGGTGGTCCCACCGCCGCGCGCGACCGGGCGGCGTTCCGCCATCCCGGACGAGCACCGCAGTCAGCCTTCCTCGGTCAGTCCGAGGTGCTCCTCCAGTCGGGCGAGGCGACGGCTCAGCGGCTCAATTTCCTGGCGGACGGCCGCGGTGAGCGCCTGCTGCGCGGCGGTGGGTGCCGTCGGCTGATCCTGTCCGCTCTGGGCCCGCAGGTGGACATAGCCCGCCAGCGCGGCCGTGACGGCACGGCGTACGAGCTTGGGCTCCGCGCCCAGACCGCGCAGAACCTGCCCGGCGACCCCGTCGGGCTCCACGGTCAGGCCGAGCAGCAGGTGCTCGCAGCCGATGTAGTTGTGGCCCAGGGCGGTCGCCTCGGTGACCGCCAGCTCCAGGGCGTTGGCCGCGGGCCCGTCGAAGCGGCGCGGATCGCCGTCCGGTGCGGCGGGAATCTGTTCCTCGGGCTGCCGCCTGGCCAGATCTCCGCTCACCCGCTCCGGTGGGATCTCCATGGCGCGCAGCACGTGGAGAGCGAGATTGGTGCCCTCGTCCACCATGGCGCCCAGCAGATGCTCGGTGCTCATCCGCGGCGCGCCGGCCACTTCCGCCCGCTCCACCGCCAGTTTGAGCACGGTCCGTGTCCTGGCGGTGAAGTGGGCCAGTGCCCCGGTCGGTTCGCCGTCGAGGTCTCCCAGGGCCGTCTCCCGGATGGCGGTCACCCTTCGTACGGCCTGTTCCAGGGCGCGCTGGCACACGGCTGACACCGGTACACCGGCCTCTTTGACCGCCTCGGCCAGCTCGTCGGGCAGATACACGTTGATCTTCGGCATCGTGCACACCTCACAGGGTCCGTGGACTATGACCCCAATATAACCCCAGAGGGGTTATATAACTAGGCTCGGTCGTGCCCGATGACTGTGGTCCGCTTTCGCGGCAATGCGTGGTTCGGGCTCGTCGAGGCCGGGTGCGACCCGGCCATCGGGGACGATCAGCAGCGGACGAGGGACCCTGGCGTGAACCAGAAACGGCCTCACAGCTTGCTGAGCTCCTCCGCGATCAGGCGCAGCCGGGAGGGTGGGAAGAGCGCGCCCGCCATGGCGGCGACGTCGATGAGCGGCGTGGCCCCGACCACCTGGAGCAGTTCGGAGTCGGCCACCCCCGGCAGGTGCCTGCGCAGCACCTCCACGGCGAACGGGTCGGAGAGCAGGGCCTGGATCGGCGTACGCAGCGAGAGTCTGCCCTCGGGAAACTCTTCGGCCCGGGGCAACGGCTCCGCCGCCCGTCGGGACTGTTCGCGCTGGGCCCGGACCAGCAGGTGGGCTTCCGTCACCGGTCCCTGTCCTGGCAGCCCGAGGCGTTCGTACTGGCTCGGCGGTGCGTCGTTGGCCCGCATCAGCTCGACCAGCAGCGTCGCCATGCGCAGCTCGGTCGTGTCGTCGACCAGCGGCGTCAGCTGTTCGGGGTCGCTCTCCAGGTCGAAGAGGAGGGTGCCGTGGTGGTACGGGTTGAGGATGCCGCGGCCCGTCGTGCGCAGGGTCGACACGCCCTTGGTGAAGGAGAAGGGGGCGACCAGTTCCAGGTCCGCCAGTTCGCCGGGGGTGAAGCGTCCCCGCATGTGGGTGGGCATCAAGGTGTGTTCGTACAGGGGAATGTTGGAGGGGGATGCGGGGGCGCGCATGTACACGTACCGCCCGTCGGTGACGTTGACGTGTCCGCCGTGGATGCCGAACAGGCCCGCCTCCCGTACGGGTTCGTCCACCGCGACCGGCAGGGGCCTGCCCTGCATGTCGGCGGGACGGTCGACGCCGAAGAACTCCAGCAGGGTGGGTGCCAGGTCGACCGTCTGCACCAGGGCTTCGCGCCGGGCTCCCGCCACCGCCGTGCGCGGGTCCCACACGAACAGCGGCAGGTGCACCAGTTCGTTGAACCACGGCTGGACGCTCTTGCCCCACCAGCCCTTCTCACCGAGCAGCAGTCCGTGGTCGGTGTTGACGATCAGCAGGGTGTCGTCCCACAGCTGAAGTTCGTCCATGGTGTCCAGGACGCGTCCCAGCGACCGGTCGCACATGGACAGGAGTGCCCCGTATTCCATCCGCCCGTGGTGGACCTGCTCGTCGGTCTCGACGACCCGCTTGTAGTCGGGCCAGTCGAAGTGCGGGCCCGCGTAGTCGTGGGGGTAGAGGTCCTTGTACCGCTGGGGGCTGAAGAAGGGCTCGTGCGGATCGAAGGTCTCGATCTGTACGAACCACCGGTCGGCGTCCTTGTTCGTCGCGACGAATTCGAGGCCCGCGTCGAAGGTCAGGGTCTGCGGATGCCGGTCCTCGGTGGCCGTGTGCTGCCGGTTGACCCAGTCCTGCCGGTACCCGGTCCCGAACCGCACCTTCTTGAGGTCCTCGGGCATCGGCGGGTCCGCGACCTGCCCCTTCCACGGGTCGCCCTCCTGCCCCCGAAAGAACTCCCAGGTGTGGTAGCGGCCGTGGTAGGTCGCGCCGCCGTCCTCCCAGTAGTGCGGGTGGTCGCTGACGAGGTGGGTGTAGACGCCGTGCTGCTTCAGCAGTTCGGGCATGGAGTCGTCGAACGGCTCCAGCGGGCCCCAGCCGCGGTGCAGGAAGTTGTGCCGCCCGGTGTGGAGTTCGCGCCGGGCAGGCATGCAGGGCATGGAGCCCGCGTACGCGTGGTCGAACGTCACGGCCCGTTCTGCGAGCCGGGCGAAGTTCGGGGCGTGTGTCCAGTCGCCGCCGTAGGGGGGCAGCATGTGCCGGTTGAGACTGTCGAACATCACCATGATCGCCTTCACGACGGGGATGCTCCTTTCGACGGAGGGGGAGGGTCGTCGGGGAGGGGTCAGGCTGTGGTGGGCAGGACACGGGTGCGTCCGGCCTCGCCCAGCCAGGCGGCGGACGGCTTGGGCGTACGGACGAAGGTCTCGCGGTCCACGGCGATCAGGCCGAAGGTGGGTGCGTAGCGGCCCCATTCGTAGTTGTCGAGCGCGCTCCAGTGGTAGTAGCCGCGGACGTCGATGCCGTCGTCCATGGCTGCGGCGAGCGCCTTCAGTGCGCCGGCGGTGTAGTGGACGCGGCGGGTGTCGTCGGCGGTGGCGAGGCCGTTCTCGGTGACGATCAGCGGGACGCCGGGGGCCACGGAGGCGCTGTGCCGAACGGCGTGCCCCAGGGCCTCGGGGTAGTACTCCCATCCGGTGAGGGTGCGTTCGGCGTCCTCCGGTACGGGCAGGGGGCCGTCCGGGCCGATGAGGGTACGGGTGTACGACTGGACGCCGAGCCAGTCGTCGCCCCGGGCGGCTTCGAGGAAGACGTCCACGCGGGGACGGCGGTAGGCCGCGGCAACGTCCTCGGCTCCGGGCAGGGGCTGGCACACCAAGTTGGCGACCGACCAGCCCGTCCTGACGTGCGGTGCGAGGGACTTGACCGTTTCGGCGGCGCGGTGGTGGGCCCGGATCAGCGCTTGCGTGGTGGCCCCGTCCGGTGCGGGGAGCCCGGTCGCGGGCAGTGGCCGGCCGGAGATCACGGCCTGGTACGCGACGGCCATGGAGGCGACCATGTTGGGCTCGTTGATCGTGCACACGTGTGCCACGTCGGTGGCGTAGACGGGTGCGGCTGCCGCGACGTACCGGGCGAACAACTCGTCCGAACCCGCGGCGGCCCACCCGCCGCGCTCCAGGAACCAGCGAGGGGTGGTGAAGTGGTGCAGCGTCACCATGGGGCGCAGGCCCCGTGCGACGGCGCCCTCGACCATGCGCCGGTAGTGGGCGATCTCGGCGTTCGAGAACTCGCCGGGGGCGGGCTCGATGCGCGCCCACTCGATGCTGAACCGGTAGTCGGTGAAGCCCAGTTCGGCCAGCACGTCCATTTCCTCGGGCCAGCGGTGATAGCTGTCGCAGGCGTCTCCGCTGGGCTCCTTGACGTACGGGTTCTCCTGGTGCTCGAAGTACCACCAGTCGCTGTTGGTGTTGTTGCCCTCGGTCTGATGGGCGGCGGTGGAGGTGCCCCAGAGGAAGTCGTCGGGCAGTCGGCGTGCGTGTGCCATGGGGATGTTGCTCGCTTCGGATGTCGGGATGTCAGGTATCGGGACACCAGGTGCCTGGCTGCGATAGGCGAACCGGGCTGCGAGGTGCCGGGTACGGAGCTGTCAGACCTCGGGCGAGGCCAGCGCGTCCCTGCGGCGGGTGTCCAGTTCCCGCTGCACGCGGGCCGTGTCGGCGGCGTACGGGCGGTAGAGCAGGGTGAGGAAGAGGCCGTTCACCAGCATCAGGACGACCAGGACCCACAGGAAGACGACCTGGAGGCCGAGGGCGTCGGCGAGGAAGCCCGCCCCGAGGCTGAATCCCGCCCAGGCGACAGCCTCGGCGATCGAGCCGTACAGCACGAAGGCCGGGCCCCGCAGTTCGGGCGGGGTGATGGCCATGACCATGGGGCGGTTGACGCTCGGGTTGATGCCCTGCGTCGCGCCGAGCGCGGCGAACAGGACGCTGTACACGAGGATGCTGTCGTACGAGAACTGGGTGCTGAGGAAGGCGACGGCGGCGAAGGCGAACTGGGCTCCTTGGAGGATCGCGACCGGCCCGTAGCGAGGGCTGCGCCGCGTGAGCCGGTCCAGTGCCGCACCGCCCAGGAGGGTTCCCAGGAAGTAGCCGACGCCGAAGGGCAGGAGGACGAGCGCCGCCTTCTGGGTGCTGAAGCCCTGCACGTCCACGAGGAAGACCACGCCGTACGTGATCACCAGGAGGTGCCCGGACAGCAGCCGTGAGACGAGGAGGATGTTCAGGCTGCGGATCCGCAGCAGTGAGAACGCCTTGTCCCAGGTCAGCTTCGAGTGGGCCTCGCGGGTGTTCCGGTCGAGGTCGGCGAGCTGCTGTTCGGCGGCTCCCCGGCCCGGGTCGTGGAACCAGACCAGCAGGGCGATGCCGAGCACGACGTTGAACACGCCGATGCCCCACAGGCCCCAGCGCCAGCCCTCGTCCACGCCCGCGAGCTGCCCCTTGAGCGGCCCGATCACCGCGCCGACCAGCGACACCGTCCCGTACAGGACTCCGACGGCGCGCCCCCTGGAGGAACTGGAGAAGAGGTCGCCGAGGATCTCGGTGATGATCGGGCCCGCGGCGGCATAGCCCGCTGCCAGGACGGTGTAGAAGACCAGGAGCTGGGTGAAGTTCTGGGAGAAGCCGGCGGCTATGCCCCAGACTCCCCACAGCCCGGTGGCCACGACGAGCACGCTCTTGCGGGAGTAGCGCTGTGCGGCCCAGATCCAGAAGGGCCCGGTGAAGACACCCACGATCTTGCTGGCCGCGGTGAGGATCCCCAGGGCCCCGAGCGAGATGCCCAGGGACTGTCTGATCAGCGGGAAGAGGCTGCTGACCAGGCTTGCTTCGGTGCTGTCGACGATCATGGTGCCGCCGAGCAGGGTGAGTTGGCGGTAGCGGCCCTTGACGTGTATGCCGTTCGCGGGGGCGTCCTTGGTGGGACGCCCGGAGCTCTTGCCGAGCTCGGTCATGGTGCCGTCTCGATTCTGTGCGTCAGTCGTTCCTGTCGGTTCCGCGCGTCAGACGGCCCAGTACCTCTTCGAGCCAGGCGACCCAGTGGTCCATCGCGCCCGCCCCCAGTACGTGGAGCGATTCGTGGATCTGCCGGTCGATGTCCTGGTCGAGACCCGGCAGCGGGTCCTCGTAGTGCAGGGAGCGGTCCCGGCCGCGGTTCTTGGCGATCTGGGCACGGCGGTGGGCGATTTCGGTCCGCAGCAGCGCGATCGCCACGTCCTTGTCGAGGGGTGCGGCCACGCTGAGGCGCGCGGTGAAGTCGGTCTCGTGAGGGCGGCTCGACGGCTCGTACGGCGAGCGCACCCAGGCCAGCAGCACGTCGCGCCCGGCAGGGGTGAGCCGGTACACCTTGGCGTCGGGACGGCCTTCGCGGGAGTCGACCTCGTGGGTCACCCAGCCCTCGGTCTCCATCTGCGCGAGCTTTCGGTAGATCTGGCTGTGATGAGCCTTCGCCCACACGAACTGTCCGTCCGACTCCAGCCATTTGTGCAGGTCGTAGCCGCTGTAGGGGCGACGGGCCAGCAGGCCCAGCAGGACGTGCTCGAACTTCACGCGGGTGACCTCTCCCGGTGACCTGCCGGTCACCTATGTGCGTTCTCACCTATGTGCGAATTCCTATACTCGCCGCATGGAAACGTCAATGGACTGCTGCACATCAAAATCCCGGAACGCCGCTCCGCGACCGCTCCCCGCACCGGCCGCCGCACATCCCAGGCACGCCCAAGTACCCCTGGATACAGCCGAGTTCGCGATGGGCGACGCCTTCGGCGAGGGGTATCCGGCCGACGGCGAACAACCCGTGCACGCCGTACGCCTCGCCCCGTACTCCATCGACGTCACGACCGTCACCGTCGCGATGTTCCGGGCCTTCGTCGAGGACAGCGGGTACGTGACCGTGGCCGAGCAGGAGGGCCGCTCGGCGGTCTTCCACCTCGCGGTCGCCGCCTCACGGGCCGACATCGCTGCGGTGGACGCGGCGGTCCCGTGGTGGCTGGAGGTACGGGGAGCCGACTGGCGCCACCCGCACGGCCCGCTGTCCGACGCCGAGCCCGACCACCCCGTGGTGCACGTGAGCTGGGACGACGCCGTGGCGTACTGCGCCTGGGCGGGCCGCCGACTGCCGACGGAGGCGGAGTGGGAGTACGCGGCGCGCGGCGGGCTCAAGGGGCGGCGCTTCGCCTGGGGCGACGAGCTGAACCCAGGAGGGCGGTGGCTGTGCAACATCTGGCAGGGCAGGTTTCCGTACGAGAACACCGGCGCCGACGGCCATCTCGCCACCGCACCCGTGCGCACGTATCCGCCCAACGGCTTCGGGCTGTACGAGGTCGCGGGCAACGTCTGGGAGTGGTGCGCCGACTGGTTCGCACCGGACTACTACGCACAGTCGCCCTCGGCCGACCCGCAGGGGCCGCCGACGGGCGAGCGCCGTGTCATGCGCGGCGGGTCCTACCTCTGCCACCACTCGTACTGCCACCGCTACCGGGTGGCCGCGCGCTCGGCCAACACCCCCGCCTCCAGCAGCGGGAACTGCGGATTCAGGACGGTCGCGCGCTGAGGGACGGGCGGGGCGGGCAGGTCAGGCGGTCAGTGTCCGCCAGACCCGCCGGACATGGTCCGCCATGTCGATGGAGGGGTCGCTCAGCCACTGCAGCATGATGCCGTCGGACGCCGCGACCAGCGCCGAGGCGGTGAAGTCCGGGTCAAGGTCGGGGCGCAGGCGCCCCTCCCGCGCCTCGGCCGCCAGATGGTCGACGATGGTGGCCCGCAGCAGCGCGTACCGCTCCTTGAAGTGGGCGTGGGCCGGGTGCGCCGGGTCGGTCGACGCGGCGACGAGGGTGACGTAGAGCTTGGCCCTGGCCGTGTTCTCGGAGTTCGCACTCAGCGCCAGGGCCAGGAACTCGCCCGGGTCGCGCACGGCGTCCGGCGCGCGGAAGCGGGCCTCCGCCGCCCGGTCGCTGGCCCGGAGCACCTCGGTGAGGAGGTGGTCCTTGGACGCGAAGTAGTGCATCAGGCCGGTGAGGCTGATCCCGCTCTCCTTGGCGACCGTACGCAGTGTGGTGTTCCGTTCGCCCTCGCGGCCGAAGACCTCCAGGGTCGTGCGGAGGATCTCCTCGCGCTTGGCCACACCCTTGGCGTACGAACTCTTCGCTTTCACGGCGCTCAGCCTATGCGGCGGCCGAATTCGTCCCGGGCCGACCCTTGCCCACCAAAACAGTACGCCGTACTGTTTCTCGGCATCCGCGTGATCCACAACCGACAGGGCCATGGCCGCCGTCGGCCGAAAGAAGGTCGTGCCCGTGCAAGGACCCCTGGAGGGACCCGTGGTCCCGCCCGCCCCCGCCGCACCGTCCGCCGCCCCGGCGTCCGGCCCCACCGTGACCGGCCCCGCGCTGCGCCGCCTGACCGCGTGCGCCGGACCGGCCACCCTGAGCATCGCCCTCGTCTGGGGCGCGGTGCCCAGCATCCTGCTGGCCCTGCAGATCCAGCGCACCGTCGGCGAGGACGCCAAGGTCGGCGCTCTCGCACTGGTCACCACCGTCGGGGCGATCGTCGCGATGGTGGCCCAGCCGGTCGCAGGCGCGGTCTCGGACCGCACCCGCACCCGCTTCGGCAGACGTACACCGTGGATCGCGGCCGGCGTACTGACCGGCGGCACGGCGCTCGTCGTCATGGCGCACCTCGACTCGGTCCCCGCGATCCTGGCCGCCTGGTGCTTCGTGCACCTCGGCTACAACTTCGCGATGGGGCCGCTGGCGGCGGTCATGCCCGACCGTGTGCCCGCCGACAAGCGCGGGCAGTACGCGGCCGTGCTCGGGATCAGTTCCATGGGCGGGTCGCTGGGCGGGCAGATCCTGGGGTCCGTACTCGAAGAACGCGTCGCCCTGGCGTACGTCCTGCTCGCGGTTCTCTCCGTCGCCGCCGCCGGCGTCTTCGTCGTCCTGAACCCGGACCGGCCCAGCCGGGACCTGACCCCGGAGCCCTTCCGCGCGAGGGTGTTCCTGAAGGAGCTGCTGCCCGACCCCCGCGCACACCCGGACTTCTTCTGGGTCTTCGTCGGGCGGCTGTGCACCTACCAGGCGTACTTCCTGGTCCTGGGCTACAAGCTCTACATCCTCCAGGACCACATCGGCCTCGGCGACGAGGCGATCGACCGGGTGCCCTCCCTCGCGCTGGCCGGAATCGCCGGAATCCTTCCGTCCACGCTCGTCTGCGGCCCCCTGTCGGACCGGCTCGGCAGGCGCAAACCCTTCGTGGTCGCCTCGGCCGCCCTGATCGGCTGCGCCATGCTCGTCCCGCTCGCCGTGCCCACGCTCACCGGGATGCTCGTGATGGCGTTCCTGGTGGGCCTCGGCTTCGGCTGCTTCCAGGGCGTGGACACCGCCCTCATCTCCCAGGTCCTGCCCTCGCACCGTTCCTACGCCCGTGACCTCGGCGTCGTGAACGTCGCCGCCGCGCTCCCGCAGGCCCTCGCGCCCGCCGTCGCTGCCGCCGTGGTCGTCGGACTGGGCGGCTACCAGACCCTGTTCCCCACGGCCACGGCCTTCGGAGTGCTCGGCGCGCTCGCGGTCCTGCGCGTCCGCAGCGTCCGCTGACGCTCCCGTACCTCACCTCCCCTTTCTTCCCGCACACCTCAAGGAGCCCCAGTGACCGACCCCCAGCCGACCGGAAACCCGCCCGCGCCGAAGCCAGCCGACACGACCCGGCTCACTCTGGAGGAGAAGGCCGCCCTGACCACCGGCTCCGGCTGGTGGACCACCGCCGCCTTCCCGCACGCCGACATCCCCGGCATCCGGCTCTCCGACGGCCCCCACGGTCTGCGCATCCAGCACGAGGACCGCGCCGACCACCTCGGCATCAACGGCAGCGCCCCCGCCACCTGCTTCCCGCCCGCCGTCACCCTCGCCGGAAGCTGGGACGCCGGCCTCGCCGAACGCGTCGGCCGCGCCCTCGGCCGCGAGTCCCTCGCCCAAGGCGTGCACGTCCTTCTCGGCCCCGGCGTCAACATCAAACGCAGCCCCCTGTGCGGCCGCAACTTCGAGTACTTCTCCGAGGACCCCCTGCTCGCCGGCGTGCTCGGCACCGCATGGGTCAACGGCCTCCAGTCCCAGGGCGTCGGCGCCTCCCTCAAGCACTTCGCCGCGAACAACCAGGAGGGAGGGCGCATGTCGGTCAGCGCCGACATCGACGCCCGCACCCTGCGCGAGATCTACCTGCCAGCCTTCCGCCGGGTGGTGACCGAGGCCAAGCCGTGGACCGTCATGTGTGCCTACAACCGCGTCAACGGCCTCCACTCCTCCGAGAACCCCTGGCTGCTCACCGACCTGCTGCGCGGCGAATGGGGGTACGAAGGCGTCGTCGTCTCCGACTGGGGAGCCGTCGTCGACCGGGCCCGAGCCCTGGCCGCCGGGCTCGACCTGGAGATGCCCTCGTCCTCGGGCCTCGGCCCCGCCCGGGTGATCGCCGCCGTCCAGTCCGGCGAACTCGACGAGGAGTCCCTGGACGCCAGCGCCGCACGCGTCGCCGCACTCGCCCGCAGGGCGGCCGAACACGCCTGTCCCGAAGCCGACTTCGACCGCGACGCCCACCACGCGCTCGCCCGCGAGGTCGCCGTGCGCGGTGCCGTACTCCTCAAGAACGAGGGCAGCCTGCTCCCCCTCGACCCGCACACCGACGCACGCATCGCGGTCGTCGGCGAGTTCGCCCGTACGCCCCGCTACCAGGGCGCGGGCAGCTCCCACGTCACCCCCACCCGCCTGGACGACGCCCTCACCGCCCTCACCGCCGCCGCTCCGGCGGCGCGGATCGACTTCGCCCCCGGATTCCCCGTCGACGACCCCGAGGGCGACATCGCCGCGCTGCGCGAGGAAGCCGTGCGCAGCGCACGGGCGGCGGACGTCGTGCTGGTCTTCCTCGGCCTGCCGCCCAGCGCCGAGTCCGAGGGCTACGACCGCGAGCACCTCGAACTCCCCACAGAGCAGACCGAGTTGCTGAAGTCCGTGACCGCCGTCAACCCGAACGTGGTGGTGGTCCTCTCCCACGGCGGAGTGATCCGTCTCTCCGGCTGGATCGAGGACGTACCGGCCGTCATGGACGGCTGGCTGCTCGGCCAGGCGGGCGGCACCGCGACGGCGGACCTCCTCCTCGGCCACGCGAACCCCTCCGGCCGCCTCGCCGAAACCGTCCCGCTGCGCCTCGCCGACACCCCCGCCCACCTCGACTGGCCGGGCGAGCGGGGTCACGCCCGCTACGGGGAGGGGCTGTTCGTCGGCTACCGGCACTACGACACCCGCGAGTGGGAGGTCTCCTACCCCTTCGGCCACGGCCTGTCCTACACCACCTTCGACCACACGGACCTGCGGATCACCCAGGACCCCGAAGGGCTCGACGTGTCCGTCACGGTCACCAACACCGGTACGCGTGCCGGACACGAGGTCGTACAGGTCTACGTGGCGGCCCCCGGCTCGCGAGTGCGCCGGCCCGTGCGGGAGCTGAAGGCGTTCGCGGCCGTTCCGCTCTCCCCCGGCGAATCCCGCAAGGTCGCACTCCGCATCGCCCGTACGGACCTCGCGTACTTCGACGTCGTCGCCGACACGTGGCTCGTCGAAGGACTGGAGTACCGCGTCGACGTCGGCGCCTCCAGCCGCGACATCCGGCTCAGCGCCACCGTCCTCGTCAAGGGCGACCCGTACGCCGACACGCCCGACGCCGACGCGACCATCGGCGCGTGGCGTGCCCACCCGGTCGGCGGCCCGGCCATCGACCGGCTGCTGGAGCGGGTACGGGAGACCATGCGCGACGCGTACCCGCAGGAGGGCAGCCCCCGGTACCGGATGATCGCCGACATGCGGCTCAGCCAGCTCGCCAAACTCCCCATCGTGCCGCTGGACTTCGACGACGTGGCAGAGCTGCTGGCGACCGTGCGGGCGGTGCCGGCCGACGACCGCAGCCGCGACTGAGACGCGCCGGACGGTGATGCCGGGCGTTGTGGGGAACCGTCCACCCCCACAACGCCGGTTCGGCCAGACACTGCGCCCGAACGCTCCCCCACCTGGTCTCTCCCGCGGAACCGCACCAGCCCCTGCCACCACTCGAAGGACGTGCCGCCGCCCCGCGCTCTCCTACCAGCCCATGTTCTTGGCCACCTCTTCCTGGGCTGCGGCGATCTCCTCTTCGGTGGACTCGGTGACGTCCGCCTCCTCCAGGCGCGCGAGCAGGTCTGCGAGAGCCTGCTTCTGAGCCGGATGTGTGACCGGTACGGCGTCACGACCGCCTTCTGACAGTCCCCCACCGGTGACACCCAGGAGCAGGATCCTTCCGGGCTCCCCGGAAGATCCCGGCAGGCCCGGCCGGTGCAGGGCCTGCCGGGGCGGGGCGCAGTGCCATCAGCAGCTGGATTCCTTCCATCGCACCGCATCGATCGTGCGGTCCACGCCGCTTGCCCGATAGCCCTGGGGCCAGCACGTCCAATAGGTCTTCCCCTGGTACTGCCACTTGAGGAGCACGGTTTCCGGGCCCTGTGACCTGCCGTTGTTCCAGACGGAGCTGATGTGTTTGTAGTTCTTGTTCGACGCTCCCCACACCGGGTAGACCGTTCCCTGGCCGTCCTTCTTGGTGTAGAGGCACACGGCGCCCTTGGGGCAGGGCTTCCACTTCTTCTTCGCGCCAGTCGCGCTCTTGTCCGCCGCCGGGCCGCCGACCGACGGGCCGGCCGCCTGTTTGACCGAGGCGGCGCTGCCCCCGGGCGGCCCCGATCCCTCGGCGTGGGCGGCCGTCAGTCCGCCACCGGCAACGAGCATTCCGCACGCGGCCGTGGCTGCGAGTACGCGCATTCGCATGTTCTCTCCCCTGTAGCCTTCACTGTTCCTACGGCCCGGTTGAACTGGCCTGGAACGGGACGCTAGGGCCGCCGCGAAGCCCCGGAACACAGGTTTCGGCGGAGTCCGAAACCCCCACGCCTCCTTGAAGCTCCTGACCGTCGCGGCGTGCCTCACCGCCGGTGTCGGGGGAGGCTGCGCTTCCCGGACCCGGCGGCGGGCCGACGAGGCCGGCTGCCGGCATGCTCTCGGTGTGCGGCCGACGATGCCGGCGACCTCGGCGAAGGGATGGCCGAACACGCCGTGGCCAGGACCGTCAGGACCGTCCGGAGTTCCGCCCGCGCGCCTGGCCAAGCCGGTCGCGCTGCTCACCGTCCTGTACGCCGTGTCCTTCGCGACGCTTCCGGCGGCCGAGGCGGTGATGCACGCCAACGCGGTCAGGCTCGGCTGGATCTCCGAGCAACGGACCCGGCCGTCACCGGGCTCAGTGGGGCGCCTTGACCGCTTCCACGGCCGCGACGAGCGACGCCAGCTCCGGGTTGGCCACCGCGCTGTCGAGCGCCTCCCGGAGGGCGGCGTCGTTCGTCGGCCGGGCCTCCTCAAGGAGCCTCAGGCCGCTCTCGGTGACGTCCGTGTAGATGCCGCGCCGATCGGTCGGGCACAGGTACCGGGACAGCAGGCCGCGCTCCTCCAGGCGGTTGACCAGGCGGGTGGTCGCGCTCTGGCTGAGTACGACCGCATCGGCGACCTGTCGCATCTGCAGGTGACCGCCTTCGCCGTCGTGCTGGCGGCTGAGTACGTCGAGCAGTGAGTACTCCCGCACGCTGAGGTCGTGCCCGGACTGCAGGGCGCGCTCGATGTGCGTCTCGATCCTGCCGTGGAGCAGTGACAGGGCGGCCCAGCCGTTGGCGAGGGCCGTGAGCGCGGGGTCAGTGGCGGTCATGAGGTCCGTGCCTCCTTGAGGATGCCGCTGGCCGAGGACGCGGCTGAAGAAGAATACGAGTCGAAGCCGGTACAGCGCGGACGCTACCAAGCATGGTGGGGCGGCCCGGTGTGGGGCGCTCGGGGCTGCGCCTCGGCCCGGACACGCGTGGGGGCGTGGCCGGGCCGTACGAGGGTGCGGCGGATCCTCAGGCGGCGAGGGTCCGGTGGAGGGCGTCGAGGCCGTCGGCGTAGATGCCGGTGAAGAGGTCGACGGCTTCCTGCTCGGTGGCGCCCTTGGGGTTGAAGCGGCCGGACCACTGCACCTCGGCGACGTCGTCGCGGCCGGGGACCGTGTGGACGCGGAGGGTGGAGACGTAGCCGTCTACGGGGAACGGTGCTTCGAGGATGGCGTAGCTGTAGTGGCGCTCCGTCTCGTCGAAGCCGACCAGTCGCTCGACGATGACATCTCCGTCGGGGTTGGTCAGGCGGCGGACGCGGCCGCCTTCGAGCGCGGTGCTCTCGGGGATGTACGGGAGCCAGTCCGGGAGGGCGTCGAAGCCGCCGATGAGGTTCCAGACCTCCTGGGGGGAGGCGGGGACGACGCGGGAGACGGACGTGGAAGCCATGGTGGTGCTCCTGTTGCTGTGGGGGGTGGTGAGGTGTGGGGTCAGGCGTTGTTCGGGAGGGGGGCGGCCGGGCTGACCAGGCCGGCGGCGCGCAGGTCGGTCCAGAACGCGGCGGGGATCGTCTCGTTCAGCGCCGCGGTGTCCTCGGCGATGCGGCTGGGGCGGGTGGCGCCGGGGATGACGGCGGCGGACGCCGGGTGGGCGAGGGAGAACTGCAGGGCGGCGGCCTTGATGCTGACGCCGTGCTCGGCGGCCAGCGCCTTCAGCTTGCCGACGCGCTCGATGATCTCCGCGGGGGCCTGCTGGTACTCGAAGTGGGTGCCGCCGGCGAGGATGCCGGAGCTGTACGGGCCGCCGACGACCATGTCGACGCCCTGCTCCTGGGCCATGGGCAGCAGGCGGGTGAGGGCGTGCTCGTGGTCGAGGAGGGTGTAGCGGCCGGCGAGGAGGAAGCCGTCGGGCTGCGGCTCGTCGAGGGCGAGGGTCAACTCGATGGGCTCGGTCTTGTTGACGCCCAGGCCCCAGGCCCTGATCACGCCCTCGTCGCGCAGCCGGGACAGGACGCGGAAGGCGCCGGTGCGGGCCTCGTCGAACTTGCCTATCCACGCGTCGCCGTGGAAGTCCTGGGCGATGTCGTGGACCCAGACGATGTCCAGGCGGTCGGTGCCCAGGCGCCTGAGGCTGTCCTCGATGGAGCGCTCGGTGGCCTCGGCGGTCCACTGGTGGACGATCTTGTTGGGGTTGCCGTGCTCGAAGAGGCCGCCCTTCTCGCCGAAATCGGGTACGTCGGTCTCGTGCTCGTCGAGGACGATGCGGCCGACCTTGCTGGACAGGACGTAGGAGTCGCGCGGCTTGGCCGCCAGGACCTCGCCGAGCCGCTCCTCGGCGAGACCGGCTCCGTAGAAGGGAGCGGTGTCGTAGTAGCGGATGCCCTGGTCCCAGGCTGCCTCGACGGTGGCGCGGGCCTCGTCGTCGGGGATCGCACGGAACATGTTGCCGAGCGGGGCGGTACCGAAGCCGAGGCGGCCGGGAAGGACGTTCTTGAGCGACATGAGAAGTGCCTTTGCAGGATGTGGGGGGAGGGCCGGAGCGGCCCCTCGTGAGCGCCCCATTTAGATGCGAGCGAGCCTTACACGTGAAGACAATACTTGCATACGCACTCTATTGCAAGCGCGCTCATTACGCGTACGCCTGATGCCACTCCCGCCTCCCCCGACGCCCACCCGGAAGCGGGTACGCCCGCGTGGGCAGCCGCGGGGGTGCTCAGCCGCTTCCGGGCTGTACTGGAGTGGCTGCTTCAAGGGGCTTTGGAGCGGTACTGGTGGGTAAGACACGAGGTGGTGCCCTGTGTTGCTCCGGTACGGAGGATCACGGTTCGGCTCTGGCGAAGCGCGCACCGACGGAGATTCCTGTTCGCCATCAGGGGGGTGCTCGACGCTATGGTCCGTGATGAACCATTTGCTTCTCCTGCCATGGGGGCGACTTCACAATTCGCGGCCCTGGAGCCGATCTGGGCGGGAATCAGCTCTACGAGACAATTACGCGCTTTGCTTGTTTTCGGTGCACTTTTCAACGAACGCGTCTTCGTTCATGACACACAACTGCTCGACAACCCGAGGGTCGTCGGTGACTTCGCCAAGCCGGATCAGCGGGGAAGCAATTTCTATCGATTGCTCCGTGAACTCATCGCTGCCCGAGTCGTGGCGGTAGGACTCCGTACCGACACCTATCTTCACCGGGAGGACCAGCGCGTTCCAGTCAACTCCCTTGCCGATGTACTGAGCAATTGGAAGAGGAACCGCCCGGACGGCAGTGGGTGGGTCATCTCGCCCGTCTCCGACGCCCGGGAACGGATGATCGCTGACCTTGACGGCGTGCTCGCCGACGGCTCCATCGTTGTTCCCTACGACCACGCGCGGGCGAAGGACGGCTTCATGCACCACGTCCGCAGTGCGGCGAACTCAACCGATTCCGTACTCGCCGCATTGCTGGCTGAGCAGCCGAGCGAGCTGCGCTCCCGATACGACGAGCTCCTGGCGCGACCGCAGTTCTCGCACTCACCGGTCTTTGCGTTGCTGCACGACTCCGGGCTGCCCGTCTCCAGCCCGCTCATCCAAATCCACGGACTGTTCGACGAGACGGCCCACGCCGACCTCGTCAACGCCCGGATCCTGGGTTCCGACTGGGAGACCGGCCAGGGTACGGGTCTGGCCGAGGCCGTTCTGAGCGGCGACGGGGCCGAACCGTGCAGGGCCGACAACCGCTTGGACACGGCCGAGTTGATGGAGACGGCCTACCGCATGGTCGAGGGTCCGCCGCCCGATCTGCTCGCCATGCTTCGCCTCGAAGAAATCATGGCACTGAGGGAGCAGGCCACCGAACTGTTCGAGATCCAGTCGTACTTCGAGGCCCGCGACGCGGAGACCGCGGACGCGGCACTGGAGGCCGCCCTGGCCGACTGCGCCGCGGACCACTGGCAGCGTGTCTGCGAGCACATCCGGACCACGCGCCCTCATCAGACTGTCGAGTCCACCCGGCTCGGGATCTTCCTGCGCCGAAAACTGCCGCGGCTCGCGCGGGTGGCGGAACGCTGGGCGACGGCCGGTCTGTCGACGTTCACCGAGGTGGCGATCAGCGCGGTGCCCTTGGTCGGAGGCGCCATCGGTGATGACCTGAAGCAGCGCATGGTCAGCCGCGCGACCCTGGATTTCGTGTTCTTCACGGAGTCGTCGCGCATGCGCGAACTGCGGGACTTCTCCCCGAACCGCAGCTGGATCTCGCCCGGCACGTCATCGATTGAAGGTCGCTGAATTCATGCTCAAGACGGCCAAGCTCGTCGAGAGCGACGGATTCTGGTGGACGGTTCGGCCCGGCAGCGGCGATCGCATGGGCCCTGGCCCGCATGAACAGGACATCTGGCGCCTCCTTGGCTCGTTCGGAGCGGCAGACTCCGTCTTCATCGATGTCGGGGCCCATGTCGGTCATTTCGCGGTCCGGCTCGCCGGGTCGTTCTCCAGCGTCGTGGCGATCGAACCGAATCCGGCCGCCGTTGAGGTCCTGCGCACCAACCTGCGGATCAATGGGATCGGCAACGTCACCATTCGTCCGGTCGCGGCCCACGACACCCCATCCCGCCTGCGCCTGTGGGATCCCTTCAACGTCATGGCAGGTCCGTGCACGCGCAGCCTGGCGCCCGGAGACCCTGCGGACCCGCCCGCCGACTGCGTTCCGTCCACTCTGTTCACCTCGGACCACTGCATCGGCGCATTCCTGGACGAGGCGGAAGGCCTCCCGATCGACGCGATAATGGCCGGTTCCCCCGAGCGGGTCGGCCTCATGAAGCTCGACGTGGAGGGCCATGAGGCAAAAACTCTTGCGGGAGCCACCGCTACCATTCGGGCGCACCGGCCGACGCTCCTGATCGAGATGCACGATTCGATGTACGGCCCGCACATCAGGCACGAAGTGGTCGACCAGCTGAGTCGGCTCGCGTACTCCTGGTGCGAGTTCTCGCTCTACCAGAGGTCGAAGATGACGCCCTCGGACATGTGCCCCTACCTCTTTGCCGAACCCGCTGGCCAGAACCGCGCCGACGAGTTCCGTCGTTTCGCCGATCATGTCAACAAGGACGCCGCCTCACGCTGGATCAGTGCGCCGTGAGACGTCCAGCACGATGAGGTCCATCTGTTCCGGCCGAATCCAGCACAGTGCGTCGAAGTCCCCGATCGCGGCTTTGGCGAGGCCCGCCTCCACGTCGATGTCACGCAGGCCGGCGGAGTCCAGATCGGTGGAGAAGTACTCCAGCCAATTCACCACGAAACGCGCGGCCAGGGGATCGTCACCGTGCAGCGCTCTCAGGGTCTCGGCGGCAGGCTCGGCCAGCAAGATTTCGAAGTAGCCCTTCACCGGGCCAACTCCCGCCTCAGCACATTCAGCCGGACAGTGGGCATGTCGGCACCCAACTCCGCGATCAGCCGCAGACCTCGCGCCCGATCACCCGCATCCGCCGCAGCGAGCAGAGCTTCCTCCCCGGCCAGCGCCATCGCGTGGGAAACCACGGCGGCAACCGTGCGCCCGTCGCGCTCGACCAGCACGACCTTCCCAGCCCCGGCATCCTCAACGGCTCGCTCGACCGACTCCACGGTGGCCGGCAGCCGCAATATCCGGTTCTCCATGACAGCCCTACCTCTGGTCTCCCTCATGACGCCAACACTCGTCCCTGCCGGGATGCCCTCGTTGATGGCTGCCGAATCACCGATAGGGACGACGGGTGTCCGCAGTGTCTTACCCGACGTCCTGGACAGCCCCTTCCGATCGAGCAGCGCGCCCCCACAGGACGCGATCCGTTCGCACGAAGGCTGTTCCACCCGTCGACGAAGCGAAGCCTCAGTCCCCCAAGGTGCCAGAGGGGCTCCGTGCCGATGCGTCTTCGGGGCTCCTTGGCGATGGGGCCTTGACCCCGAATCCTGAACACGGGTTATGCGGCTGGTGCCAGCGTAGTTGGTGTGCGGTGGAGGGCGTTCTCGAAGGCGATCGGTGATC
>NZ_JBIAMU010000040.1:0-44911 GCF_042874215.1 Streptomyces sp. NPDC004111
GCCGCTCCGCACCGGAATGGCCCGCTGCGCGGGGCCTCACCCCCCCCCGCCCCTTCCCGAAACCGGAGCTCCGCCCCGGACCCCGAGTGGCGGGCCCGCCCAGGGGAGAGTGCGCACGCGCGGGAGGAGCGTGGTTGCTCGCGCAGTTCCCCGCGCCCCCGGCCGGGCGCCCCCCCCCCCCCCCCCCCCCCCCCCCGCCCCCCCCCCCCCCCCCCCCCCCCCCCCCCCCCCCCCCCCCCCCCCCCCCCCCCCCCCCCCGGGCCGGGTACCGCCGGACAGCCGAACCGGCCACAACCGGAGCATCAGATACCAAGTCGGCCTCATCCTTGGGACGACCGGCCTGTGGCCTGGTCCATCCGCGTAGACTCCTGCGCGTGGCCAAGGTGACGCGGGACGATGTGGCACGACTGGCGGGTACTTCGACCGCGGTCGTCAGCTACGTCATCAACAACGGACCCCGGCCGGTCGCCCCGGCCACGCGCGAGCGTGTCCTCGCCGCCATCAAGGAGCTGGGCTACCGCCCGGACCGGGTCGCGCAGGCGATGGCGTCCCGGCGGACCGACCTCATAGGCATGATCGTGCCGGACGCCCGGCAGCCGTTCTTCGCGGAGATGGCGCACGCGGTCGAGCAGGCCGCCGCCGAGCGCGGGAAAATGGTGCTCGTCGGCAACTCCGACTACCGCAACGAGCGCGAGGTGCACTACCTCCGCGCCTTCCTCGGGATGCGCGTCTCCGGCCTGATCCTGGTCAGCCAGGGCATGAGCGAGAGCGCGGCGGCGGAGATCGACGCGTGGGACGCCCGGGTGGTGCTGCTGCACGAGCGGCCCGAGGCGATCGACGACGTCGCGGTCGTCACGGACGACGTGGGCGGCGCCCAGCTCGCCACCCGCCACCTCCTCGAACACGGTCACGCGTACGTGGCGTGCCTGGGCGGGGTCGACTCCACCCCGTCCGTCGGCGACCCGGTCGCCGACCACGTGGAGGGCTGGCGCCGGGCCATGCAGGAGTCGGGCCGCCCGACCGAGGGCCGGCTCTTCCAGGCCCCGTACGACCGGTACGCGGCCTACCAGGTCGCCCTGGAGCTCCTCGCGGGCCCCGACCGTCCCCCGGCCATCTTCTGCTCCACGGACGACCAGGCGATCGGTGTGCTGCGGGCGGCGCGGGAGCTGCGGATCGACGTGCCGGGAGAGCTGGCGGTGGCCGGCTTCGACGACGTCAAGGAGGCGGCCCTCACCGACCCGCCGCTGACGACGGTCTCCTCGGACCGCCCGGCGATGGCCCGTGCGGCGGTGGACCTGGTGCTGGACGACGGGCTGCGGGTGGCGGGCTCGCGCCGCGAGCGGGTGAAGCAGTTCCCGTCGGCGCTGATCGTGCGCCGCTCCTGCGGCTGCGGCTGACCGCACCCGCACCCTCCCGGACGGCGGGGCCACTCCCCTGGCCCCGCGGCCCTTACATCGGGCATACAGGAATCTGCCGCCCTTCTTAAGCTGCCCTCAGGTTCTTCTCATGCAGCGGGCCGAAGCTCATGAGCATGACGAACGAGACCCCGCAGCCCGGTATCCCGCAGCCCTCACCGTCGTACGCCGGCTTCCCGCCGCCGCCCGAGCAGCCGCCCACCGCGCACCGGGCCCGTGCCCGCCGCCCGGTGGCCCTCCTGGCCGCCGTCGCCATCGTCGCGGCCACCGTCGGCGGCGGTGCCGCCTACCTCACCGAGCGGTACGTCGGCGGGGACGGCACCACCGGCACCGGCACCGGCGCCGCCGGTACGAACGTCTCGCAGTCCAGCATGGGCACCGTCGCCGGTGTCGCCCAGGCCGTCGGACCCGCCATCGTCGAGATCAGCGCGACCTCCAGCGCGGGCGCCTCCACCGGCTCCGGCGTGATCATCACCGAGGACGGCGAGATCGTCACCAACAACCACGTCGTCGCCGGCGCGGACACCGTGAAGGTCACCCTGTCCACCGGCAAGTCGTACACCGCGAAGGTCGTCGGCACCGACCCGGACAAGGACCTCGCCCTCATCAAGCTCCAGGGCGCGAGCAAGCTCCCCACCGCCAAGCTGGGCAGCAGCAAGGACCTCAAGGTCGGCGAGCAGGTCGTGGCGATCGGCTCCCCCGAGGGCCTGTCCGGCACGGTCACCAGCGGCATCGTCTCCGCGCTCGACCGCGACGTCACCGTCTCCAAGGACCAGGACAAGGGCCAGGGCCAGGGCGGGCAGGGCGGCGGACAGGGCGGCTGGCCGTTCGAGTTCGGCGGCGAGCGCTTCAACGGCGACACCGGCTCCTCCAAGACCACGTACAAGGCGATCCAGACCGACGCCTCCCTCAACCCGGGCAACTCCGGCGGTGCGCTGATCAACATGCGCGGCGAGATCATCGGCATCAACTCCGCTATGTACGCGCCGAGTTCCGGCTCCGGCAGCAGCTCGGGCAGCGTCGGCCTCGGCTTCGCCATCCCCGTCGACACGGTCAAGTCCGACCTGGACAGCCTCCGCAAGGGCGGCAGCGGCGACACCGGCTCCCGGAACGACACCCCCTCGTCCCCCCAGGACCGGCTCGGCGGCTTCGGCATCTAGGCGTGCCCCGCGCCCAGGCAGCGGCGGCCCCCGGTCCCGCCGGACGGGCCGCGGCCCCCTCGGCCGTGCAAAGCTGGACCGCACCGCCCACCGGAGAACACCAGGAAGCCCCGATGACCCCCGCGACCTCCGCAGCCCCGCCCCCCGAGGAGCGCCCGCACGGCGCCGAGCGCATCCTCGTCGTCGACGACGAACCGGCCGTACGGGAGGCGCTCCAGCGCAGCCTGGCCTTCGAGGGGTACGGGACGGAGACGGCCGCCGACGGCATCGAGGCCCTCACGAAGACGGCCGCGTACACGCCCGACCTGATCATTCTCGACATCCAGATGCCGCGCATGGACGGCCTCACCGCCGCCCGCCGGCTCCGGCACTCCGGGGACACCACCCCGATCCTCATGCTGACCGCGCGCGACACGGTCGGCGACCGCGTCTCGGGGCTGGACGCCGGGGCGGACGACTACCTGGTCAAGCCGTTCGAGCTGGACGAACTCTTCGCGCGGGTACGGGCGTTGCTGCGCCGCAGCTCGTACGCGGCGCAGGCCGGGCTGCCGGCCGCGCCCGGCGACGTACTCACCTTCGAGGACCTGCGGATGGACATGGTCACCCGGGAGGTGACGCGCGGGGAGCGGCAGGTGGACCTGACGCGCACCGAGTTCACCCTGCTGGAGATGTTCCTGGCGCACCCCCGCCAGGTCCTCACCCGGGAGCAGATCCTCAAGTCGGTCTGGGGCTTCGACTTCGAGCCGTCCTCGAACTCCCTGGACGTGTACGTGATGTACCTGCGCCGCAAGACGGAGGCGGGCGGCGAACCGCGGCTCGTCCACACGGTGCGGGGCGTGGGCTACGTACTGCGCACGGACTCCGGGACTCCGGCGGGCACCGGCACCGCGCCCGGCACGCCTCCGGGCCACCGGCCGGGCGGCTCCGCGTGACCTCGCCGCTGCGGCGCCTGCGCACCCTGCCCATCCGCTCCCGGCTCGCGCTGCTGGTGGCGACGGCCGTCGCGGTGGCGGTCGCGGCGGTGGCGGCGGCGTGCTGGCTGCTCACCCGCGAACAGCTGCGCGGCGAACTGGACAACTCGCTGCGCAACATCGGCGTGCCGAGCTTCATGCTCCAGTCCACGTACACGGAGTGCCTGCCCAGCGGCCCGCCGCCGGACCGCAACGCGCTGCCTGGGACGGCGGACCTCCAGCTGGTGCTGGCCGACGGCAGCCGCTGTGTGCACAAGGGCTCCTCCCCGGTGACCGTGGAGCCGGCGGACATTCGGGTGGCGCTGCGGCTGCTGCCCGAGGCGCTGCACGACGGCACCAACAGCCAGGGCCAGTCTGTCCGCATCCTCACCCAGCGCGACGACGCCACCGGCCTCGCCTACTCCCTCTCCCGCCCCCTCAAGGAGGTCGACAACTCCCTCAACCGCCTCGCGCTGGTCCTGCTGGCGGTGACCGGCCTGGGGGTGATCGGCGCGGGCGCGGCCGGACTGTGGGTGGCCCGCACCGGTCTGCGCCCCGTGGACCGCCTCACCGGGGCGGTCGAGCACGTGGCCCGCACCGAGGACCTGACGGTCCGCATCCCGGTGGAGGGCGAGGACGAGATCGCCCGGCTGTCCGCGTCGTTCAACGCGATGACGGCCGCCCTGGCCTCCTCCCGGGACCTCCAGTCGCAGCTCATCGCCGACGCCGGCCACGAACTGCGCACCCCTCTCACCTCCCTCCGCACGAACATCGAGCTGCTCGCCCGCAGCGACGAGACGGGCCGCCCGATCCCGGCGGCCGACCGCAAGGCGCTGCTCACCTCGGTCAAGGCCCAGATGACCGAACTCGCCTCCCTCATCGGCGACCTCCAGGAGCTGGCCCGCCCGGAGAAGCCCACCGCGGGCCCGTCCGCCCCCCAGGTCGTCTCCTGGCACGACCTCACCCGCATCGCACTGGACCGCGCGCGGCTGCGCGGCCCGGAGCTGACCTTCGAGACGTCGCTGGCCCCCTGGTACGTACGGGCCGAACCGGCCGCGCTGGAGCGGGCCGTGGTCAACATCCTCGACAACGCGGTCAAGTTCAGCCCGCCGAACGGCACGGTCGAGGTCCGCCTGCACCTGGGCGAACTCACCGTCCGCGACCACGGCCCCGGCATCCCGCCCGCCGACCTCCCGCACGTCTTCGAACGCTTCTGGCGCTCGGAGTCGGCCCGCGCGCTCCCCGGCTCCGGCCTCGGCCTGTCGATCGTCGCCCGCACGATCCGCGAATCCGGCGGCGAGATCGCCCTGCGCGCACCGTCGGACGGCGGCCCGGGAACAGAGGCGGTCGTCCGCCTCCCGGGCGCCCCGACACCGCCGCCGAGCGAGGTGCCCTAGGGGCGGGGACGGCGGCGCACGGCCGGGAAGCGAATCACCCCAACGAGACGGACCGTCTTGCCAAGTCGCGGACAACCCGCTACTGTCGTGCGAGTCGAGACGGTTCGTCTCGTTGAGCGACACCTTCCTCGCCCCCTGCGAAAGGCCCCCACTTGTTCCCAGCAGCACCCCTCACCCCCGCCACCGCCTCCCAGCTCGCCGCCCTCGGCCTCACCAAGCGCTACGACGACCAACTCGTGCTGGACCGCGTCTCCTTCAGCGTCCGGCCCGGCGAGAAGGTCGGTGTGGTGGGGGAGAACGGGTCCGGCAAGTCCACCCTGCTGCGGCTGCTCGCCGGGCAGGAGCAGCCCGACAACGGCAGCCTCACCGTCGTCGCCCCCGGCGGCCGGGCCCACCTCGCGCAGACGCTCGGCCTGCCGGGCACCGCCACCGTCGGCGACGCGATCGACCTCGCGCTGGCGGACCTGCGGGAGCTGGAGCGGCGGATCGCCGACGCCGAGACCCGGCTCACCGAAAGCGGTCTCGACGCGTACGGCGCACTGCTCGCCGCCCACGAGGCGCGCGGCGGGGCGGACGCCGACCGGCTCGTCGACATCACCCTGCGCGACCTCGGGGAAGCCGCGGCGCTGGACCGGGACCGGCCGCTCGGCACGCTCTCCGGCGGGCAGCGCTCCCGGCTCGCCCTCGCCGCCGCGCTCTCCTCCGGCGCCGAACTCCTCCTCCTCGACGAGCCGACCAACGACCTCGACGACTCTGCCGTCCGCTGGCTGGAGGACCGGCTGCGGGCGCACCGCGGGACGGTCGTCGCCGTGACGCACGACCGGGCTTTCCTGGAGCGGGTCACCCCGACCGTCCTGGAGGTGGACGGCGACACGCACACCGTGCACCGGTACGGCGACGGGTACCGCGGATTCCTCGTGGCGAAGGCCGCCGCGCGGGCCCGCCGGGCGCGCGAGCACGAGGAGTGGAAGCAGGAGGTGGCCCGGCACACCGCGCTCGCCGAGGCGAACGGCGGCGCCATGGCCGCGGTCCCCCGCAAGCTGCCGCGCGGCTTCAGCGGCGCCGGCGCCTTCCGGGCCCGCTCCCGTACACACGGCGCCGCGGTCCGCGTCCGCAACGCCCGCGAGCAGCTGCACCGCCTGACCACCCACCCCGTACCGCCGCCGCCCGAGCCGCTGCGCTTCACCGGCCGGATCGCGGACACGGGCGAGGGGGCGGCCGTCGAGCTGACGGACGTACGGGTGGCGGGGCGGCTGCACCTGCCCGGCACCACGACCCTGGAGCCCGGCGCCCGCCTCCTGCTCACCGGCCCCAACGGCGCGGGCAAGTCGACACTGCTGGACGTCCTGGCCGGACGTCTCGCCCCCGACTCCGGGAGCGTCGTACGCCCCGCCCGGGTCGGCCACCTGCGCCAGGACACCCCGCCCGGGGACGGCCGCCGGGTCCGCGCCGCCCTGGGCGAGGAGCACACCGAACTCCTCGTGCGGCACGGCCTGCTGAGGCCGCGGGACACCGACCGCCCGCTCGCCGCGCTCTCCGTCGGACAGCGCCGCAAGCTGGCCCTCGGCGCACTCCTCGTCGCCCCCGTCGACCTCCTCCTCCTCGACGAGCCGACCAACCACTACTCCCCCGCCCTGGTGGAGGAGCTGGAGTCCGCCCTCGCGACGTACTCCGGAACCCTGGTCGTCGCCTCGCACGACCGGCTGCTGAGGGAGCGGTTCGGCGGGCGGACGCTCGCGCTCGGCACCACGTGAGGCAGGACGCGGCAGGGGCGGCACACCCGGAGGTGTGCCGCCCCTGCCGCCGTACGGGGAGGTGCTACTTGACGATCGTGATGCGGTCCGTGGCCGGCGGGGCCAGCGGCTTGGCGGCGCTGGAGTTCGCGGCCAGGTAGGCGTTGAAGACGTCCAGGTCGGAGGCCGCGTTCAGCTTGTTCTTGCCGAGGGCGAGGGCCGGGAAGTTGTCGCCGCCGCCCGCCAGGAACTCGTTCATCGCGACGCGGTAGGTCTTGGCGGGGTCGATCGCCTCGCCGTTCAGCTTGACCGTCGCGGCGTCGACGCGGTCGGCGCCCTTCTTGGTCAGGTCCAGGGTGTAGGTCAGGCCCCTGGAGATCTGGAGGATCCGGGGGGAGGCCTCGTTCGGGCCGCTGACCTGCTGCTTCAGGGCGGCGATGAGGTCGGCGCCGGTCAGGTCGACGACGTTCATCAGGTTGGTGAAGGGCTGGACGGTGAAGGCTTCCCCGTAGGTGACGACACCGTCGCCCTCCGCGCCGGACGCCTTGTAGACGAGGTCGGAGCGGATGCCGCCCGGGTTCATCAGGGCGAGCTGGGCGCCGCCCTTGTCGGCGGCGGACAGGCCCTGCTGCTGGGCGTCGGCGATGAGGTTGCCGAGCGGCTTCTCCATCGCCGTGGAGCCGCGGCCGTTGATGTCGGCGGAGATGTAGCCCTGCGGGCGGTTGGCGATCGGCGCCGCGAGGACGTTCCAGCGCTCGATCAGCTTCCGCATGTCCGCGCCGAGCTTCTCCCGCTCGGGCTGGTCACGGGTGACGATGTGGTTGCGCGAGCTGGGCGACTTGGCCGTGGTGCGGACGATGTCCTTGGTACGGCGGTCGTAGGTGAGCGTGGTCTCCGTGTAGACCTTGCCGAAGGAGGCGGCGGAGGTCACCAGACGGGGGTTGCCCGCCGGGTCGGGGATGGTGCAGACGTAACTCTGGTGGGTGTGGCCGGTGACCAGCGCGTCGACCTTGGGGCTGATGCCCTTGGCGATGTCGGTGATCGGACCCGAGATGCCGTCGCCGGGGCCGGGGCTGTCGCAGTTGTAGTCGTACGCGGTGGAGGCGGGGGCGCCGCCCTCGTGGATGAGCGCGACGATGGACTTCACGCCCTGCCGGTCGAGCTCCTTGGCGTACTTGTTGACCGTCTCGATCTCGTCGTGGAACTTCAGCCCCTTGACGCCCGCGGCCGTGACGATGCCCGGGGTGTTCTCCAGCGTGACGCCGATGAAGCCGATCTTGACGCCGTTCTTCTTCCACACCGTGTACGGCTTGAGGAGCGTCCTGCCCGTCTTCTCCTTGGTGACGTTCGCGGAGAGGTACGGGAAGTCGGCGCCCTGGAACTTCTTGGGCTTGCCCTTCTTGTCCTTCTCGTAGCAGCCCTCGGTGGGGTGGCAGCCGCCGTTCTGGATGCGCAGCAGCTCCGCCGAGCCCTCGTCGAACTCGTGGTTGCCGACGGACGTCACGTCGAGCTTCATCTTGTTCAGGGCTTCGACGGTGGGCTCGTCGTGGAAGAGCCCGGAGAGCATCGGGCTGCCGCCGATCATGTCGCCCGCGGCGGCCGTGACCGAGTACTTCTTGCCCTCGCGGGCCTTGCGGAGGCTGGTCGCCAGGTGCTCGGCACCGCCGGCGTCGATGGTGCCGACCTTGCCGGAGGAACCGGCCGGGGGCTCCAGGTTGCCGTGCAGGTCGTTGAAGGAGAGGAGCTGCACGTCGACGGTCCGGCCGTGGCCGTTGCCGTTCCCGTGGCCGCCGCCGTGGCCGTTGCCGCTCGGGCCCTGGGCACCCGCGGGCATCGCGGCGACGAGCGCGCCGACGGTGGTGAGCCCGGCGGCGGCGACCAGAAGGCGCCGCACCGCGCGGTTCGGACGAGGGTTCGCTGACATCTGTCCCCTTGTGAGTTCAGCGTGAAGGGTGTGGGCTGCGCCTCGCAGCCTATGGTTGACGCGCGTAGCGCAACAGGGGTGAGCCGGTTACGAGGTGGTTTCCGTTGGCCGTACGCGGGGCGTGGGCGCGCGGCACCCGTCGCCCCTGCCGCCCGCCGCCCCGCGGTCGTAACCTCGTCACCATGACCACTGACGCATCCACCGCCGCCTCCCCAGGCCCCGCCGCACCCCGGATCACCACCCTCGACGCGCTCGACGAGCGCCGCGCCGCGGACGTCCTCGCGCTGCTCGCCGACGCCGCGCGGGCGGACGGCGCCCAGGCCGTCTCCGAGCAGGGGCGGCTCGCCCTCAAGGGCGGGCGCCGGGAGGGGGTTTCGCACCTGCTGGCGTACGACGCGGACGACGTGCTCGTCGGGTACGCCCAGCTGGAGGACACCGACCCGGTGGAGGCGCCGGCCGCCGAGCTGGTGGTCGACCCGGAGCGGCGCGGGCAGGGGTTCGGGCGGGCGCTCGGGGACGCGCTGCTCGCCGCGTCCGGGCGGCGGCTGCGGGTGTGGGCGCACGGCGGCAAGTCGGCGGCCCGGCATCTCGCGCAGGTGCTGGGGATGGCGCTCTTCCGCGAACTGCGCCAGCTGCGGCGCCCGTTGGGCAAGCTCGACGAGCTGGACATCGCCGAGCCGGTGTACCCGGCGGGCGTGCGGGTGCGGACCTTCGTGCCGGGTCAGGACGACGCCGCCTGGCTGGCGGTGAACGCCGCCGCGTTCGCCCACCACCCCGAGCAGGGCTCGCTCACCCAGCGCGACCTGGACGACCGGATGGCCGAGGAGTGGTTCGACCCGCGGGGGTTCTTCCTCGCGGTGGCCGAGGACGACGGGCGGATCGTCGGCTTCCACTGGACCAAGGTGCACCGCGAGGAGCAGCTCGGCGAGGTGTACGTCGTGGGGATCTCGCCGGACGCCCAGGGCGGCGGGCTCGGCAAGGCGCTGACCGCGACCGGGCTGCGGCACCTGGCCGCGGAGGGGCTGCCGACCGCGTCGCTGTACGTCGACGCCGACAACGTGGCGGCCGTGACGGTGTACGAGCGGCTCGGCTTCACGACGTACGAAACGGACTTGATGTACCGAACCGAGTCGTAACACCCGCAGAACACCCCGAGGGGCCGGTGCCGATTGACACCGGCCCCTCTTTTGCATCACCCTTTCACTACTTGATTAGTGAAAGGGGGGTGAGCGTGATGGTCGAGTACCGCATCGACCGGCGCAACGGCGTCGCCACCTACCTCCAGATCGTGCAGCAGACCAAGCACGCCCTGCGGCTCGGGCTGCTGAAGCCGGGGGACCAGCTCCCCACCGCCCGCGCGGTGGTGGAGGCCACGGCCATCAACCCGAACACCGTGCTCAAGGCCTACCGCGAGCTGGAACGGGAGGGCCTGGTGGAGGCCCGGCGCGGGATGGGGACCTTCGTGACCCGGTCCCTGGGGGCGGCCCAGCCCGCCGGTTCGCCGCTGCGCGACGAGCTGAAGGAGTGGGGGAAGCGCGCCAAGGAGTCCGGGATGGACCGGGACGACGTGGCCGCGCTCCTCACCTCCGTACTGGACGAGGTATTCGACGGCGGGACACCCGCCGGCACCGCACAGCACATAGGGGAGCAGGGATGACGGCGACTGCCGCGATCGAGGCGGCCGGCCTCGGAAAGAAGTACGGACGGCGGGACAAGTGGGCGGTGCGCGACTGCTCCTTCCGCCTCCCGAAGGGACACATCTGCGCGCTCGTCGGCCCCAACGGGGCGGGCAAGTCGACACTGCTGGCACAGCTGGCCGGACTGCTGCGGCCGACCGAGGGCGTCGTACGGGTGCTGGGCGCGAACCCCGGCGAGGCACGCGAGCGGATCTCCTTCCTCGCACAGGAGAAGCCGCTGTACGGCCAGTTCAGCATCGCCGAGACGCTGCGCATGGGCCGCGAGCTGAACCCCGGCCGGTGGGACGACACCCGTGCCGAACGCATCGTCGCGGACGGCGGCCTCGACCTCGCCACCCGGGTACGGGACCTCTCCGGCGGCCAGCGCACCCGGGTCGCCCTCGCCCTCGCCCTCGGCAAGCAGCCCGAACTGCTGCTGCTGGACGAGCCGATGGCCGACCTGGACCCGCTCGCCCGCCACCAGCTGATGGGCAACCTGCTCGCCGAGGCGGGCGAGAGCGGCACCAGCGTCGTCATCTCGTCGCACATCCTGGCCGAGCTGGAGGGCGCCTGCGACTACCTCTTCCTGATGGAGGAGGGCCGGGTGCGGCTCGGCGGCGAGACCGAGGAACTCCTCGCCGCGCACGCCCTGCTGACCGGCCCGGTCGCCGAACTCGGCCCGGACACCACGGTCGTCGAGTCCCGGGTGACAGGCCGGCAGATGACGGCACTGGTCCGCCGGGACGGCGCCCCGGCCCCCGGCGGCAACTGGGAGTCCGTCGAACCGACGCTGGAGGAACTGCTCCTCGCCCACATGCGCTCGCCCCAGGCGCCCGCACTGCTGACCCCGAGCGCGGAACCGCGCACGACGGCCGCCGGACACTCCGGCCGCTCCAGCCACGAGACGGGAGTCGCCGCATGAGCGCCCTCACCCTGCTGCCCACCCTGCGCGGCCCCCAGTGGGTCACCATGCGCCAGCACCGCACCACGGCCCGGGTGTTCGCCTGGGTCGTGCTGGCGGCGGCCCTCGGCGTCGCGGCCTTCCTGATCGCCGCGGGCACCGACCCCAAGGGCTCGCTCGCACACAACGCCGACACCGGCATGGCCATGGTCCTGGGCCGGTCCACCACCGCGCTCGGCCTGCTGCCCGCCCTGGCCGGCGCGTTCGTCGCCGGCCCGCTGGTCGCCCGCGAGCTGGAGAGCGGCACGTACACCTGGCTGTGGACCCAGTCGGTGCCGCCCGTCCGCTGGCTGGCCGCCAAGCTGGCCCTGGCCACCGCGGTGATCCTGGGCGGCGCGACCGTGCTGGTGGTGCTGTTCCGGCTGGCCAGGGGCGGCCTCAAGGAGGAGTCGGCGTTCAGCCTGTCCTGGTTCGGCTCCGCCTACGAGATGCTCGGCCCGGTCATGGTCGCCCAGTGCGCGCTCGGCGTCGGTGTCGGCACGCTGGTGGGGCTGCTGGTGCGCAGGACCGTACCGGCGATGGTGACCACCGGCCTCGCGGTGATCCTCACCCAGGTGGCCTTCTTCTCCTTCCTGCGCGAACTGCTCTGGCCGGTCGAGACGATCACCCCCAAGGCACTCTTCGCCGGGACGCCCAACGTCCAGATGATCCAGGAGGGCATGCTGACCGCCACCGGCGAACGCATCCCCGTGGAGACCTGCCTGGGCCCGACCGGCGTCGGCAACACCCTGGAGGGCTGCATGGCCGACCTCGGCGGCGTCCGCAACTTCGCGGACGTCCACCCGGAGTCGCACTTCTGGCCGCTGCAACTGGTCGAGAGCGGAATTCTGCTCCTGCTCGCGACCGTCGCCCTGACGGTGGCCTTCCGGGTGCTGCGGAGGCGGTACGGGGTGGGGGCTTGAGCACCGTACGGGGGTCGGTCCGCGTGGTGCTGGCACAGCACCGGCGGACCCTGACCGCCGCGGCGGTACTGGTGGCGCTGGCCGCGGTGGCCGGGGGCGGCATGCGGTGGCGGTGGGAGTCCGCCGTCACCGCCCCGGACGCACCGGAACGAACCCCCGGCCTGCTGGCCCTGGCCGCCGAGTGGGGCGGCACCGCCCTCACCCTCCTCCCCCTCCTCCTCGGCGCGTTCGTCGCGGGCCCGATGGTCGCGCGGGAGCTGGAGTCGGGCACCCACCGGCTCGCCTGGACGCAGTCGGTGTCCCCGGCCCGGTGGCTGGCGTCGAAGCTGGCCGTCGTGCTGGCGGGGGTGCTGGTGGCGGTGCCGCTGCTGATGGCGGTGTACCGGGTGGTGCGCGAACCGTTCACGGCGTCCGAGTACCTGCAACTGCCCTGGTACCAGGGCACCGTGTACCGCGCCCTGGGCCCGGTGACCGTCGCGAACGCGCTGGCGGGGGTCGCGCTGGGCGCGCTGGCCGGACTGCTGGTGCGGCGGACGGTCCCCGCGATGCTCGCGGCGGCGGTCGCGGCGGGGGCGGTGCTGGTCGCACTCCAGGAGTGGCGGCAGGACCTGTGGCCGATGCGCACGTACGCGGGTCCGGGGGCCGGCGTGTCGCGCTACGACTCCCCGGAGTGGGGACACGGCGCGGGCTGGCAGACGGCGGACGGAACACGGCTGGCACTGGAGCCGTGCGAGAGGGCCGCCCGGGAGGCGGTGCGTGCGGGAGGGCCGGAAGGGGCGTACGAGAGCGTCTTCCGCAAGTGCGTCGCGGAGCGGGGCGGAGTGACGGAGTGGGCGGACTACCACTCGGGGGCGGACTTCTGGCCGCTGCAGCTGGTGGAGAGCGGAATCCTGCTGGTGCTCGCGGCGCTGGCGGCGTACGCGGCCTTCCGCGTCCTGAGACGCCTGCACCCGTAGGAGGCTCGGCAGTGGAGGTCCGCTGCGCGGGGCTTCTCCCCCACCCCGCCCCTTCCCGAAATGGGTGGCGATCCCTCCCCGGCCGGATGCGTATCCGCGGCTCGTACGTGCCCGCTCGCGCAGTTCCCCGCGCCCCTTCAGGGGCGCGGGGAACTGCGCGAACAACCAAACACCCACCCGCCAAATCCCCACCAGCCCCGCGGCAGCGGTTTAGGGAAGGGGCGGGGAGGGGCAGAACCCAGCGCCACGCGGCGGCAGCCGCACATGCGGCACAGCGGGAAGGGGCGGGGAGGGGCAAAAGCCCGCCGCAGGCGCGACACCGCCCGGCCGTGATCTCGACGCAGGCGCGACACCGCCCGGCCCGTCCCCCCGGGGGCGGCGGCTCCGGGGGAACCCGGGGGGTGAAACCCCCGGTCGACGCCACCCCGCCCGCCCTCACCACGGCTCCCGCATGACACGTCCCCGTAACCCCCCATTCAGACATGCTTGCGAAGCTCGCGGGATGCGACCCCCCGTGCACTCTCCGCCCGCCGCCCTCTATTTCGGCGCGCCCGCCGAGGGCCCCGCGCGGAAGAATGGGGACATGAGCCAGCAGCCGAAGCCCCGCGTCAACGCCGAGGTCCCCGTTCAGCACGTGCAGCCGGCCGCCCCTTCCCCGGCCACGGCCCAGGAACGGACCCAGACCCACTCCACGCCCCAGGGCCAGGGCAAGGGCAAGGGCCAGGAGGAGGAGCGGGCCGCATCCCGCTCCGCCCAGCCCTCCGTGGGCGCGATAGCCGCGCACCGGCCGCACACCCGCGCCGAGAGCGGTTCCGCGACGGCCGGTGCGTCCCACGGGCTCGACCCCGACCTCGACGCGGACATCGACGTGTACGACGAGTCCGAGCACGGCGACGGCAGCAGCACACCGCTCCCCCAGGGCCGTTTCCTGGACCGCGAGCGCAGCTGGCTCGCGTTCAACGAGCGCGTCCTCGAACTGGCCGAGGACCCCACCACCCCCCTCCTCGAACGGGCTAACTTCCTGGCGATTTTCGCCAGCAACCTGGACGAGTTCTTCATGGTCCGCGTCGCCGGACTCAAGCGGCGCATCGCGACCGGCGTCGCCTCCCGCTCCGCATCCGGGCTCCAGCCCCGCGAGGTGCTGGACCTGATCTGGACCCGCTCCCGCGAGCTCATGGCCCGGCACGCCGCCTGCTACCAGCAGGACATCGCGCCCGCGCTCGCCGACGAGGGCATCCACCTCATCCGCTGGCCCGAGCTGACGGAGAAGGAGCAGGCCCGCCTCTTCACCCTCTTCCGGCAGCAGATCTTCCCGGTCCTCACCCCCCTCGCCGTGGACCCGGCGCACCCCTTCCCGTACATCTCCGGGCTCTCCCTCAACCTGGCCGTCGTGGTGCGCAACCCGGTCTCCGGCCACCGCCACTTCGCCCGGGTGAAGGTCCCGCCGCTGCTCTCCCGGTTCCTGGAGGCGTCGCCCGAGCGCTACGTACCGCTGGAAGACGTCATCGCCGCGCACCTGGAGGAGCTGTTCCCGGGCATGGAGGTGCTGGCGCACCACATGTTCCGGGTCACCCGCAACGAGGACCTGGAGGTCGAGGAGGACGACGCCGAGAACCTCCTCAAGGCCCTGGAGAAGGAGCTGATGCGGCGCCGATTCGGCCCGCCGGTGCGCCTGGAGGTCGAGGAGTCCATCGACCCGTACGTACTGGACCTGCTCGTACGGGAGCTGAAGGTCTCGGACGCCGAGGTGTACCCGCTGCCCGGCCCGCTCGACCTCACCGGCCTCTTCGGCATCGCGAGCCTGGACCGCCCCGAGCTCAAGTACCCGCGCTTCATCGCCGGGACCCACCGCGACCTCGCCGAGGTCGAGTCGGCCTCCGCGCCCGACATCTTCGCGGCCCTGCGCGAGCGGGACGTGCTCCTGCACCACCCGTACGACTCCTTCTCGACCTCCGTCCAGCTCTTCCTGGAGCAGGCCGCCGCCGACCCCGACGTACTGGCCATCAAGCAGACGCTGTACCGGACCTCGGGCGACTCGCCGATAGTGGATGCGCTCATCGACGCCGCCGAGTCCGGCAAACAGGTCCTCGTACTGGTCGAGATCAAGGCCCGGTTCGACGAGCAGGCCAACATCAAGTGGGCCCGCAAGCTGGAGGAGGCCGGCTGCCACGTCGTGTACGGCCTGGTCGGTCTGAAGACCCACTGCAAGCTGTCCCTGGTGGTGCGCCAGGAGGGCGACACCCTCCGCCGCTACTCGCACGTCGGCACCGGCAACTACCACCCCAAGACGGCCCGGCTGTACGAGGACCTCGGCCTGCTCACCACGGACCCGCAGGTCGGCGCCGACCTCTCCGACCTCTTCAACCGACTCTCCGGCTACTCCCGCCGCGAGACCTACCGCCGGCTGCTCGTCGCGCCCAAGTCCCTGCGCGACGGCCTGGTGTCCCGCATCAACAAGGAGGTCGTCCACCACCTGGCCGGCCGCCCCGCGTTCGTCCGCATCAAGGTCAACTCGATGGTCGACGAGGCCGTCATCGACGCGCTCTACCGGGCCTCCCAGGCGGGCGTCCCGGTCGACGTGTGGGTACGGGGCATCTGCGCGGTCCGCCCCGGCGTCGCCGGACTCTCGGAGAACATCCGGGTCCGGTCCGTCCTCGGCCGCTTCCTCGAACACTCCCGGGTCTTCTCCTTCGGCAACGGCGGAGAGCCCGAAGTCTGGTTCGGCAGCGCGGACATGATGCACCGCAACCTGGACCGCCGCATAGAGGCGCTGGTACGCGTCACCGACCCGGCGCACCGGGCGGCGCTGAGCCGCCTGCTGGAGACCGGGATGTCGGACACCACCTCGTCCTGGCACCTCGGTCCGGACGGCAACTGGACCCGCCACTCGACGGATGCGGACGGACACCCCTTGCGCCACGTACAGGAAATGCTGATCGACGCCCGGAGGCGCCGACGTGCCACACCATGACCCAGCCACTACGGGAACCGATGACTCCGCACTTAACGGGCGCGCCCAGCGCGCTCTCCAGGCACCTGTGAAGGGTGCGCCCGAGGGGCCCTGCGACAGCCCCCTCGCCCCCTATCTGCACGAGCAGGCCGCCGAGTTCCTGCGGGCGCTGCGCCGGCACCGGGAGGGCTCGGACGCCACCGACCCGGAACTGTCGGCGCGTTCGGCGCTGGAGATGCGGCGGGCCGCCCGGCGCATCGGCGGGGCGCTGCACACCTTCCGGCCGCTGACCGACCGGACCTGGGCGGACCCGCTGCGGGCCGAACTGGCCTGGCTCTCGGGCACGCTGGCCCGCGAACACGCGCACGCGTCCCAACTGGCGCGCCTGCTGGAGGCGCTCCAGCGGCTGGGCTCGCCCGTCGCGGTGCCGCAGCCGGTGCGGGCGGGGAGAACCGGCGCGGTGGGCGCGGTCTCCGGGACCGCCGCCCAGGCCCGGTCCGCGGAGGACACGGCGTCCTCGCGGGAAGCGGCGTCCTCGCGGGAAACAGCGACCTCGCGTGAGGCGGCCCCTTCCCGGGACACGGCCTCCTCCCGGGAGACGGCCCCCTCCCGGGAGACGGCTCTCGGGATCGCGCGGGCCGGAGCGCTGCTGGAGCGGCAGCTCACCCTCGCGCGCACCCGCGCGCACTCCGCGGCCCTCCAGGCGCTGGGCTCCTCCCGGTTCCACGCGGTGGCCGACGCGGTGGCGGTGCTCGCCTCCGAGGCGCCGGTGACGCCCGGGGACCCGGCACCGTACGCCGCGCACGCCGCACGCCGGCTCACCGAGGCGGTGGACGTCCTTCCGCTGGGGCGCGCGGCCCGTCCGTACAACGCGGAAGCGGTCCACGAGGGCCAGGACTCCCCCTGGCACCAGGTCCGCCTGCTGCTGCGGCTGCACCGGTACGCCCAGGAGGTCACCGGCGGCAGCACCACGGCACTCGCCGAGGCGAGCCGCACCCTGGACCGGCACCGCGACGCGGCGGAAGCGGCGGCGGCAGCGGCGGCGGCGGCCCGCACCGCCCGCATCGCCCCGGCCACGGCGTACGCGCTCGGGGTGCTGCACTCGGAGCAGCGGCACGAGGTGGAGGCGGCCAGATTCGCCTTCCAGCGGCAGTGGCGGCTCGCGGCGGAGACGACGATCAGGGAGGCGGTATCGGGATGAGCAGCGGAAGCCGTACGGTGCTGGCCGCCGGCTGCGTGCTGTGGCGGCGGGCACCGTACGACGACGGCATCGAGATCTGCCTGGTGCACCGGCCGCACTACGACGACTGGTCGCACCCGAAGGGCAAGCTCAAACGCGGCGAGGACCCGCTGGCGGGGGCGCTGCGGGAGGTGCTGGAGGAGACGGGGTACCACTGCGTGCCGGGGGCACGGCTGCCGACGGTGCGGTACGTGGCGAACGGGCGGCCCAAGCAGGTGACGTACTGGGCGGCGGAGGTCACGTCGGGGGCCTTCGCCCCGAACCCGGAGGTCGACCGCATCATCTGGCTCCCCCCGACGGCGGCCGGGTCCCGCCTCACCCACCCCCGCGACCGCCCCCTCCTCACCTCCCTACTCACCTCCCTCCACCCCTCCTAACCCGCACCCCGGCCCGCTTGGGCGGCGCCCCTTTAGGGGCGCGGGGAACTGCGCGAGCAAGCCCCACCCGCCCGCGCGTAGGCACCCGCCCCTGGTGGGCCCGCCACTCGGGGTCCGGGGCGGAGCTCCGGTTTCGGGAAGGGGCGGGGTGGGGTGAGGCTCCGCGCAGCGGCCACTTGGGTGCGGAGCAGCGGGCCGGGGCCGGAAGGGGTGCGGCTCCGCCGGGGGCCGCCCCCTTGCCCGCCCGTTCCGCCCCCCGGGGGGCGGCCCCGCCGCCCAAGGGGGCGGGGGTGCGCACACGCACCCGCATGGGAGAAGCGCGGCCCCCCACCCCGTTCACCCGAACGGCCCAGCACCCCGCCGCCCGCCACGGTTCACCTCTCGTTCACTCTCCCCCGTAGGCCGCTTCACCTGTTCTGCCTAATTTCGTACCTACGAGGTGCCCGGCCCCCCGGCCGGAGCCCTCACCCACCGGTACGAAGTACCCGCAGCAAGAAGTGCAACCACATCCCACGCACGCCGCCCGCCCAAGGGACCGGCGGCCCCCGGAAGGAACCAGAGAGTGATGAAGCTCCAGCGCAAGAACCGGCTCCGCGCCTCCGCATTCGGCGCCCTCGCCGTCTCCGGCGCCCTGCTCCTCACGGCGTGCGGCTCGGACAACAACACCGGTGGCACCGGCGGCACGGGCAGCTCCGCCGCCGCCAAGAACGTCAAGTGCGAGGGCGCCAAGGGCAAGCTCCTGGCCGCCGGTTCCTCCGCGCAGAAGAACGCCATGGACCTCTGGGTCAAGAACTACATGGCCGCCTGCCAGGGCGTGGAGATCAACTACAAGTCCTCCTCCTCCGGCGAGGGCATCTCGAACTTCACCAGCGGCGTCGTCGGCTTCGCCGGTTCCGACTCCGCGCTGAAGCCCGAGGAGGCCACCGCCTCCAAGGCCGTCTGCAAGACCGGCCAGGGCATCAACCTCCCGATGGTCGGCGGCCCGATCGCGATCGGCTACAACCTGCCGAACGTCGACAACCTCGTCCTCGACGCCTCCGCCATCGCCAAGATCTTCAACAACCAGATCAAGAAGTGGAACGACCCCGCGCTGGTCAAGCTGAACCCGGGCGCCAAGCTGCCGGACAAGCCGATCCAGTCGGTCCACCGCTCCGGCGACTCCGGCACCACGCAGAACCTCGGCAAGTACCTGGGCAAGGCCGCCCCGGCCGACTGGAAGTACGAGGCCGAGAAGAAGTGGCCCGCCCCGGGCGGCCAGGGCGCCAACGGCTCCGCCGGTGTCGCGGCCCAGGTCAAGCAGGTCGAGGGCTCCATCGGCTACTTCGAGCTCAGCTACGCGACCTCCCAGTCCATCCCGACGGTGAAGGTCGCCACCGGCGCCGCCGCCCCGGTCGCCGCGAACTCCGAGAACGCCTCGAAGGCCATCGCCGCCGCCAAGATCAAGGGCACCGGCAAGGACCTGGCGCTGGGCCTGGACTACACCACCAAGGCCGAGGGCGCCTACCCGCTGGTCCTGGTCACGTACGAGATCGTCTGCGACTCGGGCAACAAGGCCGACACCCTGCCGACGGTCAAGTCCTTCCTCGGCTACACCGCTTCGGAGGAGGGCCAGAAGGTCCTCTCCGAGGCCGGCTACGCCCCCATCCCCGCCGAGATCAACCAGAAGGTCCGCGAAACCATCGCCGGCCTGAAGTAACCCCCTCCCCCCCCGCCCGTACCCCCCCCCCGCCCCCTTGGGCGGCGGGGCCGCCCCCCGGGGGCGGAACGGGCGGGCAAGGGGGCGGCCCCCGGCGGAGCCGAACCACCCGCCCCCCCCGCACAACCCGCTTCACCCGCAAGACCCGCCCCACCCGCCCCATCCATCCGGTGCACCGCCGCCCGGGAGCCCCCGCCCCACGGACCTCCCTCCCAGACCGGAAAGACCCGCCATGCCAACCACCGCAGCACCACCACCGCCCGACACAGCCTCCCCACCGCCGCCCCCCGGGCCCGCCGCGCAGGCGAAGAGCGTCACCCGCCCCGGCGACAAGATCTTCCTCGGGCTCTCCCGAGGCTCCGGCATCCTGCTGCTCGTCGTGATGGCGTCGATCGCGGTGTTCCTCACGGTCCGCGCCGGTGCCGCCCTCTCCAAGAACGAGGGCAACTTCCTCACCACGTTCGACTGGGACCCGGCCGCCACCCCGCCGGTCTTCGGCATCGCCGTGCTCCTCTACGGCACCGTCGTCAGCTCGATCATCGCGATGGTCATCGCGGTCCCGATCGCCGTCGGCATCGCCCTCTTCATCTCGCACTACGCCCCGCGCAAGCTGGCCGCGCCGCTCGCGTACGTGGTGGACCTGCTGGCCGCCGTACCGTCGATCATCTACGGCCTCTGGGGCGCCCTCGTCCTGGTCCCGTACCTCGGCGGACTGAACGAATGGCTGGACGGCTACTTCGGCTGGACGCTCATCTTCGAGAAGACCGAAGTGGGCGCCGCCCGCAACCTGTTCACCGTCGGCATCCTGCTCGCGATCATGATCCTGCCGATCGTGACCAGCGTCAGCCGCGAGGTGTTCCTCCAGGTCCCGCGGATGAACGAGGAGGCCGCACTCGCCCTCGGCGCCACCCGCTGGGAAGTGATCCGGATGTCGGTCCTCCCCTTCGGCCGCTCCGGTGTGATCAGCGCCTCCATGCTCGGCCTGGGCCGCGCGCTCGGCGAGACGATGGCCGTCGCCACCGTCCTGTCGCCCAACTTCCTGCTCTCCTTCCACCTGCTCGACGCGGGCGGCGGTACCTTCGCGCAGAACATCGCCGCGAAGTTCGACGAGGCCAACGAGTACGGACGGGACGCGCTGATCGCCTCCGGTCTGGTCCTCTTCGTCCTCACCCTGCTGGTCAACGGCGCGGCGCGGCTCATCATCGCCCGCCGCAAGGAGTACTCGGGGGCCAACGCATGAGCCAGGCAACGATGACCAAGGACGCGGTTCCCACCCCGGCCCCCCGGCCCTCCTCCCTCGCGGGCAAGAGCCTCCCCCGCTGGTCCCCGATCGGCTTCGCCGTCCTCTCGCTCGCCCTCGCCGTCGGCCTGGGCACCGTGGCGGGGTGGCAGAGCAAGGTCCAGTGGGGCATGCTCGCCGCACTGTTCTTCGTCGTCCTGACCTACACCGCCAGCAGCGCGGTCGAGGGCCGGCGGCAGGCCAAGGACCGCGTCGCCACCAGCGTCGTCTGGGTGTGCTTCGTGGCCGCGGTCGTCCCGCTCGCCTCCCTCCTCTGGACGACGATCAGCCGCGGCATCAAGGTCCTCGACGGCTACTTCCTCACCCACTCGATGGCGGGCGTGCCCGGCTTCGAGGCGGGCGGCGGCGTCTACCACGCCCTGATCGGCACCATCGAGCAGGTCGGCCTCGCCACCCTGGTGGCCGCCCCGGTCGGTCTGCTGACCGCCGTCTACCTGGTGGAGTACGGCAAGGGCGCGCTCGCCAAGTCGGTGACGTTCTTCGTGGACGTCATGACCGGCATCCCCTCGATCGTCGCGGGCCTCTTCCTCCTCGCGATCATGCTGATGTTCGGACTCGGCCCCTCCGGCTTCCTGGGCGCGCTCGCCCTGGCGATCCTGATGGTCCCGGTCGTCGTCCGCTCCACCGAGGAAATGCTGAAGCTGGTGCCCAACGAGCTGCGCGAGGCCTCCCTCGCCCTCGGCGTGCCGAAGTGGCGCACGATCCTGAAGGTGGTCCTGCCTACCGCCATCGGCGGCATCACCACCGGCGTCATGCTGGCCATCGCCCGCATCGCCGGCGAGACCGCCCCGATCATGCTGCTGGTCTTCGGCACCCAGCTGATCAACTCGAACCCCTTCGACGGCGCCCAGTCCTCGCTCCCCTTCTACATCTGGGAGCAGTACCGGGTCGGCAGTGAGGCGAGCTACGACCGTGCCTGGGCAGCCGCCCTGGTGCTGATCGCCTTCGTCATGATCCTCAACCTGGTGGCCCGCGGCATCGCCCGCTGGAAGGCCCCCAAGACCGGTCGCTGACGCGACACCCTGAAAGCGAAGTGACCACATCATGGCCAAGCGAATCGACGTCTCCGGACTGTCCGCCTTCTACGGCGACCACAAAGCCATCGACGACATCTCCATGACCGTCGAGCCCCGTTCCGTGACCGCCTTCATCGGCCCCTCCGGCTGCGGCAAGTCGACCTTCCTGCGCACCCTCAACCGGATGCACGAGGTCACCCCCGGCGGCCGCGTCGAGGGCAAGGTCATGCTGGACGACGAGAACCTGTACGGGTCCAACGTCGACCCGGTGTCGGTACGCCGCACCGTCGGCATGGTCTTCCAGCGCCCCAACCCCTTCCCCACCATGTCGATCTTCGACAACGTGGCGGCGGGCCTGCGCCTCAACGGCTCCTACAAGAAGTCGGAACTCTCCGACATCGTCGAGAAGTCCCTCAAGGGCGCCAACCTCTGGAACGAGGTCAAGGACCGCCTCAACAAGCCGGGCTCCGGCCTCTCCGGCGGCCAGCAGCAGCGCCTGTGCATCGCCCGCGCCATCGCGGTCGAGCCGCAGGTCCTCCTCATGGACGAGCCCTGCTCCGCCCTCGACCCGATCTCCACCCTCGCCATCGAGGACCTGATCGGGGAGCTGAAGGAGCGGTTCACGATCGTCATCGTGACGCACAACATGCAGCAGGCCGCACGGGTCTCCGACCGCACGGCCTTCTTCAACCTGGCGGCGGTCGGCCAGCCGGGCAAGCTGATCGAGATCGACGAGACGGAGCGCATCTTCTCCAACCCCTCGGTCCAGGCCACCGAGGACTACATCTCCGGCCGCTTCGGCTAACCCCGCCCCCTCCCGGCCAACCCCGGCCCCTCCGGCCGGCCCTTGGACCCTCGCGGTGCTGCATGGCGGTGCCACCGCGAGACCCCTTCGCCCCGCCGGCACCCCCGGCGGGGCGAAGCCATACCCCACCCGCTCCCTTCGACGGCGGGCCCGCCCTTCTCGCTCCCCCCGCCCCCTCGACCGGCGGAGCCGCACCTCTCGCTCCCCCGCCTCCTTGGGCGGCGGGGCCGCCCCCGGGGGGCGGAACGGGCGGGCAAGGGGGCGGCCCCCGGCGGAGCCGCACCCCTTCCGGCCCCGCCCGGCCCCGGCCCGCCGCTCCGCACCGGAATGGCCCGCTGCGCGGGGCCTCACCCCACCCCGCCCCTTCCCGAAACCGGAGCTCCGCCCCGGACCCCGAGTGGCGGGCCCGCCAAGGGGAGAGTGCGCACGCGCGGGAGGAGCGTGGTTGCTCGCGCAGTTCCCCGCGCCCCTGAAGGGGCGCACCTGCACAGGTGGAGGCGGGTACGCGCGCTCGCGTCCGAGCAGGTCAAAAAGGAACCGCCCCCGGCAAGTAGCCGGGGGCGGTTCGAAAGGGAGGGGCAAGCCGCGTCAGCCGAAGGCGACCTGTACAGCCCAAAAGCTGACCGCCGCCACAATCGCCGCCGCCGGCATCGTGATGAACCACCCCATCACGATGTTCTTCGCGACGCCCCACCGGACCGCCCGCGGCCCCTTCGTCGACCCCACACCCATGATCGCCGAGGTGATCACATGCGTCGTGGAGATCGGCGCGTGGAACATAAACGAAGCCGTGTACATCACGGACGCCGCCGTCGTCTCCGCCGCGAACCCCTGCGGCGGGTCCAGCTCGATGATCCGCCGGCCCAGCGTCCGCATGATGCGCCAGCCTCCCGCGTACGTACCGAGCGACAGCGTCACCGCACAGGCGATCTTGACCCAGATCGGAATCGCTTCGTCCTGGCCCTCGACATCGGCGATGACCAGCGCCATCACCACGATGCCCATGGTCTTCTGCGCGTCCTGGAGGCCGTGGCCGAGCGCCATGCCCGCCGCGGAGACCGTCTGGGCGATACGGAAGCCGCGCTTGGCCTTGTGCGGATTGGCCTTCCGGAACATCCACATGATCGCGACCATCACCAGATAGCCGAGCACCAGACCGATCACCGGCGAGAGGAACATCGGGATGACGACCTTGGACAGCACGCCGCCCCAGATCACCTCCGTACCGCCGGCCAGCGCCGCGCCCACCATGCCGCCGAACAGGGCGTGGGAGGAGGACGAGGGCAGACCGAAGTACCAGGTCACGAGGTTCCAGACGACCGCGCCGACGAGCGCGGCGAACAGGATCGCCATGCCCTTCTGGCCGTGCGGCGTCTCGATGAGGCCCTCGCTGACGGTCTTCGCGACGCCCTGCCCGAGGAAGGCTCCGGCGAGGTTCATGACGGCGGCCATCGCCAGTGCCGCACGCGGGGTGAGCGCACGGGTGGAGACCGACGTCGCGATCGCGTTCGCCGAGTCGTGGAAGCCGTTGGTGTACGTGAAACCGAGCGCGACTCCGATGGTCACGATCAGCGCAAAGGTGTCCACGAAGCTCAGGACTCCTTGACGGCGATGGTCTCCACCGTGTTCGCCACGTGCTCGAAGGCGTCGGCCGCCTCCTCCAGCACATCCACGATCTGCTTCAGCTTCAGGACCTCAATGGCGTCGTACTTGCCGTTGAAGAGGTGGGCGAGCAGCTTGCGGTGGATCTGGTCCGCCTGGTTCTCCAGCCGGTTGACCTCGATCCAGTACTCGGTGAGATTGGTCATCGTGCGCAGGGAGGGCATCGCCTCGGCGGTCAGTTCGGCCGCCCGCGCCAGCACCTCGATCTGCTGCTCGACACCCTTGGGGAGCTCTTCCACCTGGTACAGGACGACCAGGTCGACGGCCTCCTCCATGAAGTCCATGATGTCGTCGAGCGACGACGCGAGGTTGTAGATGTCCTCGCGGTCGAACGGCGTGATGAACGAGGAGTTCAGCTGGTGGAAGATCGCGTGAGTGGCGTCGTCACCCGCGTGCTCCGCTGCCCGCATGCGCTCCGCGATCTCGGCCCGTGCGGAGGAGTCCGCTCCGAGCAGTTCCATGAGGAGCTTGGAGCCCGTGACGATGTTGTCCGCGGATGCGGAGAACATGTCGTAGAAGCTCGTCTCCCGGGGGGTCAGACGAAAGCGCACGTGGGTTCCTCGGGGTGCATTGGATTCGGTCAGGCTGATGCTAGGCGCATCATCCGGCCACGGCTAACCGGCGTTCTTCAGTGTCGCCCATCGGGCAGAGTGGCGGGCACGGGCCCCCGCGGCCCGCTGGAAAGCGCCGTACAATATACCCATGAGGGGTATCCAACCCCGCTGATGTCCCTGCTGACATCCCGTTGATACCCCGCTGAATTCACAGGAGGACGCGATGACGACCACCGAAGAGGCGGCCGGCGTGACCACGACGGACGCGCCCTCCGAAGCCGCCGTGACGCACGGCTACCACAAGCAGAAGGACGAACACCTCAAGCGGCTGCGCCGTATCGAGGGCCAGATCCGGGGCCTGCAGCGGCTCGTCGACGAGGACGTCTACTGCATCGACATACTCACCCAGGTCTCCGCCTCCACGAAGGCCCTGCAGTCCTTCGCGCTCCAGCTGCTGGAGGAGCACCTGCGGCACTGCGTGGCGGACGCGGCGCTCAAGGGCGGTGCGGAGATCGACGAGAAGGTCGAGGAAGCGACGAAGGCCATCGCCCGCATGATGCGCACCTGACCCCGGCCGGCACCCGACCGGACGACGGCCGTCCGGCCGCCGAACCCGGCCCGCTGCGTGCGTCCAGGCAACGGCTGAGGGGGGAGACGGCGTCCGCCGTCTCCCCCCTCGCCACTTCTCGTCCGCCTTGAGCCCCGGCTATTCGAACTCCTTGGCCGCGGCCCTCAGCACCTCGTCGATCCGGTCCGCGCTGAGCCGCTCCCCGTCCGTCGACGAGGCGGCGATCATCAACTCACCGCACAGTTCGATCTCGGCGAGGGCAACGCGGTCCTGTACGGCAGCACCACGCATCACAACCACCTGCATCACCTCTTCCCGACCTTGCTTCTGCTGCGGGCCGACTTCCAAGCGTAGGGACGGGGACACGGACCGCGCATGGCACGGACGGACCATTTCACCCCCACCCGCCCTCGCCATGCGCCGGAGTACGCCGGGGACTACAACCCGTCCACCGCCCGGCCACCGGTCCGCCGCTCCCCGGCCGGCCGCCCGGCTACTGACGGATCTTGCCCGCGTAGATGTCCTTGGCGGGCGGCAGCACGACCCGCACCGGCCTGCCGAACGCCTCCAGCGAAGTGGTGGACGCCACAGCCACGTCCTTGCCCCCGTTCATGAAGCCGAACCGGTGACGCACCTTGCTCACCCGGCCCCGCTCGTCGAGGTACGCGTCGAACGGCACCTCCTTCGTGGAGAACCCTTTCGCCGCCGCTCCCAGCGCCCCCCGCTGCTCCGCGGAGGCCACCCGGGCGGCCCCGGGCAGATCGGCGACGCCGCGGTAGTGCCGCAGCCCGCCCTCCTTCCCCACGTACCGCACGTCCCGTGCGCCCCGCAGCAGTTCGACGGCGGCCATCGGGTCGGTCGCCCCGCCCGTCACCAGGTTCCCGTCCTTCAGCGCGGCGGTCTCGATGCGCACCCACTTGTCGGCGGGGACACCGGCGCCCCGGTTCTTCATGAACAGCGCGCCCGGCGCGAACACCTCCACCATCGGCCGGTGCTCCTGCCGGCCCGTCGGCCCCGTGGGCAGCAACAGCCTCAACTGCCCCCGCGCCGCACGGAAGTCGTACGTGCCCCGGCCGTGGATGGTGACGCGGGTGCCCCCGGCCGCCATCTCCATCCCCGTGCGCACCGTGCCCGCGCTGCCCGACCTGAGCACGGCGTCGGCCGCGCTCCTGACCGTCTCCGAGACGTCCCCGCCGCGGTCGTCGGCGGCGGCACCGCCCCCCGCGCACCCGGCGGTCGCCCCCACCAGCCCCACCACGGCGGCAAGTCCGGCCGCCCCGCCTCTGACCCTGTCCATCCCGACCGCCTTCGAAGTACGAGCCCCCTGCTCGCCCGTACAACGACCCCACCCACACCTCCGTCACGCCCCGGAGAGGAGCGCGGAGGCGCGACGGGGCCGGAGTGGGCGCGCCCCCTTCCCTCCCCCAGTACCGTGGGAAGCGTGTCCCAGATTGACCCGCCGCCGTCGCCGGCAGGCACCGATTCCCATCGCACCACCACCACCGAGCGCGGCTCCTTCGCCCACGCCCACTGCACCTGCGGCTGGCGCGGCCCCTCCCGCCGCAGCCGCGACAAGGCCCGGCAGGACGCCACCCACCACAGCGAACACCCCTGAGCCCCCCTCCCCCGCCAACACCTCCCGGCCACCCAGCACGACGGCCCCGGAACCCACCACCCCCTTCCCGGCCACCCAGCACCACGGCCCCCGGAACCCACCGCCCCCTCCCGGCCGTCCCTTCCCCGGGAGGCCCCATGTCACTGACCCGCCGTACGCTCCTCACCGCCACCGCCACCGCCGCCACGGCTGCCGCCACAGCCACGGGCTGCCGAAGCGAGCGGCCGGCCGCCCCGCCCGCGTCGTCGCCGCCGACACCGCCGGCCACGAAACCGAGGCCGCCGTCGCCCCCGGCCACCCGCCGCCCGCACGACTGGGCCGCCCTCGCCCGCACCCTCGAAGGCACCCTCCTGCGCCCCGAGGACGCCGACTACGCCTCGGCCGCCCGCCTCTACAACACCCGCTTCGACCATCTCAGGCCCGCCGCCCTCGCCCACGTCGCCCACGAGGCCGACGTCCGCGAGGTCCTCGGCTACGCCCGCGCGACCGGCACCCCGGTCGCCGTCCGCAACGGCGGCCATTCGTACGCCGGTTGGTCCTCCGGCACCGGGCGCCTGGTGATCGACGTCTCCGCGCTCGCCACCGTCGGGACCCCGGCCGCCGGGACCGCCACCGTCGGCGCCGGGGCCAAGCTCATCGACGTCTACCGGTCCCTCGGCGCGGCCGGCCGGACCGTCCCGGCCGGCTCCTGCCCCACCGTCGGCATCTCCGGCCTCACCCTGGGCGGCGGCCACGGCGTCGTCTCCCGGGCGTACGGACTGACCTGCGACAGCCTCACCGCCGCCACCCTCGTCACCGCCGACGGCCGGACGCTGCGCTGCGACGCGAGCCGGAACACCGACCTGTTCTGGGCCCTGCGGGGCGCGGGCAACGGCCAGTTCGGCGTGGTCACCGGGCTCGAATTCCGTACCCACCCCGCCCCGCGCGCCGTCACCGGTTACCTCGGCTGGCCCTGGTCGAAGGCCGCCGCCGTGCTCGGCGCCTGGCAGGAGTGGGGCCCGGACCAGCCGGACGAGATCTGGTCGTCGGCCCACTTCTCGGCGGGCGCGGCGGGCGGCGACCCGACGGTCTCGCTGGCCGTCTTCTCCCTCGGCACCCGGGGCGACCTCGCCGACGCCGTCGACCGCCTCGCCGCGAAGGCGGGCGCCCCGCCCCGCTCCGTCTCGCTGATCCCGCGCGGCTACCAGGAGTCGATGCTGCTGTACGCGGGCTGCGCCGACCTCTCCGAAGCGCAGTGCCACCTGCCCGGCCGCACCCCGGGCCGCACCCCGGAGGGCGCGCTGGGCCGTGAGACGTACGACTCCCGCTCCGACTTCTTCGCCCGCTCGCTGAACCCCGCGGGCATCCGCACCCTGCTCTCCGGCGTCGAGGACTTCACCCGGATCGGCGCGGCGCAGGGCGGTGGCGGCGGCACCGTGACGCTCACCGCGCTGGGCGGTGCCGTCAACCGGGTGGCCCCCGGCGCGACCGCCTTCGTCCACCGGGACATGCGGATGCTGGCCCAGTACACGGCCTCCTGGCGGCCGGGGACGCCCGGCACCGCGCAGCGGAACTGGCTGGCCCGGACCCACGGTGCGATGCGCCGGCACGCCTCCGGTTCCGCGTACCAGAACTACACCGACCCCACGCTCACCGACTGGCGCCGGGCCTACTTCGGCAGTGCCGCGGCCCGGCTCACCGCGCTCAAGTCCCGGTACGACCCGGACCGGGTCTTCGACTTCCCGCAGGCGCTGTGAGCCGGGCCGTCACATCCCTTACGCGGCGAGGTCGTTGAAGCCGCGGCCGTCGTCGCCCCGGCGGGCGCGGGCGACCTCCCTGGCCCGTCCGGCCAGTGCGGCGGCCCGCCGCTCGGCGTCGGCCTCCCGCGCCCGCCGGCTCCGTACCAGCGGAGCGGTCGCGGCCCAGCGGGAGAGCGCGGACACCAGCGGCGTCAGCACCATCATGGCCAGCGGCGCGAGCAGCAGCGTCACGGCCGTGCCGAGGGCGAACCCGCCCACCACGTCGGACGGGTAGTGCACCCCCATGTACACCCGGCAGAAGCCCTCCGCCGCGGCGAGCGCGAGCGCCACCAGGCCGAGCTTGCGGTGTGCCATGAAGATGCCGACGCCGAGTGCCATCGCGAGCGTCGCGTGGTCGCTCACGAAGGAGAAGTCGGTCTTCCCCGACGCCAGGACCTCCAGGCCCTTGTGTTCGAGGAAGGGGCGCGGGCGTTCCACGAAGCCCCGGATCGGGATGTTCACCAGGAGGGCGATACCGGCCGCGAGGGGCGCCCAGACGAGGGCGGCGGCCGAGGCGACCGAGTCCTCGGCGCTGCCCCGGCCACGGCCGCGCCACCAGCACCAGATGCCGACGAGGACGAGGCCGAGCAGGATTCCGTACTCGCCGACGAACGCGACGATCCGGTCGGCCCAGCCCGGGGCATCGGCTGCGATGCCGTTGATGTCGTAGAGCAGGCTGACGTCGGGGTTCGACGCCTCCACCGCTAGTCCAGCCATCTGCACGGCCCCTTGCCCTTGCTGTGTCGCTTCTCGCGCGTCCGCCCGTCGCACGCACGGCGTGTGCGTGGCGGGTCCATCACCCCCGTGACAGTTCTTCGTCGTGTCATCTGCGTCTGCGGCTGCGTGTTCTTCTCGGTGTTCCGTGTGCCCGGCGCATGGTCAGTGCTGCCGTGTTTCCTGATGTTCCCGCCCAGGGAACGCCTCACGCCCGGCCGGGGTTCCACTCTCCACCGAACGATCACCATGACGTTATCGACTCTTGACCCATCGTCCCAGCTCAGGGGCGAGTCATTACGGAGAGTTCCGGCCATCCGGGGCGCGATGTCAGGCTTCCGGCCGGGGTGTCGGCAATGCCTCCGCTCCCGCCTGCGTCACACGCGTCGCACCGAAATAGTCGGGGGTGTCGATTTTGTCGAAGCGGATGACGGCTCCGGTGTAGGGGGCGTTGATCATGTATCCGCCGCCGACGTAGATGCCGACGTGGCGGATTTTGCGCGAATTGGTGAGGTCGTCGGAGAAGAAGACGAGGTCGCCGGGGAGCAGTTCCTCGCGGGAGGGGTGCGGTCCCGCGTTGTACTGGTCGTTGGCGACGCGCGGCAGCTCGATGTCGACGGTGCGGTAGGCGGCCTGCGTCAGCCCCGAACAGTCGAACCGTCCTTGCTGGTCAGGGGTGCCGTTGCCGCCCCAGAGGTAGGGCGTGCCGAGCTTCTTCTGCGCGTAGTAGATGGCGGCGGCGGCCTGCTTGGAGGGGGCCACGCGGCCTACGGGCTGGGCGAAGCTCTGCTCCAGGGAGCGGATGATCTTTACGTAGTTCTTGGTCTCCGGGTACGGCGGCACGCCCCCGTACTTGATGACCGCGTACGCGCCGGCGTTGTAGGCCGCGAGCATGTTGTCCGTCGGGTCGCCCGGCGCCTTCTTGACGTATCCAGCCAATTCGCAGTCGTACGAAGCGGCCGACGGAATGGCGTCCGCCGGGTCCCAGATGTCCTTGTCGCCGTCGCGGTCACCGTCCACGCCGTGCGCGGCCCAGGTGCCCGGGATGAACTGGGCGATGCCCCTCGCGTCGGCCGGGCTGACCGCCTTGGGGTTCCAGCCGCTCTCCTGGTACAGCTGCGCGGCGAGCAGCGCCGGGTTGATGGCGGGGCACAGGTTGCCCCACTTCTGCACGATCGGCTGGTACAGCCCCGGGACCGCACCCTTCGCCAGCCCGACCGCCCGCCCTCCGGCACCGCCCTGCCCGGCGATCCCGGCCGCGGCCGAGAACGTACCGACGACGAGCAGCGCGACGAAGGCCAGGAACACCCCGACCCCGATCCCGCTCGCAACCCAGACTTTGCGCACTCGACAACCCTCCCCCATCCGGTCCGGTTGTACGTCCGTTTCGACGCAGGCATGTCGCCGGGCCGCGTCATCCGGACCACCTTAGGAGGGGTACATGAACCCCTCGCAGTTGATGACCTTGTACTGCCTGGGCGCCGTGACGTGCAGGTAACTGACGGTCCATTCGCCGGTGTACGAGGAGAGCGGCGCGGCGGGCAGTTCCTTGCCGTCCTTCCTGGTCTTGAAGTCGTCGGGGTAGACGAAGGACTTGAACTCCTCGCCGCCGCCCTCGTGCAGGTTCATCACTTTGCTCACCGCACCGAGCTCGGTGTTGTCCTGCCCGTTCTTCGACACGGGCTTCACGGCCACGGCCACGTAGTACGCCGGCGCGCCCGTCACCGCGTACTTGAGCCGGTAGCCGATCTCCACCTTGCCGGGCGGCATGTCACTGGGCGCGCCGTTGTGCGGTACGGAGGTCTGCAGGTCCAGCGGGGCCTGCTCCTCCGGGGGAAGCGCACACGTGTCGCGCAGCCCGTTCCACCAGTGGGCGGCGGGGGCGGTCTGCTCGACGTACTGCGGCGGCCCAACCGGCTCCTCTCTCTTCGGGGGGTCGCTCGGCTTCTGGGTCTGTGCCCCGCTGCCCGGTCCCGAACCCTCCGTTTTCCCGCCCGGCCCCGGCGTCCGCGCCCCCGCCGTCCGCTTCGTGTCCGGCTGCCCGGTTGCCGGGCCCGCGGCACCCGGCGTGCCCTCGGCGCCGCTCCCCCCGCCGCCCTCCTTGTCCGGCGGCAGCAGTTGCAGCGCCCCCACCACCGACACCCCGACCACCGCTCCGACCGCGGCGGCCACCAGCCACGGGCGGGCCCTGCGGCCGGTGCGGCCGGAGCCGGGCGCGGTCGTCCCGGGGTGCGCGCCGCCGACCGTGGGCACGTAACCCAGCCCCGGCCCGCCCGTCGGCAACTCGTGCAGCACGTCCGGCGCGTCCGGCACCGATTCCCCGAGGCCGCCCACCAGCGCCCCGTAGAAGGAGTCGTCCACCAGGGCGATCCGCACCCCGCACCGCCGGATGACCTCCTCGGGCGTGGGCCGGTCCGCCGGCTCCTTCGCCACGCACGCCCGCAGCAGTTCGGCGAGCGGGCCGTCCGTGACGCCGTCGAGGTCCATCGGCTCGTGCACGGCGCGGTACGACACGGCGTCCGCCGGCCCGCTGCCGAACGGCGGCCGGCCCGTCGCCGCGTAGGCGACCGTCGCCCCCAGCGCGAAGACATCGGCCTCGGGCCCGACCTGATTGCGGATCAGCACCTCGGGCGCGGTGAACCCGGGCGTCCCCGGCGCCATGCCGGTCACGGTCAGCGCCGTGTCCCCGACCCCTCGGGCGATCCCGAAGTCGATCAGCTGGGGACCCTGGGCGGCGAGGATGACGTTCATCGGCTTGAGGTCCCGGTGCGTGACGTCGTACGCGTGGACGCTCGCCAGCCCCTCCGCCAGCGCGGCGCACAGCCCGCGCGCGGTGTCGGCCGGGAAGGCGCCGCGCTCCCGCACGGCACGGGCCAGGGTCGGCCCGCTCACGTACTCGGTGGCGATCCAGTACGGCGCCGCCTCCAGCGAGGCGTCCATCAGGTTCGCGGTGTACGCGCTGCGCACGGCCCGCACGGTGTTCGCCTCGCGCCGGAACCGCGACAGCGCCTCCGGGTGATCGGTGATCTCGTCCCGGATCACCTTGATGGCCACCAGCCGCCCGCCCTGGGACCGCCCGAGGTACACCTGCCCCATGCCCCCGGCACCGAGGCGCGCGAGCAGGGTGTAGGTGCCGATGTACGCCGGGTCCTGGCGGGGTCTGAGTGATTCCACCCGCCGACTGTACCGAGCCGTACCCGCCCTCCCACAGGGGGAGTTGACGGCCGCTCAGGTCCAGGACGCGGGCTTCCGGGGAGGGCTCCGCGCGTGCCCCGGGTCAGCCCCAGCCCACCGCCGCGACCACCTCGGCCGCCAGCTCCGTCGGCCCGGGACCGCCGTCCCGCACCTCGACCGTGCACCCGCCGGCCCCCGCCGCGTCGAGGATTCCGTCCAGCTCGCTGGAGCGGCGCAGATGCCACTCCAGCCCCGCGGCGTCCCCCTCGTGCCGCCGCACCAGCCGCTCCCGTACCAGCGGCAACGGGACCTTCAGGCGGCACACCGTCAACGGGACGCCCACCGCCTCCTCGTACCGCTTCCGCTCCTCCTCGCTCTCCGCGACCCCGGCCAGCACGAGTCGTACCGCGCCCGCGTCGAGGTGGTTGGCGGCGACCGCCGCCAGGTTGCGCAGCAGCAGCGCGAGGTGGAAGGGGTCGTCGTCGGGCGCGGGCCAGCCCTTGGCCAGCCAGTCCAGGTCGATCACCGCGTGCGGCACGCCGGCCCCGGCGAGCAGTTCCCCGACGGCCTCCGCGGTCGTCGTCTTGCCCGCCCCGACCGTCCCGGTCAGCAGCAGCGCGCGGGCCCCGGCGGCGCGCCCGGTCACGTCGTCAGCACCCCGGTCGCCAGCCCCAGCGCGAACAGCGCGCTGAGGTGCGCCGTCACCAGCGCCGCCCATCCCACGAACGGCAGCTGCCGGCCCAGCCGCGCCAGCAGCCGCCACTCGTGGACGGCCGCGCCGATGCCCACCAGGTACAGCGGCACCCACAGCAGGGCCCACCAGTTCCAGGGGCCGTCGGTCCACCCGATGACGAGGCTGGGAACCCCGAAGAGGAACAGGACGATGCCCCACCCCGGCCGCTCCTCCCGCTGCGCGGCGGCTATCGCGGCGGCCCGCGCGTCGACGTCCTTGGCTCTCACCCGTACTCCTCCCGTCCTTGCGTACGACAACCATCTCATCGGCACCGCAAGGTCCACATTCCTGAACCGAACCTGCCAAAGAGCGCGATCGGCGCGTGATCCCGCGTGGCTAGGATCGCCGACCATGAAACTCAGCAAGGCAGGCAAGGCGGCCGGCGTTCTCGCGTCGGCCTTCGCTCTCACGCTCGGCTTCGGCGGCTCGGCCATGGCGGCCGACCACACCATGAACACGGGTGACGTCTGGGGCGCCTTCGGCTACAGCGGCAAGGCGGAGTTCACCGAGTACGGCGACATCCTCAAGATCTGCGACATCGACGCGGACGGCTACGCCGTGAAGATGTGGGTCTCGCTCGGCGACGCGTACGGCCCGAAGCTGTACGAGACCTGGGTCGGCGGCGAGGGCAACTGCATCACCCACCGCGCGCGCGAGGGCGGCAAGCTCGACCTCCCGGAGAACAAGAACATCGGCTTCCTCTTCTGCCGCTACAAGGGCGGCAAGGAATCGGAGTGCCGCGCGTACAAGTTCAAGAACGACCACTGATCCAGCACCCGGCGGGCTCCTCTTGGCCCCTACGGCCCGGCGGCGGCGGTCCGCCGCCGGGACCGCACCGACCGGCCCCGCGTCTCGTTCCCCTCCGGGACAGGATGCGGGGCCGGTAGCGCGTTGCGGCACCGTAGGAGTGGACAGCAGTCACTGCGAACGACGGACGCGGAGCAGCCGCAGCGAAGGAGCCCCGGCATGGACACCCCCGCCCCTCTCGACTGGACCCGGGCCGCCCCCGAGGACGAGGAGGGGCCCGGCCCCTGGATCGAGATCGCCTTCGGCCCCGGGGAGGGCCCGGAGGACCCCGTCTACCTCCGCGAGACCAGCGACCCGGACACCGTCGTCACGACCAACAGGCGCAAGTGGGAGGCCTTCGTGCTCGGCGTCCGGGCGGGCGAGTTCGACCACTTCGCCGAGGAGTGAACGCCGGCCCATCCGGAAGGCCGCGCACCGTTCCGCCGAACGGGGTGACGGTCACTCAGAGTCCCCGCGCCCGGGGCCCGCAGAAGCACGGCGGGCGGTGCGCCTTCGCGACCGCAGCCCCCGGCGGGCACCGCCGCGCCCGCGTCCACGCGGACACGGCCCCCGCACCCAACAGAGCAAGGGTGCCTAACGCCAGTCATTGCCCGGAGTCACCCCCCGTGATACACAGAGTGACCATACGGCTTTTCGCACGCTCCGGGCTCCCCCCACCGCTCCGCACCGCAGGTCAGGGCGGTGAGACCGGACTCATGTGCGGAAGTCGGGTAAAGATAGCCGCCAAGTCGACATACCGAGGCGGTTTCATCAGCGAAGATAGGGCGATGCTCTCTGCCGTCCGGCAGGGAGGCCAACCAACCGACAGGGGCGGTGACTTAATGATCCTGGCAGCCGAAAAGGGCGACATCACCACCATCATCGGCGGAATCGCGCCGAACTGGGGCCCGTTCGGGAGCCTCGGCAGCGAAGCCCGCATCATGATCGAGGTCGTGATGGCGGTGGCCATCCTGTTGTGCCTCGGCATCGCCATCTGGGGTGCGGCCAAGCAGCGGATCGGCGCGACCGCACTGCGCGACACGTTCAGCGCGGAACAGGGCAAGGGCCTCATCGTCGCGGGACTGACCGGTGTCTTCATCATCGGCTCGCTCGGGACGCTGTTCACCATCGTGTACGGAATGGCCGTCTAGCCACCTCTCCCCAGTCCTCACCGGGCGTGCCCGGCCCTCCCCCTGAGGTTGCGTTTCCTGATGACGAGTCACCACACCGCGCCCGCGCGGAGAGCGGCCCCGCTACCGTCTAAGTACTACGCATACGAATGCGAGTACGACTACGACACGGGACTGCGAAAGGCTGAGGGGGCGTACGCGGCATGAGCCTCGGTGAGGACGACGACCGGAGGGGAACCGACGACCCCTACACGACGATGGGCGGCACCCGCCAGACGCGTACCCGGATGCCGGAGGACCACGGCTCGGCCCGCCCCCGAGGCACCCGCCAGGGCCCGCGCGCCTCGCGGTCGATGATCGCGGCGGTGGCCGTGGTGGTACTCCTGATCGCAGCCATCGCCTTCGCCAACCGGGGACCGGGCAGCGGCCCGGCGGAGGGCGGGAGCGAGGGCAAGGAGGGGACGCCTTCTTCGGGGTCGACGGCGGCGAGCGGGGAGAAGCCGGTGACCGGCAAGGGCGCGACGGGAATCCCCTCGGGGTTCGCCCGCAACGCCCAGGGCGCACAGAGCGCCGCCACGAACTACACGGTGGCGCTGGGCTCCGTCGACATGTTCAAGGCCGACAGCAGGCACCGCATCGTCGACTCCCTGTACACGCCGGAGTCGGCGGCCAAGCTCAAGGGGCCGCAGGACACCGCGTACTCCCCCCAGTTCCTCCAGAAGCTGGGTCTCGACGCCGAAGGCAACGCGCCCTCGGGCAGCACCTTCGTCTCCCGCACCCTGCCGGTCGGCGCGAAGACCGAGTCCGTCGACGCCGACAACGCCAAGATCTCCGTTTGGTACACGGGCCTGATCGGCATGTCCGGCGCGAAGTCCATCGACCCGGTGAAGACCAACTGGGGCACCTGGACCTTCGACCTGAAGTGGGTGGGCGACGACTGGAAGATCGTCGGCGATGCCCAGAAGAAGGGGCCGACCCCTGTACCCGGTGACGAGACTGCTTCCAGCTCGGACGAGATCAGCAAGGCAGTCGATGAGTACGGAGGGTTCACTTATGCCCGGTAGCCTCCGACGCCGGCTCGGCCCGGCAGCCGCCACCTTCGCAGCCGTCCAGGTGGCGGTCTTCGTGCTGGCGGCCCGCGCGACTGCCGCGCCCACGCCACCGGCCCCTACTCCGACGCCGACGCCGGGCGCGAGCAACAACCCCTGCGACCTGCTGATCGGCCCCGCCAAGGAGTACTGCGAAAAGGGCAACAGCGCCGGAACCTCCCCCTCCTCCGTAGCCCCCGCCCCCACCGACTCCACCCTCGACCCCCTCTCCTCCCTCGCCAAAGGCTGTGCTGACGCCGCCGCCTGGATCGTCGGGAAGCTCAGTGAGGCCGTGAACTCCACCGCCAACGTGGACTTCACCAACGCCAAGTTCCTCCAGCAGTACGCCGTCGTGTTCGCCGCATCGACCGTGCTCACCCTCGTGCTGTGGCTGCTGGCCGTCGCCAAGCGGGCCATGCGCGGCGTACCGCTGTCCACCGCCGTCTCCGAGGCCATCGGCTTCCTTTGGCTGACGGTGCTGGCGTCCGCGTTCACCCCGCTGATCCTGTACACCATCGTCTCGGCCACCGACGGCGTCACCAAGGTCATCGCCTCCGCGTCCGGCGGCCAGAGCGACGTGTTCTTCGGGGCGTTCGCCGAGGCGCTGCAGAAGCGCGACCAGATCGGCGGCGGCCCGATCATGCTGATCGTCGTCGCCCTCGTCACGATCCTCGCCGCCGGCGTCCTCTGGCTCGAACTGGTCATCCGCGCGGCCCTGTTGTACGTCGGCGCCCTGCTCGGCACCGTCGTCTACGCCGGTCTGGTCGACAAGAACCTGTGGAGCCACGTCCGCCGCTGGGCCGGGATCATGATCGCGGTGATCCTCGTCAAACCGGTCATCGTGATCGTCCTCGGACTGGCCGGCGCCCTCTCCAGCGGCGACGGGCCGAACGCGTTCTCCGCCGTCGTCTCCGGCCTCGCCATCATCCTGCTGGCCATCTTCGCCTCCGCGATGATCTACAGGTTCGTGCCCGGCTTCGGCGACGACATCGCCGCCGCCAGCGCCAGCCGCAAGCAGGTCACCGACGGAGCCCGCGCCTCCGCGGTCCTCTCCTCCCCCGCCAACCTCGTCTCGCAGGGCATCAAGACCCACAGCAGCCGGGGCGGCGGAGGCGGCGGCAGCACCCCCGCGCCCCGCCAGGCCTCCGCCGCCAACGCCAGCGACGGCATGGCCGCCCACGGCGCCCGCGGCAACGGCGGCAGCCCCACGTCCGGAGGCGGAAGCGGAGGCGGTGGCGGAGCGATCCCGTCCGCCGCGCCGTCGGCCCGTAGCAACAGCACCCACAGCAACCGCGGCACCGGCAATACGGGAACCTCGAACTCCCCGCACGGCCACCGCAAGAACACAGGAGGTGGAGGGCGTTGACCACCCAGTCCCACCCGATCACGCCCCGCCGTACCTATCTCATCGGCCGGGCCAGGCCGAACGCGATCGTCGGCAAGAACCGCGAGACCGGCGAGATCGCACTGATCATCGCGGGCGCGTTCCTCGGCATGATGTGCGGGCTCCTCGTCCCCACCCTCTCGCTGCGCATCATGCTGCTCGTCGGCTTCCCGCTGATCGCGCTCATGGCGGTGTACGTGCCCTACAAGCACCGCACCTTCTACAAGTGGTTCGAGATCAACCGGAGCTACAAGCGGAACCTCCGCAAGGGCACGACGTACCGTTCCGGCAGCATGGAGGCGGGCGTCAAGGGCGACGGCCGCGAGGTCGAGATCGGCCCGCCGCCCGGCATCGGACGGATCAACTGGCTGGCCGCCCCCTTCGGCCCGGACGAGATCGCCGTGCTGCTGCACGCCGACCGGCGCACCGTCACCGCCGCCATCGAGATCGAGGGCCCCGGCGTCGGCCTGCGCGACAGCGAGGACCAGGAAGCCCTGGTGGACCGTTTCGGCACGCTGCTCAAGCACGTGGCGAACGGCGACGGCTTCGTCACCCGCCTCCAGATGCTGGCCCGCACCCTGCCCGCCGACCCCGACGCCCACGCCAAGGACGTCGCCCAGCGCGGCGACCACAGCGCGCCGGGCTGGCTCACCGAGTCGTACGACCAGCTCCAGTCCATGGTGTCCACCTCCAGCGAGCAGCACCGGGCCTACCTGGTCGCCTGCATGCACTACACGCGCGAGCTGGCCGCCGAGGGCGCCGCGATGGCCCGCGCGTCCCGTCCCAAGGGCACCCGCAAGCTGGACAAGGACGCCGGTCTCGCCATCGTCATGGCGCGCGAGCTGACCGACATCTGCGCCCGGCTCGCCGAGGCCGACATCCGGGTCCGCCAGCCGCTCGGCCAGGGCCGGCTGTCCTCCCTGGTGCACTCGATGTACGACCCGGACCACCCCATCGACCACATCCAGGCCATGACCAAGCGCAACGCCTGGCCCGCCGAGCTGGACGCGATGGAGCCGACGTACCTCCAGGCCAAGACCCGCGAGTCGCTGACCCGCGAACCGTGGTGCCACGCCACCGCCTGGGTGAAGGAGTGGCCGATGACCCCCGTCGGCGTCAACTTCCTCGCCCCGCTCCTCGTCCACACCCCGGACGTGATCCGCACCGTCGCCGTCTGCATGGACCTCGAACCCACCGAGGTCGCCATCGAGCGGATGCTCACCGAGAAGACCAACGACGAGGCCGACGCCTCCCGTGCCGCGAAGATGAACCGCACGGTCGACCCCCGCGACATCGCCGCCCACGGCCGCCTCGACCAGCGCGGCGAGGACCTGGCGTCCGGTGCGGCCGGGGTCAACATCGTCGGCTACATCACCGTCTCCTCCCGCAATCCGGAAGCGCTCGCCCGCGACAAGCGCACCATTCGCGCCTCGGCCGGCAAGTCCTACCTGAAGCTGGAGTGGTGCGACCGCGAACACCATCGCGCGTTCGTCAACACGCTCCCCTTCGCCACCGGCATCCGTCGCTGACCCGCATCCGTCGCCGACCGGCCCAGACCCGCTGACCGGCCCAGCTCCCCGAAAGGACAGATCATGCGAGACCCGCTGTCCGCAGCCACGGATGCCTTCACCAGCTTCCTCTTCGGCAAGGTCGAGACGACACGCCTGCCCGTCCGTACGTCCACCGGTCAGGCGCAGGCGGTCTACCTCCCGACGGCGGCCCCCGGCCTGGGCGACTCCGGCGTGATCATCGGACGCGAGGTCTACAGCGGCAAGGGCTACATCTACGACCCCTTCCAGCTGTACGGACAGCAGCTCCCGGCGCCGCACTGGCTGGTGCTCGGCGAGTCCGGCAACGGCAAGTCGGCGCTGGAGAAGACCTACGTACTGCGCCAGCTCCGCTTCAAGGACCGCCAGGTCGTGGTCCTGGACGCACAGGGCGAGGACGGCGTCGGCGAGTGGAACCTGATCGCCCAGCAGCTGGGGATAACTCCCATCCGGCTGGACCCGATGGCCGCCCTCGACGGCGGCATCCGGCTCAACCCCCTCGACCCGGCGATCACCACCACCGGTCAGCTGGCCCTGCTCCGTACGATCATCGAGGTCGCCATGGGGCACGGGCTGGACGAGCGTTCCGGCTTCGCGCTCAAGGTCGCGCACGCGTACGTCAACGCGACGATCACCACCCGCCAGCCCGTACTGACGGACATCGTCGAGCAGCTCCGCCACCCCGAACCGGAGTCGGCGGAGGCGATGAACGTCGACATAGACGACGTACGGGCCTGGGGTCTGGACGTCGCCCTCGTCCTCGACCGGCTGGTCGACGGCGACCTCCGCGGCATGTTCGACGGCCCGACCACGGTCGGCATCGACCTGGACGCCCCGCTGATCGTCTTCGACCTCTCGCACATCGACCGCAACTCGATCGCCATGCCGATCCTGATGGCGATCGTCGGCGTGTGGCTGGAGCACACCTGGATCCGCCCCGACCGGGTGAAGCGCATCTTCCTCGTCGAAGAGGCCTGGCACATCATCAACAGCCCGTTCGTGGCACAGCTCTTCCAGCGCCTCCTGAAGTTCGGCCGCCGCCTCGGCCTGTCCTTCGTGGCCGTCGTCCACCACCTCTCCGACGTCGTCGACGGCGCGGCGGCCCGCGAGGCCGCGGCCATCCTCAAGATGGCCTCCACCCGCACCATCTACGCCCAGAAGGCCGACGAGGCCCGCTCGACCGGCAAGGTCCTGGGCCTCCCCCGCTGGGCCGTCGAGATCATCCCCACCCTCACCCCTGGCATCGCCGTCTGGGACGTCAACGGCAACGTCCAGGTCGTCAAACACCTCATCACCGAGGCCGAACGCCCCCTGGTCTTCACCGACCGCGCCATGACCGAGTCCTCGGCGGGCACCCCGGCGGACGACGGCTTCCTCAACGACGAGGCCCGCGCCGCCGACTGGGAGGCGGAACAACGCGCGGCCCTGATCGAGGCCCAAATGGCCGAAGTCGAATCCTCCGACGCCACGGTCGCCTGAAATGCCCCCCACCCCCCGACCCCCCAGACCCCCCCTCCTCCCCACCTGGCCCACCCCCGCCGCCGTCCCCTTGGGCGGCGGGGCCGCCGCCGCCTCCTTGGGCGGCGGGGCCGCCCCCCGGGGGCGGAACGGGCGGGCAAGGGGGCGGCCCCCGGCGGAGCCGAACACCCGCTCCGCCCACGCCCCGCACACCCCCGCCCTGGCCCCCGCCCTCCGCAACACCCCGGGCCAAGGCTCCGGCCACGGCCCCACCCACAACCGTCACACCCACCCCCACACCCCCCACACCCCCCGCCCCGAACGCGGCATCCCCGACAGCCTCCTCGTCGGCCTCCTCGCCCTCCTCCTCGGCCTCACCGTCCTCACCTGGACCGCCACCGGCCTCGCCGGCCTCTTCGCCCACGGCTCGTGGCCGAAGGACGTCACGTTCCCGAACACCCCCACCGCCCTGCGCCAACTGGCCACCGCCCCCACCGACCTGGCCGCCGCCTGGCCCAGCACACCCCCCGCCGAACTCTCGGGCTACGGCCTCTTCTGGGGCCTGTTCATCGGCCAGTTCCTGGTGCTGATCGTTCTCACGATCTTCGTGCTGGGCACCCTCGCCCGCTGGCGCCTGGTCCGCGCCCAGGCCCGCGAGGACCGCCTCCGCACCCCGCACGAAACCTCCGTCCCACCGTCCCGCACCCCCTCGGACGAAGCGCCCGCGCAGGCGACGGAGTCACTCACCCCTCCCTCCCCCGAGCCCTCCCGGACTCCGGAGCCGAACCCCGCACCCGGGCCCAGCCCCACCCCCGTACCCCCGGCCATGCCCGAAGCGGAGCCCCAACCCCAGCCGGCCACCACGTCCCACCCCTCCACCGCGTCCCACCCCGGCCCCGGCCCCGCCCCCCAGCCCCGTACCGACCCCGAATTTCCCGCCACGCCCCTCTACAACCGCACCACCCACCGCCGAACCGCCCTCCAGACCGTCCTGGAGGCCCCCGGCGCCGCCCTGGTCCTCACCTCCGACCCCACCCTCTGGTCGGAGACCACCGGCGCCCGCTCCAAGCTCGGCCCCGTCCTCCTCTACGACCCCAACCACCTCTGCGACACCCCGGACCGCCTGCACTGGTCCCCCTTCGCCGGCTGCGAGCGCCCCTTGACCGCCGCCGCCCGCGCGACCGCGCTCCTCGCCCCGGTACGCCCGCAGGCCCGGATGGACGCGGCCATCGCCGACACCGCGGAAACCCTGCTGCGCAGCTATCTGCACGCGGCGGCGATCAGCGGCAGCAACCCCCTGAAGCAGCTGCACCGCTGGACCCAGGGCAGCCACACCCAGGAAGCCGTACGCATCCTGCGCACCCACCCCAAGGCCACCTCCGGTGCCGCCGGCCTCCTGGAGTCCGCGCTGACCGCGTACCCCGAACGTCGCGAGATCGCCCAGGAGTTGACCGCGCGGGCATTCTCCGCCCTCTCCTCGATCCACATCCGCGAATCTTGCACCCCCAACCGAAACGATTCGCTCACCTTGGAATCATTCGCGGACGAGGGGGGAACGCTTTATGTGGTCGGTGAACCGATCGAGGACCCTCGTACGCGTCCCTCGGGACCGGGCGCGATGCCTCTGCTCACCGCCCTCGCCTCATACGTGGTCGAGCACGGCCGCCGCATGGCCGCACGGTCATCCGACGGTCGGCTCGACCCACCAATGACGCTCGTCCTGGACGATGTCGCGGCCGTGGCTCCACTTCCCCAGCTCCCGGAGCTCCTCACGGCCGGTCAGGGCCAAGGTCTCCCGACCCTGGCCCTGCTCCGTTCCGAGGAACAGTTCAAGTCCCGCTGGCCACAGCGGAGTTGACGGTACCCGGGGGTACACCCACGTACACCGGCAACCGGCCTCCCACCCCCACTGTTCCCCGCCTCCGAACCCGCGAGAGTCGTCAGTGCCCCCTCAGGGAGCACCATCCACTCCGCACCGGCAGAAGAGGCCACCATGCCCACCCGACGCCAAGTCCTCGGCACGACCGCCGCCCTGACCGCCACCGCCCTCGTTCCCGCCGGCGCGGCAGCCGCGGAATCCCGTGGCACGGCCGCCCGGACCGCACCGCGCCCGGCCGCCCCGTCCGACACCCTCGCCCTCACCCACGCCACGGTCCTGGACGGCGCCCACCCGCACCCGCAGCAAGACCGCACACTGATCCTGCGCGGGGGTCGCCTGGTCCGTTCGGGACCCAGTGCCCAGCTCCGGCCGCCGCGCGGCGCCCGGGTCGTCGACCTCACCGGCAAGTACGTCGTCCCGGGGCTGATCGAGTCCCACGTGCACACCAGCGACGGCCAGGAGGGCATCCACCCGCCGCTCTTCCCGCTGACCGGCGTGACCTCGGTCCGCGACATGTGGGGCACGCCCCTCCAGCACTCCTGGCGGGAGAAGATCGCGGCGGGCACCCTGCTCGGCCCGCGCTTCGTCATCGCCAGCCCGATCATCGACGGCCCGCCCTCGATCTGGGCCCGCGACCTCGGCCTCCCCCTCATCGAGGTCGCCGACGCCAAGTCCGCCCGCGCCGCCGTCCGCCGGGTCAAGCGCGAGGGCGCCGACTTCGTGAAGGTCTACTCCCGGCTCTCCCCTCAGGCGTACGCGGCCATCGCCGACGAGTCGCGCGCGCAGCGCATCCCGTTCGCCGGCCACTGCCCCGACACCGTCCCGATGGCCCGCGCCGCCACCTCCGGCCAGCGCTCCATCGAGCACCTGCACGCGATGCTGCTCGCCACCTCCTCCCGCGAGCGGGAGATCCGCGAGGGCCTGGCGAAGGTCCGCATCGACCCGAACGACCCCTCCAGCATGTCCCGTTACCGCAGCTGGTTCCGCCAGGTGCACCCCTTGGAGTGGGAGGCGATGCGCAGTTACGACAAGGGCCGCGCCCGCCGGCTCTTCGACGCGCTCGCCGAGAACGGCACCCGCGTGGTCCCCACCCTCACCGTCCACCACTCCCTGGAACGCACCGACGAGCTGCCCGCCTCGGCCGAGGAGTGGAAGTACCTCCCCGCCTGGCAGGTCCAGTCGTGGCCGAGCACCTGGGAGGCCCTGGTCGGCTCCCGCACCCCGCAGGACACCGCCCGGGTCCGCGAGATCTACGAGCACCGGCTGCGGCTGGTCGCCGAGATGCACCGCGCGGGGGTCCGGCTCGTCGCCGGTACGGACACCGGCACCGGGTACGCGGTCCCCGGCTTCTCTCTGCACGGCGAGCTCCGCCTCCTCGCCGAGGCGGGCATCCCCGCCCACAGCGTGCTGGAGGCCGCCACCACGACCCCCGCCGAGCTGCTGCGGCTCCCCGAGGACCGCCCGGCCGACCTGCTGGTCCTCGACACGGACCCGCTCGCCGACATCGCCCACACCCGCCGCATCCACGCGGTCGTCAACGCGGGCCACTACATCGACGCCCACGAACGCACCCGTCTGCTGGCGGCCGTGCAGAAGGCCGCCGAGAACAGCACCCCGCCGGCCGGCGGAGCCCAGGCAGCGGCCCGCACCACCCCGGGCTGCGCCTGCAACGCCCCGCACTGATGCGTGAGGGGGAAGGGTCAGCGGGCGGGCCTCGGTACGGCCATCTCGATCTCGTTCTCGTCGGACCGGGCCCCTTCCATCGGGACGGTGTGCCCGGTCCGTTCGAAGCCCACCTTCCGGTAGAGGCCCTCGGCGCGTGCGTTCCGCTCGTGCACGAACAGCCGGACCCGCTGGATCCGGGGCTCGGCCAGCTCGAAGGACCACTCCACGGCAGCGGTGAACAAGGCGTCCGCCAGCCCGGTCCCCCGCGCCTCGGGCCGTACGAACACGCCCACCACATGGGTCTGGTCCACGGCGGCGGCATCCGCGAAAGCCCCGCCGGAACCGGCCGGCTCGACCATCACGGTCACCGTCCCGTCCCAGCGCCCGTCCGGCCCCTCGGCAATGAGCTGCGCGATGGAATCCCCGGCGGCAGCTCCCTCCGCCCGCCCCTGCCAGAACGGATCCGGCCGGTCGAGGGCCTGCTCGTACGTCTCCAGAAAGGCGATCGGTGCGGCAGGGTCCTGAAGGGCGGCCAGCCGAAGCTCCTTGACCTGCTGCCATTCATCGGCACGCACACGGCGAATGAGGTGTTCCATGTGCCGATGCTATAGACGGGAAACCGCCCCGTAAACGCAGAAGAGCCCCGTACCGGTATCCCCGGCACGGGGCTCTTCGCAATGATTGTTCGGCGGCGTCCTACTCTCCCACAGGGTCCCCC
>NZ_JBIAMU010000041.1:0-42481 GCF_042874215.1 Streptomyces sp. NPDC004111
ACCCGCGGGCCCGGCCCGCCACCTACCCCCCGCGCCGGCATCTTGCCCGGCCCGCGAGTGGGGGGTGGCGGCATCTTCCACACTCGCTGGTGGCGGCCCCCCCCCCCCCGCGGCGCCCGCCCCCCCCGCGGCTCTTGCGCTGTTTCTCCCGTGGCCCTTCGCCGGGGTGCGGCGTCAGGCGGACTTGCGGCTGTCCCGCGGATGCACAGCGATGTTCATGGCGCCGGAACGCAGTACCGCGAGCCTTTCGGCCAGGACCTCTTCGAGTTCCTCGCGGGTGCGCCGCTCCATGAGCATGTCCCAGTGCGTACGCGCGGGCTTGCCCTTCTTCTCCTCCGGCCCATCGCCGTCCACCAGGAGTGCCTGGGTCCCGCAGACCTTGCACTCCCACTCCGGCGGAATTTCCGCTTCCACGGAGAAGGGCATCTCAAAGCGATGTCCCTTCTCACATGCGTACTCCACCGCCTGGCGCGGGGCCAGATCGATGCCGCGGTCCGTCTCGTAGCTGGTCACCACGAGCCGCGTACCGCGGAGAGCTCGCTCACTCATGAATCGTGCCTCCCGGGCTTGTCGCCCACAGGACAGGTGTTGTCGCTGTCGTCGTCATCCGGTCAACGTCCGGTCGGCGGTAAAGATTCCCGTTGCGGGTCAGTGCGTCGCCCGTCGTGCCGCCCCTTGTTGTACCCACCAGTGACCGCTTTGTCACATCTGACATCAGATGTCACCTACTCTTTTTCCTGCGTAAGGACGCAGTAACGGTCCGCCTGGTAAGCCAAAGGCGTACACTACCGGCCTTTTACTTCAAGGTCTAAATTCTTTCCGGCACGGGGTTCCCGGCCGCCGCCACGGCCCGTCTCACGGGTACCCGCGCGAGCAGAACGAACCCCACGACGAAGAAGGCCACCAGGGAGATGATGGCGTCCCGGTAGCTTCCCGTCAGCTGGAACGTGAGACCGAACACCAACGGCCCCAGCCAGCTCATGCCCCGGTCGCTCATCTCGTACGCGGAGAAGTACTCGGCCTCCTTGCCGCGCGGCACCAGGTGCGAGAACAGCGAGCGCGACAGCGCCTGGCTGCCGCCGAGCACCAGTCCGATCGCCGCCGCCAGCACGAAGAACCAGACGGGCGCCCCGGCGGGGAGGAAATACCCCACGCCGATCGTCAGCGTCCAGGCGACGAGCGAACCGAGAATGGTCCGCTTGGCGCCGTACCGCTGCGCCAGACGCCCCATGGCGAGCGCCCCGAAGACCGCCAGCACCTGGACCAGCAGGATGGCCGTGATGAGCGTCGTCTGGTCCAGCCCCAGCTCCTCGGACCCGTAGACCGAGGCCTGCGAGATCACCGTCTGGACCCCGTCGTTGTAGAACAGATAGGCCAGCAGGAACGACAGCGTCAGCGGATGCCGCCGCATGTCCTTGAGGGTCGACACCAGTTGCCGCCAGCCCTGCCCCATGGTGAGCCGGCTGCCGTCCGTGGCCACCCGGCGGTCCCGCAGCCGGCGCAGCGGGATCACGGCGAAGGCGCCCCACCAGACGCCGGCCGACGCCAGACAGATCCGTACCGCCGTCGACTCGCTGACCCCGAAGCCGTCGTGGCCGGTGTACAGCACCAGGTTGAGCACCAGGACCAGGGCGCCCGAGGTGTAGCCGAAGGCCCAGCCCCGCGAGGAGACCCGGTCGCGCTCCTCCGGGGTGGCGATCTGCGGCAGATAGGCGTTGTAGAGCGCCATGGACACGGACACCGACGCGTTGGCCACGATCAGCAGCAGCGCGCCCAGCAGATAGCGGTCGCCGTCCAGGAAGAACATGCCCGTGGTCGCGGTGGCGCCCAGGTAAGCGGCGGCGCCGAGCAGCGGCTTCTTGCGTCCCGTACGGTCGGCGACCGCACCGGCCACGGGCATCAGCAGGACCGCGAGGATCACCGACAGGGACACCGAGTACGCGAAGACCGAACCCGCCCGCACCGGGATGCCCAGCGGGTGGACGAAGCCCTCCGCGTCCGCCGCCGCCTTGGCGACCGACGTCAGATAGGGGCCGAGGAAGACGGTCAGCACGCTCGTCGAGTAGACGGAGCACGCGAAGTCGTAGAAGTACCAGCCCCGTTGTTCCCGTCCGCGGTCCTCCGCGGCCTCCTGCGGCTCCACCGATCCGGCCCTCACACGTGCTCCCTGGTCCCCTGCCGACGCGCGCACGGGCGGAGGACGACGGACGCGGTCAGGCCCAGGCCCCCCGCTCGGTCAGCACCGACCGCAGCGTCGCGATCCGGTCCGTCATGATGCCATCCACGCCGAGATCGACAAGAGCGGCCATCCGGTCCGGATCGTTGACCGTCCACACGTGGACCCGCAGGCCCAGCGCGTGCGCCGTCGCCACGAAGCGCCGGTCCACGACACGTACCCCGTTCTGGGCCTCCGGCACCTGGGCGCACACCGCGCCCCGGCGCAGCGGGGCCGGCACCCCCAGCGAGCGCAGCCGCAGCGCGAGCACACCACGCACGCCGTACGACGTCGCGAGCCGCGGTCCGGCGAGCCGCTGCGCCCTGGCCACCCGGCGCTCGCTGAAGGACCCGACGCAGATCCGGTCCCAGGAGTTCGTACGGCGGACCAGGTCGAGAAGGGGGAGCAGCGCGGGCTCCGCCTTGACGTCCACGTTCCAGCGGGCCCCGGGGAACTCTTCGAGCAGCTCCTCGAAGAGCGGGAGGGGCTCGGTGCCCGCCACGCGCGCCTGACGCACCCGGTCCCAGGGAAGCTCCGCGATCCGGCCGCCGGTGTCGGTGACCCGGTCCAGGGTCGGGTCGTGGAAGGCGACCAGCCGGCCGTCCGCCGTGGCGTGCACATCGGTCTCGAAGTACCGGTAGCCCTCCTCGGCGGCGCGCCGGAACGCGGCGGCGGTGTTCTCCAGGCCGTCGGCCGCCCCGCCGCGGTGGGCGAACGGGACGACGGGCCCCGGGTGGTCCAGATAGCGGTGCTGAGGTGCGCGGTTCACCCGGGGAGTGTTCACCCCGGAAGTATCGCCCGCCCCGGCTCCTCGCCGCCGACCGGCCCGGAAGGGACCTCGGCCGCCCCGCCCTCGGGCCGGGCCCCGGGCTCGGCGTCGGAACCGCGGTCCGCGTCGGGCCCGGCAGTCGCGGCCGGGGCGGGGACGGCGAACAGGCGGAGGAAGAACTGCGCGAGCGGGCCGATGGCCAGCGCGTACGCGACCGTGCCCACGCCCACGGAGCCGCCGAGCAGGAAGCCGGTGGCCACCACCGCGATCTCGATGCCGGTACGGACCAGCCGGATCGAGCGGCCGGTCAGCCGGTGCAGTCCGGTCATCAGGCCGTCGCGCGGGCCGGGGCCGAAGCGGGCCGCGATGTACAGGCCGGTGGCCACTCCGTTCAGGACGATGCCGCCGGCCATCAGCGCGACGCGGCCGACGGGGGAGTGCACCTCGGGGAGCAGGGCCAGCGTGCCGTCCATCGCGATGCCGACCACGAACACGTTGGAGACGGTGCCCAGGCCGGGCCGCTGCCGGATCGGTATCCACAGCAGCAGGACGACCGCCCCGACCACGATCGAGACCACCCCGATGGTGAGACCGGTGCGCTCAGCGAGGCCCTGGTGCAGCACCCCCCAGGGCTCCAGGCCCAGCCCCGCGCGGACCAGCGCCGCCGAACTCACTCCGTACAGCGCGAGCCCCACGTACAGCTGCGAAAGCCGTCGGAAGAGTTCTGAGGATGATCCGGACACGTGACGCCCCTCGGGTAGTGGTGGTGGACCGACGCATGACACTCTGTGGCCCGTAGGGACGAGCCATCCATGGCCAATCCGGGGAAGGTGGACTGAAATCATGGCGCAGTGGACTTCGGCGGTGGGGGCGGCGCAGCTCGCCCGGCAGCTCTCCCAGCAGTCCCGTCCGGTCGGCCCCGGCACCCGCAAGCCGCCCGCCTACCGGGCGCTCGCCGACGGAGTGCGCCTCCTCGTGCTGGAGGGCCGGGTGCCGGTCGCGGCACGGCTGCCCGCCGAGCGCGAACTCGCGACGGCCCTCGCGGTCAGCCGCACCACCGTCGCCGCCGCCTACGAGGCGCTGCGGGCCGAGGGCTTCCTGGAGTCGCGCAGGGGCGCGGGCAGCTGGACGGCGGTGCCCGCCGGGAACCCGCTGCCCGCGCGCGGCCTGGAGCCGATGCCGCCGGAGGCGCTCGGCAGCGTCATCGACCTGGGCACCGCCTCGCTGCCGGCACCCGAACCGTGGCTCACCCGCGCCGTCCAGGGCGCCCTGGAGGAGCTGCCGCCGTACGCCCACACCCACGGCGACTACCCGGCCGGCCTCCCCGCCCTGCGGCAGATGCTCGCCGACCGGTACACCGCCAGGGGCATCCCGACCATGCCCGAGCAGATCATGGTCACCACCGGTGCGATGGGCGCCATGGACGCCATCTGTCACCTCTTCGCCGGGCGCGGCGAGCGGATCGCCGTCGAGTCGCCCAGCTACGCCAACATCCTCCAGCTGATGCGCGAGGCCGGGGCGCGGCTGGTGCCCGTCGCGATGGCGGAGGGGCTGACCGGCTGGGACCTGCCGCGCTGGCGGCAGGTGCTGCGCGACGCCGCCCCCCGGCTCGCCTACGTCGTCGCCGACTTCCACAACCCCACCGGCGCCCTCGCGGACGAGGACCAGCGCCGGGCCCTGGTCGAGGCGGCCAGGTCGGCGGGCACCGTACTGGTGGTCGACGAGACCATGACCGAACTCCACCTCGACGACGACATCGACGAGATGCCGCGGCCCGTCTGCGCCTTCGACCCGGCGGGCAGCACCGTGCTCACGGTCGGCTCCGCCAGCAAGGCGTTCTGGGCGGGGATGCGCATCGGCTGGGTGCGGGCCGCCCCCGAGGTCGTCCGCAGCCTCGTGTCGGCGCGTGCCTACGCCGACCTCGGCACGCCCGTCCTCGAACAGCTCGCCATCAACTGGCTGATGAGCACCGGGGGATGGGAGCAGGCGGTGGCGGTCCGGCGCGGCCAGGCCCGGGAGAACCGGGACGCCCTGGTGGCCGCGGTGCGCCGGGAGCTGCCGGACTGGGAGTTCGACGTGCCGGCCGGCGGGCTGACCCTGTGGGTGCGGACCGGGGGCCTGTCGGGCTCGCGGATCGCCGCGGTGGGGGAGCGGGTCGGCGTCCGGGTGCCGTCCGGGCCGCGCTTCGGGGTGGACGGCGCCTTCGAGGGCTACGTCCGGCTGCCGTTCACCGTGAGCGGCCCGGTGGCCGAGGAGGCGGCGGTACGGCTCTCGGCGGCGGCGCGGCTCGTGGAGTCGGGCGCGAGCTCGGGGGCGGAGACCCCGCGTACGGCCGTGGCGTAACGGCGCGCGACAGCGAAGGAGCCCGTGGCCGCACCCTTTTCGGGGGTGCGGCCACGGGCTCCTTGGCTGTACGGCCCCGCGCTCAGCCCTCGGCCGGGACGGGGGACTCCAGCTGTTCGGTCGGGTCCCGGTCCTCCGCCGGCACCGACCGCTCCGGCAGCAGCTCCAGCACCGCCTGCCGGTGCGCCTCGCTCGTGGCGTCGTCGTACGGGTCGGGCGTGGCGGGCACCTGAAGGCGCATCACCGGGCCCGAGCCCAGCCGGGCGTAGCCGCGTCCGGGCGGGACCTCCGGGGTCGGCGTGGTGTGCGGCGGGAGGCCGAGCACCTCCGCGACCTCCTCGGGGGAGGCCGGTCCGAGCACGGCACGCGCACGCGTGTGCGCGCGTACCGAGTCGCTGAGGGTGTCCACGGTGTCGAACTGCTCGGCCACCACGACCGTCACGTTGGCCGCCCTGCCGTGCCGCAGCGGCACCTGGAGCAGTTGCTGCGGGTCGGTGCGGCCGTCGGCGGCGGCCAGGTGGCCCAGGACGCTCGGCCGGTCGAGCAGGATCCACAGCGGGCGCCGGGTGTCGTCGGGCGCGGGACGGCCCGCCTGCCGGGCCAGGTTGGCGGAGATCAGCCGCCGCTCGGTCTCGGCGCAGGCCCACTCCAGGCTCGCCAGCGCGCCGGAGAGTCCGCACTCGACCGCCAGCACACCGCTGCGGCCGGTCAGACAGGCGTACTCGCCGGTGCCGCTGCCCTCGGCGATCAGCACGTCGCCGTCCTCCAGGGCCTGGAGCGCGACCGACCGCAGCAGGCTGGTGGTTCCGCTGCCGGGCTGGCCGACGACCAGCAGGTGCGGCTCGGTGGACCGCGGGCCGGTCCGCCAGATCACCGGAGTGGCGTCGCTCTCCTCGTCGCCGTCCTTGACCGGCACCGTGCGGGGGACCGCGTCGGAGTCGGTGAAGCCGAGGACCGTCTCGCCGGGTGCGGTGACGAAGCGCTGGGCGGCGATCGTCGTGGGGAGCGCGTCCAGCACCGTCATGACGAGCTGGTTGCCCTCCTCGTCCCAGGCGAAGCGGTACTCGCGCCCACGCCCGGACTTGGCGTGCAGCAACTGCTCGATGCGGGCCCGGGAGTCGGCCTCGCCGTCGGGGAAGTACGCGGGGTAGCGGATCAGCAGCCGGGTGGGGCGGCCGGAGTCGTCGAACTCGTAGTCGCTGAAGGCCTTGTCCCACTCGCCGCCGTGCGCGAAGAGCGGTTCGGGGTCCTCGGGAACCGAGAAGTAGGGCACCAGCGCCTCGTAGAGGGACTGGAGCCGTTCGGTCTCCGCCGGGGCGGGACCGGTCTGTACGGGGGCGCGTTCATGGCCCTTCCAGGCGGCCGCGGCCATCACCGTGATCAGGGCGAGCAGCGGCCCGTACGGGATGAGCGCGACCACCAGGACGACCGAGCCCACCAGGAAGAGCGCGGGACCGCGCTTCTCCTTCGGAGTGCCCGCCCACTTGGCGCGACCCGCCGCGGCGAGCTTGCGCAGGCCGCGGCTGATCGTGATCAGGGGATGGAGCACGTCCGTGGCGCTGTCGGCGGCAGTGCGCGCCAGCTCGCGGCTGCGGGCCACCGAGGCACTGCTGCTGCTCAGAATGCGGGGGAGGGGACGCCGGGCCACGTCGGACTCCTGAGGTGGGGGTGGGTGGAGGTGGGGTCAGAACTTGATCCCGCCCAAAAGGCTGGCGAGGCTCGCTCCTCCGGCCTTGATGCTCGGGGCGATGGCGGTACCCGCGAGGTAGAAGCCGAAGAGTGCGCAGACCAGGGCGTGCGACGCCTTCAGCCCGTCCTTGCGGAAGAACAGGAAGACGATGATGCCGAGCAGCACGACGCCGGAGATGGACAGGATCATGAGAGTTCTCCTGGTTGAGGGGGACAGTCACCATGAGTTCTTCCAGGCTCACAGAAAGTATCTATGCCGCAAATCGTGCAGTCGGGTTAAATTTCGTATTTTTCACTGGACTGGCAGAGCCGGATGCGCTCGCGGTGATCTTTGCCGCCCGGGGACCGGGTCATGTCGCCGGACGGCCAGTACTCTGTCGATTCACTCGTACGGCCCTTCCGCCGTGCGCCCCTGGTCATGGCATGCGAAAGGCAGGCACTCCGCGATGAGCGAAGCCCCGGACCCCGAGGTCGTCGAACTGGCGACCAAGATCTTCGAACTCGCCCGGCAGGGCGAGGCGGAGGCCCTCGCCGCATACGTCGACGCGGGTGTCTCGCCGGACCTCACCAACGAGCAGGGGCAGACCCTGGTGATGCTCGCCGCCTACCACGGCCACGCGCGCGCGGTGGAGGCGCTGCTCGCCCGCGGGGCGGACGCGAACCGCCCCAACGACCGGGGCCAGACCCCGCTCGCCGGCGCGGTCTTCAAGGGCGAGGACGAGGTGGCCCGGGTGCTGCTGGCCGGAGGCGCCGACCCCGCCGCCGGTACGCCGTCCGCGCTGGACACCGCGCGGATGTTCGACAAGAAGGACCTGCTCCAGCTGTTCGGCGCTCGCTGACCGCTTCTTGGGTAGGGAGTCCGGGGGACGTCGTAAATGTGGTCGCGGTGCGCAAACTGCTGGGCCATCATGACGACGGATTCACAAACACCAGGTGCGGGCATGAGTCGCCGCATTACGGAAATGTGGAACTGGCCCACTCCGGGCCACCAGACGAGAGGCAGAGGAAGATGGTCTACACCAAGCAAGAGACTGTGACGGGCGGCCGAGCATGTTGTCGCGCGGCGTAGGCACGGCATGATTCCCGGTTGCGTCGACAGCTTGATGTGAGGCTTTTTCCATGTTTGATCCAGTCATAGCGCCGAGCGGCACCTTGCTCGGCCTCCTGCAGAGGGGCCGGGGTGACGGCACGCTGCACGCACTTGCCGCACCCCGTCCGGAAGCCCTGGCGGCCCTGCACCACTGTGTGACCAACGACCCCCGCCACGACTGGCAGGTCGAGAACCGGTCGCTCTACTACGCCCGTCTGTACCTGGACCTCGACGGCGGCCTCGAAGAGATCGAGCGGCACCTCTTCGACGCCGAGGACGTCCTCGACACGGACGAGAACCGGACCGGACTCGCCCTCGCCGTCCTCGGCCACCTCGCCTCGTACGGCAGGGACGACGCACTCGTCCTCCTGCGCTCGTACGCGCGGACCGGCGCCAACTGGGCCTGGGCGCTCGACGAGCTGGCCCTGCGCGACGACGACAGCGGGCTGCGCTCGCTGGCGGGCCCGGTGCTGGCGCGGTTCGCCGAGTCCCCCGAGGGGGACGCGGAACTCGCCGCCGCCGTGCGCGACGCCTACGAGCCCCGGCCCTGGCGCCTGTGGTCCGAGGATCCCCGCGCCGCCGTCGGCGGCCGGGTGCGAGCGGCGCAGGAGCAGGGCTCCTTCGACCGCTGGCAGCGTCAGATGCGTACGACGGGCCCCCGCCCCGAGTGGAGCGTCGACGCGGTCTTCGCCTGGGCCCAGCAAGGGCTGGAGCGCGGCGCGGCGCTGCACGTGCCGGCTGCCCGGTGCCTGTCGGCGGTCGCGGGACCGGAGGATCGTTCAACAATCCTCCGTGTGGCACGTGAGGGTGTGGACGGTGCCCGCTGCACCGCACTCCACTACCTGGCTCAGTCACGCGATCCCGCCGTCCTCGATCTGATCGAGGACGCGGCGCAGAGCACCTCTGTCACCGTCGCCGAAGCCGCGGTCGCCGCCTTCGAGCGGATGTGCGGCCCCGAAGCGGTGGACCGGGCCCGCGGCTGGGTCCACCGGCCGGACGCCCTCGGCGCCTCGGCGGCCGGCGTACTGGCCTGCCGCGGCGGCGCCCAGGACGCCCCCCTGGTCCTCGGCGCCCTGCGTGAGGCCGTCCGGGCGGACGGCCCCGACACCCCCCGGGTGTGGACCCTGGTGGACGGCACCGGCCGCCTCGGCATCGCCGCCGCGGCCCCCGTCCTGCGCCACATCTACCGCGAGACCGCCTCCTCCCACCTGCGGCAGCGCGCGGCCTGCGCCCTGGCCGCCACCGATCCGTCCTTCGCCTCCGGCTTCGCCGTCGAGTGCCTGTGGGACTGCGAGGAGACGACGCGCGAGGTCGCCGCACGGCACGCCGAGACGGGCGACGTGCGGGTGGCCGACCGGCTGCGGCGGCTGGCCGCCGACCCGGCCGAGGAGGCCGAGGTGCAGACCGCCGTACGCAGCAGATTCGGGCCCGACGCGACCGCCGTCTGAGCGCGACCGCGGCAGAGGCAGAGGTGGGGGCGGGGTGCTCCGGAGTGGTCCGGGGCACCCCGCCCCTGCCGTTGGTCCTGTGGTCGCGGGGTCCTGCCGTGGCGGCGCACCGGGCGACCGCTCCGCGCGGGCGCGCGAGACGCGAGGTACGGGATACGGGCCGGGTTCCCGGCGTCCAGGTGCAGGACCGCCCCGCGCGGTGCGACGTACGGGATCCAGGCCGGGTTTCCGGCGTCCAAGTGCAGGACCGCCCCGCGCGGCGCGACGTACCGGATCCAGGCCGCGTTCCCGGCGTCCCGGCGCACGACCGCCCCGCGCGCGGCGCGACGCACGGGCCCTGTGGTGCTCAGCGGCCGGTGGGTGGTCGGGGGAAGCGCCCCGTCGGCACGAAGCGCAGCGGAGTGCCCGGGACCGCCTGGGCCGCCGCGTCCAGGTCCGGCTCCGGTACGACGCCCACCACCGGGTAGCCGCCGGTGGTCGGATGGTCCGCCAGGAACACCGTCGGGTGTCCGTCCGGCGGCACCTGCACCGCACCGAGCACCAGCCCCTCGCTGGGGAGTTCTCCCGGGACCGCGCGCTCCAGGGCGGGGCCCTCGGTGCGCAGACCGATGCGGTTGCTCGCGGAGGACACCCGGTACCGCGCCGTCGCCACCGTGCGCAGGGCCCGCTCCGTGAACCAGTCCGTGCGCGGCCCCGGCCCCAGGCGCAGCACCAGTTCGCGCGGCGGCTCGCGCCAGGGCAGCGCGTCCGCGTACGCGGTCGGCCCCGGTACGCCGGAGTGTCCGAGGGGCAGTACCGCGCCCAGGGCAAGTGGCGGCGGACCCAGCCCGGAGAGCAGGTCCGTGGAACGGCTGCCCAGGACGGACTCCGCCGCGACACCCCCGGCGAACGCCACATAGCTGCGCACCCCCGCCACCGCCCTGCCGACGTCCAGCACCGCCCCGCCCGGCACCTGTACCGGAGCACCCCAGGCGGCCGGCCTGCCGTCGACCGTGACCGGGCACGGCGCCCCCGTCACGGCCACCGTCACCGCCCCGCGCACCCGCACCGCGCAGCCGTCGAGGGTGGTCTCCAGGACGGCGGCCCCGGGGGCGTTGCCCAGGAGGCGGTTGGCCAGGGCGCTCGCCGCCCGGTCCAGCGCCCCCGACAGCGGCACCCCGAGATGGGCGTGGCCGGGACGCCCCTCGTCCTGGACGGTGGTCAGCGCCCCGGGCCGTACGACGGCGAAGGCCCCGTCGGTCACCGTGCCTCCGGCCCGTGTGCCGGCGACGCCACGACGAAGCGGACCCGGTCGCCGGGGGTGAGCAGTGCCGCGGGCACGCGCGCGGGGTCCCACAGCACCGCGTCCGTGGAGCCGATCAGCTGCCAGCCGCCGGGCGAGGAGCGCGGGTAGACGCCGGTGTACGGCCCCGCCAGCGCGACCGAGCCCGGCGGGACGGCCGTGCGGGGCGTGCTGCGCCGGGGCACCGCGTACCGCTCGGGCAGCCCGGTCAGATAGCCGAAGCCGGGCGCGAACCCGCAGAACGCGACCCGGAACCGGGCCGAGGAGTGGATGCGTACCGCCTCCTCCACGGAAACCCCCCACCGGGCCGCGACCTCCGGCAGGTCGGGGCCGTCGTAGCGCACCGGCAGCTCGACGGCCCGCCGCTCGTCCACCACCAGCGGCGGCACCTCCCAGCCCGTCAGCAGCCCGGCGAGGCCGACGGGGTCGTCGAGGCCGTCCAGCAGGACCGTGCGGGCGGCGGGCACGATCTCCCGCACCGGCGGCAGGGAGCCCGCGGCACGGCGGCGCAGCAGCTCCGCGTGGAGTGCCCCGGCCTCCTCGGCGTCGGCCAGTTCCACCAGGAGGGCCCGGTCGCCGACAGGCAGGGTCCTCATGCGAAGGCCTCCACCCGGATCTCCGCGGCCTCCAGCGCCGTGCGGACCCGGTGGGCGAGCCGTACGGCGCCCGGGGTGTCCCCGTGCACACAGAGCGAGCGCGCCCGGACCGCCACCGGCTGTCCGTCCACCGCGCGCACCTCGCCCGAGACCGCCATGCCCACCGCACGCTCCACGACCGCGTGGGCGTCGCTGATCACCGCACCCTCCTGGGACCGGGGCACGAGAGTGGCCTGCGGGGTGTAGGCGCGGTCCGCGAACGCCTCGGGCACGGCGGGCAGCCCCGCCCGGTCCGCGACGCCCAGGAAGCGCGAGCCGGGCAGGCCCAGCACCGGCAGGGAGCCGCCTGCGAGCCGCACCCCCTCGACGACGGCCGCCGCCTGCTCCTCGTCGTGCACCAGGCGGTTGTAGAGGGCGCCGTGCGGTTTCACGTACGACACCCGTGAGCCGGCGGCCCGTGCGAAGACGTCCAGGGCGCCGATCTGGTAGGCCACCTCGGCGGCCAGTTCGGCCGCCGGCACGTCCATGGAGCGGCGTCCGAAGCCCGCCAGGTCGCGGTAGGAGACCTGGGCGCCGATCCGTACCCCGCGCTCGGCGGCCAGCGCGCACACCCGCCGCATGGTGGGTGCGTCGCCCGCATGGAAGCCGCAGGCGACGTTGGCGCTGGTGACGACGGACAGCAGCGCTTCGTCGTCGGTCAGCCGCCAGCGCCCGAAGCCTTCCCCGAGGTCGGCGTTGAGGTCGAGGGATACCGGGGTCATGAACCGCATCATCCTCCTGTTCAGGCCACGCGGTACTGCTCGTCGCGGGCGTCGGTGATCAGCATCTGCCCCGGGGCGTGCGTCAGTGCGAACGGCGGCGCGGACGCCGTCACCGCCGCCTGAAGGGTCACCCCGCAGGCCCAGAACACCGGGATGTCCCCGGGCTCCGCGGTCACCGGGTCGCCGAAGTCCGGGCGTGCGAGGTCGGCGATGCCGAGCCCGCCGGGTTCGCCGCAGTGGACGGGAGCGCCGTGCGCCGCGGGCAGCAGGGCGGTCGCGTTCAGGGCCGTGCCGAGCAGTTCGGGCGGCACGGGCCGCATCGACACCACCAGGGGACCCCGCACCCGCCCGGCCGGCCTGCACTGGCGGGCCGTCGTGTACATCGGCACCGTGCGCCCCTGCTCGATGTGGCGCATCGGCACCCCCGCCTCGCCCAGAGCCGTCTCGAAGGTGAAGCTGCACCCGATCAGGAACGTCACCAGGTCCTCGCGCCAGTACCCGGTGACCTCCGTCGGTTCGTCGAGCAGTTCGCCGTCCGCCCAGACGCGGTAGCCGGGCAGATCCGTCCGCAGGTCGGCGCCCGGGGCCAGGGGAGTGGTCCAGCCGCCGGCCTCGGTGACGTCCAGCACCGGGCAGGGCTTGGGGTTGCGCTGGCAGAACAGCAGCACGTCGTACGCCCAGTCCGCGGGCACCGCCAGCAGGTTCGCCTGCACATGCCCGGGGGCCCAGCCCGCCGTGGTGCCGGTGCCGCCCGCCCGGAACCGCGCGCGGGCCTCCTGGGGCACGCGCGCGGGGGACACGTCCGTCACGTTCACACCAGCTCCTTCCCGCGGGTCTCCGGCAGCCCGAGCAGCGCCAGGACGGCCAGCCCGTACCCGACGGCACCGAACACCAGGGCGCCGCCGACCCCCCAGCTGCCCGCCAGGAAACCCACCGTGGTCGGGAAGACGGCGCCCACCGCACGACCCGTGTTGTACGTGAATCCCTGCCCCGTGCCGCGTACGGCAGTCGGGTACAGCTCGCTGAGGAAGGAGCCGAAACCGCTGAAGATCGCCGACATGCAGAAGCCCAGCGGGAAGCCGAGCACCAGGAGCAGGGTGTTCGCGCCGACCGGGATGTTCGTGTAGGCGAGGATGCACGCGGCCGAGAGCGCGGCGAAGAGCGCGATGTTCTTCTTGCGGCCGAGCACGTCGGTCAGATAGCCGCCGGACAGGTAGCCGATGAAGGCGCCGGAGATCAGGAACGTCAGGTACCAGCCGGTGTTGACCACCGTCAGTCCGCGTTCGCTCTTCAGGTACGTCGGCACCCACGTGGCCAGCGTGTAGTAGCCGCCCTGCACGCCGGTCGACAGCAGGACGGCGAAGAGGGTGGTGCGCAGCAGGTCCGGCCGGAAGATCGCGGTGAAGGACCCCTTGTCCCGGCTTTCGAGCCGCCGGCCGGCCGCCTCGGGGGCGTCGCTGACGTGACGCCGTACGTAGATCACCAGGAGGGCGGGCAGCGCGCCCGTCCAGAACATCACGCGCCACGCGACGTCCGCCTCCAGGAACTGGAAGACGAGCGTGTTGACCACCACCGCGAGCGCCCAGCCCGCCGCCCAGGCGCTCTGCACGGCGCCGAGGGTACGGCCGCGGTGCCTGGCGGTGGAGTACTCGGCGACCAGGATCGCGCCGACCGCCCACTCGCCGCCGAAACCGAGGCCCTGAAGGGCCCGGAAGACCAGCAGCGTCTCGTAGTTGGGCGCGAAACCGCAGGCCACGGTGAACACGGCATAGGTGCCGACCGTGATCATCAGGGCGCGGACCCGGCCGATCCGGTCGGCGGCGATGCCGGCGACGGCGCCGCCGATCGCGGACACCACCAGGGTGACCGTGGTCAGCAGCCCGGTCTGGCCGTTGTCCAGAGCGAAGTACGCGGAGATCGCGACCATGCTCAGGGGGAGCGTGAAGAAGTCGTAGGAGTCGAGGGCGTAGCCGCCGAACGCACCGGCGAAGGCCCGCCGACCGCGCGGCCCCAGAGCCCTGAGCCATGCGAAAGCCCCGCTGTCCGGGGGGAGTTCGCCCTGTTTCCGCTGTGCCTGGGTCGTACTCATCTGCACCTCGCTGGGGTGAGGGGAGAGCCGTTCAGGAGTCGTGCCGTACAGGTGCGGCGGTGCGCTGTTCTCTTGCGCCTTCGTCAACGTAGAGGATTGTTGAACAATCCGACAAGACTTTTGTAGCCTCGTTCTCCACAGCTTCGATTCTCCCTTCCTACGATTGCTCCTACGATGAGTGCAGGTGCCGGAACGCTCCGGCCCGACAAGGGAGTTGGGGTGCCGTGGTGACCACAGAGACAGAAGTCGGAGAACTGGCGGAGGACCGCCCGCTGCTCACCCGCACCAGCACGGCGGAGCGGGTGGCGGACATCCTGCGCACCCGCATCGCCGAGGGCTACTTCCCACCCGGACAGCGGCTCTCCGAGGACAGCATCGGCAAGGCGCTCGGAGTCTCCCGCAACACCCTGCGCGAGGCCTTCAGGCTGCTGACCCACGAACGCCTGCTCGTCCACGTGCTCAACCGGGGCGTCTTCCTGAAGGTCCTCACCGTCGCGGACGTGGAGGACATCTACCGCACCCGCCGCCTCGTGGAGTGTGCGGTGGTACGTCACCTCGGCGAGCCCCCCTTCGCGGTCGACGCGCTCGACGCCGCGGTCACCGCGGGCGAGAACGCGGCGGGGGAGGAGGACTGGAAGCGGGTCTCGACGGCCAACATCCACTTCCACCGCGAGCTGGTCGCCCTCGCCGGCAGCCCGCGCACCGACGAACTGATGCGCAGCGTGCTGGCCGAGCTTCGGCTCGCCTTCCACGTGGTCTCCGACCCCCGCCTGCTCCACGAGCCGTACCTGCTGCGCAACCGGGAGATCGTCCAGGCGCTCGCCGCCGGCGACCGGGCGGCGGGCGAGGAACTGCTGGCCCGCTACCTCGACGACTCGCGCGCCAACCTCGTCGCCGCGTACGGGCACTTCGCGCAGGAGGCCGGACTCGACTGACCGGGGCGGGGGCCGGGGCACCAGGACGCCAGGGCGGGGAATCGGGGGCGGGACGCGCGGCGTGGGGCAGGCGTGGGACTCCGGCCGCCAGGCGCCCCGGCCGGAGTCCCGGCCGGAGGGCGCCCCGGGCACAGGGTGCCCCGGACCCGCGCCCCGCATGTCCCGGCCCCGGTGCGGCGCCCCGGCCGCGGCGCGTCGGTGCGGGGCGTCGGTGCGGGGCGGCCGTCCGGCGGCCCCGCCACCCCTACGGCAAGCGTTCCCATCTGGGCCGTTTCGACCGTTGTCAGTGCGAGGACCTAATCTGTGCCACGTGACTTCGCCTGCCTCGACGGAATTCGTTCCGCCCCAGCTCAGCGCGGGGCCGCGGCCCGCCCAGGGCCCGGCCGCCGACGAAGGGCTCGCGCGGCGCCTTCGCGCGCTCGCCTGCACCGCGCCGCTGCACGACCTCGACGTGCGCAAGGCGAACCTCGCCGGTGAGTACACGGTCTACGCGATGGCCGAGGTGGCCCTCGCCGCGATCGACCTGATCACGCTCAACATGGACTTCGACACCGGCGCCGACCACGACCAGATCGTCGCCAGGCTCCTCCCGCGCGTCGCCGCCCAGGCCCCCCGGCGCCCGGCCGCCGAGCACGAGCGGGTCGCCCGCTGGGTGCTGGAGAACCTCGTCAACGTCGGCAGCGTCGACCGCGGGTTCCGCGCCGTCTACGGCACCTTCTCCGCCGACGGCGTCTACACCCGCCGCGACTACGACTTCAAGCTCGTCGAGGAGGTCGCCGGATACGGCGGCGGGGTGTTCCTGCGCACCACCGACGAGGCCGTCAACGTCCTGGTCGGCGCCCTCGACACCGACGTCACCAGCGCCCAGATCGCCGCCGAGGTCAAGCTGGAGGTCCTGATCAACCGGGGCCGCCTCGCCGACGCCCAGCTCGCCGCCGAACAGGCCCGTTACCGCACCGTCCAGTACGCCGAGACGCTGCGCCGCACCCTGGAGGCCACCCGGCGCAACGTCCGCGCGGTCGACTGGCTCAACGCCGTGCCCGACATGATCGCCGAGGCCCTCGACCACGTCGCCGACCGCTACCGGCACGAGAACGCGATCCTCACCAACATCCGCAGGGCCCGCGACGAGTCGGAGGAGCCCGAGCACAAGCGGCGCGCCGCCGAACTCGTCGACATCGTCAAGGACTGCATCCGCCGCCACACCCAGCTCCAGTCGCGCCTGCTGGAGGCCGGCCCGCTGTTCCGCGCCGAGCAGGACCGCCAGGCCTTCGCGCCCGCCTCCGCGCACTCCGGCCTCGACCTCTACGGACAGCTCGTCGCCCCGCTGCTGCCGCTGCCGCTGGAGCGGGCGATCCGGGTCACCGACGCGTTCTTCGCGCACGGCGCCGGACTGCGCACCCCCACCTCGGTGCGGGTCGGCGACCTGGTCGACATACTGCTCAGCCCGCCGGTGGAGCGCGAGCACCTCGGCGTCGAGATGCCCGAACCGGACCTGATCGCCACCCCGGACGACAGCCGGTTCAGCGAGGAGCAGCTCGCCGACGCCCTGGAACTGCTCGACCTGCCGCACGACGCGCCCCGGCGCCTCTCCGGACTGCTGGCCGACGCCCGCAGGCGCGACGCCGAACTCCCGTACCTGGTGGCCCTGCTGGCCGTGCACGCGGCCAGCCCGCCGGTCGGTACGGCGTACCGGCAGGGCGAGGAGCGGCTGCTTTTCGCCGTCGACGACGGCACCCAGCTCGACGACCCGGAGTTCGGCGGCGCGGACCTCATCGTCGGCACCGCCCTTCTCGACGCGGCCGGCATGGCCTCCGACCGGGCGGAGGCCTCATGAGACGTCCCGCCCCGTCCACCCCCGCACCCCACCGGTGGCCCGGCACCCCCGGCCGCGTACACCGCCCCGCATCCCACCGGCCGCCCGGCACCCCCGGCCGCGTACACCGCCCCGCACCCCAGACCCCCACCGAAGCCGAGGAGCAGCAGTCGTGAGCGAGACCCACGCAGAGCACACCGCGTGGACCGGCGACACCGTCGACGTGCCCGCCGCCCCCGCCGCGGTGACGCCCGCCGACGCCGCCGACGCCGCCCGCCTCGTCTCCTTCGGCCTCCAGCCCAAGCTGCTCCCCGCTCGCGACGCCGAATACGCCGACCTGCTGCGCCGCTACCGCGAGGAGGCCCCCTTCGCGCGCCTCGCCGACGCCGTCGCCACCGGCCTCGGCCTCGTCGTCCTGGAGGTGTCCACGCGCGCGGGGATGGCGGTCTCGGCCGGTGAGGACTCCGTCTTCGCCGTACGGATGGGGGACTACGCCCGGCGCGCCTCGGCCGAGTCCGCCGACCGCTTCCTGCACGGCCTGGCCCACCTCGCCGTGGCCGCCATGGCCTTCCCGCGCCCCGAGGACCTCGCCGACGACGGCTACGTGGGCCGCCTGACGGTCAACGGCGTCGACGCGTTCGTACGACAGGCCTGCCGGCGCCTGGAGGAGCGCGCCGAGGTGGCGGGGGAGAACACCGACCCCGCAACCGAGGCCCCCGGCCTGGAGTCCGCCTGGCGGATCTACGCCCGGCGCAGCGCCACCGGAGCCACCAAGGACGCCCGCCGACTGGCCGGCTCCACCACCGGAATCGTCGGCAAGGCCGTCGCCTTCCTTACCGACTCCGGCTTCCTCCAGCGCACCGGCGACGACGCGGGCGGCGCCTACCGCACCACCGCCCGCTACCAGTTGCAGGTGCGCGACATGGCCGGCAGCGCAGCCATGGCGGAGCTGCTGGAACTGGGCGTCGTACCCGTGACGGACGGCACGGCCACGCTGGTGCCGCCGTCCGACGCCGACGACCTCGACCTGCCGGCCGACGCCGGCCTGCCCTTCCACGCGTAGTCCCGCCGAGACGACCGAAGACACACAGAGACTGAGCCGCCATGTACGAGTTGTCCCGGGTCCGCCTGTACTCCATCGGGCCCGCCGGAGCGCGCTACGCCGACACCGTCCTCGACCTGCGCGGGGTCGGTGAACCCGTCCCGAACCCCGCGCCCGCCCAGGCGGAGTTCTTCGAGGACGAACCGGCCGGCCCGCCCCGCAGGCCCGCCCCCGCGGGCGTGCTCTTCCTGGAGAACGGCGGCGGCAAGTCCGTCCTCCTCAAGCTGATCTTCTCGGTCATGCTCCCCGGCCACCGCAACACCCTCGGCGGCGCCAGCTCCGGCGTGCTCCGCAAGTTCCTGCTCGCCGACGACTGCGGGCACGTCGCCCTGGAGTGGCAGCACACCCTCACCGGCGAGTGCGTCGTCGTCGGCAAGGTCAGCGAGTGGCGCGGCAGGCAGGTCTCGGGCGACCCCCGCAAGTTCGCCGAGACCTGGTACTCCTTCCGCCCCGGCCCCGGGCTGAGCCTGGACTCGCTGCCGGTCGCCGAGTCCACCGCCGTACGACGGCACGCCGAGGGCGCCTCCGGCGCACAGGGCCGCCGCCGCACCATGAAGGGCTTCCGGGACGCGCTCACCGAGGCCGGCAAGTCCTACCCGCACCTCGACATCCACTTCGAGGAGATCCACGACCGCTGGAACGAGCACCTCGGCGAACTCGGCCTCGACCCCGAACTCTTCCGCTACCAGCGGGAGATGAACGCCGACGAGGGCGAGGCGGCCGGACTCTTCGCGGTCAAGAAGGACTCCGACTTCACCGACCTGCTGCTGCGCGCCGTCACCGACACCCGCGACACCGACGGCCTCGCCGACCTGGTCCACGGCTTCGGCAACAAGCTGGGCCGCCGCGCCGAGCTGATGGCCGAACGCGACTTCACCGCGGGCTCCGTCGACCTCCTGGGCCGCATCGTCGAGGCCGCCGACACCCGCGCGCGGTCCCGCGACATCCACACCGCTGCCGAGCGCCGCACCCGCACCCTCGCCCGCCGTCTCTCCGCCCGCGCCGCCCAGGAGCGCGGACGTACGGCGGAACTCGCCCAGCAGGTCGCCGCCGCCGCGCACACCGTCACCGAGGCCGAGACCGCACGCGGCCACAGCTCCCTGATCGCCGCCGAACTCGCCTACCGGCACGCCTCGCTGGCCCTGGCCGCAGCCGAGAAGGGCGCGGGAGCCCAGCGCCGCGAACTCGCCGACGCGCGCACCCTGCACTCCGCCTGGCAGGCCGCCGAAGCCGTCCTGCGCCACCGCGCCGCCGCCGACCGCTCCGCGCGCGTCGCCGTCGCCATCCGCGACGCCGAGCGCGACGCCGCCCCCGCGCTCGCCGCCCGCGCGCAGGCCGCCGCCGACCTCGTACGGGCGCTGCACAGCGCCGCCGAGGACGGCGAGCGGGTCGCCGCCGAGCAGGAGGAACGCTCCGCCGCCCTCCAGGAGGCGGGCGAGGCCGCCCACCGCGACGCCACCGTCGCCGCCACCGAGGCACAGCGCGCCCGCAGCGAGATCGGCCACCTGCGCCAGCGCCTCACCGAGGTCGAGGCGGAGACCGCGGAAGCGGTACGGGCCGGCTGGCTCGACGACACCGCCCCCGACGCCGACCCGGCGCGCGCCGCGCTCGCCGCGTCCGACGCCGAGAAGACCGCCGTCGCCGCCTGGGACACCGCCCGCGAAGCCGCCCGTACGACGGCCGACCGGGCCCGCGAGGCCGCCGCCCAGGACGCCCGCGCCGAGCTGACCGCGGCCCGCGCGGCCGACGCGGCCCGCGCGGCCACCGCCGCCCACGAGGCGGAGCACCGCGCCGCCGCCTCCATCGCGGCCGAGGAACGTCTCGCCGAACTGCTCAGCCTCCCCGGAACCCGTACCTCCACCGGGACCACCGGACTCCCGCAGCCCCGCAGCGGCGACGCGGAGGGCGAGTACGGCACGGGCCAGGACGACCCGCAGAGCGCCTCCGCCCCTGTCGCCCCCCGCGACGCCGACGCCGAAGGACGCCGCCGCAGCGCCACCGCCGTCCACGTCCGCCGCAATCCCCGGCCCGCCGCCGACGGCCCCCTCACCGTCGAGGAACTGGACCGCAACGCCGAGGACCTCCTCGCCCTCCTCGACCAGGGCGTCGCCTCCGCCGAACGGCAGCTCTTCGAACTGCGCACCGCCGCCGCCGACGACTCCCGCATCCTCGGCGCCCTCGGCGACGGCGGACTGCTGCCGCCCAGCCCCGACGTGCTGGCCACCGTGGAGTACCTGGGCGAGCACGGCATCCCCGCTCTGCCCGGCTGGCGCTACCTCGCCCAGGCCGTCGACCCCGCCGACCACGCCGCCGTGCTCGCCGCCCGCCCCGAACTGGTCGACGGCGTCGTCATCACCGACCCCGACTCGCACGCCCGCGCCCGCGACACACTGGCGGGCGCCGCCCTGCTGCCCCGCTCCGCCGTCGCCGTCGGCACGGCCTCGGCGCTGCTCGCCCCCGTCCCCGGAACGGGCACCGGGTCCACCGACCAGGGCTCGGTCTTCCTCGTCCCGCCGAACCCGGCCATGCACGACGAGCACGCCGCCGACGAGGAGCGCCAGGCGCTGCGGGCCAGGGCCGCGGTCCGCGACGAGGAGATCCGCACCCTCGCGGCCCGGCTCACCGGCGACCGCACCCTCGCCGCCCGGCTCGGTGCCTGGCGCGCCGACTGCCCGTCCGGCATGCTCGCCGAACTGGCCCTGGCCGCCACCACCGCCCGCGAGGCGGCGGAGGCCGCGGAGGCCGTCCTCGCCGAGGCCCGTACGGTGCGTGCCGAGGCCGACGAGGCCGCCGCGGACGCCGCCCGGGTGCGCGACGAGCGCCAGGAGGCCGCCCAGCGCGCCCGCCGGGTCGCCGACGTGCTCGCGGGCCTCGCCCACCGGCTGCGCGAACGCGCCGGCTGGCAGGCCAAACTGCGCGAACTCGCCGACGAGGCCGCCGAGTCCGAGGCCCGTGCCGCCACCCTCCTGGAGCGCGCCAAGGCCGCCGACGAGGACCGGCGCACCGCCCAGCGCACCGCCGACGACGCCCACCGCACCTCCCGCACGCTGCGCGCCGAACGCGCCGAGATCGCGGGAGCGCCCGAGTCGCTCCCGGAGCCCGACCCCGACGCGCCGCGCGCCGCGCTCCCCGCCCTGCGCGAGGCCTACCGGGCCGCCTCCCAGCTGTACGAGAAGGTCGGCGTCGGCGCCGACCTGCGCGCCGAACAGGCCCGCGCCGAGAGCGACGAGAGCGCCGCACTCGCCGAGCTGAACCGCCTCAGCAACAAGGTCCGCAACCGGGCCGGCCAGCTCCTGGAGGGCACCGACGGCGCCGACGGACCCTCCCGGCAGGCCGCCGCCGCCCGCGCCGAATCGCTCGTCCAGACCCTGGAGTCCCGGGCGTCGGCCGCCAGCGAGCAGCTCGGACGACTGCGCGGCGAGGCCGAGCGGCTCGCCCCCGAGGACGGCGCCGCCCACACCGAACTGCCCCAGGACCTGGCGCCCGCCGACGCCGAGCACGCCCAGACCCTGCTGCGCACCGCCACCACCGAACTCGCCACCCGCACCGACGCGCTGGACGTCGCCCGCGCCGCGCACGGCGAACTCCTGCACGCCCACCGGGCCGCCGAGGACGCCGCAGGCGGCTTCGACGAGACGGCGGCCCTCCTGCGCGACCTGCTGCGCGACCACGACCAGGACGAGGAGGGCGAGGAGGCTCCCGAGCCCCACCCCGGCACCCTGGAGGAGGCCCGCAACTCGGCCGCCGAGGCCCGCCGTTCGCTGCGCGGCTGCGCGGGCGACCTGTCCGCGGCCGAGGCGTCGGTACGGGAGGCGAGCGACGTCCTGGTACGGCACGCCAACTCCACCCGGTACGAGCAGGTGCGCACCCCCGCCCGCCAGCAGATCCGGGAACTGCCCGCCGCCGCGCTGCCCGAGCACGCGGCGGCCTGGGCGGCGGCGTTCGCACCCCGGCTGCGCGTCCTCACCGACGAACTGGCGCAGCTGGAGCGCAACCGCGACAGCATCGTCGACCGGCTGCGCGGACTGGTGGAGTCCGCCCTGGCGACCCTGCGCTCCGCCCAGCGGCTCTCGCAGCTGCCCGAGGGACTGGGGGAGTGGTCCGGGCAGGAGTTCCTGCGCATCCGCTTCGAGGAACCCGACCAGGCCACGCTGGTGGAGCGGCTCGGCGAAGTCGTCGACGAGGCCACCCGCGCGGCGGTCAGGAAGAACTCGGACATGCGGCGCGACGGCATGTCACTGCTGCTGCGCGGCGTGCAGGCGGCGCTGGAGCCCAGGGGCATCGCGGTCGAGATCCTCAAGCCGGACGCCGTACTGCGTGCCGAGCGGGTGCCGGTCGGGCAGATGGGCGACGTGTTCTCCGGCGGCCAGCTGCTCACCGCGGCCATCGCCCTCTACTGCACGATGGCCGCGCTGCGCAGCAACGACCGGGGCCGCGACAAGCACCGGCACGCCGGCACGCTGTTCCTGGACAACCCGATCGGCCGCGCCAACGCCACGTACCTGCTGGAACTCCAGCGGGCGGTCTCGGACGCGCTGGGCGTCCAGCTCCTCTACACGACCGGGCTGTTCGACACCACGGCGCTCGCCGAGTTCCCGCTGGTCATCCGGCTGCGCAACGACGCGGACCTCAGGGCGGGCCTGAAGTACATCAGCGTCGAGGAGCACCTGCGGCCGGGGCTGCCGCAGCAGAGCACCGAGGGCGAGACCATCCACGGCGAGATCACCGCGACCCGGATGTTCAAGCGCGCCGCGGCGGACGAGCCGCGGGAGGCGGACAAGGCGGCGACCGGAGAGCAGGCACCGGCCGAACGGCTGACACCGGCCGAGCGCTAGCCGCCCGCGGCCCCGCCGGGCGACGGCGGGGCCATGCCGGGCACACCGGGCGACGGCGGGGCCACACCGCGCACACCCACCGACGTCTGGGCCGCCGCGGCTCTCACGCCTCCGAGAGCTGCCGGGCGCGACCGCGGCCCGTGCCCGCCACCCGGTCCTTCTCCCGTATTCGTGCTTCCCTGCGCGCCGAGCGCCGTGCCGAACGGCGCTCCCTGCGCAGCTGCCGCGCCGTGCTGCTGGGCATGGACACCACACCGTTGCGCTGGTTCCACACCTGGCGGGTGACCCACACGTCCAGCACGCCCCAGGTCGCGGCGACCGTACTTGCCACACTGCTCAGCACCATCGGGAACGCCAGCCAGGACCCGGTCAGGCTGAACAGATAGGCCACCATCGCCTGGATCAGGGTCACCGACACTATGACCACGGCCCGCACCGCGGACGTACGCACCGGATCCGGCAGCCGCCAGCGCAGCGCCGGTTCCTCGACCCACAGCTGCCGGTGCGCCGCCGGCCCCGACTCCGCCGGAAGCTCCTCCGCCTTCATGACCCCACTCCCCACCACGTACCGCCCAACCAGCGCCCGTAATAAGCGCCTTCAGCTCTGACTGCCCGGCTTGTGCCGCTTTACGCGGCCGTCGGGCTCCCCATTCGTCTCCCCGTACAAAGGGACGAACAACCCGTCCGAAAGATTCCCGGACCACCGCCATGGAGCGAACAATTCCAGCCATCCGCAAAGATGCGGAATATGCCGGGAGGTGCGGTGTCCTTTGCCAAAGGCACGGTTGCCAACTCCCTTGATTCCGGGACAAGTCATGATCGGGCGCTGGTGGGGCGGCTGAAAACAGTCCGGACGTGCCTTCGAGTTGGCTATGGGTCAGTAGTAGGCTCACGCCGTTTGTTGACGGACTGCGTTGACGGATCAGCTGACGGATCAGATCGACGGAACACCACCCCCGCCGAGCGGGGTTGAGCTGGGGGAGGCCATGCGCTTTCGCGGGAAGTCCATCCGCCGGAAGATCGTGGCGTTGCTGCTGGTGCCGCTCGTCTCCCTCACCGCGCTGTGGGGATTCGCGACCGTGCTCACCGGCCGCGAGGCGAGCGAACTGCTGGACATCGCCTACGTGGTCGAGAAGATCGGCTCCCCGGTCGAGGACGCCGTCCAGGTCGTCCAGCAGGAGCGCAGACAGACCCTCGTCTACCTCGCCGACAAGCGGAACTCCGAGGCCCTGCCCGCTCTGGTCCGCCAGCGCGTCGCCACCGACACCGCCGTGGCGACGATCCGCAAGAACTCCCAGGACCCCGATGTCGCCGACGAACTGACACCGCAGGCCCGCGAACGCCTCGCCGCCCTGCTCGAAGCGTTCGACGGCATCTCCGCCCTGCGCCGCTCGGTGGAGAACAACACCGTCACCCGCAGCCAGGCACTCGACCTCTACAGCAGGCTCATCGACCCCTGCCACACCTTCCTCGCCAACCTCCACGTCCTGCGGGACGTCGAGATGGACAAGCAGGGCCGCGCCCTCGTCGGCACCACCCGGGCCCGCGAACTCGTCTCCCGCGAGGACGCGCTGATCGCCTCCGCCCTCACCCTGCGGCAGATCACCTCCGCGGAACTGCGCCAGCTCACCGGCCTGATCGCCAGCCGCACGACGCTGTACGAGACCAGCCTGGAGCAACTGCCCGCCTCCGAGCGGCAGCGCTACGAACAGCTCTGGAAGGGCCCCGACACGGCCGCCCTGCGCACCGCCGAGGAGAAGCTCCTCCAGCAGGGCCCCACCCGCAACCCCAGCGCCGTACCGGTCACCTCCTGGGAGGCCGCCGCGCCGCCGGTCCTCCAACTGCTCGCCACCCGCGGCGACGAGGCCAGCTACGACTACCAGACCCGTGTCGAGCCGGTCGCCTTCGGCGTCCTCCTCAAGGCGGGCGCGGCCGGCGTCCTCGGCTTCCTCGCCCTGATCGTCTCCGTCGTGGTGTCCGTGCGCGTCGGCCGCGACCTGGTCCGCGACCTCAAGCGGCTCCGCAAGGAGGCCCACGAGGCCTCCGGCGTCCGGCTGCCCTCCGTCATGCGCCGCCTCGCCGCCGGTGAGGCCGTCGACGTCGAGACCGAGGCCCCCCGCCTGGAGTACGAGAAGGACGAACTGGGCCAGGTCGGCCAGGCGCTCAACACCCTCCAGCGGGCCGCCGTCGAGTCCGCCGTGCGCCAGGCCGACATGCGGCGCGGCGTCTCCGAGGTCTTCGTCAACCTGGCCCGCCGCAACCAGGTGCTGCTGCACCGCCAGCTGACGCTCCTGGACACCATGGAGCGCCGCACCGAGGACACCGACGAACTCGCCGACCTCTTCCGCCTCGACCACCTCACCACCCGTATGCGCCGGCACGCCGAGGGCCTGGTGATCCTCTCCGGCGCCGCCCCCTCCCGGCAGTGGCGCAAGCCCGTCCAGCTGATGGACGTCGTACGGGCCGCCGTCGCCGAGGTCGAGGACTACGAGCGCATCGAGGTGCGGCGGCTGCCGCGGATCGGCGTCGGCGGCCCCGCCGTCGCCGACCTCACCCACCTGATCGCCGAACTCCTGGAGAACGCCACGGTGTTCTCGCCCCCGCACACCGCGGTGCAGGTGCTCGGCGAGCGCGTCGCCAACGGCTTCACCCTGGAGATCCACGACCGCGGCCTCGGCATGGCCGCCGACCTGCTCCTCGACGCCAACCTGCGGCTGGCCGAGACCCCCGAGTTCGAACTCTCCGACACCGACCGGCTCGGCCTCTTCGTGGTCAGCCGGCTCGCCCAGCGGCAGAACGTCCGCGTGTCCCTCCAGCAGTCCCCGTACGGCGGCACCACCGCCGTCGTGTTCATTCCGGCCACCCTCCTCACCGATGCACCGGACACCGACGGTGCCGGTTTCCGCGCCGACCACGAGGGCGACCGCGAGCACGGCAGGGGCCGCCCCGGCGAGAGCGCACCGACCGGCCCCGGAGGCCGCCCCGGGCTGACCGCCCTCGGCCGTACGACCCCGGGCCGGGCCGCCCCCTCCGTCCTGGACGGCCCCGTCGAACTGGAACCGCCGCTGGGCACCCTCGGCCTGGAGCCCGCGCCCGCCCTCGGGGCGGCCACCGGCTCCTCCTTCGGCGACCTGGAGGACACCGAGAGCGAGCGCGGCGGCATCTTCCGCGCCCGCGGCCTGGAGAAGCAGCGCGGAACCGGCGGACGGTCCGGCCGCGGCCGCATCGCCGACGCCGCCCGCGTCCAGCACCAGCAGGCCGCCGACCTCACCAGGGACGGTGCCGACACGGCCCGCCCCGACGGTCCCGTACCGCTGCCCCGCCGCAAGCCCGCGCTGGTCGCCGAGCACGGCCGCCGCATCACCCCCCAGCAGCCCGCGGAACCCCGGCACACCGGCGAGTCCCGGCAGCCCGCGGAGCCACGGCACACCGGCGAACCCCGGCAGTCCCGGCCGTTCCTGGAGCCCATGGAGAGCGCCGGACCCGCGGGATCCCCGGAGCCCCAGCCGCTCCGGCCCTCCCGCGGCCGCACCGCGCCCCTCAACGGAGCCGCGCCCGAGCGCCCGGCCGCCGCCCCCGGGGACCCGGCCCCCTCCCTCGGCGGTCTGCCCCGCCGGGTGCGCCAGGCCAGCCTCGCCCCACAGCTGAAGAAGGAAGCGGAGGCCGCCCGTACGGCGGAGAACACCCGCCCGGCACCCGTCGAGGAGACCGAGCGCGACGCCGACGAGGTACGCAGCCGGATGGCCTCGCTCCAGCGGGGCTGGCAGCGCGGCCGCCGCCAGAACGAGGACGAGGCCGCCGAAACGGCTGAGATCACCAGTTCCAACACACCCGACACACTGGGCACACTGGGCACGAACACCGCACCGCCGCACCGCACCGCCGCCACCGCCGAATCCGCCGCCGACGCCACCGGGCCACGCACAGGGAACGACACCGGAACGGCCGAGACAGCATCAGGAACGACAGCAGAGGGAGACGGTTGATGACCGCACCGCACGCCGCAGCACACAATGCCTCGGGCCGGGGGTCCGGCGAACTCAACTGGCTCCTCGACGAGCTGGTCCAGCGCGTCGGCAGCATCCGCAAGGCGCTGGTGCTCTCCAGCGACGGGCTCCCCACCGGTGCCTCGCAGAGCCTCACCAGGGAGGACGGCGAGCACCTCGCCGCCGTCGCCTCCGGCTTCCACAGCCTGGCCAAGGGCGTCGGCCGCCACTTCGAGGCGGGCAGGGTCCGCCAGACCGTGGTCGAGCTCGACGACGCGTTCCTCTTCGTCACCGCCGCGGGCGACGGCAGCTGCCTCGCCGTCCTCTCCGACGCCGACTCCGACGTCGGCCAGGTCGCGTACGAGATGACGCTGATGGTCAAGCGCGTCGGTGCCCACCTCAGGACGGCACCACGGTCCGGTCTGCCCACCGGCGGGTGAGCGGTTCCGGGATGAACGACGCAGGCACGGACACGGACCGGGACGCGACCGCCGGCGCGGGCCCCCGCAGGAGCGCGTGGCCACGGGTGCGACCCGTACCGCGCGCGGACACGGGACCACGTGCCGGCGCCGGACCGCACCCGGACACCGCGGGAGCGCGCCCGACGGGCGAAGGACGGCAGCCGGACTCCGCGGCACGGGAGGCGGACCCGGCGGGACGCCAGGAACCCTCCCACTGGTTCGACGACGAGGCGGGCCCCGTCGTCCGCCCGTACGCGATGACCCGGGGGCGTACGAGCAGTGCGATCCGGCACCGGCTCGACCTGATCGCCATCGTCATCCCCGAACCCGCGGCGGACGAACCCGACCGGGACCAGACGCTCGCCCCCGAGCACGTCGAGATCGTCGAACTGTGCAACGAGAGCCCGCAGTCCATCGCGGAACTGGCCGCCACCCTCGACCTGCCGGTCGGCGTCGTGCGAGTACTGGTCGGAGACCTCGTCGAGGACCAACTGGTGCATGTCACCCGGCCGGTGGAGCCCGCGGAGCTGCCGGACGAGAGCCTGCTGCGCGAAGTGATCGACGGCCTCAGAGCCCTCTGAACCAGCCCTTGGACACACGGCGCGGAACAAACCCCTCCGCGCAGCGAGATCAGGAGAACTGAACGATGGTCTTCGGGCGTTCCAGCCGCAAGAAGCGGCCCGTGGAGCCGGTGACGCTGAAGATTCTGGTCGCCGGCGGATTCGGGGTGGGCAAGACCACCCTGGTCGGCGCGGTCAGCGAGATCAGACCGCTGCGCACCGAGGAAACCCTCAGCGAGGCGGGCCGGCCCATCGACGACACCCAGGGCGTCGAGGCCAAGACGACCACCACCGTCGCCATGGACTTTGGCCGCATCACCCTGCGCGAGGACCTCGTCCTCTATCTCTTCGGCACCCCGGGACAGGACCGCTTCTGGTTCCTGTGGGACGAGCTGGCCCAGGGCGCGCTCGGCGCCGTCGTGCTCGCCGACACCCGCAGGCTGGAGGACTGCTTCGCGGCCGTCGACTACTTCGAACGCCGCGGCATCCCCTTCACCGTCGCCGTCAACTGCTTCGACGGCGCGGACCGGCACCCCGCCGAGACCATCAGCGCCGCCCTCGACCTCGACCCGGACGTTCCCGTCATGCTGTGCGACGCCCGCGACCGCGAGTCCGCCAAGGACGTGCTGATCGCGGTCGTCGAACACGCCCTGGAACTCTCCGCGTCCCGGCGCAGGGCCGCCGCGGCCGTCACCCCGTAGCACCCGGACGGCACCCCGGCCACGGCACGGCCTGCGCGGAGGAGAGCGGCCCGCACCCCCGCCGACTGGGGTGCGGACCGCGGCAGTTGCCCCTCCCGCGCGACGCACGGCCCTGTGGCCGGGCGGCGGGGCGACCGGACGGCAGGCCCACGGCGCTGCCGGACGACGGGCGACCGGGACGTGCGACGCCCGTCGATGGTAGTGCGGTTACTCCGCTCCGTCCTCCTGCCAGCCGAAGCTGCGCTCCACCGCCTTGCGCCAGTTGCGGTACTCGCGGTCGCGCTCCGGCGCGCCCATCCGCGGCTCCCACTCCGCGTCGCGCTGCCAGTGCGCCTTCAGCTCGTCCAGGTCCGACCACACCCCGGTCGCGAGCCCGGCCGCGTACGCGGCACCCAGGCAGGTCGTCTCGGACACCTTCGGCCGGATCACCGGCACACCCAGCACATCCGCCTGATGCTGCATCAGGAGATTGTTGACGGTCATCCCGCCGTCCACCTTGAGCGTGCTGATCCGCACCCCCGAGTCCTGGTACATGGCGTCGACGACCTCCCGCGTCTGCCAGCTCGTCGACTCCAGCACCGCCCGCGCCAGGTGCGCCTTGGTCACGTACCGGGTCAGGCCGGTGATGACACCGCGCGCGTCGGAGCGCCAGTAGGGCGCGAACAGACCGGAGAACGCCGGCACGATGTACGCCCCGCCGTTGTCCGTCACGCTCGCCGCGAGCGGTTCTATCTCCTCCGCACTGCGGATGATCCCGAGCTGGTCGCGGAACCACTGCACCAGCGCCCCGGTGATCGCGATCGAGCCCTCCAGGCAGTAGACCGGCGCCTCGGAGCCGATCTTGTAGCCCATGGTGGTGAGCAGCCCGTTCTTCGAGGGCACCGGCCGGTTCCCGGTGTTCAGCAACAGGAAGCTGCCCGTCCCGTACGTGTTCTTGGCCGTGCCGGTGTCGTAGCAGGCCTGCCCGAACACCGCCGCCTGCTGGTCGCCGAGCGCGGAGGCCACCGGCACCCCGGCGAGCTGCCCGACGGCCGTCCCGTACACCTCCGCCGACGACCTGATCTCCGGCAGTGCGGCCTCGGGGACCCGCATCGCGGAGAGGATCCCGGGGTCCCACTGGAGGGTCTCCAGGTTCATCAGCATGGTCCGGCCGGCATTGGTGACGTCGGTGACGTGGACGCCGCCCTGCGTGCCGCCGGTCAGGTTCCAGATCAGCCACGAGTCGATCGTGCCGAAGGCGATCTCGCCGCGCTCGGCCCGGTTGCGCAGCCCGGGGACGTTGTCGAGCAGCCAGGCCGCCTTGGGGCCGGAGAAGTAGCTGGCCAGCGGCAGACCGGTCCGGTCGCGGAACCGGTCCTGCCCGTCGGTGCCGCCCAGCTCTGTGCAGAGCGCGGAGGTACGGGTGTCCTGCCAGACGATCGCGTTGTGCACCGGCTTGCCGGTCGAGCGGTCCCAGAGCACGGTCGTCTCGCGCTGATTGGTGATGCCCAGCGCGCTCAGCTGGTCCGCGCGCAGCCCCGCCCTGGCGAGCGCCCCCGCGACGACCGCCTGCACCTTGGCCCAGATCTCGGTGGCGTCGTGCTCCACCCAGCCCGGCTTGGGAAAGATCTGACGGTGCTCGCGCTGGTCGACGGCGACGATCGCGCCGTCGTGGTCGAAGATGATGCAGCGGCTGGATGTGGTGCCCTGGTCGATCGCCGCGACGAACTTCTCGCTGCTGTCGGTCATGAGGTCCCCTCGCTCGATAGCTGCTTGGTGCTAGAACGCCAGGTTGTAGACGAGGCCGCCGAGTGCCCCGCCGATCAGCGGACCGGCCACCGGGACCCACGCGTAACTCCAGTCGGAGGTGCCCTTGTTGGGGATCGGCAGCACGGCGTGCACGAGGCGCGGTCCGAGGTCGCGGGCCGGGTTGATCGCATAGCCCGTGGGCCCGCCGAGCGACAGGCCGATCCCGACCACCAGGAACGCGACGATGAGCGTCTTGGTGCCGGAGGTGCCAAGACCCTCCGTCAGACCGAACGCCAGGATGGGCAGGACCAGCGCGAAGGTGGCGATGGTCTCGGTGAGCAGGTTGGCGACCGGGTTCCTGATCTCGGGAATCGTGGAGAAGATCCCGAGGGTGGGCAGCGACTGCTCGGTCTCCCGGTTGGCGCCGAACTGCGCGTAGTAGACGAGCCAGGTGAGGACGGCGCCGATCATGGCGCCCACCATCTGCCCGAGCACGTACACCCAGACCTGCCCCCACTTCCCGGACTCGACCGCGATGCCGAGGGTGACGGCCGGGTTGAGGTGGCCGCCGGAGAGCGGACCGGCGGTGTACGCGCCGGCCATCACGCCGAAGCCCCAGCCGAAGGCGATGACGATCCAGCCGGCCGCCTTCGCCTTGGAGAACCTCAGCGTGACGGCGGCGCACACGCCCGCACCGAACAGAATCAGGATCGCGGTGCCTATGACTTCCCCGCGGAAGACTTCCCCATTGGTCATGACGTCCATGGCGGCTCCTGGGCTCGCCCGGGGCGGGCCCCGGTCCTCGACTGGGCAGGGCGCGGCGCGGCCCGATCCCGGTGCGGGATGTGGCCGGTGAGGCGACGGCGCCGACTGACACCGGGAAGTGTTCACCGGCCGGAATGGGGCGTCAAGAAGCCTGACAGCAACGGGAGTCGGGGTTCCGCCGCGCCGCCGGGAAGGGGCGGCACGCGGGCAGGGCCGGGCGTACGCCCCGGTGGACGCGCGTGGCGCCCCCTTGGCCCGGGGTGGCCATCCCGCGCCAGGGGTACGGCCGCCCCCTCGGGGCTCAGGACATCCGCCGACGCCTCAGCGGTTCTCGGCGAGCCACTTGGCGGCGGTCTCCGCCAGCTCCGCGTCGCGCCCCGCCAGCATCGTGCGGATCATCTGGATGTCCCCGCGCAGCGACCAGGCGGGGTGGCCGAAGGTCGCCGGGTTGTTCTTCTCGATCAGGAAGTGGGCGGGCCAGGCGGTTCCGTACCCGATGAGCGGAAGGGCGGCGGCGTACCGTTTGCGGCCGCGCGCCAGGCCGTACGCGGTGACGGCCAGACCGGTGAGAGTGCCGGTCAGATGGACCCAGCGGGTGGCGGCGCGGGAGTGCATCGCGACGTAGTAGGGCCAGAACTCCTCGTACGAATCAAATGTCTGCTCCATGGGGGCACCGTAGGCGCTCGGCGGAATTCGGGAAACGGGGGAGCGGGTACGGGAACCGCTCAGAAGAACTCCTGGGACGGAGAACCGGATACGGGGAAACGGCGTCCGGTAGGGGAGAGAGCGGGTTGCCGGGACCGACGGGGGTGGCCCTGGCAACCCGCTCTTCCTTCCACCACTCGCTTCCGGAGGCACCGGTTCGGCTCAATCGCGGGCGGCTCGATCTCCGGCGGCTCGATGTCCGGCGACGGAGCGGCGCGAGACCGGAAAGTCGAAGTAGGTGTCGGGAAAGAGTTCCGGTTTGTGCGTGAAGTGCCACCATTCCTCGGGGAGATTGGTGAATCCCTGGGCGCCGAGGGTGTTCTTCAGCAGTTGCCGATGCGCGCGCTGCACACCCGGGACACGGGGGTCGTCGGTGTGCGACAGCGTGTCGAAGCAGTCGTAGCCGGTCCCCATGTCCACGGAGTTGTCCGGGAACCGCTCTGCCTTCGGTGCGAAACAGGGCGCCAGCTTCTCGCCCGGTACGTACGGCCTGGTGCGGCGGGCGGGCAGTTCGACGATCGTCAGGTCGACGGTACTGCCCCTGCTGTGACCGGACTTCTCGGCGATGTACCCGTCCGCGAACAGCCGTGACTTGTCCACCCGCGGATAGAACTCCTGCTTCATGGCGGTGTCCTTGAGGTCCTTCGCCCACCGTACGAAGTGGTCGACGGCCCGCTGCGGGCGGTAGCAGTCGTACACCTTGAGCGTGTAACCGGAGCGGAGCAGCACCCGCTGTGCCTTGCGCAGGGCCTGGGCGGCGGGCCGGGTCAGAATGCAGACCGGCTGCCGGTACCCGTCGACGGGCTCGCCCATGAAGTTGTGGGCGGTGGAGTACCGCATGTCCAGCAAGATCGTCGGATCCACTTTCCCCAACGAAACAAACTCCTTGGGAGCCCTCGCCTCCGCCCCACCCGAACCGAACCCCCCGCCTCCCTGCCCCTGCTCCTTCCCCTGACCCGCACCCGACCCTTCCGCAGGAACGGGAGCCGCCCCCACGGAACCCACCAGCAGGGCGACACCCCCCAACACCCCACCGACCCGCCCCACAACTCCCACACGCCGTCTCATACGCCCCCACCTACCACCCCACCCCCCAACCCAACCCCGAGCCCCCGCCCCCTTGGGCGGCGGGGCCGCCCCCGGGGGCGGAACGGGCGGGCAAGAGGGCGGCCCCCGGCGAAGCCGCACACCCCGCCCCCGCCCGGCCAACGCACCGCCCCCCACGCCTCACGCTCCGCCCACCCGACGCTCCACCTCCCCCCCCTCATAACCCCATTCACCCGAACCCCACCCCACCCTCACCCCCTTCCCCTAACCTCACCCCCGTGACCCACACCCACTGCCCCCACTGCGGCACCCCCTACCCCACCTCCGCCACCACCTCCTGGCCCCGCACCTGCCCCTCCTGCCAGGAGACGACCTACCGCAACCCCCTCCCCGTAGCAGTCGCCCTGCTTCCCGTACACGCCACAACAACCACCCCCACCACAACAACCACCTCCACCACCTCGGCCGCCCCCACCCCCTCCACCGGCCTCCTGGTAATCACCCGCACCATCGAGCCCCAGAACGGCGCCCTAGCTCTCCCCGGCGGCTTCATCGACCACGCCGAGGACTGGCGGAACGCCGTAGTCCGCGAACTCCGCGAGGAAACAGGTATCGAGGCCCACGCAGCGGACGTCCAACTGGCCGACGCCCTCAGCTCCCCGACCGACCACCTCCTCCTCTTCGGGCTCCTTCCGGCCGTCGAAGAATCGGAACTTCCCCCCTCGGTTCCCACGGCGGAGACCGCCGGATGGCAGGTCCTGTACGCCCCGACAGAACTCGCCTTCCCCCTCCACACCCAGGCCGCCCGAGCCTGGTTCGCCGGCACCTACACCCGCCGCCCCTGAACCCCGCCCCTCGCTCGCGCACCAGGCTGACCACTCACCACCAGTGCATCACCCCAGCCCCCCACCCCAGCCCCTCCCGCCACTCAAGGCCTCACCACTCCAAGCCCCTGCCACTCAAGCCCCACACCTGCCCCACCCCTCACGCGCCCCGCCCCTCCCAGCCCGACTCCTCACGCCAAGCCCCGCCACTCACGACCCACCCCTCAAGCCCCACCCCCTCTCACCCGAACCCGAACACCCACCTCCCCACCCCCCTCCCGCTCCACCACGACCCGCCCCTCCCGCACGCACGAAGTGAACCGCTCCACCGGAGGCTGTTCCCACCCGTCGCCCCCGTCCCGCACCAGCAGCCCACCGCCCGTACGGCCGACGGCCGGAGCCCATACCTCCAGGACGAGTTCCCCGTCCGGCTCCCGCACCGGAATCACTGCCCCGCCCCGCACCAGCACCGGAATCCGTGACTCCGCACTCTCCGCCCCGGGGGAATCCACAAGCACCTGCCCCGGCCCGTCGTACGCCTCCCCGGTGGCCGTGTCGTACCAGCGTCCCCGCGGCAACCGCACGGCCCGTCTGCCGACCCCCGGCTCCAGCACCGGTGCCACCAGCAGCGCGTCCCCCAGCAAAAAGGCGTCCTCGCAGTCCCGCAGCGCCCGGTCACCGGGCGATCCCCACCACACCGGCCGCACATAGGGCGCCCCGGTGAGCCGGGCCAGGTGCGACAGCGTCACGAAGTACGGCAGCAACCGCTCCCGCTCCAGCAGGGCCGCCCGCGCGTGCTCCAGCACCCGCGGTCCGAACTCCCAGGGCTCCCGGCGCCCCGCGTCGATCGCCGCATGCGTACGGAACAACGGCAGCCACGCCCCCAACTGGAACCACCGCAGATACAGCTCACCCCCCGGACGTCCCCCGAAGCCGCCCACGTCCGGCCCCGAGTACGGAACCCCGCACAGCCCGAGCCCCAGGACCAGCGACAGCGAAGCCCGGAGACCCGGCCACCCGGTGGACACGTCCCCCGACCAGGTCCCCCCGTACCGCTGCATTCCGGCCCACCCCGACCGCGAGAACAGGAACGGCCGCTCCTCCGGCCGCAACCGCCGCAGCCCCTCGTACCCCGCCCGCGCCATCGCCAGCCCGTACACGTTGTGCGCCTCACGGTGATCACCACCGCGCCCCTCCAACGCGTGCCGCGCCGACCGCGGCAGCGTGGCGTCGCCGAACGCGGAGAACGACACCGGCTCGTTCATGTCGTGCCACACCCCGGAGAACCCCTGGTCCAGCCGTTCCTGATACAGGTCGCCCCACCACTCCCGCACCCCGGGATCCGTGAAGTCCGGGAAGGCGCACTCCCCGGGCCACACCTCTCCCCGCACCTCCCGGCCCCGCGCGTCCCGTACGAACGCCCCGGCCGCGACCCCGCTCGCGTACACCGGATCGCCTGCCGACGCCCGCACCGCCGGATCCACGATCGACACCAGCCTTACGCCCTCCTCACGCAACTCCCGGGCCAGCCCCGGCAGATCAGGAAAAGCGGCACGGTCCACCGTGAACACCCGGTGCCGGTCGTAGTGGTCGATGTCGAGATGCACGGCGGACAGCGGCAGCCCGCGCTCCCGATACCCGGCGACCACCCGCCGCACCTCCTCCGCACTCCCGAACCCCCACCGGGCGTGCTGCGGTCCGAGCGCCCAGGACGGCGGCCGTACGGGGCGGCCGGTGAGCGCCGTCCACCCCTGGAGCACCCGCGCGGGCGTGCCCACCACCACCCAGCACCGCAACGGCCCACCGGTCATGCGCAGTTCACTGCACCCCGCCCGGTCGTGCCCCGAACCACCCCCCTCCTCGCCCTCGCGCAGCAGCACGCGCCCGTCCCACGAGTTGTCGTAGAACGCGAGATGCGCCCCCGCGTCCGACACCACGAACTGCACCGGCATCGTCAGATACAGCGGATCGTCCCCCGGCTCGAACTCCCCGCCCGGATCGGTGTTCCACAGCCGGTACGTACCGTCCCGCAGCCGAGGCCCGTCCGCCCGCCCGCCGAGCCCGAAGAAGCGTGCGTCGGCCGCCACCTCGGACCGCTGCAACCACCGCCCCTCACCCACCGCGTCGGCCCTGGCATCCTGGACCGCGTCCACCGGCTCCCACCACCGGGGCGGCAGCTCCCGCCGCAGCAGCACCCCGCCCGGGGTCCGCACCTCGATCGCCCCGTGCCGGGAGACCGCCACCGTCACCCGCTCCGCGACCACCTGCCAGCCACCGTCCTTGTCCGGCTCCAGCACCACCCGCGGATCAGGACCAGGACTCAGCCCGGCCAACGCGTACGACGGCTCCGGTGCCGCCCCGTCCCAGCCCCAGAACACCGCCCCACCCGCGGCCACCAGGATCCGCAGCTCGGACCGGGCGAAATGGACCGTCCCACCCCCGGGCAACGCCTCCGCACCGGTCACGACCCCCGGCACCCGCGCCCGCTCCGCCCGCCGAGGAGGCAGCCCCCAGGCGTCCGCGCGCCGTCTGCGCCAAGCGGACCGCACGGCCCGCAGTCCCTGCACCGAACCGACCATCTTCACCGAACGCACCAGGTCACGACCGCTCATGGCCCCCACCCTGCCACCGTCCCACCAGTCAATGAGCTCCGTTCAACTTCCGTTCACCCAGCCCGACTCCACCACTCCCCGTCCCTCGCCGTTCCTCCTCTCCCCGCACCGCCGACACCCGCTCCCACCAGCACGGTCGCCCACCCGCCCTGGTGCGGATGTCGATCACGTGGCATCGTCCCCCTCAGTCCGCACAGCGCGCCCGTCCGCGACGGCGGGGACACCGGCCCGAACCCCGGGCCGGCCCACCCCCTCCCGACCGGAGCCCGAGCGCGACCGCGCCCCACGGGGAGTGATCCCGCACGCACTCCCCGCACCACGCCCCGCGGGCCGGAACACCGACCAGCTCAGCCAGCACCCCGGGCCCCACAGGGCCGACCAGCACCACCGCACGGACAGACACCACCGCACGGACAGAACCGCAGAACCGCAGAGCCGTAGAACCCGGGAGCCGTTCCATGACCTCGACCTCCGCGACGAACACCGCGCCCCAGCCGGAGCCCCTCTGGCAGCCGAGCCCCGACCGCATCGCCGAAGCGACGGTCACCCGCTTCCAGGCCTGGGCCGCGGACCGCTACGGAGCCCCTGCCGAAGGCGGCTACGAAGCACTCCACCGCTGGTCGGTCACCGAACTCGACACATTCTGGAAAGCCGTCGCCGAGTGGTTCGACATCCGGTTCTCCACCCCGTACGACGCCGTGCTCGGCGAGCGCACCATGCCCGGCGCACAGTGGTTCCCCGGCTCCACCCTGAACTACGCGGAGCACGCCCTGCGCACCGCCGAGGACCCGGCCCGCGCCGACGAGCCCGCCCTGCTGCACGTCGACGAGACCCAGAACCCGCAGCCCGTCACCTGGTCCGAGCTCCGCCGCCAGGTCGGCTCCCTGGCCGCCGAACTACGTGCCCTCGGCGTACGCCCCGGGGACCGCGTCAGCGGATATCTCCCCAACATTCCCCAAGCGATCACCGCCCTCCTCGCCACCGCCGCCGTCGGCGCCGTGTGGACCTCCTGCGCCCCCGACTTCGGCGCCCGCAGTGTCCTCGACCGTTTCCAGCAGGTCGAGCCGGTCGTCCTCTTCGCGGTCGACGGCTACCGCTACGGCGGCAAGACCCACGACCGCACGGAAACCGTCGCCGAACTCCGCCGCGAACTCCCGACCCTCCGCGCCGTCGTCCACATCCCCCTGCTCGACACCCCTGCCCCCTCCGGCACGCTCGAATGGTCTTCCCTTACTGAGAGTGACAACGAGCCGGTCTTCGAGCAAGTTCCCTTCGATCACCCCCTCTGGGTTCTTTATTCCTCGGGCACCACCGGACTGCCCAAAGCGATCGTCCAGTCCCAGGGCGGCATCCTGCTCGAACACTTCAAGCAGCTCGGCCTGCACTGCGACCTCGGCCCCGAGGACCGCTTCTTCTGGTACACCTCCACCGGCTGGATGATGTGGAACTTCCTCGTCTCCGGCCTGCTCACCGGCACCACGATCGTGCTGTACGACGGCAGCCCCGGGTACCCCGACACCGGGGCCCAGTGGGCCGTCGCCGAAAAGACCGGTGCCACCCTCTTCGGCACCTCCGCCGCCTACGTCATGGCCTGCCGAAAGGCGGACGTCCACCCGGCCGCCGACCACGACCTCTCCCGCGTCAAGTGCGTCGCCACCACCGGATCGCCGCTCCCGCCCGACGGCTTCCGCTGGCTCCACGACGAATTCGCGCAGGCCGACCACGACCTCTGGATCGCCTCCGTCAGCGGCGGCACCGACGTCTGCAGCTGCTTCGCCGGCGCCGTGCCCACCCTCCCCGTCCACATCGGGGAACTCCAGGCCGCCTGCCTCGGCACCGACCTCCAGGCCTGGGACCCCCAGGGCAAGCCGCTCACCGGAGAGGTCGGCGAACTGGTCGTCACCAGCCCCATGCCGTCCATGCCGATCCGCTTCTGGAACGACCCCGACGGCACCCGCTACCACGACAGCTACTTCGACACCTACCCCGGCGTCTGGCGCCACGGCGACTGGATCACGATCACCGACCACCACTCCGTGGTCATCCACGGCCGCTCCGACTCCACCCTCAACCGCCAGGGCGTCCGCATGGGCTCCGCCGACATCTACGAAGCGGTCGAACGCCTCCCCGAAATCAGGGAATCCCTCGTCATCGGCCTGGAAGAGCCCAACGGCGGCTACTGGATGCCGCTCTTCGTCCACCTCGCCGAAGGCGCCGAGCTCAACGACGAGCTGCGCACCCGCATCAAGAACACCATCCGCACCGCACTGTCCCCCCGCCACGTCCCCGACGAGGTCATCGCCGTGCCCGCCGTGCCCCACACCCTCACCGGCAAGCGCATCGAGGTCCCCGTCAAGCGCCTCCTCCAGGGCACCCCGCTGGCCAAGGCCGTCAACCCCGGCTCGGTCGACAACATCGACCTCCTGCACTTCTACGAGGACCTGGCCCGCACCCGCACCCAGGGCTGACACCGCCCACGCTCCGTTGTCAGTGCCCCCGATTACTCTGAGTGAGCAATGATCGAGCGCTCAGGGGGAGCAATGGAGAACGCCAGGAACCACAGCAGTCCACACCGCAGCACCCGAAGCATGCGCCGCGACCTGCGCCGCGAAGTCCCCGGAACCGTAGGCCTGTTGGTCGACGAGGAGGACTTCGCGGCCATGGCCGGCTACCGCACCTTCACCTTCGACGATCACACGGTCTACCTCCAGCAGGTCGACGCCCTGCTCACCGCCCTCGCCTCCGAAGGCCTGCACACCAGCGTCGCCCTCTTCGACCCGGAGGAGTTCGCGGAGTTCTGTACGACCACGGGCCTGGACCCCGACAGACCGGAGACCCGCGCCCGCTTCACCGCGGAGGTCGCCGCCCACGGCGCCTGCGTCCCCTACACGGGCCAGCCGCTCGACAGCCTGGTCCCGCTCCTCGTCGACGAAGCGGTCCGGAAGGCCACCTGGGACTGTGCCTCCCTCCTCCTAGCCGACCTGGGCAACTGCGCCGAATGCGGCCAGGACATCGGACGCGAAGCCTTCGAACGGGCCTCGCACGCCCTGGTCGGCCTGCTCCAGGGGGCGGGCCCCGGCGCCCACCATCTCGTGTGCAGCGTCCCCGCGGACGAGGAACAGCTGCTCGCCGTGCTCCACGCCGCGGTGGACGAACACGGCGTCCCCGAGCTGGACGAGGAGGAGGGCGCCGAGTTCGTGACCCTCCTCGCCGCGGGCATGGCCCTCGAACGCCACGGGGGAGTGGTGCTGCGCACGACCCGCGCCGGTGAACCCGACCGGGTCCACGGATGGCGCCTCGACCACGGCGACCTCGCCGCGCTGACCTCCGGCGAGGTCTTCAACGCCTACTGCACCGACGCGGAGACGGGCGAACCGGTCGCCCCCGAATCGGGCGTCGACTACTGCGCGGGCTACCCGGTCATGAACACCCCGGGCAGCCCCCACCACTGAAAAGCCCGAGGGGCCGCCGGAAGAACCGGCGGCCCCTCGGACCCGAACATCAACGCTGCCCGGTCACTCCCCGGACAGCACCGCCTGCGCGGCCACACGGGCCTCCTCGGCGGTGTCCACGGCACGCGCCGCGGCAGCCGCACGCTCGCACTGGGCCAGCGTGTACTTCGCCAGCGTCGCGCGCACGTAAGGAATCGCCTTCGCACCCATCGACAGGGAGGTGACACCCAGACCGGTCAGCACACAGGCGAGCAGCGGGTCGGCCGCAGCCTCACCACAGACGCCACAGCTCTTGCCCTCGGCCTTGGCGGCGTCGGCGGAAGCCGCCACCAGGTCGAGCAGCGCGGGCTGCCACGGGTCCTGGAGCCGGGACACCGCACCGACCTGACGGTCGGCGGCGAAGGTGTACTGCGCCAGGTCGTTGGTACCCAGCGAGAGGAACTCGACCTCCTGCAGGATCGAACGCGCCCGGAGCGCGGCGGACGGAATCTCCACCATCGCGCCGAACTTCGCCTGCAGCCCGGCCTCACGGCACGCGTCCGCGAACGCCTTGGCGTCCGTACGGTCCGCGACCATCGGCGCCATGACCTCCAGGTACACCGGCAGACCCTCGGACGCCTTGGCGAGCGCGGTCAGCTGGGTACGGAGCACCTCGGGGTGGTCGAGCAGCGAGCGCAGACCACGCACGCCCAGCGCCGGGTTGGGCTCCTCGGCCGGCGTCAGGAATTCGAGCGGCTTGTCCGCACCGGCATCCAGCACACGCACGACGACGCGACCCTCGGGGAAGGCCTCCAGCACCTTGCGGTACGCCTCGACCTGGGACTCCTCCGACGGCGCGTGCTTGCTGTCGTCGAGGAAGAGGAACTCGGTCCGGAACAGACCGACACCCTCGGCACCGGCCTCCACGGCCGCGTCGACATCGGCGGGACCGCCGATGTTGGCGAGCAGCGGAACCTTGTGCCCGTCGGACGTCGCACCGGGACCGGTCGACGCGGCCAGCGCCGCCTTGCGCTCGGCGGCGGCGGCCTCCAGCTCGGCGCGCTTCTCGGCGCTCGGCTCGACGAAGATGTCGCCCGTGCTGCCGTCGACGGCCACGACCGTGCCCTCGACCAGCTCACCGGCACCCGGCAGCGCCACCACGGCGGGCACACCCAGCGCCCGCGCGAGGATCGCGCTGTGGCTGGTCGGCCCGCCCTCCTCGGTCACGAACCCGAGCACGAGGGCCGGGTCGAGCAGAGCGGTGTCCGCGGGCGCCAGGTCCCGCGCGATGAGCACGTAGGGCTCGTCGCTGTCGGGAACACCCGGCATAGGTACGCCCAGCAGACGCGCGACGATGCGGTTGCGCACGTCGTCGAGGTCGGCCACGCGACCGGCCAGGTACTCGCCGGCACCGGCAAGCAGTGCACGGTAGGCGGCGAACGCGTCGTACACACCACGCTCGGCGGTGCTGCCGACGGCAATCCGACGGTCCACATCGGCCATCAGCTCAGGGTCCTGAGCCATCAGGGCCTGAGCCTCCAGTACGGCCTGGGCCTCGCCGCCGGCCAGATTGCCCCGCGCGATCAGGTCGGCCGCCACAGCTTCCACCGCCTGTCGCGCGCGCCCCTGCTCGCGCTCGGCGTCCTCGGTGGGAATCTGCTTGGCCGGCGGCTCCAGAACCGCCGTGCCCATGTGCCGTACTTCGCCGATCGCCACACCGTGGCTCACGCCGACGCCTCGCAGCGTTGTCTCCATTTCACCGTCTCCGCTAGTTGCGACGGACCCTGCCGCCGCGATGGATGTACTACCCGCCGTCTTTACGGCGCCGACGTCTACTTCCAGCTGAAGAGAGCGTCGCCGACCTTCACGTCGCTGTCCTCGGCCACGTCGGAGAGAGCGTCGGCGGTGGCCTCAAGCGCCACGACCGGGCAGATGGGCGACTTGCCGGCGGCCTCGACCGCCGCCGGGTTCCAGCGAACGACCTCCTGCCCGCGCGTCACGGTGTCGCCCTTGTTGACGAGCAGCTCGAAGCCCTCGCCGTTGAGCTGAACGGTGTCAATGCCAAGGTGGGTCAGTACACCGTGGCCTTCGCCGTCGACGACGACAAAGGCGTGGGGGTGCAGGGAGACGACAACACCGTCGACGGGGGACACGGCCGCGGAGGGCTCGCGTACGGGGTCGACAGCGGTGCCGGGACCGACCATGGCTCCGGAGAACACGGGGTCGGGAACTGCGGCAAGTCCGATGGCGCGACCTTCAAGAGGGGACGTCACGCTGGTCATGGGGGCCTCCCAGGGGCGGAGTTCGTGAGGCGCCGTCACTACCTGTCCAGGACGGCATACCTTCTCAGAGGGTAAGTCATAAGAAGTCCCAGTTCCGCACGAGAGGTCCCGCTTGGATGACCTAGGGATGCACCGGAAACGATTTGCCTCGACAAGCGGCTCCATGTACTGTCGTACTCCTGCCTGACCCCAACGCGTAATCACTTCGCTGTGAAGCGTGTGTCGGCAGCGCCTCTTGCAAGTGTTGATCCTATCTCGGATCGCTATTCCTGCATGCCATGGAATAGGTGGTCAGAGACACGGAAATCCACTGGTAGAGTCGGAATCGCCGGAAAGGGAAAACGCGAAAGCGAAGAACCTGGAAAGCACCGAGGAAATCGGCACCGGAAACGGTCTGATAGAGTCGGAA
>NZ_JBIAMU010000042.1:0-28580 GCF_042874215.1 Streptomyces sp. NPDC004111
TGCACCATCTTGATCACACCCGCCACACCCGCGGCAGCCTGCGTATGACCGATGTTCGACTTCACCGAACCCAACAACAGGGCCCGCTCACGGCCTTGGCCGTACGACGCCAGGAGCGCCTGTGCCTCGATCGGGTCGCCGAGGGTCGTGCCCGTGCCGTGCGCCTCCACCGCGTCCACCTCGGACGCGACGAGCCCGGCGTCCGCCAGGGCACGGCCGATCACCCGCTGCTGGGAGGGGCCGTTGGGGGCGGTCAGGCCGTTGGAGGCGCCGTCCTGGTTGACGGCGCTGCCGCGCACCAGGGCGAGTACCGGGTGGCCCAGCCTGCGGGCGTCGGAGAGGCGTTCCACCAGGAGCACACCCGCGCCCTCGGCCCAGCCGACGCCGTCGGCGGAGGCCGCGAAGGACTTGCAGCGGCCGTCCGGGGAGAGACCGCGCTGCCGGGAGAACTCCACGAAGGTGCCCGGGGTGGCCATCACGGTGACGCCGCCCGCCAGGGCCATCGAGCACTCGCCCGAGCGCAGTGCCTGGATCGCCCAGTGCAGGGCGACCAGCGAGGACGAGCACGCGGTGTCGACGGTGACCGCGGGGCCCTCCAGGCCCAGGGTGTAGGCGACACGGCCGGACAGCACGCTGCCCGCCGTGCCGAGGCCGAGGTAGCCCTCGACGCCCTCGGGGAGGGCTCCGGCACCGCTGCCGTAGTCGTGGTACATCAGGCCGGCGAAGACACCGGTGGCGCTGCCGCGCAGGGCGGCCGGGTCCAGGCCCGCGCGCTCGATCGCCTCCCAGGCGGTCTCCAGCATCAGGCGCTGCTGCGGGTCCATCGCGAGGGCCTCGCGCGGCGAGATGCCGAAGAAGTCCGCGTCGAAGTCGGCGGCGTCGAGCAGGAAGCCGCCCTCGCGGGTGTAGCTGGTGCCCGTGCGGGTCTGGTCGGGGTCGTACACGCCCTCCAGGTCCCAGCCCCGGTCCTCGGGGAAGCCGGTGACCGCGTCGGTGCCGTCCAGCACCAGTTGCCACAGGTCCTCGGGCGAGGCGACGCCGCCGGGGTAGCGGCAGGCCATGCCGACGATCGCGATCGGCTCGTCGGCGGCGACCGCGGCGACCACCTGGGGTGCCGGGCGGTCGGTGCCGAGCGCCTCGGCGAGCAGGTGGTCGGCGAGGGAATGCGGGGTGGGGTGGTCGAAGGTGACGGTGGCCGCCAGCCGCAGGCCGGTGGCGGCACCGAGCCGGTTGCGCAGCTCGACGGCGGTCAGCGAGTCGAAGCCGAGCTGGAGGAACGCCCGGTCGGCGGCGACCGCGCCGGGGCCGTCGTGGCCGAGCACGGCCGCCGAGTGCTCGCGGACGAGTTCCACCGCGGCACGGCGCCGGTCCGCCTCGGGCAGCGCGGCCAGCCGGTCGGCGAAGTCGCCGGTGCGCGACCCCGCAGCCGTGCGGCGGGCGGGCGCGGGCACCAGGCCGCGCAGGATCGCGGGCAGCAGGGCGGACTGGGCCCGCAGTACGGGCAGGTCGAGCCGGGCGGCGACGGTGAGCGGCGCGGGCGCGGCACACGCGGTGTCGAACAGGGCGAGGCCGTCGGCCGGCGGCAGCGGGGCGACGCCGCCGCGGGCGATGCGGGCGGTGTCCACCTGGCCGAGTTCGCCGGCCATGCCGGCCTCGGCCCACGGGCCCCAGGCGATGGAGGTCGCGGGCAGGCCGAGGGCACGCCGGTGAGCGGCGAGCGCGTCGAGGAAGGCGTTGGCAGCGGCGTAGTTGCCCTGTCCGGGGCTGCCGACCGTACCGGCCAGCGAGGAGAACAGGACGAACGCCCGCAGGTCCAGGCCCGCGGTCAGCTCGTGCAGGTGCCAGGCGGCGTCGGCCTTCGGCCGCAGGACGGTGTCGAGCCGGTCGGGCGTCAGGGACTCCACGGTGGCGTCGTCCAGGACGCCGGCCGCGTGCACGACGGCGGTCAGCGGGCGCTCGGCCGGAACGGCGGCGAGTACGGCGGCCAGCGCGTCGGGGTCGGCCACGTCGCAGGCGACGACCTCGACGACGGCACCCGACTCGGTGAGTTCGGCGACCAGTTCGCTCGCCCCGGGGGCGGCGGGGCCGCGTCGGCCGAGGAGCAGCAGGGAGCGCACGCCGTGCCGCTCCACCAGGTGCCGGGCGACGAGCCCGCCCAGGCCGCCGGTGCCGCCGGTGACGAGCACGGTGCCGCCGTCGAACCGGGGCGCTTCCTCTTCGGTGCCGGGAGTGGCGGCGGAGGCGGCGGGAGTGGCGGTGGCGCGGGCGAGCCGGGGCACGCGCAGGGCTCCGCCGCGGACGGCGAGTTGGGGCTCCTCGGTGGCGAGCGCGCCGGGCAGCGCGACAGCCGCCTCCGGGGTGTCCAGGTCGACGAGTACGACACGGCCGGGGTGCTCGGACTGGACGCTGCGCAGCAGCCCCCAGACGGCGGCACCGGCCGGGTCGGGCACGGTGTCACCGGCCTCGACGGCGACCGACCCGCAGGTCACGACGACCAGCGGACCACGTCCCGGGGCGGCGGCCAGCCAGTCGTGCACGAGGGCGAGGGCCTGGTGCGTGACGGAGCGGACGGCCTCGGAAACGGGACCTGCCGTGGTGAGGGTGACGACGGTGGCGTCGGTGTCTTCGCTGGTGGCGTTGGCGTCGTCGTCGGTGGCGTCGGGGACGCTCGTGCCCGCCACGGCCGTCCTGGTGCTCGTGGCCGCCGGGGTGTCCGGGGCGGTCGCGTGCGGGGCGGCTGTCGTACGGGTGACCCGGGCGCCCGTTCCCGCGAGCGCGTCGGCGATGCCGAGCGGGTCCGCTCCCAGGAGCGTCCAGTGCTTGGCGGTGGGCGGGCCCGCCGGGCGGGGTTCCCAGGCGATCCGGTGCAGGGCGTCGGCCGTCGGGTCGGCGGTGACGGCCGCGGCGGGGCGCAGCCGCAGTCCCGCCACGGTGGCGACCGGGCGGCCCTCGCCGTCGGTCAGGGTGAGTGCGACGGTGTCCGGGCCCGTGGGGGTCAGCCGGACCCGCAGGGAGCGGGCGCCGACGGCGTGCAGACGTACGCCGGTCCAGGTGAAGGGCAGGCCGCCGTTCGCCACGGCGCCGCCCAGGCCCAGTGCGTGCAGGGCGGCGTCGAACAGCGCCGGGTGCAGGCCGAATCCGGCCTCGTCGACGTCCTCGGGCAGTGCGATGTCGGCGAGCAGGTCGCCGTCGTGCCGCCAGGCGGCCCGTACGCCGCGGAAGGCGGGGCCGTAGCCGAAGCCAGCGGACGCCAGGTCGTCGTAGAGGGTGTCCACGTCGACCGGGTCCGCGCCCGGGGGCGGCCAGGCCGCCGGGGTGCCGACCGGTTCGGGGCCCGCCGGGGCGAGGGTGCCGGTGGCGTGGCGGGTCCACCCGGTGCCGTCGGCGGGACCCTCGTCGGGCCGGGAGTGCACCGTGACGGCGCGCAGGCCGTCGCCGTCCGGGGCGTCGACGCGCACCCGCAGCCGGACGGCGCCGGTGCCGGGCAGGGCGAGCGGGGTGGTCAGCACCAGTTCGGCGACCGTGCCGCAGCCGATGCGGTCGCCCGCGGCGGCGGCCAGTTCGGCGAACGCGGTGCCCGGCACCACGGGGGTGCCGAGGACGGCGTGGTCGGCCAGCCAGGGGTGGGTGCGGGCGGAGAACGTACCGGTGAACACCACGGCGCCGGGTGCGTCCGGCCGGTCGGCGGCGTCCTCGGCGGGCAGTTCCACGGCGGCCCGCAGCAGCGGGTGCCCGACGGCGCCGATGCCGGCGGAACCGAGGTCGTCGGCGGGCTCGGCGGCCAGCCAGTACCGCTGGTGCTGGAAGGCGTACGTGGGCAGGTCGACGGTGTGTGTGCGGGGGCCGAAGAAGGCGGCCCAGTCGACCCGTACGCCGTGCGCGTGGACGCGGGCGAGCGCGGTCACCAGGGTTTCGGCGGCGGGCCGGTCCGCGCGGGCGGTCGCCACGGCGAGCGCCCGCGGCAGGTCGGGGTCGTCGGGCAGCGCGTCGGCGACCAGGGCGCTGAGGACCGCGTCGGGGCCGACCTCGACGTAGGTGTCCGTGCCCTCGTCGGCCAGCGCGCGCACGGCGTCGGCGAAGCGGACGGTGTCGCGGACGTTGCGCACCCAGTACTCGGGGTCGCACAGTTCCTCGCCGACCGGGGCGCCGGTCACCGCGGAGACGAACGGGACGGCTGGCGCGCTGAACGCGACCGCGCCGAGCACCTGGCGGAAGCGGTCCAGCACCGGTTCCATGCGGTGCGAGTGGAAGGCGTGGCTGACCCGCAGCCGGCGGGTCTTGCGGCCGCGTGCGGCGAAGCGGCCGGCGGCGGCGAGCACGGCGTCCTCGTCGCCGGAGAGCACGACGGAGCCGGGGCCGTTCACGGCGGCCAGCGCCACCTCGGGGCCCAGTTCGTCCGCGACCTCGGCCTCGCTCGCCTGGACGGCGACCATCGCCCCGCCGCCGGGCAGGGCCTGCATGAGCCTGCCGCGTGCGGCGACGACCAGTACGGCGTGCCGCAGCGTCAGGACGCCCGCCGTGTGGGCGGCGGCCAGTTCGCCGACGGAGTGACCGGCGACCAGGTCGGGGCACACGCCCCAGGAGTCCAGCAGCGCGGACAGCGCGACCTCGTGGGCGAACACGGCGGCCTGGGCGTACACGGTCCGGTCGAGGTCGTCGCCGCCCTCGGCGACCACCTCGCGCAGCGGCCGGGGCAGCACGGTGTCGAACTCCGCGCACACCCGTGCCCAGGAGTCGGCGAACGCGGGGTGGGCGGCGGCCAGTTCCTCGCCCATGCCCGCGCGCTGCGAGCCCTGGCCGGTGAAGAGGAACGCCGTGGTGCGGTCGGGCCGGGCCTCGCCCTCGACGGCGGCGGGCGCGCCGTCCCCGAACGCGGCCAGCCGGGAGCGCAGTTGCGCGAGGTCGTCCGCGACGACGGCAGCCCGGTACGGCAGTGCGGCCCGCTCGGTGGCGAGCGCGGCGGCGATGTCCCGGGGCCCGGCGCCGTCGGGCAGCCCGGCGGCGAGCCGGGCGGCCTGCGCGCGGAGCGCGGCCGGGGTGTGCCCGGAGACGAGCCAGGGCACGGTCGTCGGGTGCGGGGGTACGGTCGCGGGGTCGTCCGCGGCTGCGGGGGCGTCCGCCGCGCCGCTGCCGGAGGTCCGCACCGCCCCGTTCCGCGCCTCCGGAGCCTGTTCCTGCGGGGCCTGCTCGTGCGAGGCCAGTTCCTGCGGGGCCAGTTCCTGCGCGGCCTGCTCGTGCGAGGCCAGCTGCTGCGGGGCCCGCTCGTGCGAGGCCAACTGCTGCGGGGCCCGCTCGTGCGGGGCCTGGTCCGCCGGGGTCTCCTCCGGCGGGGCCTGCTCCAGCACCACGTGCGCGTTCGTGCCGCTGACGCCGAACGCGGAGACCGCCGCGCGGCGCGGTGCTCCCGTGGCGGGCCAGTCGCGGCCCTCGGTCAGCAGTTCAACCGCGCCCGCCGACCAGTCCACCTGTGGCGTCGGACCCGTGACGTGCAGCGTCCTGGGGGCGACGCCCCGGCGCATCGCCTCGACCACCTTGAGCACGCCCGCGACGCCCGCGGCGGCCTGGGTGTGCCCGAGGTTGGACTTCACCGAGCCGAGCAGCAGCGGCCGTTCGCGGTCCTGGCCGTATGTCGCGAGCAGGGCCTGCGCCTCGATCGGGTCGCCGAGCCGGGTGCCGGTGCCGTGGCCCTCGACGAGGTCCACCTCCGCGGGCGAGAGCCGCGCGTCGGCCAGCGCCTGCCGGATGACCCGCTGCTGCGAGGGGCCGTTGGGCGCGGTCAGACCGCTGCTCGCGCCGTCGGAGTTGACGGCGGAGCCGCGGACGACGGCGAGTACGCGGTGGCCGTTGCGGCGGGCGTCCGACAGCCGCTCCAGCAGCAGGACTCCGACGCCCTCGGACCAGCCGGTGCCGTCCGCGTCGGCGGAGTACGCCTTGCAGCGGCCGTCGGCGGCCAGGCCGCGCTGGCGGGAGAACTCGACGAAGACGCCGGGCGTGGCCATCACGGTGACACCGCCCGCCAGCGCCATCGTGCACTCGCCCGCCCGCAGCGAACGCACCGCCCAGTGCAGGGCGACCAGGGAGGAGGAGCACGCGGTGTCGACGGTGACCGCGGGGCCCTCCAGGCCGAGGGCGTAGGCGACCCGGCCGGACACCACGGCCGTCGCGGCACCGGTCACCAGGTAGCCCTCGGCGTCCTCGGGGGCGCGGGCGCCGAGGCCGTAGCCCTGGCCCCAGGTTCCGGCGAACACGCCGGTGCGGCTGCCGCGTTGGGTGTGCGGGTCGATGCCCGCCCGCTCGAACGCCTCCCACGAGGTCTCCAGCAGCAGCCGCTGCTGGGGGTCCATCGCGTGCGCCTCGCGCGGGGATATCCCGAAGAAGGCGGGGTCGAAGTCGGCGGCGCCGGTGAGGAACCCGCCCTGGTCGGTGTAGCTGCGGCCGGACCGCTCGGGGTCGGGGTCATGCACCCCGAGGTCCCAGCCGCGGTCCTCGGGGAACCCCGACATCAGGTCCGTGCCGGTGGCCACCGCCTCCCACAGCTGCTCGGGAGAGCTGATGCCGCCGGGGAAGCGGCAGGCCGTACCGACGATCGCGATCGGCTCGGACGCGGCGTCGACCAGCCCGCGGTTGCGCTGCCGCAGCCGCTCCGCCTCGCGCAGCGATCCGCGGAGCGCGGCGACCAGGTCCTCGTTGGTGGTGCCCATGGTGCTTTTCCTCAATCCCTGCGGAGCTGGTCGTCGTTCGCGATTCTGAGCAGGTCGTCGATGTCCATGGACTCCAGGGAGTCCAGGAGCGCCGCCGGGTCCGACCGGTCCTGCGCCGGGGCCGCCGGCGGTGGCGGGGGCGGTGCGCCGACGCCGGCCAGCCGGGACAGTTCGTCCAGCAGCCCGGCGGCGCGCAGCCGGTCGAGCGGGATGGCCGCCACGGCCCGGCGGAACGCTTCGTCCGGGTCGCCGGGGTCCGCCGCGGCGCTCGCGCGGGCGGTGCCGGTGGCGTCGGCTCCGCCGCCCTGGTCGCCGGCCGCGGCGCGCGGCGGTACCGCCAGTTCGGCCAGGACGTGCCGGGCCAGGGCGTCCGGGGTCGGGTGGTCGAACACCACCGTCGCCGCCAGCCGCAGCCCGGTGGCGTCCCGCAGCCGGTTGCGCAGTTCGACGGCGGTCAGCGAGTCGAAGCCGGAGTCGAGGAAGCCGCGCGTGCTGTCCACGGCGGAGGCCCGCGCGTGGCCGAGCACCGCCGCGGCCTGCGCCCGCACCACGTCGAGCACCGCGCGCCGCCGCTGGTCGTCGCCGAGTGCGGCCAGCCTGGCGGGCAGGGCCGGGGCGTCGTCGGTGCGCCGGTCCCGTGCGGGGGCCCTGACCAGCCCGCCCAGCAGGGCGTGCGGCGGGCTGCCTGCGCGGACCAGGGCGGCCGTGTCCAGGCTGACCGCGGTGAGTGCGCCGGTCCCGGTGCGGCAGGCCGCGTCGAGGAGCGCCAGCGCCTCGGCGGAGCCGAACGGCCGGATGCCGCCCCGGGTGATCCGCGCCCGGTCGGTGCCGCCGAGGGCGCCGGTCATGCTGCTCTCGGCGGCCCACGGGCCCCAGGCGAGGGACACCGCGGGCAGCCCGGCGGCCCTGCGGTGCTCGGCGAGCGCGTCGAGCGCGGTGTTGGCCGCCGCGTAGTTGCCCTGTCCGGGGGCGCCGAAGGTACCGGCGGCCGAGGAGAACAGGACGAAGGCGGCCAGGTCGGCGGAGCGGGTCAGCTCGTGCAGGTGCCACGCCGCGTCCGCCTTGGGGCGCAGTACGCGCTCCAGCCGTTCGGGGGTGAGCGAGCCGACCACGCCGTCGTCGAGGACGCCCGCCGCGTGCACCACGGCGCTCAGCGGCGGTTCGACGCCGGCGAGCAGGGTGGCGAGCGCGTCCCGGTCTGCGGCGTCGCAGGCCTCGACGCGTACGTCGGCGCCGAGCGCGCCCAGCCTGGCCGCCAGGTCGGCGGCGCCGGGCGCGTCCTTGCCGCGCCTGCTGGTCAGCAGCAGGTGGCGCACGCCGTGTTCGGTCACCAGGTGTTCGGCGACCAGGCCGCCGAGGGTGCCGGTGCCGCCGGTGACCAGGACGGTTCCCGTGCCGTACGGGGCGGTGCTGAGGACCACCTTCCCGATGTGCCTGGCCTGCGCCATCAGCCGGAAGGCCTCGCGGGCGCGGCCGACGGGCACGGTGCGCACCGGCAGTGGCACGAGGTCGCCCGCCGCGAACAGGTCCACGATCCCGGTGAGGATCTCCTGGATGCGGTCGGGGCCCGCGTCGACCAGGTCGAACGCCCGGTAGGAGACGTCGAGTCCGGTGCGGACGTCGGTCTTGCCGAGTTCGGCGAACCGGCCGCCGGGGGCGAGCAGCCGGAGCGAGGCGTCGACGAACTCGCCGGTGAGCGAGTTGAGTACGACGTCCATGCCGTGCCCGTCGGTGGCCGCGGCGAACCGTTCGGCGAAGTCCGTGGTGCGGGAGGACGCGATGTGGTCGTCCGGGAGTCCGGCCGCGCGCAGCACGTCGTGCTTGCCGGGGCTCGCGGTGCCGAACACCTCGGCGCCCCACAGCGTGGCGAGCCGGGTGGCCGCCATGCCGACGCCACCGGCGGCGGCGTGCACGAGCACCCGGTCGCCGGGCCGTACCCGGGCCACGTCGCGCAGTCCGAACCAGGCGGTGAGGTACGCCGAGGGGACGGCCGCAGCCTCGACGAAGCCCCATCCTTCGGGCACGGGTGCCAGCAGGCGCCGGTCGGCCACGCAGGAGGAGCCCATCGACCCGGGCAGCAGGCCGAACACCCGGTCGCCCGGGGCCAGTGAGCGCACGCCGGGCCCGGTCTCGGTGACCACTCCGGCGCCCTCGATGCCGAGCGGCTGGGGGTCGCCGGGGTAGAGGCCGAGCACGGTGAGGACGTCGCGGAAGGTGACGCCGGTGGCGCGCACCGACACCCGTACCTCGCCGTCGCCCAGCGGGGGTTCGGGGCAGCCGACGGCGGTCAGCCCCTCGACGGTGCCGGACGCCGCGGGCTGGAGCCGCCAGTTGCCGTCGGGCAGGACGACGGCGTCGGCGCCCGCGCGGACGAGGCGGGGCGCGGTGAGCGCGCCGCCTCGCACGGCGACCTGCGGTTCCCCGCAGGCGGTCGCCGCGGCGAGGGCCCGTGCCGACGCTCCGGTGCCGTCGAGATCGGCCAGGACGAGCCGGTCGGGGTGCTCGGCCTGCGCGGAGCGCACCAGCCCCCAGGCGGCGCGGGCGGCGAGGTCGGGCGACTCGTCGGCGTCGAGGGCGACGGCGCCCCGGGTGACGACGACGAGCCGTGCGGCGGCCCGGCGGGATGCGTCGTCCCGGTCGTCGGCCAGGAACTCCTGGAGGGCGGCGAGCACTTCGGCCGTCACCCGGTGCACCTCGGCCACCGGGTCGGCGGCCGGGTCCGTGGTGACCGGCAGGACCAGGGCGGCGGGCGGCGTCGCGCCCGCCTCGGCGCCGGCCGCCCGCAGGCCGTCGGCGAGCGCGGTGGCCCAGGGCGACGCGGTGCCGGTGAGGGCGAGGCCGCGGCCCGGGTTGTCCGCGTCCGTGCCGGTGGACTCCACCGGCACCCAGGCGGTCTCGAAGAGGGCGTCGGGCACGGCGGGGGCCGCGGCGGGGCGCAGCCGCAGCGAGCCGATCGCCGCGACCGGCAGTCCCTCGGTGTCGGTCAGCTCCACCGCGAGGGCGCCCGCCTCGCCCGTACGGGAGATCCGGGCCCGGACGGCGCGGGTGCCGCGGCCGAAGACCCGTACGCCCGTCCAGGCGAACGGCAGTCCGCCGTGCGCCGGGTCGGTGATCAGGCCGCCCGCGCCGATGGCGTGCAGGACGGAGTCCAGCAGGGCGGGGTGGACGGCGCAGCGGTCGGCGTCGGTGACCCCGTCGGGCAGTTCGGCCTCGGCGAACACCTCGGCCGTGGCGCCGTCGCCGCGCCGCCAGGCCGCCCGCAGGCCCTGGAAAGCGGGCCCGTAGCCGAAGCCCGCGTCCGCGAGTTGGGCGTACACGGCGGCGACGTCGGCGGGTTCGGCCCCGGCGGGCGGCCACGGTCCGGACACCGGCTGCGGGCCGGTGACCTCGCCCAGGGTGCCGGTGGCGTGCCGTGTCCAGTCGTCCTCGCCCTCGGTGCGTGCGTGCAGGGCGAGTTCGCGGTGGCCGTCGTCGTCGGGGGCCCCGGCGGTGACCCGTACCTCGACGGCTCCGTCGGCGGGCAGCGCGAGCGGGGTCTCCAGGGTGAGTTCGCCGACGCCGCCGGCGCCGGTCCGCGCGGCTGCGGCGAGCGCCAGTTCCAGCAGGGCGGTGCCGGGCAGCAGCACCGTGCGGCGCACCACGTGCTCGGCCAGCCACGGCCGGGCGGCGGCGGTCAGCCGTCCGGTGAACACGGCGGCGCCGTCCGGGAGCTGGACCTCGGCGGCGAGCAGCGGGTGTCCGGCGTCGGCCAGTCCGGCGCCGCGCAGGTCGCCCGCCCGGCCTGCGGGCAGCCAGTAGTGCTCGCGCTGGAAGGCGTAGGTGGGCAGCGGGACGCGGGTGCCGCGGCCGGCGAAGTACGCCGCCCAGTCGACGGGGAGGCCGTCGGCGTGCGCGCGGGCCAGGGCGTCGGTGAGGGCGGCCGGTTCGGGGCGGCCCGCGCGCAGCAGGGGCACCGTGAGCGGCTCGCGCACCTCGCCGTCGGTGGTGCCGTCGGCCGCTTCGGCCAGGGTTCCCTGCGCCATCGCGCTGAGTACGCCGTCCGGGCCGATCTCCAGGCAGCGGACGGCGCCCGCGGCGCGCAGGCCGAGGACGGCGTCGTGGAAGCGCACCGTGTCGCGGACGTGCCGCACCCAGTGGTCGGGCGAGCGGACGTCGTCGGCGGTCAGTGGGCGCCCGGTCAGCGCGGAGACGACGGGCACGGTGGGCGCCCGGAACTCCAGTCCGGCCACCACCTCGCGGAACGCCTCCAGCATCGGTTCCATCAGCGGCGAGTGGAACGCGTGCGAGACCCGCAGCCGCCTGGTGCGGCAGCCCTCCGCCGCGAGCGTCGCGGCGGCGGCCCCGACGGCCGCTGCGGTGCCGGAGAGGACGGTCGAGCGGGGGCCGTTGACGGCGGCGAGGGCGAGGTCGTCCCCGAGCAGCGGGCGCACCCGCTCCTCGGCGGCCTCGACGGCGGTCATCGCGCCGCCCTCGGGCAGCGCGCCCATCAGCCTGCCGCGCGCGGCCACCAGGGCAGCCGCGTCGGACGGCGACAGGACCCCGGCGAGGGCGGCGGCGGTGATCTCGCCGAGGGAGTGCCCGGCGAGCAGGTCGGGGACCACTCCCCAGGAGCGCAGCAGGGCGGCGAGGGCGAACTCGACGGCGAACAGGGCGGGCTGGGCGTACTCGGTGCGCTCCAGCACCTCGGCGGGGCCGCTCAGCACGAGGTCGCGCAGCGGCCGGTCGAGCAGCCCCTCGAAGTGGGCGCACACGGCGTCGAAGGCTTCCGCGTAGGCGGGGTGGGCGTCGTACAGCCCGGCTCCCATGCCGACGCGCTGGGCGCCCTGGCCGGTGCACAGGAACGCGGTGCGGCCCTGGGCGGCGGTGCCGGGGCGGGCGTCGGCGAGGGCGGCGAGCAGTTCGTCGGTGTCGCCGCCGGTGACGGCGATCCGGTGCTCGAAGGCGGTGCGGGTGGTGGCGAGGGAGCGCGCCACGGACACCGGGTCGGTGTCCGGCCGGGCGGCGAGGTGTGCGCGCAGCCGGGCCGCCTGCCCGCGGGCCGCCTCGGGTGTCCTGCCGGACAGCACCCACGGCACGACGTCGTCGTCCGCGGCACGGCCGGTGGCCGGCGCGTCGGCCGGCGGGGCCTGTTCGAGGACGACGTGGGCGTTGGTGCCGCTGACGCCGAACGAGGAGACGCCCGCCCGGCGCGGTGCGCCGGTCTCGGGCCACGGGGTGGCCCGAGCGAGGAGTTCGACCGATCCGGGGGTCCAGTCGACCTCGGTGGACGGCCGGTCGACGTGCAGGGTCGCGGGCAGGGTGCCGTGCCGCAGGGCGAGCACCGTCTTGATGACGCCCGCCACTCCGGAGGCGGCCTGGGTGTGGCCGAGGTTCGACTTGACCGACCCGATGTACAGCGGGCGTTCCCGCCCCTGGCCGTACGCCGCCATCAGTGCCTGCGCCTCGATGGGGTCGCCGAGCGCGGTGCCGGTGCCGTGCGCCTCGACGGCGTCGACGTCGGCGGGCGCGAGCCCGGCGCCGGTCAGCGCGGCACGGATGACGCGCTGCTGGGAGGGGCCGTTGGGGGCGGTGAGGCCGTTGGACGCGCCGTCGGAGTTGACGGCGGAGCCGCGCAGTACGGCCAGGACCTCGTGGCCATCGCGGCGGGCGGTGGAGAGCCGCTCGACGAGCAGCAGGCCCACGCCCTCGCCCCAGCCGGTGCCGTCGGCGGCGTCCGCGAAGGCCTTGCAGCGTCCGTCGGCGGCCAGGCCGCCCTGCTTGCCGAACTCGACGAACACGCCGGGGGTGGCCATCACGGTGACGCCGCCCGCCAGGGCCATGTCGCACTCGCCCGCGCGCAGTGCCGCCGCCGCCCAGTGCAGGGCCACCAGCGACGAGGAGCAGGCGGTGTCGAGGGTGACGGCGGGGCCCTCCAGGCCGAGCACGTAGGCGAGGCGGCCGGAGACCACGCTGCCGGAGGTGCCGGTGAGCAGGTGCCCCTGGAGTTCCTCGGGGGTGCCGTAGAGGCTGCTGAGGTAGTCCTGGCCGCCGTAGCCGACGAACACTCCGGTGCGGCTGCCGCGCACCGAGCGGGGGTCGATGCCGGCGTTCTCCAGGACCTCCCAGGCGGTCTCCAGCAGGAGCCGCTGCTGGGGGTCCATGCCGACCGCTTCGCGCGGGCTGATGCCGAAGAACCCGGCGTCGAAGTCGCCCGCCCGGTCGAGGAATCCGCCGACCCTGGCGTAGCCCGCGTCGGTGACGTCCCAGCCCCGGTCGGTGGGGAAGGCGCCCATCGCGTCGCGGCCCGCCGTCACCAGGTCCCACAGCTGCTCGGGCGTCTCGACGCCGCCGGGGAAGCGGCAGGCCATGCCGACCAAGACGACCGGGTCGTCCTCGGTCCCGGCGGGCGGGGCGGCGGTGGGCGCGGGCGGGGCGGCCGGTTCGTCGGCGGTGGGCAGCCGGTCGCGCAGGTGCCCGGCGAGCGCCTCGGGGGTGGGGTAGTCGAAGACGAGGGTGACGGGCAGCTTCAGGCCGGTGGCGTCGCGCAGCCGGTTGCGCAGCTGGATCGCGGTGAGCGAGTCGAAGCCCAGCTCCTGGAAGGCCCGGCCGGTGGGCAGTGTCGCGGTGGAGGTGTGGCCGAGTACGGCGCCGGTCTCGGCGAGCACCAGGTTCAGCAGTGCCGCCCCGTCGAGCGGGACGGTGCGCTCCGGGGCCGGTCCGGGTGCGGTGCTCTCGGCGGCCTCCGGCAGGTCGGCGAGGAGTGTGCTGCGCCGGGCGACGGTGTAGGTGGACGCGAACACCGGCCAGTCGACGGCGGCCACGACCAGTGCCGTCTCGTCCCGGTCGAGGGCGCCGCGCAGGGCCGCGACGGCGTGCTCGGGCGCCATGGCGGGCAGTCCCCAGCGGGTCATCTGGGCGCGGGCGGGGCCTTCGGACATGCCCGCGCCTCCCCAGTGGCCCCAGGCCACGGCGGTGGCGGGCAGCCCTTCGGCGCGGCGGCGCAGGGCCAGCGCGTCGAGGTGGGCGTTGGCCGCGGCGTACGCGGCCTGGCCGCTGCTGCCCCAGACGCCGGCGCCCGAGGTGAACAGGACGAACGCGGACAGTTCGCGGTCGCGGGTCAGTTCGTCGAGGTGGCGGGCGCCGGTGACCTTGGCGGCGGCGACCTCGGCGAGGTCGGCGGGGGTGACCTCGCCGAGCGGCTGGTAGCGCTCGATGCCCGCGAGGTGGAACACGGCGTCCACGGGGTGTTCTTCGAGGAGGCGGGCGAGCGCGTCGCGGTCGGCGGCGTCGCAGGCGACGACGTCGGTGCGGGCGCCCAGCGCGGTCAGTTCGGCGGCCAGGTCGCGGGCGCCGGGTGCGTCGGGGCCGCGCCGGTTGGTCAGCACGAGCCGTTCGGCGCCCGCCCCGGCGAGCCAGCGGGCGACGTGCGAGGCGAGCCCGCCGGTGCCGCCGGTGACCAGTACGGTGCCGCCGGGCACCCAGGTGCGGTCGGGCGTCCCGCCGGGCGCCCGGCGCAGCCTCCTGCCGTACGTGCCCGAGGCGCGCACCGCCACCTGGTCCTCGTCCCCGGCGAGGACGGCCGCGAGCAGGTCGCCGACGGCGGTGTCGATCCCGGCGGGCAGGTCGGCCAGTCCGCCCCAGGCGCGCGGCCGTTCCAGGGCGGCCACCCGGCCGAGCCCCCAGACCTGGGCCATGGCCGGTTCCACCGGTCCGTCCGCCGGACCGGTCACGACGGCGCCGCGGGTCACGCACCACAGCGGCAGACCGCCGAGGGACTGTACGAGGGCGAGGACGCCGGGCGCCGGGTCGAGGTCCCCGGGCGCGACGACGAGCACGGCGCCGGCGAATCCGCCGAGGTCGGGCAGGTCCGTCAGGGGTGCGGCCCCGGCCGGGGCGGGTGCCGGGCCGCCGGCCCGCACGCGGACGAGGTCGAGCCGTGCGTCGAGGGCGTCGGCCACCGCGTCCGCCCAGGCGTCGCCGTCCGGGACGACGGCCAGCCAGCGGCCGGCCGGACGGTCCGGGGCGGTGGCCGGGGCGTCGGGCAGGCGGGTCCAGTCGACGCGGTAGCGCCAGGAGTCCACGGTCTCCTCGTCGGCGCGGCGAGCGTGCCAGGCGGCGAGCAGCGGGTGGACGGTGGCGACGGAGTCGCGGGCGTCGGGGGCCGCGCCGAGGGTGGCGGCGAGGTCGTCGGTGGTGCCGCGCACCGCGTCCCAGAACGGGGTGTCCCCGGCTTGGCCGGGGGCGGTGGGCACGTCGAGCCAGTAGCGCTCGCGCTGGAAGGCGTACGTGGGCAGCGGTACGGGCCGGGCGCCGGGCAGCGCCCGGGTCCAGTCGACCGGGACGCCCCGCACGGCGGCCTCGGCCAGCGAGGCGAGGAAGGGGGCGGGGCCGCCGCCGTCGCGGCGCAGCGAGCCGACGGCCAGGACCGTCCCGTCGGCCTCCTGGACCGCCCCGGTGAGCACCGGGTGCGGGCTGACCTCGACGAACGCCCCGTAACCCGCGGCGCGCAGGGTGCGGGTCGCGGTGTCGAAGCGGACCGGTTCGCGCAGGTTGCGGTACCAGTAGGCGGCGTCGAGGGCGGTGGTGTCGAGGAAGTCGCCGGTCACCGACGACACGAACGCGATCCTGGCGGGGCGCGGCCGGACGGGGGCGGCGGTGGCGAGCACGTCGGCGCGTACCGCTTCGACCTGTGCGGAGTGCGAGGCGTAGTCGATGGGGACCCGGCGGACGCGCAGTCCCTCGCTCTCGGCGCGGGCCCGCAGTTCGTCCAGGGCGGGCAGGTCGCCGGAGACGACGGTGGTGGTGGGGCCGTTGAGGGCGCCCACCGAGAGGCGGTCCTCCCAGGGTGCGATCAGGGTGCGGGTGGCGTCCTCGGTCAGCGGCAGTGCGAGCATGCCGCCCCGGCCGGAGACCGCGCGCAGTGCGCGGGCGCGGGCGGTGACCAGCAGGGCGGCGTCGTCCAGGGTGAGGGCGCCCGCGACGCAGGCGGCGGCGATCTCGCCCTGCGAGTGGCCGACGACGGCGGACGGTTCGACGCCGTGCGCGCGCCACAGCGCGGCCAGCGACACCATGACGGCGAACAGCGCGGGCTGGACGGCCTCGACGTCCTCCAGGGCGGCGGGGTCGGCGAGCACCTGGCGCAGGGGCCGGTCCATGTGCGGGGCGAGCGCGGCGGCGCACTCGTCGAGCCGGGCCGCGAACTCGGGGGAAGCGGCGGCCAGTTCGAGTGCCATGCCGACCCATTGGGGGCCCTGCCCGGGGAAGACGAACACGACCCGGCCGGGGGCTCCGGCCACTCCGCGCACGACACCGGCGGCGGGGGTGCCCGCGGCGACGGCGGCGGTGCCGCGCAGCAGGTCGGATCGGTCGGTGCCGATGACGACGGCGCGGTGTTCGAAGGCGGAGCGGGTGGTGGCCAGGGCGTGGGCGACGTCGCGGGGCGCGTCGTCGGGCCGCTCGGCGAGGTGGGCGACGAGCGCGGCGGCCTGGGCCCGCAGTGCCGCCTCGGTCCGGCCGGACAGCACCCACGGCACGGGGGCGGCGCCCGCGCCGGGGCCCTGCGCGACGTCCTCGGTGCCGGGCTTCGCCGCGACGGTGCCGGCGTCGGCGGGGCGCGCCTGGCCGGTGCCGTCGTCCGCCGCGGCCGGCTCCGGTGCCTCCTCCACGATCAGGTGCGCGTTGGTGCCGCTCACTCCGAACGCGGACACTCCCGCCCGGCGCGGCCGGTCCCCCGCGGGCCACGGGCGGGCCTGCGCCAGGAGCCGTACGTCGCCCGCCGACCAGTCGGCCTTCGGTGTCGGCTCGTCCACGTGCAGGGTGCGGGGCAGCACCCCGTGGCGCAGCGCGAGGACGGCCTTGAGGACGCCGGCCACACCTGCGGCGGCCTGGGTGTGGCCCAGGTTGGACTTGACGGAGCCCAGCCACAGGGGTCCGGTGCGGTCGGTGCCGTACGCGGCGATCAGGGCCTGTGCCTCGATGGGGTCGCCGAGTACGGTGCCCGTGCCGTGCGCCTCGACGAGGTCCACGTCGGCGGGGGCGAGCCGGGCGTCGGCGAGCGCGGCCCTGATGACGCGCTGCTGGGCCGGGCCGTTGGGCGCGGTGAGGCCGCTGCTGGCGCCGTCCTGGTTGACGGCGGAGCCGCGCAGCACGGCGAGCACCGGGTGGCCGTTCCTGCGGGCGTCGGAGAGCCGCTCCAGGAGGAGGACGCCCGCTCCCTCGCCCCAGCCGGTTCCGTCGGCGGCGGCGGCGAACGGCTTGCAGCGGCCGTCGGGGGCGAGTCCGCGCTGCCGGGAGAACTCGACGAAGGTGGCGGGCGACGACATGACCGTCACCCCGCCCGCGAGCGCCATCGAGCACTCCCCCGCCCGCAGCGAGCCCATCGCCCAGTGCAGGGCGACCAGCGAGGCCGAGCAGGCGGTGTCGACGGTGGCGGCGGGGCCGTGCAGGCCCAGTACGTAGGCGAGGCGGCCGGACAGGACGCTGGCCGCGTTGCCGGTGCCCGCGTATCCCTCGACGCGGTCGAGGGCGGGGCGGGCGGCGGATATGTAGTCCTGGCCGTTGGTGCCGAGGAAGACGCCGACGTCCTGGCCGCGCAGCGACCTGGGGTCGAGGCCGGCGCGTTCGACGGCCTCCCAGGCGGTCTCCAGGGCGAGCCGCTGCTGCGGGTCCATGGCGAGGGCCTCGCGCGGCGAGATGCCGAAGAACGCGGCGTCGAAGTCCGCGGCGCCGTCCAGGAATCCGCCTTCGGCGACGTACGTGGTGCCCGGGTGGTCGGGGTCGGGGTGGTGCAGCCGTGCGGTGTCCCAGCCGCGGTCCTCGGGGAACGCGGTGACGGCGTCGCGTTCCTCGGCCAGCAGCCGCCACAGGTCGTCCGGCGAGGCGACCCCGCCGGGGAAGCGGCAGCCCGCGCCGACGACCGCGACGGGTTCGTGGGCGCGCTCGTCGTTCTCGCGCAGCGTCTGCCGCGCCTGGGTGAGTTCGCCCGTGACCCAGCGCAGGTGGTCGAGGAGTTTGGTCTCGTTCTCCACGTTCAGGACTTCCCGAGCTCGTTTTGGATGAAATCGAAGATCTCGTCTGCGGACGCCGTGCTGAGCTGTTCGGCGGAGGCGGCGGCCGGGCCGCCGGTGGGCGCGGGGGCCCACTCGGTGAGCAGCCGCCGCAGTTCGGCGGTGACCTCGCGGCGGGTCCGTTCGTCCGCCGCGGCCGGGTCGAGCCCGGCGAAGCGGCCGAGGTCGGCGACCGAGGGTGCCGTCGCGGCGGGGGCGAGCCCGTCCGCGAGGTGCGCGGCCAGCGCGTCGGCGGTCGGGTGGTCGAATACCAGCGTGAGCGGCAGGGTGAGCCCGGTGCTGCGGGTGAGCCGGTTGCGCAGCTCCACCGCGGTGAGCGAGTCGAACCCGAGGTCGAGGAGTCCGCGCCCGGTGTCGACGGCCGCGGCGTCCCGGTGTCCGAGGACGGCGGCGACCGCGGTGCGGACCAGGTCGAGCAGGACGCGCCCGCGTTCGTCGGCGGACAGTCCTTCGACGCGCCGGCGCAGGTCCGGCCCGGCGGGGGCCGACGCGGTGTCCGGGGCGACGGCCCGGTGGGCCTCGGGGATGCCGGAGAGCAGCGGGCCGGGCCGGACGGCGTGCAGGGACGGGGCGAGCCGGGCCCAGTCCACGTCGGCGAGCACCACGGCGGGGTCACCGGTGGCGACCTCCCGGCTGAGCGCTTCGACGGCCCGTGCGGGGTCCATGGCGCGCAGTCCGTCGCGGTCCAGCCGCCTGCGGACCTCGTCGGCGTCGGCCATGCCGCCGCCCGCCCAGGCTCCCCAGGCCACCGAGGTGGCGGGCAGGCCGAGTGCGCGGCGGTGCTCGGCCAGCGCGTCGAGGTGGGCGTTGGCGGCGGCGTAGTTGGCCTGTCCGGCACCGCCGACGACCCCGCCGAGCGCGCCGAACAGGACGAACGCGTCGAGCGGCAGCCCCGCCGTGAGGTCGTGCAGGACGTCGGCCGCGTCGGCCTTGGCGCGCAGCACCGTGGCCAGCCGGTCCGGGGTGAGCGAGTCGTGCACCCCGTCGTCCAGGACCCCGGCGGTGTGCACGACGGCGGTCAGCGGCGGGCCCTCGGCGGCGATCCGGCCCAGGAGCGCGCCGAGCGCGGCGCGGTCGGCCGCGTCGCAGGCCACCGCCTCGGCACGGGTCCCGAGTCCGCTGAGTTCGGCGACCAGTTCGGCTGCGCCCGGGGCGGCCGGGCCGCGCCTGCTGACCAGTACGACGCGGTCGGCCCCGGAGCGGGCGGCCCAGCGGGCCAGGTGCCCGCCCAGCGCGCCGGTTCCGCCGGTGATCAGGACGGTTCCGGTGGGCCGCCAGGCGTCGGGGCCTTCGGCCGGCGCCACCGGGGCGGGGGTGGCGCGCACCAGCCTGCGGCCGAGGGCCCCGGCGGCGCGCACGGCCACCTGGTCCTCGCCGTCGAGCCCGGCGAGTACGTCGCAGAACAGGGCGAGGTCCCGGTCGTCGGGTGCGGCGGGCAGGTCGACCAGACCGCCCCAGCGGTGCGGTGCCTCCAGGCACAGCACCCGGCCCAGACCCCAGACCCGCGCCTGTGCGGGGTCGGCGGCCTCGCCGTCGGCCGCGCCGACCGCGCCGCCGGTCGCGCACCACAGCGGCGCGGTGCTGTCGGCGTCGCCGAGCGCCTGGGCGAGTACGAGGGTGGCGGCGGTGCCGTCCGGGCCGAGGGCGAGCAGCGACAGCACACCGTCCCAGGGGCCGGCGACCCGCTGGGCGAGTGCGGCCCGGTCGGGCACGCCGTCGACCGTCAACGCGACTGTTTCCACGCCGCGTTCGGCGAGTGCGCGCAGGACGGCCGGTACCAGCGGGTGGTCGGCGCGGGCGGCCGGGACGGCGACCGCCCAGCGGCCGTGCAGGCCCTTCTCGGGGGTGCCTGCGACCGGCTCCCAGCGCACCCGGTAGCGCCAGCCGTCCACGGGGTCGGCCGTCGGCCGGGCCGCGGTCCCGGGCCAGAAGCGGGTGCGTTGGAACGGGTACGTCGGCAGGTCCGCCCGGCGGGCTCCGGTGGCGGCGAAGAACGCCTCCCAGTCGACGCGCGCACCGGACCTGGCGAGGCCCTCGACCAGGGTGCGCGGCTCCGGCCTGCCCTTGCGGAGCAGGGGTACGGCGCCGTCGGCCAGGGCGGCGAGGACGCCGTCGGGGCCGAGTTCGACGAGCACACCGGCCCCGGCCTCGCGCAGTGCGGCCAGGCCGTCGTCGAACCGTACGGTCTGCCGCACGTTGCGCAGCCAGTAACCCGGCTCGGTCACCTCCCCCGCGTCCGCCACCGTCGACACGATCGCAATACGCGGCTCGGCAAAACCGACCGACCCCAGAACCTCCGCGAACTCCGCCAGCATCGGCTCCATCCGATGCGAGTGAAAAGCGTGACTGACCGTCAGACGCCGTGTCCTGCGCCCCTTCTCCGACCACAGCGCCGCAACCGCCAGCACCGCGTCCTCGTCACCCGACACCACCACCGCCGAAGGACCGTTCACCGCAGCGATCCCGGCACCCTCCACCAGAGAAGCCGCAACCTCCTCCACCGAAGCCTCGACAGCGACCATCGCCCCACCCTCGGGCAACGCCCCCATCAACCTTCCACGAGCGGCCACCACCGCCACCGCATCCCGCAGCGACCACACCCCCGCCACATGCGCCGCAGCAAGTTCACCGATCGAATGCCCGATCAACAGATCAGGCCGCACACCCCACGACTCCACCAACCGGAACAGCGCCACCTCCACCGCGAACAACGCCGGCTGCGCAAAAGCAGTCCCGTCCAAACCCTCACCGGACGCAATCACCTCCCGCAACGAACGCGACAGATGCACATCAAACTCCGCACACACCCCCTCAAAAGCCTCGGCGAACACCGGATAGGCAGCCGCCAACTCCAGCCCCATACCGGCCCGCTGCGCACCCTGACCGGTGAACAGGAAGGCGGTGAGCCCGTCCCGTACGGTCACCGGGTCGAGGTCCGTGAGTCCTGCGAGGAGTTCCTCCCGGTCCGCTCCGGCCACGACGGCGCGGTGCTCGAAGCGGGCGCGGGCGGCGGCCAGGGTCAGGCCGATGCCGGCCGGGTCCGCGCCGGGGTGCTCGGCCACGAAAGCGCGCAGCCGGTCGGCCTGGGCGCGCAGCGCGGGCTCCGTACGGGCGGAGAGGATCCACGGCACGACGGCGGCAGCGCCGGGCTCGACGGGCCCTGCGGGCAGGCCGGGGGCGGCTGTTGGCTCCGCCTCCTCGATCACCACGTGCGCGTTGGTCCCGCTGACGCCGAAGGACGAGACTCCCGCCCGGCGCGGCCGGTGTCCGGCGGGCCAGGGCCGCGGCTCGGTCAGCAGGCGCAGCGCGCCCGCCTCCCAGTCGACCTGCGGGGTCGGTTCGGTGACGTGCAGGGTGCGGGGCAGTTCCCCGGCGTTCAGGGCCAGCACCATCTTGATGACACCGGCGACACCGGCGGCGGCCTGGGTGTGGCCGAGGTTGGACTTCACCGAGCCGAGCCAGGCGGGTTCCGCGCGGTCCTGGCCGTAGGTGGCCAGGAGTGCCTGGGCCTCGATGGGGTCGCCCAGCCGGGTGCCGGTGCCGTGCGCCTCGACGGCGTCCACGTCGGACGCGCTCAGGCCGGCGTTGGCGAGGGCCTGGCGGATGACGCGCTGCTGGGAGGGGCCGTTGGGGGCGGTGAGCCCGTTGGAGGCGCCGTCCTGGTTGATGGCGGTGCCGCGGACGACCGCGAGGACCTGGTGGCCGAGCCTGCGGGCGTCGGACAGCCGCTCCACGCACAGCATGCCCGCGCCCTCCGACCAGCCCGTGCCGTCGGCGCTGCCGGAGAAGGCCTTGCAGCGGCCGTCGGCGGCCAGGCCGCGCTGGCGGGAGAAGTCGACGAACACGTCCGGGGTCGCCATCACGGTCACCCCGCCCACGAGCGCCATGGAGCACTCTCCGGAGCGCAGCGACTGGATCGCCCAGTGCAGCGCGACCAGGGAGGACGAGCAGGCGGTGTCGACGGTGACGGCCGGGCCCTCCAGGCCGAGCACGTAGGCGATCCGGCCGGACAGCACGCTGGCGGAATTGCCGATGCCGACGTAGCCCTCGGCGCTCTCGACGCCGGGCCGCAGCAGGGACACGTAGTCCTGGCCGTTGGTGCCGAGGAAGACTCCGACGTCCTTGCCGCGCAGCGAACCGGGGTCGAGTCCGGAGCGTTCGACGGCCTCCCAGGCGGTCTCCAGGGCGAGGCGCTGCTGCGGGTCCATGGCGAGGGCCTCGCGGGGCGAGATGCCGAAGAAGCCGGCGTCGAAGTCGGCCGCGCCGTCGAGGAAGCCGCCCTCGCGGACGTATGAGGTGCCCGCGTGGTCGGGGTCCGGGTGGTAGAGGCCCTCGGTGTCCCAGCCCCGGTCGGTGGGGAACGGCGTCAGGGCGTCGCGGCCCTCGGTGAGCAGCTGCCACAGGTCCTCGGGGGTGGCCACGCCGCCGGGCAGGCGGCAGGCCATGCCGACGACGGCGATCGGGTCGTCGCCGGCCGTCGCGGTGGCGACGGCGGCGGCCGGTCCGGCTTCCTCGCCGAGGAGTTCGCCGCGCAGGTGGGCGGCGAGTGCCCGCGGGTTCGGGTGGTCGAAGACGAGGGTGGCGGGGAGCCGCAGCCCGGTCGCGGCGGCCAGCCGGTTGCGGAGTTCGACGGCGGTGAGCGAGTCGAAGCCGAGTTCCTTGAACGCGCGGCCGGGTGTCACGGCGTCGTCCCCGGCGTGCCCGAGGACCACGGTGGCGTGGTCGCGGACCAGGTCGAGCAGGAGGCGGTCGCGCTCGGCGGCGCCGAGGGGGGCCAGCCGTCCGGCGAGCGTGTCAGGCCCGGTGCCGGCCGGGCCCGCGGTGGTGTCGGCGGCGCGGCGGACGGGCGCCCCGACCAGTCCGCGCAGCAGGGCGGGTACGGGGTTGTCGCCCGAGGCGAAGGACGTCAGGTCGAGCCAGGCGGGCACCAGGACGGGGCTGGTGCCCGGGGTGGCCCGGTCGAACAGGGCCAGCGCGTCGGCGGTGGGCAGCGGCACCACGCCGTCGCGGGCGGCGCGGCGCAGGTCGGCGGTGCCGAGGTGGCCGGTCATGCCGCTGGCGTGCGCCCACAGGCCCCACACCTGGGACACGGCGGGCAGGCCGAGGGCCCGGCGGTGGGCGGCGAGCGCGTCCACGAAGGCGTTGCCCGCCGCGTAGTTGCTCTGGCCGGGGGCGCCGAAGAGTCCCGAGGTGGAGGAGAACAGGACGAACGCGGCCAGGTCGTGGCCGCGGGTCAGCTCGTGCAGGTGCCAGGCCGCGTCGACCTTGGGGCGCAGGGCGCGGGCCAGCCGCTCGGGGGTCTGGGAGGCGACGACACCGTCGTCGAGTACGCCCGCGGCGTGTACGACGCCGGTCAGCGGGCGCTCCGCGGTGATCCTCCGCAGGAGGGCGGCGAGCGCGGTCCGGTCGGCGGCGTCGCAGGTCTCGACGCTCACCTCGGCGCCCAGCGCCCGCAGTTCCGCGGCGAGCGCGACGGCCTCGGGTGCGGCGGTGCCGCGCCGGCCCGCCACGACGAGCCTGCGCACGCCGTGCCGGTCGACCAGGTGGCGGGCGACCAGGGCGCCGAGGGTGCCGGTGCCGCCGGTGACGAGGACGACGCCCTCGGGGTTCCAGGCGGGCGCGGTCTCCCCGGCGGCCGGGGCGCGGACGAGGCGGGGTGCGAGGGCGCGGCCCGCGCGGACGGCGAGTTCGGGTTCGTCGGAGGCGAGCGCGGCGGGCAGTTCCTGGAGGGCGTCGGGGCTGTCGACGTCGAGGAGTACGAGCCTGCCGGGGTGCTCGGCGCGGGCCGAGCGGACCAGGCCCCAGAGCGGGGCGTGGGCGAGGTCGGTGACGTCGTCGGTCCCGGTGGCGACGGCGCCGTGGGTGAGGATCACCAGCCGGGTGGCGGCGAGCCGCTCCTCGGCCAGCCACTCCCGGAGGACGCCCAGCGCCCGCCCGGTGGCCTCGTGGGCGGCGCCGGCGATGTCGTCGGAGCCGGTGGGCCGGCAGGGCAGGACGAGGGTGCCGGGGACGGTTTCGAGGGCCGCGACGGCGGCGATGTCCGCGTGGGACCGGTAGCCGGGCAGCGGCAGGTCGCCCAGTACGGCGATCCCGTCGGCGCTCGCGGTCGGCAGCGCCACCGGCGTCCACTGGACGCGGTACAGCTCGCGGTCCCTGGCCGCCCGCGCGGTGTGCGGCTGCCTCAGCTCGACCGCGTCGGCCGTGAGGACGGGCGCGCCGGTGGCGTCGGTGGCGTGCAGGGCGAACTCGTTGCCGCCCAGCGGCGACAGCCGTACCCGCAGCCGGCTCGCGCCCACCGCGTGGAGGGTGACGCCGCGCCAGGTGCCGGGCACCAGGCCGGGGCGGACGTCGGCGAGGGCGGCGTCGAGCAGTGCGGGGTGCACGCCCCAGTCGGCCGCTCCCTCGGCGGTCACGTCGATGTGCCGGTCGCCGTCGCGGGCCGGTGCGCCGGACGTGGCGCCGGTGGCGGTGGTACGACCGGTGGCGGTGGTGGCGCCGGTGCGGGCGGTACCTCCGGTGGCGGCGAGTACGCCGGTGGCGTGCGCGGTCCAGGGGTGGTCGGCCGCGGCGTCCTCGGGCCGGGAGTGCACGCCGACCGGGCTCGTGCCGTCGGCCTCCTCGGCGCCGACGGTGACCTGGAGGCGTACCGCTCCGTCCGCGGCGGTCAGCGGCGCCAGGACGGTCAGCTCGGCCAAGGCCCGGCCACCGGCCGCCCGCAGTGCCAGCTCGACCGGGGTGGGGGGGGGGCGGGGGGGGGCCCCCCCCCCCCCCCCCGGGGGGGGGGGCCCCCCCCGGGCCCCCCCCGGGGGGGGGGGGCCCCCCCCCGGGGGGGCCGGGGCGGGGCCGCCGCCGCCGGGGCCCCCCGGCCCGCCCCCCCCCCCCGGCGGCCGGGCGGGGGGGGGGGGGGCGGGGGGGGGCCCCCCCCCCCCCCCCCGGCCGGTGAAGACGTGCCCGCCGGGGCCCGCCAGGGCGGTCGCGGCGCCGAGCAGCGGGTGCCCGGCGTCGGACAGGCCGAGGCCGGTCGCGTCGCCCGTGGTGACCGGGCCCTCGGGCCAGAAGCGGCTGCGCCGGAACGCGTAGGTGGGCAGCGCGACGCGGCGCCCGTCGTGGCAGAGCGCGGTCCAGTCGACCGGCACGCCGCGTACGGACGCCTCGGCCAGCGAGGTGAGGAAGCGGCGCGGGCCCCCCTCGTCGCGGCGCAGCGAACCGACCGCCACGGCGGACGCCCCGGCGGCGTCGGCGGTCTCCTGGACGGCGGCGGTCAGCACCGGGTGCGGGCTCACCTCGACGAACACGGTGCGGCCGTCGGCGAGCAGTTCACGCACGACGGGCTCGAAGCGGACGCTCTCGCGCAGGTTCCGGTACCAGTAGCCGGCGTCCAGCGCGGTGGTGTCGAGCGGGGCGCCGGTCAGCGTGGAGTGGAACGTGATGCCGGAACGGCGGGGCGTCAGGCCGGCCAGCAGGTCGTGCAGTTCGGCCTCGACGGACTCGACCTGGGCCGAGTGGGAGGCGTAGTCCACGGGGATGCGGCGGGTGCGTACCGCGTCGGCGGCGCAGGCCTCGGCCAGCGCGTCCAGGGCTTCCGGTTCGCCGGAGACGACGGTGGCGGCGGGCCCGTTGAGGGCGGCGACGGACAGCCGGCCCGCCCAGGGGGCGATCAGGTCGGCGACGGCGTCGGCGGGCAGTGCGGCGGAGAGCATGCCGCCCCGCCCGGCGAGCCGTTCGGCGATGGCGCGGGAGCGCAGGGCGACCACCCGGGCGGCGTCGTCCAGGGTGAGGGCGCCCGCGACGCAGGCGGCGGCGATCTCGCCCTGCGAGTGGCCGACGACGGCGGACGGTTCGACGCCGTGCGCGCGCCACAGCGCGGCCAGCGACACCATGACGGCGAACAGCGCGGGCTGCACCACGTCCACCCGGTCCAGGCCGGGTGCCCCGTCCGCGCCGCGCAGCACGTCGGTCAGCGACCAGTCGACGTACGGGGCCAGCGCGTCGGCACATGCGTCGATCCGCCGCGCGAACTCCGGCGATCCGTCGAGCAGTTCCACGGCCATGCCGGTCCACTGGGCACCCTGGCCGGGGAAGACGAACACCACGCCGGATTCGGCGGCGTCGGCGGTGCCGGTGACGACCGTGTCGGCGGGCTCACCGGCGGCCAGGGCGGCCAGCGAACGCAGGCTCTGTGCCCGCCCGTTCGCCACGACGACGGCACGGTGGGGCAGCGCGGCCCGGGTCCCGGCCAGCGACAGCGCGACGTCCTGCGGGCGGAGCCCGGGTGCGGCGTCCACCCGTGCGGCGAGCCGGGCGGCCTGCGCGGCGAGAGCGTCGCCGCTGCGGGCGGAGAGCACCCACGGAAGCCAGCGGGGGGAGGCACCGTCGGAGGAGGCGTCCGCGGCAGTGCCGTCGGACGAGGCGTCCGCGGCGGCGCCCTCGGGTTCCGCGTCGCCGGGGGCGGCCCGTCCGGGCCCCTGCGGTGCGGGCTCCGCCGACGCCGGTTCCCACGGTTCCAGTTCCGCCGGGGCCTCCTCCAGCACCAGGTGCGCGTTGGTACCGCTGGCTCCGAACGAGGACACCCCCGCGCGGCGGGGCCGGTCCGAGCGGGTCCACGGCTCGGCCTCCGTGACCAGGCCGACGGATCCGGAGGCCCAGTCGATGTGCGGGGACGGGGCGTCCACGTTGAGCGTCCTGGGCACCTCGCCCTCGCGCAGCGCGAGCACCATCTTGATGACTCCGGCGACGCCCGCCGCCGGGCCGGTGTGGCCGAGGTTGGACTTGAGCGAGCCGAGCCGCAGCGGGCGTTCGCGGTCCTGTCCGTAGGTGGCCAGCAGGGCGTTGGCCTCGATCGGGTCGCCCAGGGTGGTGCCGGTGCCGTGCGCCTCGACGACGTCCACGTCGGCGGGCGCGAGCCCGGCGGCGGCCAGCGCGCTGCGGATGACCCGCTGCTGTGCCGAGCCGTTGGGGGCGGTGAGCCCGGAGGAGGCGCCGTCCTGGTTGATCGCCGAACCGCGCACGACGGCCAGTACCGGGTGCCCGTTGCGGCGGGCGTCGGAGAGCCGTTCCAGCAGGACGACGCCCGCGCCCTCGGACCAGCCGATGCCGTCGGCGGCGGCGGCAAACGGCTTGCACCGGCCGTCGGGCGCGAGCCCGCGCTGCCGGGAGAACTCGACGAACGCGCGCGGGGTGGACATGACCATCACGCCGCCCGCGAGCGCGAGCGAGCACTCGCCGCTGCGCAGCGACTGCCCCGCCAGGTGGAGGGCCACCAGCGACGACGAGCACGCGGTGTCCACGCTGATCGCCGGGCCTTCGAGGCCGAGGGTGTAGGACACCCTGCCGGACAGCACGCTGGCGTAGTTGCCGGTGCCGAGCAGTCCCTCGTCGACCCCGCTGCGCACGGTGCCGTGCCGCGAGTCGTAGCGCTGGTCGGTGACCCCGGCGAACACGCCGGTGGCGGAGCCGCGCAGGCCCAGCGGGTCGATGCCGGCGCGCTCGAAGGTCTCCCACGCCGTTTCGAGGAACAGCCGCTGCTGCGGGTCCATGGCGAGGGCCTCGCGGGGGCTGACACCGAAGAACGCCGCGTCGAAGTCGGCGGCCCCGTCCAGGAATCCGCCCCGCCTGAGGTAGCTGCGGCCCGCCTTGTCAGGGTCGGGGTCGTAGAGCCCTTCGAGGTCCCAGCCGCGGTCGGCCGGGAAGTCCCCGATGACCTCGCGCCCCTCGCTCAGTACGCGCCAGAGGTCTTCGGGTCCCGCGATGCCGCCGGGGAAGCGGCAGGCCATGCCGACCACGGCGAGCGGCTCCTCCGAGGCGTCCGCGGGGGCGCCGTCGGCGGCGGCCGGCGGCGTCACGACCGGCAGCGCCCGCGCCGCAGCGACGCTCCCGACCGGCTCGGTCCGCTCTGCCTGCTCGGCCCGCCGGGCCTGCTCTGCCTGCGAGGTCCGCGCGGCCTGATGCACCGGGTGCACCGGGTCCACCTGCTCGGTCCGCGCGGCCTGCTCGGCCGGTTGCGTCCCCTCCGTCTCCCGCCCGGCCGGTGCGCCGTCCAGCTCGGTGAGGAGGTGTGCGGCGAGTGCGGCGGGGTCCGGGTGGTCGAAGACGACGGTGGTCGGCAGGCCGAGGCCGGTGGCCTCGTTGAGCGCGGTACGCAGCCGGAGCGCGGCCAGGGAGTCGAAGCCGAGGTCGGTGAAGCCCCGCTGCGGCTCGATGTCGGCGGGCCCCGCGTGGCCGAGCACCGCCGCGGTCCGGGCCCGGACGAGTTCGAGCGCCTTGCGGCGGCGGTCCGCCGGGGACAGCGCGGCCAGGCTGTCGCGCCAGCTCGTGTCGGCGCTCCCGGCGGGCGGTTCGTCGGGGATCGGGGCGGTGTCGACGGCCTTGGCGGGCAGCGGGCGCGCCGTGCCGTCGACCGGTGGCCAGTACCGCTCGCGCTGGAAGGCGTACGTGGGCAGGTCCACCTGCTCGGCACCGGTGCCCGCGTAGAAGGCGGACCAGTCGACGCGCACACCGCCGGCGTGGGCGGCGGCCAGGTTGGCGAACACGGCGGGCAGTCCGCCGTTGTCGCGCTGGAGGGTGCCGACGATCACCGGCGCGCAGCCGGCCGCCTCCGCCGTCTCGTGCGTGCCGACGGCGAGCACCGGGTGCGGGGTGACCTCGACGAACGCGCGATAGCCCCGGTCGATGAGCCCGCGTACGGCGTCCGCGTAGCGGACGGGTTCGCGGAGATTGCGATACCAGTACTCCGCGTCCAGCTCACCGCCCTCGACCCAACCCCCCGTAACCGTCGAGAACAACGGCACCGACCCCGCCACCGGACGAACCCCCGACAACCCCGCCAGCAACCCCT
>NZ_JBIAMU010000043.1:0-28557 GCF_042874215.1 Streptomyces sp. NPDC004111
ACCGCGTCCGCCTTGAACTGCGGCGGGTAGTTCTTCATGACCACGAGATGTCCGTTCTCAGATCCTCAGGATCCAGTGTCTCGTGTGTTCAACATCAGGGGGTAAGGCCCGGGCACCAGAGAGGGACCAGGGGCGACCGTCTACCGCACACGCGGAAACGACGCGCACCCCCGTTGGTCCCTACTACTGGGGCAAGAGAGAGCGGGTTACCGCGCACCCACCCAACGGGGTAATCCGGCGGACCGAGTGCCTGCCTCTCTCTGCTAGCCCTGCACACGCCGACTACGGCCGTGCTGAGCGCGGGGACTGCTCGACTGTCCGACCCATCCTTTGAGCCTGTCTCGCGGGCAGGGGAACGGTCGGGCAGTCCCCACCGTGTCCGGTCCGCATGGGCGCCGGCGCACACACGAGCACCAGGACGACGACACGGGGGCCGACATGACGCGCTGTTCCGACTGCACCGAGCTTGCAACCCACCGAGGGCGCTGCCACAAGCACCACCAGGCGTACGGACAGCGTTCCGCGGTTCGCTCCCGTCACCGGCAGCGCAAGCATTCGGCACAGCGGTATGCGGGTGCTGCGGCGCTGCGGAAGCGGCTACAGGCACGGGGGCACGGATGGTGTGACTGGTGCTTGGACGACTTTCCGGCGGATGCCGTCGACGTCGACCACGTGAAGCCGCTGTCCCTCGGTGGCGAGGACGTGGCGAGCAACGTTCAAGTGCTCTGCCGGCCGTGCCACGTGCTCAAGACCGCTACGGATTTCGGGGGCAGCGTTGCCGTACATCAGTGAGGTTGAAGAGTTCGAGCACGGGCCGGAGGAGCTTGCCGAGATTGCCGACACGGTGACGGTGGTGCTTCGCCGGCGGAGGGGTGCGGACGGTCCGGTGTGGGCGACGAGCACGGCTACGGATACCGAGCCCCACCAGAGGCGGGAACTGATTTAGCCCCCGCCCCTGCATGGTCTACTCGCGGTTGTCGAGGTGCTTCCGCTTCTGCTGCTCCTGGTCGCGCTGCCGTTCGCGGAGTGCTTCCCGTCGGCGTCGTTCGACTGCCTTGCGCTGCCGTTCCCGTTCCTGCCGTCGCTGCCGCTCCAACAGGACTTCTTTGCGATGGGCGGACGTCTGGGGCCAGATGGCACGGGCGAGGCTACGCGCGCCGAACACGACGATGCCAAGCGCGGCTAGGACTAGGACGGCCCACCATGGAGCCGTTTCGGGCAGGGAAAACATGATCTTGAACCTTCCGACCTGAATGGTCGGCGGGTCACTTACGCAGCGAGTACGACGCTCCCCAGCGTGCTGCGGTGGTGCCCGCCCCGGTGTGTGTTCACGGGGAAGGCAGAGTTCGGCCCTCGGGGGGTGATCTCGGGTGTTCGCTTCAGTGGGACGGGTGCCCATGCGGGTACGTTCTCCCAGGTGGTATGTCCGAGGAGGCGGGAGAATAGACGCAGAAGGACACGAACGAAGAACGCAAGCAGGCAAGCAACGAGTTCGGCCACCGCAGCACGGAACTCGGTTACAGCCCGACGCTTTTGCGCAGGTGTCCCGGCGTGGCGTAGTGCAATCTTCGCTCGGACTAGACGTTGAGCCCCAGCGGTTGCCGTGATAGTTAGTGCGGCAGCGACATCGCGATCGAAGGCGGTACTCCCTTTCCCGTAAAGGTATGTACCGACGCACATCAGATGCTCGTACGTCGCTCCTTCAGTTGCATGGGCCAGCACCTTGAACGCCTCGCGGAGCTCCTCGGGTTCGCTCTCTTCCATCTCACCTCCTACGGCTGCTCCAGTGTACTGGGGCTAGCTGACGGTGCGTGACTAGCTACCTGCTCGCGCTGCGGCGGCATGGACATGCGGTGGCTTCGTAACGCGTAACAGGGCAAGAGGCGCCACGTCACTCTGCGTTGCCCCGCTCACTGTCCCGCCCACCATGCGGCCCCGATGCTGCCCGCTGCGGTGACGAGCGAGACGAGCCATACGGGGACGCGTTGGATGGTCAAGTGGAGCCCTCCGCAGCGGAGTTCGAACTGTGGGGGCGTGGCAGGTTTCTGTGACATGGCTCCATTGAGCCGTGTATGGGGTGGGGCATAGCAACCCCGTTGGCCCCTCTCGCTGTCACAACTCATTTGTGACATTCGCGTCTCACTGACGCTATACCACCGTCAGGAGGTGCCCCCTGCCCCGTAAGCCCCGCCCCCCGTGTTCTGTCCCGGGGTGTCCCGAGCTGACTACTGGTGGGCGCTGCTCTGTACATGCGAGGGAGGCGAACCGGGACCGTGCGTCACGTGGCGCTGTCTACACCACGCGGTGGCAGCGCGTCCGTAAGGCGTTCCTGTACGCGAACCCGTGGTGCGTGCTGTGTAGTCGCACGGCCAACGTGGCCGATCACTTCCCTGTGAGTCGACGGCAGTTGCTCGCTCGGGGCGAGTCGAACCCTGACGCTGCGAAGCATCTGCGTCCGCTGTGCACGTCGTGCCACAACCGGGAGACCGCACGCCACCAGCCCGGCGGGTGGGCGTCCGAGAGGGTCCAGCCCCGTCGGCAGTAGCCCCGACCAGGGGGGTACTCCCCTCTCTCCCGCCAGAAGAGCGGCAGGGAGGGAAGTAGCTAGCGCCGGTGCTGTCGGCGTTTTTGGAAACCCCGAATTGAGGTCGCCTGCCCCGCCGGACTCCTCGGCTACACCTCCGGCATCCTGCGCTGGGGCGGCAATGGGCTCGGCGGCCTGATCATGTCCTGGATGACCGGCCAGAGCGCCGCCACCGTCGCCGCGTCGTCCACGCCCCGCATCGACGGCAACGGTGCCCTCGTCGTCACCATCCTCTGCATCACCCTGTTCCTGCTCCGCAAGAAGTTCCCCAAGGACAGCAAGGGCAAGTTCAAGAAGGGCGTCCTCTGCGGGGTCCTGCTGGCCATCGGGACTGGCGTGTTCGCCGTCATCGGTGACCTCGTCGCCCCCGGCGCCAACTCCCTCGGCGCATGGGCACTGTCGGCAGTCGTGAACGGCAGCCTCGGGAGCCTGGTGTGACGACCGCACAGTGGCTCCGTGCTGCCGCTCACCGCATCGGCCGAGGCTCCGGATACCTCTGCTGGTTCATCAGCCACCGCACGGTGAGCACCGTCCGCCAGTGGATCACGGACGTACTCCGATGGCTCGGGGAGGCCAGCGGACTCAAGTGGTGCGTCCGCCTCGGGGGCCTGCTCCTCCTCGGCCTCGTTGCCCGCAAGATCGGCGGGGGACTCCTCGGAGCCATCGCCGCGCACAGCGACCGTGCTGCCTGGCTCCTCTGGCCAGCCGCCGTCGTGTGGTGCATCGCCGCGTACCGCACGCACGACCGGCCCCGCATCATCCGTCCCAAGGCCCCGGCGGAAGCGGCCAGCACCGCCTCGGAAGCAGCGACAGTTGACGGCCCAACCCCCCTCATGTTGTGCGAGTTCATCGACCACCTGCGTGCCGCAATCGGGGACAGCAAGGGCGCGCACCTGACCGTGCTCGCCGAGCACCTCACCAAGGCGACCGAGAGCACGTGGACGCCGGCCGACGTCCGCCGGGTGTGCGGCAACGCGGGCGTGCCTGTCGTCGACGGGGTGCGGATGCCCGGCCGCAGCCCCTCCACTGGGGTCCGCCGGGACGCTCTCCCCGACCCCTCTCCGACCCCTTCTGAGAGCGGCGTAGGAGGTGTAGGAACCGCAGGTCAGGAATCACCTACAGGGGTGCCTACACCTACAGGCCGCGCCTACGAGATCCAGGACGACCCGGAAGACCCCCACCGGCACACCATGCACTGGCCGTCGAAGGGGGTGAACACCCCATGATCCGCACCCTTCTGACCGCCCTCCGTGTCGACGTCCCGGAACTCCCGTACTGCCCACGCTGCGGCGGCCACTACCCCGCACACAGCCACTGAGGCCCCCCTTGCTTGGTGCCGCTGGCATCCCCGCATGTGCGGGGGAAATCCTCGCCGTTTTCGAGACGCTCCAGGCCGGGGCGTCTCCTCCCCGCGCACGCGGGGGTGTTCCGGTTGTAGAGTCTTAAGTGACACGGGGTTGCGAACTCCATGTCAGCAGCACCAGAACAACGCGAAAGGCCCGACCCGGCGGCTACCGGATCGGGCCCTCGCGATGCAGTAGATGAGCCCGGCCGCCTAGATCTCGGCCGGGCTCACTGCGTGAGCTACCGACCCCTGCGGCCGTCTCGTGTGGCCATAGACAGTTACTGCACGAACTGCCCCACACAGGCGATGATCGCCACGAGCACGCCCAGCACGGCGAGGCCGACCTGCCACCTCTCGGGGCGGGTCCATCGGTTGCCGGGCTTACCCATGTCGGGATTCACCACCGCTTCCTCCTTCTCCTCCTACGAGCCCCGAAGTTCAGGGCTCAATCCACCGAACCCGTCCGTGAGTTCGGCGCGTTCGTGAGAGGAGCGGGTGAAGCGGCATAAGACTATCGGACGCTGCATCAGGTCCATGGCGGGCCGTATGTGTCTAAGTCCGAGCAGTGACTTTGACACTCTGGATAGGAGCTGCAGCGCAGAGCGCTCCCCACTGAGGTCTGGCAACCTGACCACGAGGCCCCGCCGCGTCCACCCCATCCCCCGACGCGGCGGGGCCCACCCGTGAGAGGAGTGCGGCAATGCCCACCACCTACACCGGGCCCGGCACGCTAGCCCTGCCCGACGAGGACGGCGTCACGGCCGTGCCCGTGTACGTCAGCCTCAGCACAGACCCGGTCACCGGGGAATGGCGCGGCACCATCACGCCGTACGACCCGCTGCCCCTCACGCACGAGCCCGTGGAACTTACGCTGCCCGGAGGCACGCCCACGCCCGCACACCTCTTGGAGGGGGCCGGGCTGGAGATCTACGGGACCGGCACACCGCCCTGGCAGTAGCCACCCCTCCCCTGCCCAACTGGCATGTCACAGGACAGACACACCGCCGCCACACGGCCCACACGCGCGGCACGATGCTCACCTCAGCACTTGAACCCAGGGGGACCCATGCGCACCCGCCACACCATCGCTGCCACAGCCGCGACCCTCCTCGCGACTCTCACCGCCTGCTCGTCCTCCGGCAAACTCGCCAACAAGCCAGCCCCGGCGGCCACCAAGCCCGCGCCCAGTCCGACGCCAAGCCCGACCGAGAAGCCGCTCACCGTTGGCGACACCAAGTCCGTCAAAGACTCCATCGGCGGCTCCGACTTCACCGTCACCGTCCTTGCGTACACCCAACCGGCCAAGGGACCCGAAGCGCCGTCGCCCGAACTTGGCGGCGACGTCTGGGCCACAGCCGAGGTCAAGATCTGCAACACCAGAGGGAATACCTTCGCCGTCACTCAGTTCACCTGGTCGCTGGCCTACGACGATGGGACACGCGTCGAGCCGACCGGCCTCAACGGAGGCGACCTCCCGAAGCCCGAGTACCCCACCACGGAGACACCAGTTAAGGAAGGGCGTTGCGTGCGTGGGAAGATTCCGTACCCCGTGCAGAGCAAGTCCCGGCCCGCGCGGATCGAATACAGCCCACAGGCCGCTGAACCTGTGGAGTGGATCGTTCCTGCCAAGTAGACGAGGCCGTACGGCGAGCGGCAGTCAACTCGGCCTGCCGCTCGGTACCTCTGTCGTAGTTGCACGTTGGACGATCATCGTTCATAGTTTGCCCCAGTTCCGGCGTGCCCGGAAACAACCGCCCCGCCACCGCGCGGGGCTTCGTCATGTCACAGGACAGACACACCACCCACACAACTCCCCCCAGCACGACACGATGACCCCCTCATCACAGCAACGTCCCAGGGGGGACCATGCACCGCCGCCACACCGCCATCGCCCTCACCGCGACAGCACTCCTCGCACTCACCGCCTGCCAGGACATCAAGGCCACCGTCCCGGAAACGGTCACCAGCACCCCGACCGCACCCAACGGAGCGGCCAAAGCGCCAGCCGACGACAAGGCCCCCGCTCCCCTGCCCGACTTCGTGGGCCAGGGACTCCAGTCCGCACAGGACAACGCCCAAGCCGCCGGGTTCTACCTGTTGAAGAGCCACGACGCACTCGGCAGAGGACGCAAGCAGGTCCTCGACCGCGGTTGGAAGGTCTGCTCCCAGACCCCGAAGCCCGGCAGCCACCCCACTTCCACCACTGTCGACTTCGGCACGGTAAAGCTCGAAGAGTCCTGCCCCGCCGGTGACGTTGCCGAGCCGGAGAAGGCCGAGGGGACGATGCCGAACCTCGTGGGCAAGAGCGTCAAGGTTGCCCGCGAGTCGCTGCCCTCCAACACGTCCCTGAGCGTGGAGGACAGCTCCGGGCAGGGCCGCATGATCCTCGTCGAGTCGAACTGGACGGTGTGCACCATCGATCCCTCGGCAGGATCTGCGCTCAACGGTCAGCCGGTCACGATCGGCGCCGTGAAGTTCAAGGAATCCTGCTGACCCACCCATGACCGGCCCGGCCTGCCCATCCCCCGCAGGCCGGGCCTTCGTACGCCAGGAGGTGACCATGCCAGACGGCAAGAAGATCCGCGTCACCGATGCCGAACGCGAAGAGTTGCGGCGCCTCCACGCCGCTGGCCACGGACGCAACGAGATCGCCCGCCGCACGAACCGCAGCCTGCGCACCATCAGCGTCCAGGCCGCCACGATGCACCTGTCGTTCGACCGGACCGCCACCGAGGCCGCCACCCGCGCCCGCATGGCCGACCTCGCCGAGAGGCGGACGATCCTCGCCGACGCCCTCACCGACGACGCTCTGCGCCTCTCCGCACAGGTGTGGGAACCGGCCGTCGTCTACAGCTTCGGCGGCAAGGACAACACCTACGTGGCAGCCTGTGCGGGAACGGCGGGCTCAGCAAACGCCACAGCCGAGGCGACGCGGGCGGCAGACTCGGCCGCCCAGGGGCAGGCTGACTGGCACCGCGACTTCGAGATCAGCGTCAAGACACGTTACTCGGACAAGATTAAGATCAAGGGGTACAACCAGCACAACGACTACGTCATCAGCCCCTGGGTTAACAGCCCCAACGACTGGACGAAGGTCAAGGGCTGGTGGTGGAACGGCACGGTGGAGATCGTCGGCTACCAGAACAGGACCCATACGACGCGCTCCACGCAGTGCACCATGCCCTTCTACGACAGCACGAACCAGAAGTACTGCGACGCCTGGGACAAGCTTTAAGCGGGTTGGATAGCGCGGCGATGGGATTGCTGCTGCGAGACCGCCCCGCACGGGAGAACGACCGGGCGGGGCGGTCGCATCACGCCGCCTTGATAAGCTCCGCGCGCACCGCGTCCGCCCACTCGATTAGCAGGTCCTGATACCGCCGCTCGTCCGCCGGCCGGAGACCGCGCTCGTCAGCGCGGGACCAGAGCGCGCGGATGTCCTCGTTCACCACAGCAGCAGGCCGTACGGAACCAGGGGCGGGTGGGGTTGGGGGCATGGGATAAGCGTAGGGGTTGACACGGACAACTCCCCCTCTCGCCTTCGAGCGGGAGGGGGAGTTCGTCCGTCCAGGGCCGGGGTCAGCCTGCGAGGTCTGCGGCCGTGCGCAGGGCCTTATCCCATGGGTACTTCGCCAACTGTTCTCCGCCGGTACCGGGTTGGTGCGGCTCCCACTCACCCGGCCCGTACAGAACCCGGACACCCCACCCGCGCAGTACTTCAACCGACTGCTGGGTAGCGGGGTGCGCGTCGAGGGCGGTCGACCAGAAGGGCAACGCGACGACGGGCACGCCGATCCCGACCATCTCGGTGATGAGTCCTAGCGCGTAGGTGTCGGCGATCCCTGCGGCCAGCTTGTTGACGGTGTTCATCGTCATCGGCGCGCACACCACCGCGTCCGCCTTGGGGTGGCTCTTCTCCTCCCCCGAGCGACGCCACGACGAACGGACCGGGCGCCCCGTCAGCGCAGCAAGGCCGGCCTCGTCGAGGAACCCGCCCTCGACGGCGGTCGGAGTGCCGATCACGCAGACGTCCCAGCCTTCATCGACCGCGGCTTTGACCAGTTGGTCAAGCTCTGAGGCGGGTCCGGCTGCACAGGCAATGACGTACAGGACCGGGTCGCTCATACCTGTACCGCGGCGCGGGACGCCAGCTCTCGCAGCGCGGGCAGCCTGCCCGCGCGGTCACGGGCAATCATCTCCCCGATCAGTTCCTTCACTACTGGTCGCGACAAGACTTCTTCCTCCGCTTCCTTCTCTGCCTTGAGCAGCGCTGATACCGCCTTGTCGGGTTGCCCGCACAGGTGCAATGCCCGCGCCACGTCCATCCAGTACACCGCGCGCCGTTCCGTGACCGCGAGCTGGGTGACGTCCACTTTGCGGGCGGCGTCGAGCGCCTGCCCCGCATTGCCCAGTGTCAGCGCGATCGAGAGCCGGTGCTGCTGAACGTTCTGCTGCCCGAACGCGGTCCACTGCAAGTTGCTGCTCTCGTCGAGGAGCTTCGCGGCCCTGGCCGACTCGTCGAGGAGTTCCGCCGAGGTGTCGGCGTCCCCTCCTACGGCAGCGGCCCACGCGCCGCGGAGGAGCAGGGCCCCGAACACCGCTGCCCGCGCGGGCACCTTTCCTGTTACTCCACCGCTGAGCTGGTCTGCGCCGACGATGGCGATCCGGATTGCCTGCTGCTTGTGCCCCACTGCCGCCACCGCCTGCGTCAGGCTGCGCGAGGCTGCTGCGATCAGTGCGGGGTCGTCTACGCGTCGGGCTGCTGCCATGGCGCGTTCGGCAGCGATCCAGGCTGACGCGCTGTCCTCCGCTTTCAGGAGGAGTGATGCCGCTACGTGAAAGGCGTGGACCGCCGCGATGTCGAGCTGTCGCTGCTCTTCCTCGGACTCGCGGGGCTCGGCGAACTCCACCAGCAAGCCGGGCAACCGCACAGCTAGTTGTGAGTAGCGGCAGGCCTGCACCTGCCGCTTCGCGGACGCGGTTGCCTTGACGATCGACTCGACGCTGCTGGGTTGTGAGGGTCTCGGAAGGGTGCCGGTGAGGACATCGCGGATGCCGGACGCTGGGTCGGTTGGCGGGGCGGCAAGGAGGTCGTGCGCGGACATCGGAAGTACAGCGGCGCCGACCGCGGTCGCGGAGCGGGTCATGAAGACACGTCGATTCACCCCTTCATCGTGGGCCGGTCCCAGACCTCCGGACGCCGCTAGGTTTCGTGGCCGTCGTTGGAATCCGAGTTCCTCGGGTGAGCGCCCGAGCAATGCGGTCAGTACCGTGCGGGCGGGGGGATGCGGCCATCCGGGGCGGGAGGATTCCCACCGCCTGATCTGGCGGACGGTCACTCCGGCATCAACGCCCAGTTCAGTGGCCTTCTTCTGGAAGGCGTCGACGAACTTCTCCTGGGTGTGGATGCCGGCGGTTACGCGCGCCTGGACGAGCAAGGGGTTTCCTGGTGGCGCTGGCATGGCGGGCCTCCACGTGCGGTTCTTACACACGGTAGCCACGGTGTGGGCGCTGCGTCTCGGAAATGTCCTCTGAAGTGTCCGGTAAAGCGCCCTGTGATCCGGCCTCGTCTTGACACCCGAAGTGGGGTGTCCTTCAGACATGAAGTCCACCGGTCAGACAGGTTGCAGAACGGATGAGGTCGCTGTGGCGGAGTGGTTGGCCCACACGCACGACGATCCGGCGACTGCGCATAGGGAATGGCGTAGCCGGTTGCTGACGGTGCTCCCGCTCGGCGTGCGGTTCGACGCGGTGCGGATCCCGACCGACGTCCTGTACGCCGCGCTCGGCAACACTCCCATCGAGGACGTACCGGCCAAGCTCGACGGTGTGCTCGGCGGGCCGGTGATTCAGGACGCGTACCGCTGGTTCTACGCACTCGTCCCGGTCGGTAGCCCGGACCGCTGGCAGTTCCGTTCCGCCGAGTACAAGGGTGCAGGCTGCTGGCTGGGGGTCCCGCAGATCGACAAGGTCCGGCCGCCTGGTGCGTACTGGCTGGTGCCGCCCCGGCAGCCCCGCCGTCTGTGTTCGCTGGCGAGCGTGGCTGAGCTCGTCGGGGTGGGCTCCGCCCGTCTCTCGGGGAGGCCGTCGTGATCACGGGTATTCAAACGCCGGCCGCGGGCGCCGACCGATGCAGGCGGCGTCCCGTCCAGCCGCCCCCCGAGCAGGAGGCCGCGCACAAGCGGGCGTACAGCGCGTACCTGGATCACGCCGGGTCCTGCGCCGAGTGCCTGGCGGACCACGAGTGCGAGGCCGGTGCTGTCCTCCGCCGGGCGCTCCGGGTGGCGGGCCGGTGATCACCCGCCTGTACCGCGGTGACCCCATCACCCTTGCCGACGACCCCCACATGGAAGGCGCGACCGTGACCCGCTGCCCCGGCGGAGAAGAGGACCACGAGTTTCCCGAGGAGACCACGTTCTGGGCCCGTTGCCAGGAGCACGGCTACACGTTGACGTGGTCCCCGCTCTCGGACGTCCGCCGTGCCGCCGCGGCCGAATCTGAGATAGCCGAGGAGTAGCCCTCCAGCACCCGCCCTCGCCGCTGCCTGCTGCGGCCGGCGGGGGCGGGCCCCAGACACCCCCTCCGATAGTCCTGTCCACCCGTGGGGGGTTCGGCAGGGGTGGTCGGAGCGGGCCTAAGCGGGGCGTGGCGCTCCCAAGACCCCGGGGCGTAGCGCTCTGGCGGGTGCCTGCCGAGGGGCGGGACTAGGCAGGCACCCGCACCACCTACTAGACGAGATCGGCGAGCGGAATGTTGAGGACGTGTGCGACGAGGAGTAGGGAGTCGAGGCTGTATGGCTCTCGGCCAGCCTCGATGCGTTGCACGGTGAAGCGACTGACCCCGGCTGGCGAACGAGTCGTTGGAGCACCACCTGCTGAAGCTGGAGCTGGTGACCCTTGCCCGCGCCGTCGGCTGGTGGAGGAGCCGTGGGTCTCGGGGCTGACCGCGGTTCGCACGTCGGGCACGACCGAGGCTGCCGCGTAGGTTCCGCGAGCGGGGCGGCGATCGGCGCCGCGGTGGCGAACGCCCGGCCCGTCGGGCGGTGGAGACCAGGCCGAGCCGGACCCGGACTCCGTGCCCGGCGACGTCGGCCACCTCGCGCAGCCCTCCGGCCGGACCGGAGAGCGATCCGGCGGGCGGCGAAGTCGGTCACCTCCGCGAGCGCGCCGGTGCCGTACGAGGACGGGTAGAGCGCGAGGGCCCGCCGGAGAAGCCAGGCGTTCAGGGGGTGCTTCGAGGTCATGCCGAGCCTCCTGCGGAACGGGTCCGGGGTGCCGCCAGGCGGCGGTCCGCCTCGCGCAGGGCGGAGCGCAGGCGGTCGGCCTCGGTCCTGAGCGACTGTTCTCCGTCCGGGGTGAGGGTGAACACGCGTCGGGGGCGTCCGTCCACCGTCTCCTCGCGCTCGACGCGGATCAGCCCCTCAGCCAGCAGGCGGTCAAGGGTGCCGTAGAGGCTGCCTGCGCCCAGTCGCACCCGACCGTCGGAGATCGCGGCGACCTCGTCCCCGAGCGCGTAGCCGTGGCGCGGCCGGTCGGCGAGTGCGGTGAGGAGGAGGAAGGTCGGCTCCTGCATGGAGCGTTTGTTCTTCACCCGGCACACCGTAGTACGGTCACCGTAGTATCCGGCAAGAGGCGCCCCCGTTCTTCTCGGCCGGCTGCGGGCCGCCCGCCCGGCAGCCCTCCGCTTCGCCGGGCCCCGCCCGCGCCCCGGGCGGCAGCGGCGCGAGGTCCTGGGACACCCTTCCGCCCCGGCTGTGATTCACGTCACTATCGGCGGCTCGGTGCAGCACTCGACCCCGTTCCGCCGTCATGGGGGCAGTGATCGGGACGGGACGAGGAGAGGAGGTCGGCGGGTGAGTTTTCGCAGGAGCGGTCCGGGCATCGGATTCACGGAGTTCGTCGCACAGCGGTCGGGAGCGTTGTTCCGCACCGCGTATGCGCTGACCGGTGACGTGCACGTGGCCGAGGATCTGGTGCAGGAGACGCTGGAGCGGGCGTGCCGACAGTGGCGGAAGGTCGCGGTGGCGGACTCGCCGGAAGCGTACGTGCGCAAAGTGCTGGTCAACCTGGCCAACGACCGCTGGCGGCGGCTGTCGCGCCGGGGCGAGCGCCCCGGGCTGTCGGGGGTGCCCGAGACGGCCGACCCCCGGGACCGGTTCGGGCAGGTGGATCTGCGCGCGGAACTGATCGAGGCACTGCTCGGGCTGCCGATGGGCATGCGCAGCGTGGTGGTCCTGTACTACCTGCATGATCTGGACGTCCGGCAGATCGCCGGCGTCCTGGACATCTCTTCGAGTGCGGTGAGGTCCCAGCTTGCCCGCGGCCTGGCCAAGCTGCGCGATTCCGTATCGGGCGCCCAGGCGCCGCACACGCCGTCGGCCGCTTTCGGAGGTACGAAGTGAGGAACACATCGTCCGGACCGGCCCCGTTCGAGCCGGACCTCGAAGCCGAGCTGCGTGCCGCGGTGGCCTCCTTCTCCGACGGGCCGAGGGCGCCGGTCGTCGACGCGGCCGCGATCGAGCGAGCCGTCAGCCGCAGCCGCACCCGCCGGGCGCTCCTCGGCACCGCTGCGGCGTGCTGCGTGCTGGCGTGCGCCACGGTGGGGTTCTTCGCGCTGAAGCCCGTGCCGCCCGCGCCCGGCGCCTCCCCGTCCCTGTCCCCACCGGCGAACGGGGCGTGCACCCCGCTCGCCACCGGCACCCCCAAGAGCGGAAGCGCCGATCCGACTCCGACACAGGAGCAGGAGCAGGAGCGGACCGCGGGAGCGGGCATCGCGCTGCCTGACCTGGCCGGCATGCCGGTCGAACAGGCCGGAAGCCTGCTGCGCGGACTGGGACTGAGCTGCACGATCATGCGGCACACGGACTGGAACGCTCCCGCCGGGCAGGTGATCAGCAGTCAGCCCCGGGGCGGCGCACAACCGGTGGCACCGGGCTCGTCCGTCCTCCTGCTGGTCTCGACGGGCAAACCCGGCGGAACCTGAGCGACCGGGCCCTTCGGCCCGCGCACCGGCCGAGTGACCCAGGGGCCGGTGCCGGGCAGTCCGTCGACCGCGGCGCACCGGCTGGACACCCGCCCCTCCCGGCCGCTGCTGGACTTTTCCGAGGGGCGCGTGCGGGGAGGGGAGTGGGGGGGGAGGGCTCCTACCGGTGGGGCGCAGGGCCGTGGCGTCGGCGGAGCATGCGCGCACAGACGCTCCGCCCGTGCGCGCCGACCGCCGACTCCCCGTCCCGGCCGCGCCATGACCAGCGCGCACCGCTCCGCGCGCGGGTCAGCGGCGGGCGTCCCCGGGCGCGAGCAGAGCGGTGACGTCCGCGATGGCGGCCGCCGAGGGTTTGAAGTACCGGCGGACGTTCTCGACCTTCTTGTGCCGGGACTTGGCCATCAGCATCAGCTCGGAGGCGCCCTGCTCGCCGAGGTGGGTCAAGCCGGAGTGGCGGTACTCGTGCAGGCCCCAGCCGGTGCCCGGCCCGGCGTGCGCGGTGTGCTGGTCGAGCAGCGCGCGGGCCTGGCCGTAGGAGAGGCGTAGGCAGTGTCTGACAAATGATCACCGAGCGTGTGCGTACTCAGCCCGAGTGCCTTGTTGTCCCGGCGTCCACCAGTGATTCTGGGCAGGTGCCAGGACAGGGGAAGCGAAGGCGGGGGCAAGAGGACGCGCGGCAGCGTCTTGCTGCTCGCACCGCGCCGGACGCGGGACAGTGGGAAGTGGTCGTTGAGACTCCGGACCAGGCGGAGATGCGCACGAGGTTGCGCCGTCTTCGGGAAGCGGGGGTCGACGGGGCGATGATCCGGATCGACACGCTGTGCGGACGCCTGGAGGTGCCGACCACCTACCGACTGAGCGTTTTCCAACCTCATGCTGATGCGTGGTGAAGGACGAGGACGGCCTTCACCACGTGGGTGATGCGGTTGGTGCTGCAGCGGAGCTTCCGCAGGAGGCGCCACCCCTTGAGGGTGGCCATGGCCTGCTCGCCGAGGCAGCGGATCTTGGCGTGGGTGGTGTTGTGGCGGCACTTCCATCTTGTGAGTCGGCGGCCCCGAAACGGTACCCGGACGGGCCCGCCGGCGCCTTGATACGCCTTGCCCGCCCGACATCTGAGTCCTGCTTCGGTGAGGGCTTCGATGATCCCGTGCTGTCGAGCGGCGGTCAGGTCGTGAGTCGAGCCGGGCAGAGCGGGCGAGGCCCGGAGCAGTCGTCCGAACGGATAGGTCAGGACCCGCACGTTCATGCCGTGACGCTTGTGCTTCCCGGAGTAATAGGGCGTGTCGGCGGCGATGCGGTCGATCGGCAGCAGGGTGCCATCGAGGATGACGAACTCCTTCTTCCGGATCGTCCGCATCGCCTCGGCCAGGGACGGGGCGAGGGCAGACAGGGCCTCAACGGCTTCACGTATGTATCGGTGGACGGTCGCGATCCCGATGCCGAATCCGGCGGCCAGTTGGGCACAGGTGTCACCGCACCGCAGGTGGGCCAGGGCGAGCAGGGCCTGCCGCGAGGCGGGAAGGCGCCGCCACCGCGTCCCGATCTCCTGCCGCCTGGCCGTCAGCCGTCCGGTCAGGAACCGCAAGGTGCGGCTGGACAGATCAATCGAGGACGGGTAAACAAGCACGCGACGCTCCTGGCAGACACGGGTGATCTTGGTCGAGAACCCGTCTACCAGGAGCTTCGTCGTTGAGCAGGACTGTCCAACTCGCGGCCAGCACCGCCAGCTTGGAAAAGGCTCACTCATCACCGACCCGGCATGGCACCGGCTTGAGGACGGAGGCGCAACGCGTCACCTATCAGCCCTCTGACAACTTCTGGACCCTGCAAAGGACAGAGACCGGCGCCTTCCTGGCACTCGCCGTCGCTCTCGGTGCTCTGTGCGTCTGGTGGACGCGGAGGCGGCTGACCTGACTGGACCGGCCCTGGCGGGGCTACCAGGACTTCGGCCACCTCGACCAAGCCAGAACCTATCTGCCGAGCTACCGCCAGGACCCCCGTTGCCGCTGTGCAAGTGCCCACTCCTTGACCCGTTCGATGGTCGCGTCCGGTGTGGGAGCCGACACGAAAACAGCGAACTCCGCATAGGCCGGGTCACTGAGAGGGAGCGGCGGTAGCGGGTGCTCGCGCAAGCGGGCCACCAGGTAGTCGGCAGCGAGCAGATCACGCGACTTCTCAACGTCCAGGTCAGTCTTGTCCGCATGCCAGTAGGCGCCGTCGTATTCGATGGCCAGGCGCTGGCCGTCAGCCAGCTCGGTGGTGATGTCCACAAGCCAGTTCGCCCTCCGGGTGAATGCTTCGTCCCGCACCGACGGGCCGGATGATGCCTTGCCGAAGATGCGCTCAGCAGCTGCGTGGTGGTCCAGTTCGACCTGGGACTTCCCGTGCTCTCGGCACTCGGGGCAGCCGCTGCCGCTCGCCCGCGTCGCCAGCGCCGCCTGCCATACGTGCTGCGGATTCACAGAACACACCCAGGTGGGCGTGTACAGGGTCTGGGCGGATGGGCGGACGTGCCAGGCCGAGACCGGGTTCGTCGGCGACCATTCGGCCGCCAACTCCGGAAAGTGGTAGGCGAGGGAGTCGAGGATCGTGCGGCAGTCGGGGCAGCGAAGGCGCTGTCCCTTGTCTCGCTGGGCTGGCGTGGCCTGCCACTCGTGACCACAACTCGGCTCCCGCCACCAAACTGTCCGGCGCGACCCCGGCGACGTCTTCGCCAGTTCGATCCTGCCGTTCTTCGTCGGGTGCCACTGAGCCGCGATCTCAGCACTGATGCCGAAGGTAGCGGGATCGATTTCACCCATGGCTACGCGATCCACCAGTGTGTCCTGCCCCCGGCAGGACGGGCAGCCTCGTTTCAGATACGTGAGCGGCTCCATGCGCGGGTGGTGTCCCTGCGGGCACCGGAACCGGCGCAGCGGCCCCGGGCCCGCGGCCATCACCGTGCGCGAGTCGGTGTCATCAGCCCATGCCGCGAGCAGCTCCGGCACGTCGGAGACCGGAGTTGCCTGGTATCGCTCGTACTCCGCTTGCCACTCGGCACGCCGCTTCGGTCCGCACTCCGGGCACTCCCGGAAGTTGACCATGTCGAGGACCCGCTTCGTGAACCTCAGCCCACAGTCCGGGCAGCACCAAGCCGCCTCCCGGCGAGCCCTGACGGTGACGGAGTTCCACGCCTCAACGTCGTTGCGCTCGTGGTCCCACCAGTCGACAACCGGCAGACCGCTGTCCTTGAGGAGGTCCCGCTCCTTCGCCCCGCCAGGACTGGACGTCTGCCGATCGCGCCGGGGATTGGTCTGGCATCTGCAGCCGAAGGCGATGTCTCCCAGCCGGTCCGCGCTCAGCCGCCCGCAGTAGCGGCATCGGACGAGGTGAGGATCGTCGGCGAGCGATGGCTCAGTGAGGGCCCCGAGGTAGTCGTATCCGTTCGTCTCGGCGCACTTGCGTGCTTCCGCTGTCGGGACCGGGGCCATGTCCGCGTACGCGCCCATGCGATGCCGGGCCTCCTGCGCCCACCGCTTCCAGTAGCAGGCTCTGCACGTCGCCTCCCCGTACCCGTTCTGCTCAAGGGTGTACTCGAAGCGGTAATGCGCCTCGCAGCCGCACACGAGACACCGTGTCAACCGCCAGGCTTTCGGCTTGGTGAAGGATTCCAGCGGCTCCAGGCCGCCCTCTCGAAGGATCTCTGTGATGTGGGCATCGCACCAGGCATCTCGTGTGCGGGTACGAAACGCGGTCGACTGCTCGCAACCCAGCCGTGCACACTGCTGGCCTGCCTTCGAGGACGGCATAGAACTCATGTGCGGATTGTCGCAGCTGATGCGTCGGACGCGCAGTTTCCGTACTTCTGGCCACCCACCGATAGCCCTCGGCGCGCGTGACCCGCAACACCGCGCCCGACGTCACCGAACGGCCCTGCTAGCAACGTTCACTCCCGGCGTAAAGGTCTATGGGCGAGCAATCACCACAGCTACGAGGCCAGGCGCAACCGGTCGACGTCGGGCGTGCCGAACAGATCGTCGAAGCGACCGGCTCCCCGGGTGGAGATCAGAAGGTACGGGGCACCCGAGCCTGCAACACTGTGCGGCCCCTGCCTTCCTGCGGTGAGGACGTCGTGCGGAGTCCACGCATCAAGGTCGTCGAACACGTAGTAGACCGGGAGCTGTGTCCAGGCAACGAGCTGCAAATGCGCCAGCACCGCAGACCGTTCGACAGCATGTCGACCCGTTTGCCTGCTGGTCATGCTGCCCTTGCAGTCGATCAGCACGATGTCCTTGGCCCTGGCCGCAATGAGATCCGGAAACCAGCGGATGGAACTGTCGGTCTTCTGGAGCGCGCCTTGAAGTGCCCGGCTCAGCTGCCCTTGACCCCAGAAGTCGACCTTCCACCCTCGTTCGGCGAGTTGTTCGGCGACGTACTGCTCATGCGCGTCACCTATTGCTTTCCGCTGCTGAAAGCTCGTCATGGATCCAGTGTGGCCCGCAGAACAAGGCACGTAACCTGGGGTGGATTGAACCTGGCCACCCCGCCTGTGTCTCAGTAGTTCTCACTGTGTTCGCGTCAGTCCGTAGACGTCCGGATACGTCCGGGGACGTTCACCGCAACTTGGCCGAAATCCGACGTCTCAGCTGCGCTGGCTGCAGGGTTCTGGCCGTGGTTGTCCGACGAGCTGGAAGACCTTCTCGGGCTGCGTAGCGTTTGAGGCATAGGAGCCAGTCCCCTCCGCCCCGGCCCGTCTCACCACACCCGATTTCCTGACCCACTTCAGCAGATCGCGGCACCCGGCCGCGGTGGCCGGGAACTCGTCGGTGGCCAGCACTGCCCCGGTCACGGAGAGAACCGCAGCCACGTGGGCATCCCCTACCGGGACACGCCCGCCCGCCCGGCACCGGCAACGCACCATCCGCAATCAGGGGCCGACACTGCGAGACCGGTACAGATTGGTCAGAGACGTCAGGAGTCAGGCCCCAGATCCGAGACAGCATCCCCACAAGTCCCGAACGCGACACGCTCTAACTCGACCGCCGACCGCACCTATGCGGCAACCGATGTTCGTTGATGGCGGCGAACGTCCGCGACATGCAGCAGTGACGAACGCGATGCGGCAAACCCTGCGTTCCCCCGCGGAGCGACGCACTGATCTGCGCAGCGATGCACACCGCATCGGGCGAATGATGCAGGTGAGGCCCCCACCTCCCCCAACAACGTTGAACAGAAGTGCAGTTGGACCATCAGTGAGTTGCCGCCAACTTGAAGTCGCAGGTCAAAGGGCTGGCGTGACTGGTCCTCCGGGTGCTCGTGCTGGTCGTGGGTGGCTGCCTGGGGTGTAGATCGTTTGCCGACGGTCGGCTGTCGGTTCTTGCGGTACGTCTCGTTATGTCGGCCCCTCACAGAAGGGCGGATTCCACCTGGGACCATGAGCGGATGTCCGAGGAATCGAACCCGATGTCTAGCCTGTGGCCGCTCATGCCGCCTGGGGCCACCGACTGGCTGCTGGAGCTGTGTGGCGACGGGCTCACCGGGTTCATGCCTCCGGCGATGCCTGACGCGGTGTGGGTGCTCAACGCCATGTACGAGCACGAGCAGGGACCAACCGAGGTGTCGTACGACGAGTACCACCAGGCGCGTCTTGCCGACGGGAGTACCCAGCCCCACGTTGTCGGAGACCTCGACCTCGACGCCGTAAGTATCGCCACGGGGGGAGGTCTGGGCCGTGCCCGGCACCCCGGCCCTGGCTGGCGGCGGCTGCGATGGACCGAGCTTGCCCGGCGGACTGGCGACCCGATAGTGCCCGACGGGCTGATGCCCTCCTACCGCTGCTTTCCCTCGGCCAAGAAGGAAGGCAGCTGGCCACTGAGCATGGTCCCGCCGACCGAAGGAAGCCTGGACCGGGAGACCTGGAATCGGCTAATCGCCGTCCTCACCGAGTACGGCGCCGCGGGCCCGGATACCCGCTGTCTTGCCTACTACAACCCGCTGATGCTCGGAGCCACCGACTTCGACAACCTCCACGTGCGCGCGGGCCGGCTCGGCGACGCCGAGCTCCTGTATGACCAATCCGAAGCAGACTTCAGCCCGTCCAATCTCTGGGCCGATGACCGCTCCTGGGTCCTTTGCACCGACTACGACCTGTGGGCCACCAAGGTCGCCGGTTCACCAGCCCTCATCCATGCATTGTTGAACGACTCCGAGATCGAGGCGGTTCGCCTGCCTTGGGCACACTGATGACGAGCCGCCCTGGCTCCTTTGCCAGCCCTGGAGCGCGAGCACATCCCAGTTTCTGCCCGCTGGGGCCGGACAGCCCTCTACGATCCGGTGCATGCTGGATCCCGAGCTGCTGGAACGGATCACCGCGCGGCGCGCGGAACTGGACGAAGTCGAAGAGCAGCTGGTCAGCCAGCTGGCGGAAGTGCGGGCCGAGCGGGACGAACTCGCCGTCGCCGAACGCGTCCTTGAACGGATGACCGGGCAGCTCGCCGAGGAACGCGCCTGCGCCAGGCCGATGCCGGGGCAGGTGGGCGGCCGGGCGGTGATGCTGATCCCGCACCGCGAACCGGGCGTGGAGGAGCACTCGCTCCTGTGGGACTACCAGCGCATCATCACCGCCGTGCGGCAGGCCGCCGGAGCGGTCATGGCCCGCGAGGTCGGCGAGATAGTGGGGGTGGACGTCAGCGTGCAGTCCAAGCGGCAACCGCTGCGCGGCAAGCTGGTCAGACTTGTCGACCGCGGCTGGCTGCGGAAACTGCCCGACGGTCGGTTCACCACCCGCCTGTGACCAGCAGCACCGCCACTCGGAGCGGCTCGGCACGGGCGTGACCCGGTTGCCCCCGGCGGCCGTTGGAATTGTGTGACGAATGCCAAAGGACGCGCCGAGGACACCTGCCCGCTTGTTTACCAGTGCCGTCTGACGCTGTCCACGCGCACCGTCAACCACCTCGCCGACCTGCTACGGCGTCATCTGAAGGCGATCCGGTCCAGGTGGCGGATCCTGCCGCCCGGGAAGATCGCGGTGATCGTCCTGGCCGTACTGCGCCACGACCAGCGCCTGGCCGACATCGCCGGCGGCAACAACGTGTCCGAGTCCACCGTCCGCCGCTGGCGCGACGAGCTGATCGGACTGCTCGCCGCCCAGGCCCCGCGCCTGGACCGCGCCCTGCGGAAGATCGCGAAGCAGGGCGGGGAGGTGGTCCTGATCGACGGCACCCTCATCCGCACCCAGCGCCGCACCGGCAAGGCCGACCGACGGAACTACTCCGGCAAGCACCGCAGCCACGGCCTGCACTTCCTCGCCCTGACCGACCAGAACGGCCGCCTGATCTGGATATCCGCCGCCCGGCCCGGCCGCACCCACGACAACACCGCCGCCCGCCACGACCACATCCTGGCCCACCTGCGCGCCACCGGCCTCGGAGCCTTGGCCGACCTCGGCTTCCGCGGCCTGGACAACGACATCCTCGACCCCGTCACCGGCTACGCCGCCAGCCGCACTCACAAGCTCACCCCGGGCGAGAAGGAAGCCAACCGCGTCCGCCGTCGGACGCGCACCGGTCGAGCACGGCTTCGCCCACCTCAAGAACTGGCGGATCCTCACGAAACTCCGTCCTGATCCCGCCCGAGCCACCCGACTTCTGCGCGCTCTGCTCGCCCTGACGAACCTCGAAGTCAACCGTTGACGGATGATCTTCTCCGTGGGCACCCGCCCACGACCAGTATGAGTACCCGGTGGACCGGGCACGCCAGCCCCTTGAGCTGCGATTTCAACTTGGCGGCAACTCAGTGGCTGGTCGTGGTTGAGCAGGCGCGTGATGGCCAGGGCCGCACCGCCGTCGGCCAGGTCGATGCCCCAGGTCACCGTCTCGCCCAGGGCCAGTACATCGGCGAGGAGTTGGAGCAGGTCGGGCTCATCGTGCGCGATGCGCCGGGACAGCAGCCGGTGGCCGCTCTCGTCGATCGCGACGCAGTGGTGGTGCGTCTTGCCCGCGTCGATGCCGACCCAGGTCGCGGTCATATGGTGCCTCCGTGCGGTGTGCTGCTGGCGCTTCCCACGGACGACCTCGCTGTCGATTCTCTATTCAGCGATCATTCGCAATTCCTCATTGGCAGGCGAGTCGTCGTGGGGCGCCGGGCGGCCAATCAGTGGAAGCCATCAACGCCGGAGCCTTTTTCAACCACACCTGGCACCCCTGGGCGGGTCAACCATACGAAGGGCTCACCCTGTCCCGCAGAACAACGTGGGGAGCCTTTTCAGCGTTGCCCCTCCAGGGTGAGGACGGCTCTGGTGATGACGGTCATGCGGTTGGGGCTGATGCGCGATCTGCGGAAGGTCTGCCGGGACTTCAGCCGTGCCATTCCTCGTTCGACGGGCGCCCGGGCTGCGGACAGGGCCCGGTTCGAGGCCCGGTTTCGCGACCACCAAGACTTCGAAGTCGCGTTGTCACGAGGCAGCGAAGACTGCGCCGGCGGCTGTGATGGGGGGACGATCTGCCCAGTGTCAGAGGCTGCTGGCAGCATCGGCGCCTATGAAGATCACGCGTACTACCCCGCCGCGGCCACGCGACGTGACCGCACTGTTCCCGCATCTGGCCCCGCTGGCCCGCACGGCGACCCGGCTGCATCCCGTCCCCGCGTCCCCGTCGCCACGCAGCAGTTCGGTCGGTGGTCCGCTGTTGTGGCCGGCCGATGAGCCGTGGCCACACTGCGAAGGACCGCACGAGTGCGACGGGACGAACCCGCCCCCGTCGCTGTCGGACGTGAGACTGGAACGCCGGATCCACGCCGCTGCCCAGGGCCGGGAACTGACCCCGCAGGAACAGGAGGCCCTCAGCCGCATTCATCCCCCGCGGACCTATCCGCTTCCGAGCCCGAGGCACCAACCGTATGACGGGGCGATAGCGCTGCTGCCGCTGGCGCAGCTCTACACGCGGGACGTGCCCGATCTGCGCGCGCCCGCCGGCACGGACCTGCTCCAGGTGCTGTGGTGCCCCTTCGACCACCCTCCCAAGGAGTACATGCCCAGGACCGTTCTGTTCTGGCGATCCGCTGCCGAGGTCACCGACATCCTCACCGCACCCCCGGAGCCGCTCGCGGTGCAGCGCGCCGTCTACCTTCCCCAGCCGTGCCTGCTCGTCCCGGAGCAGGTCACCGAGTACCCCAATCCCGTGGAACTGGGCCAAGAACTACGGAGTCTGATTGCGAACTGGAGCAGAGAGGAAGCCGCCCGTGACACGGTGGACCGCCCGTGCGAGTCCTACCCGAGCGAGTTCTACACGAGCAATCTCTCCACCGCGCCCGGCTGGAAAGTCGGCGGCTGGGCCTCCTGGTGCCTGACCGACCCCAGCCCCCAACGCTGTCCCGCATGCGACACGGCAATGAACCCCCTGCTGACCATCGCCACCAGCGAATGGGACAGCAGCAACCACAGCTGGATCCCGTACGAGCAGCAACAGTCCACAGCACCCACGAGGGCGGGCAGTCCTCGGCAAAGTGCCCCGATCGCCATCCTGATCGGCCGCGGCTACCAACAACAGCTCTACGTCTGCCCGGTGTCACCGGAGCACCCGCACAGCGAACTGATGCAGTAGACGCCCCGGGGAGTGACTCCTTTTTGATCGAGGCAGTCCGGGACGTGGTGGGGGTGCAGGGGTCGCCGGTAGGGAGGCGGGGGGGGCGGGTGGTCAAGGTTCTCTGGTGTGCGGTGGCGTGATGGTTCAGGTCTTCCCCAAGAAGCTGGTTGTGGAGACCGGGGTGTCCGTAGGTAAGGGGCCAGTGGATGGGGGGTCAGGCAGGCGGTGGGCGAGGGCGTTCTCTTCGTGATCCATGCCTGACCCTGGTCGCGTTGGCCCCCGGGGGCTCGCAGCGAGCCAACCGTGAGCTGGTCAAGGGCTGGTCAGGTCTGCTGCCGCTGGTCGGAGGGCCATGGCGTGGTTGCCTCTGCCAACCGTCAGCCACGACTTCATCCGGCCCGAGCGCCCGGGGCCTGGGGCCCGTGCGACTGTGTCCGGGCTACTCTTCCGGGACGATGGGAAGAGCGGCAGCCCTCCTCCACGCGGCCAGTTGTGTTGCGTTCGCGGGCTTCATCTCGCCCTGGAACAGCAGTGCCTGGCCGTCCTGCACCGTGTCTGTCCACGCCTGGGTCGCGAAGACGTAGGTGGTGCCGTCGGTCAGCCGCTGGCCGGGCTCCACGTCCGGGGCGAAGGTGACGCGCACAGTCCCTCGCACGTCGCCGCGCAGGACCGACTCCACCTCGACTCGGTAGATGTCCGTGGTGAGGTGGGCCAGTTCCTTCTGCTCCTCGAACTCCAGCACGCGGCCGGTGAAGACGTCGTCGGCGTACGGTGCGGTACCGGCCGGACTGGTGGCGTCATAGCCCCGCAGGACATGCCCGGTGCCGGCCCCGTCCTCCAGGTGCTGGTAGCCGGCCCAGCCGCCCACGGCAAGCGCCACGGCCGCCGCGGCGCCCGCGGCCATGGCCATTGTGTTCCTGTTCATCGGTTCATCCCCACAGTGCGTGATAGGCCTTGATGTCGTGCGCGGTCGGCCGGTCGATCCTCTTGCCCCGGATGTGGTCGTAATTGGCCCACATCAGCGAGGGGTAGCTGCCGGTCCCGTACGCCTTGTGACAGAAGCCGAGCGCGTGCCCGAGCTCGTGGGCGGCGACCCGTCTGCGGTGGACGTCGGCGCCCAGGGCCTTCCCCGGGCCGAGGTAGGCCTTGTTCATCCAGAGAGAGTCGGTCCCGGTGTTCGGGTCCCACTTGCCGTAGACGCGCTTCCACCCCGGGCCGGTCTGGTGGGTGTCCTTCCACTCCAGGTCCGCGTAGGTGGTCGCCCCGTCCGGCTTGATCTTCACTTGCCGGAACGTGCCCGCCGACCAGACCCTGGCAGCCTGCTTGCGCGCGTCGTCGAATGTGGTGCTGTCGTCCCAGGTCAACTCGTTGCCGTCCACGGAGGAACGACCGCGGGAGTCGACCTCCCCCGTCTCGCACCGATGCGGTCTGGCCAACGCGGCGGCGTGGGCCGGTACCGGGACGGACAGCAGCACGACGGCCGCCGAAGCAGCCGCCAGGGCCCCACAATGCATGCTCATAGTCACCGAACTCTAGCGCTCCGTGACGTCGCGACGGTCAGCCTGCTCCCTGGCCTTCCCGATGATGAACCCCTCCGGCCAACGAAATACAGCTGGATAGGTCACCGGAAACCCGGAGAAGGCGGATATCTGCGCCCCTACGTGCATGTACGGCCATAACGTGAAAACTCAAATTGGCCAGATTTCCGAATGTGAGGAACACTAATCCCATGACCCCGAGTAGAGTTCGCGTAGCGAATTGGCACTATCTGGCATCACTCTACGGCGAGGAACTTCCGCCGCTGGACCGAGTGAGGTTGCGCTCACTGCATCTGAACTGGCGCGGCCCAGCTCTCACCTTGCGCATTGACCTGCCGAGCCCTCCGCTGGCTCTTCCTGAAGAAGGGGCTGACCCCGCGGTGGATACCTTCCAGTGCCACCTCCAGTTCATGAATGTGCAAGACCTCTCGGTGACTAATTGGAAGCCACCCATTACGGCCCGGCTCTCCACTTCCCCTCGCTCAGCCGAAAACAGGATCGAGGTGACGGTCGACCAGAACGAGATCATTTTCCTGCAGTTCACGAGCCTCACCGATATCATCGCACGCCATTTGAGCACGTTTCAGCTGTCTCCGGGTGGAACAGATCAGGGTCCACACCTGTTTAAGGACAAGCTCGACAAGTTGATCAATAATTCGAGTATCCCAGAGCCCCACAAGGCGAATTTCCATGGACGCTGAAAATACACCCGCCCCGCGCGACGCTCACAGCCCTCTGACTCACCCCAACTTCCTGAGTGAATGCGACCTCTTCTATGTGCAGATCGACGAACGGCAGACTTCCCTGACACTGGGGTTCGAGATTTCGGATTTTGGCATCCCCGAGGATGGCACAGGTTTCGAAATTCTGAGAAACCTCAGAAGCGCCGACAGTCACAATGCCATTCGGTTCTTCATCTTGTTCACGGATGTTCAGAACTTGTCCATCCGTGGCTGGGAATATCCGGGGAAGAAGCGCATGCAAATGATAGAAGGACGGGGCCGCTTCTGTGTGTCAGCAGAATCACCAGGCTCTTCCCTTCGATTTGAGGCTGCGTCGTTCTCGCTTCCACACATCCAGTCATACCTCGCAGGCCGATCGTGCTAAGACTCGGGTCAGCAGGTGCGCCCAAGGAATCGTGGCGACACTGAGTAGACACATGGCGAATTTCGCAGAACGCCAGGAACCCGACACTGCTGAACGTTCTCAAGGTGCGATCGGCCGCCTGAACCGGGATGGCATCAACAACATCGATTAGGACATATCGATGGGGATGGAATCATCGGATCTGGGGCAGCTTGACCCACCACGGACCCTCGGTCTATTCCGAATAGCCAGGCAGGGTTCGAGTGGTAGTGGAACCAGGGGTAGAACCCACCCTCCCCTCAACGTTCCGTAACCTGGACGATGGGGCACGCAGCTCGGCCTGCATGCCCCATCTGCTGATTTTGGATAGGCGGCAACTGCCATGTGGATTGAGAAAATTGCCTCCCGTGTGAACTGGGAACCGCTGGGCCTTGACCTTCCCTGGAAAAAGATCGAAGCGGTATTGGGAACTTCACTGCCCGAGGATTACAAGCAGCTGGCCGAAACATTCGGAAAAGGTGAGTTTTCTGACTTCCTGCGCCTTATTTTAGTAGATAATACCGGGCAATTTGACCTGTTGCGCATTTGGAGGTCCTACTGCGAGGTCAGCCCGGCCAGAGAATCCGATCCGGTGTTCAGTCCGTATCATGTGTATCGGCCCGACTTGCCGGGCCTCATTCCATGGGCATTTGGTGAATGGAGAAGTTCCTTCTTCTGGCTGGCATCTGCGCGGGAGGATCCAAATAGTTGGCCCATCCTTGCGCGTAGCGATAACTACTCGTGGCATCAGGTGAATATGTCAACATCGGAGTTCACTTTTCGCCTGCTCACAGATTCAGATTTCGATCCCTTCTCGATCGCCGGGGTGTTTCCGGAGCCCGACTTCTATTCATTCGACGGAGTGGGCTGAACGGTGGACAGGTGACCATAAGGGCTACCACACCAAGAGTCGGGGCCTTCCTTTCACGCTCCCACCTGCCCGTGAAATGAATGCCCTCGCGTGCCCTACCGCCGCGTCGACGGAGGAGAACAATGGACTCGCCGGAGAACGAACTCGTAAAGAAGCTCCGATCTGCGTCACTAAAGATCCTGGGAATTCGAGGGGGCAACACTTTGGCCTCCACCGTCACCAGAGCTTGGCAGTCGATCGCTGGTGACGTCGAACCGGTCGAGACCGTGCCTCTTTCGCTCGCTGGGCGAGACGTCCACCTTCAGTGGCTCCACCACGCCCGCTTGTCAGGAATCATTGACGAGGAAGACTATTTCCTCATCACGGCGGTAACCACAGGAAGCCATGAAGTTGGCTGGGTTCATGTGCAGTTGATTCCAGAGAGCGACACATCCCTCCTCCGGGATGATCAAGACCGAGTCGAATTCATCGGATGCTCTCTCGCCGGGGACAAACTGTGTGGCGTAACTGCCGAAGAGTATGACTACTGGATTGTTTCGCTGCCCGAGGAATGAGAATCTCCGGACGTTGCACCCACAGGCGACTTCCCGCGTGAACTTGATCGAATTCGGCGCCGCCCCTCAGGAGAGTGGAGGCAAGTCCGAGACATGGGCCGCAGTCGTACAGGCCGGTGTCCCCCGGGCGCGGCTAAGGCTTGTCCCGTAACTGATCTTGAGGTCAATTCGGCTGCGGTCAGCGGCGATGAATCCCGCCTTCCTACCCTGCGAGGACAAGCTGTGCAGGCGGGCGATGCCGAGCTTGGCGTGGTGTACGCCGTCGCCGCTGAGGCGGCAGGTTCACAGCGGCGCCGTCCACTATCAGCGCGGTGCCCTTACGGAAACTCTGGCAAACGGGCCCTGGGCCCGGTCGTACGACTTGTTCCACCGCTGGCAGCGGGAAGGTGCCTGGCCGCGGATCTTCACCGACGTGCAGGCCCGGGCCGACGCGAAGGAGCTCATCACCTGGGCTCTCAACATCGGCTCGACCGTGTGCCTGGCCCATCGGCACGCCGCCGGGGCGCGGAAAAGGGGACCTGCACATCGAGCCGCCCGGCGGCGTCGCCGTCGAACCGGACGACCACGGCCTCGGGCGCTCGCGCGGCGGCCTGACCACCAAGCTGCATCTGGCCGTCGAACAAGGGCAGAAGCCCATGTCCATCGTGATCACGGCCGGGCAGCGCGGCAACTCCCCGCAGTCCGAACCCGTCTTGAACAAGGTCCGCGTTGCCCGCCCGAGTTCCGGCCGTCTGCGGACCCGGCCGGGCCGGGTCCGCGCCGACAAGGCGTACGCCTCCCGCAAGAACCGCGCCTACCTGCGCCGGCGCGGTATCCGCTGCACCATCCCGGACAAGGCCGACCGTGGCCACGAGATACGACCAGCTCGCCGTCCGCTATGAGGCGACCGTGCTGGTCGCAGCCCTCAACGAGTGGCTGTGACCAGCACGGTCCATACGCGCCCCAGGCGACCTACGCGGTTGTGGCGATGCCGCCGTCGACGGGGATCACGGCGCCCGTGAGGTATGCACCTGCCCGGCTGGCGAGGAACACGGCGACACCCGCCATGTCGTCGTCGCGGCCGATCCGGCGTAGCGGGGTCGCTGCCGCGATCGCCTCACCGAACTCATCGAGGGTTGCAGCCATCATCGTCGAGGGGAACGCCCCCGGCGCCACGGCGTTCACGGTGACGTGCTGCGGTCCTAGTTCCCTGGCGAGCACTCTGGTGAGTTGATGCAGTGCGGCTTTGCTGCTGGAGTACGAGTAGTTGGGCCGCTGGGGCACGTGGATGGCGGCGATGCTGCCGATGTTGATGATTCGCGCGGGATCGTCGGCCGTACCCGCCCTGCGAAGTGCGGGCAGCAGCGCCTGGACCAGCCAGAACGGTGCCTTCAGGTTGAGGTCGACGACCGTGTCCCAGGCAGCGTCCGGGAACGTCGCCAGCGGCTCGTCCCACATGGTGCCCGCGTTGTTGACGAGGATATCGAGACGCTCCGAGTCGGCGGTGACGAGGTCGGACAGTCGCCGGCACTCGTCGTGGCGGGACAGGTCGGCGGGGATGGCCCACACCTCACCCAATGTGGAAAGCTGTTCCTGTGCCTGAGCGCACGCTTCTGCGTCGCGTGAGCTGATGACCACGCGGACGCCCGCTTGGAGAAGGCCACGCGCGATCATCATTCCGATACCTCGGGTGCCACCGGTGACGAGCGCGCGCTTTCCACGCAGATCGAAAAGTTCTGCATGCGTTGTGAATTGGTTGTCTACCACTTGCCGTCTTTCCAGTTGATCGTGCGGGATGATGCGTCGACGCCTGGAGTTTCGGTTCCGATGTCTCAACGCTATGGCCGTGGAGTGCACTCCAAGCAAGCGGATCAAGGTCCCGACGAACCGCGTCCGCAACCGCCCCAAGCGCCACCGGGCTCTAAGAGGGCGTTTACGCAGTTCAGGCCCGGTAAGAGCCTTTCGTTCCTGCCGTATTTGGGGCGCATGGACGGGTACGCGGCTATCGCGCCTCCAGAG
>NZ_JBIAMU010000044.1:0-28044 GCF_042874215.1 Streptomyces sp. NPDC004111
GCGCGCGGTTCGCTCCGCGAACACGACGCGGAGCCGCTACGCGGCTCTTTCCTTGATCGCTCCGCGATCAAGGACGCCGGTCCCCTCCGGGGCCCAGCCGCCGACCCCTCCGGGGTCGAGAGCAGCAGAGTGCTACGTAAGGGAAAGCGTGGAATTCCGTGCGCCCCCCGGTAATTAGGGGTCTGACCTGCACGTTCATGCTTCGCGTCGAAAGCGTGGAATCTCGTGCGCACCACCTCTGACCTGCGCGTTTATGTCCTGCTGGAAAGCGTGGAATCCCGTGCGCCCCTGAAGGGGGTTCCCTACCTCGCGTTGGTAAGCGTGGAATCCGTGCGCCCTTTGTCCACAGCTTGAGTTCGAACGCTTGTTGGGGCGCATCAGATTCCACGCTTACCAACGCGAGTGGAAGTCCAACGCTCCCATATCGCCGCGATTGTGTCAACTGCCTTGTTTCTTAGCAAAGTTGGGCGTTTTGAATCTCCTGGTGGGCGTCCCCAAGTTCTTGTGTCGAACTGACCCGACACACCCCAAGCGGCGGGACCCGGCCCGCCGGGCCAACCCTGAGCCCTTTGGCCGGCGCCCGAGGTCTTGCGCGCCCCCACTCTGCGGTCTGGTCGGCAACCTGGCCGTGACGGGGCTGAGTGCCACTCTGTGGCGCCTAAGGGCCGCAGATCCCCGGGATTGGTCGAAGGGTGGCTGACGGCGCGCCAGTCAGGCTCCTGCGGCCCGAGAGAGGGGCGGGCCGCGCCGCGCCGGATGTCCGGCCCCGGCGGTGCTCGGCGCGCACCAGATTCCACGCTTTCGACGCGAACGACGCCGGGCCCCGAAAATCTCCGGGGCCCGGCATCGCGGGAGGTGGACTCTACGAGGTATGGGCGCGGATGACCTCGAACGCTTCCGCCATCACGGCTTCAGGTGTCTGCCCTGTCTCCTGCGCTCTCTTGAGGAAATGCTGACTGAAGGTGCGCACCGCCTCACCTGGCATAAGCCACGGCGGCGGCCCCCCCGGTCTGCCAGCGGGATTGTCGTCCTCTGCGCGCGGCTCGGGCACGTTCGAAGGGGGTCGATTTTCTGCGGAAAACTTCTTTGCCGTGCGGCGGGCCGCCTTGAGTGTCTTAGCTGCCTCAGCGTCGGAGCGCAGGAGGTCAGAGAGTTCCTTACGTTGCTCCGCCAGACTCATTTCCTTGATGCCCTTCACGGCTCCGAGGCGACGAGCGACGTTGATGGGGATACCGTCGGCCTCTTTGTCGCGAGACTTCAGCCGCACCTCCTGTTGGAGGTCTGGATGCAGCTTCAAGAGGTTCTTACGGTGAGAGATCCACGACTCGGACCATCCTTGTGCCTTGGCGGCTTCCTTGGCGGTTGCGTACTCGCTCACGATCTCCATGACGGCCTGTGCTTCTTCGATGGCGTCGAAGTCTTTCCGAGCTGTGTTCTCGTCATAGGCCGCGCGGCGAACCCCTGCCCGCGATGTGGCGATTGAGTCGTCAATGAGGACCAAGAGGTCTGTACGGCCGTACTTTCTGGCAGCTGCCAGACGACGGTTGCCATTGATGACCACGACGTCTTCAGGGCCGGCGCCCTTGAGGACGTCACTGTCCTCGGGCCACAGGCCCAGGTATGCGTCCCTAGTGATCCCCCGGCAACTCTGGAGCTGGCGCTCTTTGATGCTGACGAGATCTGATACGTCGTCTCCCACATCCCGAGGGTTACGAGGATTCGCACGGCACTTGTCGAGAGTGATCCAGTGGGCCGAGCCTTGTAGGAATTCGGACGCGGTAACGAGTGGCCGGGACGGCGGAGCCGAGCTATCGGCTACGTAGTCCCCCAGGCTGTTCCGCCTGCCACTGGAGCGACCGCGGCTCGGGTTGGGCTTGTCTTGCGCGCCCATCAGTCGGCGTCCTCCATGTCGTGCATCTCGTCAAACACGTCAGCGAAATGGCCGAGCCGCGTAGGCAGAGTGTCGACTGCATCCTCGTACTCAACGAGGTCGGGAACCTCGTAGCCGAGGAGTGGCATGTTCAGTTCCACCATCTTTTCGCGCATGATCTCGTTGTGTGAGTGCTGGCCCTGGTCGCGAGCCGCCTTCACGCGGGTGAAGACGACATGTGGCGTCACCTCCGCGACGCGTCCCGCCTTGACTACTGCTTCCACCGCAGTGTCGAACGTGCCCTTCACCTTCTTCACCTCGGCCTTCTTCGGGGCCGCCGCGATGACGAAGTGGTCGCAGATCCGTACCGTGGACGTCCAGACGCCTGCCGACTCTCCCCCGCAGTCGACGACAACCACGTCGTAGTCCAGCCACCGAACCGCCAGGATCTTGTCCAGCTCGTTTGATGGGCAGATTTCCAGATCGAAGGGCATTGGCTCGCCCTGCTGCTTCTTGCGGGCCTCTTCGTACCAGTCGAATGCGGAGCTACTGATGGGGTCGGCGTCGAGGACCAGGACCCGCCGGCCCTTGAGTGCCCAGTACAGGGCCAGGTACATGGCGAAGGTTGTTTTCCCGACGCCACCCTTCAGGCCGCCGATGGCATAGATGACACGTTGATGCTGGCTTTCTGGGGTGCTCACAGGCAATGCCTCGGAACGAGGTGTGCCGATCATGGCGCTGTCTTCCCCCGCAACCGTGCGACCGGCGTGGTCGACGGCGGTCGCTCCGGCTTGAGTCGTGGACAAGGTGAAACCTCTCTGTGGCGGGCTGCGCACCCGCAGATTTTCCGCAGAAAACTCCGCGGCCGAGGGTGGCTGTGGAGTGATTACAGATCGAGTACCGCGCGGAGTGCTGCGTCTACCCGTGTCATGACGGCAGCGTCGACGGAGCCGATCAGGGCGGCGCCCTCAAAGCGCGCGGCCCGGAGCTGTTGCAGGTTGACCGCGACCGCAGTACACGGCATCGGGTCAGCGATCACCACCGACATAGCGGTGTCGGGGTAGCGGCCCGGCGGGTGCAGGACGACCGCGAGCACCGCACCGAATGTGTCCTCAAGGCCGTCAAGGCTTGCGACCAGGACGCTGCGCCCGTCAGCGAGCGTCCAGATCTCCCCACGCCTCACAGGGTCTCGCCTTCGCCCGCCAGGTCGTCACCGAGGCCGAGCGCGGCGAGCTGGCGGGCGGCATCGAGGGTGGCAGCGCGTCGAGCGGCGCGCACGATGTACGCGTTCACGCTCAGGCCGGCGGCTTTAGCCCCGGCGCGAATCGACGGGTCGAGATCATCGGGGATACGCAACGTCATCACAGTCATGCCACCAGATTAGCCACCAAATCGCAGTGTGGCATGTGGTGGTGCGAAAGCTGCGCCCCGACCATGGTCGGGGCGCAGCGATCAGCGATCAGAACGCGGGATCGCTGGCGGCGGGCCCGGCGAGTGCGTACACCGAACCGATCGCGGCGGGCGCGGTCGGGGTGCCCCAGAGTCCCTGTTCGCGCTCCTTACGGCACTGGCCACACACACCGTCCGGGGTCGGCCGGTGCATCCGCAGCGGGCAACCCGGCCTCGCGCAGTAAATCTTGAGGTCGTCCAGCTCAGGCTTTGGAACGATGTACGGCGTACCGACCTTCGGCAACCGTGCTTTGACGTACCGGTACGGATGCTTGATCGGCATTCGGAGGGGCCGCTCGCTGAGCTTTTGCAGCAACACAGCTTCAGGCCAGCCACCCTGGATCAGGTCGGCCAGCAACCTCACCACCCACGACGCCTGTTCGTGTCGCGGGTCGAACCATTCCGCCACGGCGAACAGCCTTTCCGCGATGCCATCGAGATACATGGTTCCGCCGTCGACGAGAACGGTGTCGAACGCGGGGGCCACCGCAGGATTGAGAATCCAGCGGTCGGGGCGCCTTTCGACGCGAGCTGTGCCGTCAGGGTTAATGCCCGTCACATCTCCGGCGGGACGGAACTGGACGTGCCCCTGAGCCCGGAGACTGTGGCCGACCTTCTTGTTCTTGTGGCCGGTCCGGGCGTGCATACGTACCGTCCACTCACTCAAGCTGAGCCGGAGCCCCAGATCCTTTTGGGAGATCTGGCAGCGCCAGCCGCCGCGTGCGAGACGGGCGCATTCGCACAGGATGCAGCGACACGTCTCGCAGGTGAGGCCGAGACTGGCGATCCATTCGAGCGGAGTCGCAGGGCGGTTGAGAGGCGTGGCCTGGTCCGGGTCGAGGGGGAGCGCGGTCGGTGCTCCCCCGTCGAGGTGGCCGTATGCGGTCAGATGCACAGTGTGGATCTGGACGGCCCGCTTCTTGAGCCCGGTTCGCTCACATACGGCGGCTGTGGTGGGGGCGACGGTCGGGTTTTCGCTGGCCAGGTCCTTACGGGCGTCCATGACCACCCGACATGTGGCGCACTGGGTTGGGGCGATATTGCGGTGCTGCGATGCCATTTGCGCGGCCTTTCTAGCCGCTGACCGGGGTGCACGAGCAGAGTCCGGATCGAAATCCGTCCTCATCTGCTCTACACTCGGCACAGCGATTCATTGGCCCCCCGCCCTGGAGTAGGTGTTAGCCGCACCTGTGATCCCAGTCAGCGGGGGGTTTCCGTGTTTTTGATCAAGCCATGGCGGACAGAGTACGCCTGCCGTGACCGTTTGTGTGCAGTGCGGAGTATCCGCAGGTGAGCGGCGTAGGCGCCGACGCCACTATGCCGCAGGTCAGATGCGGGACACCACACGCCGAATCCCCTAGGCCGGTTACCGAATCGTGACCTCTGGTAGCGGTTGCCCGCATCACTGCTCCTCTCCGCCTGCGTCCTGCGTGGCGTGATCAGGGGCGCTGAGATTCCGCAGGTGTGCGAGGAAATCCCGCGCGTCGGGAGCCGAGCCGTACGTGGTCTTGAGGACCTGGCCGAGGTCGCTGGCGACCATAGCCAGACTGGGCAGCGACTGGCGGTCGCTACCGAGAGCGCGCTCACCGTACGACAGGGCCGAGTCGAGATCACCGTCTCGCGCGGCGGCGACTGCGAGAGTGATTCGGGCTTCGGCGATCCGCATGGGCGCGCGCTCGGTACCGTCCCACCCGGTACTCGCACGGATGACCTCGCCCGCCAACTGCTCTGCGAGTTGGTCCGCGCCAACCGTGCGGTAGCAGTCCATCCGATAGAAGTCGTACTTTGCGGGATCCACCACGAAGTGATCTTCGATGTTGTCCGGGTAGGGCATGGCTTCAAGGACCTGACGCCCCTGGTCCAAGGCAATTTCGGTTTGCTGCCGGTCGCCCAGGCGCGCCCAGGCTTTCGCCTTCTGGGCGTAGAGCTGCGCAGCCACCGATTCGTTTGGGGCCAGCGTAATTCCGTCGTTGGCGGCCTGAATGACGCCGCGGTAGTCGCCTCGCGTCAGAGCGAACCAACACCGCATCTCGTGGCCCCAGCCGATCACGCCGAGGTGGCCGGCCTCGTCACCGAGGGAGAGCGCGGCGCGGCGAGTCGCCTCAGCACGACGGGGCTCGCCAGAGTCGTACTCGACACAGCCGACCAGGAGCGCCAACCGGCCTGCGAGTGCGTACAGGTCGCGCATCTGAGACAGGCTCACCCGCTGATTCAGCATGGCGACGACACGACTCATCCACGCCCGGCCCTCCGTCAGGAGCTGCGCGGACGGCATGTAGGCGTACTCGCAGCACAGCCGGTCCACGGTGATCCGCAGTGCGTCGAGCGTGGCCTGGTCGATGTCCGAAGCCCGCATTCGGGCGACGATCTCTACCGTGTCGATGCCACTGGCGATTTGGAGCTGTGGGCGGTCCGGTTCAGCGACTGGGAAGAACGCGCGGGTGACGCTGCCGAAGGTAGCGGCGATGTCGCTCTTGTACTTGTCCGGGTACCGCGCTCCGGTCTCCCAGCGCTTCCACTGCCTCAGCAGCGACTCTTCGTCTGGTGCGTCAGGGTCGTACGGCAGTCGTGCCATCAGGGCACGTACGGCCGCGATTTGGGACCACCCCCGGGCGGCCCGTTCGTCGCGCATTCGCCGAGCCCAAGCCGGGCGGTCGGTGTCGCCCATCTTGATCACCTCCGAGATGTTGCGCTGAGTGTGGCAGTGGGAGCAGCCCGGCACAGGTGACAACTGGTGGTGACATCTGATGTCCCCGTCGCTGGTCACTGTCTGGACGGTCCCCGATTCGCCAGGGTGGCCCCCAACTCAAGGGGGTCGAATGCCCGTCATGGCAGGCCGGATCGTGATGAAAACCGCACGTCAGCGGCTCTTCCGCGTCGTGCGGACCTCGATGCCGGCCGAATCCAGCCAGCCATACAAAGTCTTCGAGCTGACGCCTGCGAGCTCCCGAATCCGGGTCCTCGGTGCGCCAGCGCGGGCAGCCTTGAGCGCGGCCGTGCGCAGCGTGTCAGTAAGGAGTTCGGCCTCAGTCAGTAGCTTTGTGCGGCGGGCGCCGATCTCGGCTACCTGCCTCAGCGCGGCTGCGCGCTGCTCTTCCGGAAGTTCCACCATGTGGCGACGGTACCAGAATCCGACTCATGGGTCAGTGGGTTGTTTCCTGGAAACATCTATGTCATGGTGGAAACAGATGGAAGCCCTACGCGGCAGAAATCGAACCTAGGGATCGAATTGTCGTGACCGGGTACACCGTCCGGCCTCTGACCGCACAGCACCAGCGGAAGGGGGACGAGAGCGGCCGTGATTTGAGAACTCCATAGAGGACGCACCGCAACCTGCACACGGGAAGAGCGGCCGTCAGAGGTACCACCCAGGCAACGGCGACAAGCTGACGGCCCTGCCTGTGCGACCAGCACGCACCTTTCCCCATGCCGCCCTTCCGGGCGGAAAACGGACCGAACGCACAGGTGAGACAAGGGCAATGATCGCGGGCCCCGCAGGCACTACGACCGGTTCGATTCCGGTCCGGGGCGCAGTGCGCACGGCGCGCACATCAGAAGGGAGCCCACAGATGACCACCCAGCCGACACAGACCGATCTGATCACGATGACCGGCCCCGTGGCGTATGCCAAGGCGGTAGAGCACGCCCAGCGTGCTGCCGAGTACGCCGACGAGGGAAAGCCCGCCACTGCACAAGCTTTTGCGGAGGTAGCCCAGGCATTCGCGGCCATCGCTGCGGCCGAGGCCGCTGCCCGGAGCAGCGCACCGGCGCAGGGGTTCTACCCCGAGGGCGGATGGCGGCAGCACACCCACCCCGAGCCGATGAAGCCCTGGTGGGACCAGAACTGACGGGAGGGCACATGGACACGCACTCGATGGACTACCAGCCGACACGGGCGAAGGACGAGAACGGCCAGGAACGCGGATCCTTCGACTCCCCTTTCCTTGCCAGCGCCCGCGCTGAGCAGGAGAGGAACTGGGGGACCACGAACGGGGAGTGGACCTACTCCGCGGCGCCCGGAACGTCTGCTGGCTGACGAACACCCACAGTGGTCCCCGGCTCGCACTGCGCGGGTCGGGCACCGCCGTGGCTGCTCGTACGACAGCCGACACAACGACAGCCCCCGGCGATGTGAGACCCCCGGGAGCTGTCCACCAGGACTGAATGGGAGCCCTGATATGCAGCTCAGCATGACACGACCGACCGACCGACCGTTGGTCTCGGCGGACGAGGATCCGCTGTTCTCGGCGGACGACGTCGCGCACCCGTCCGGTGTGGTGGCGCAGCGCCGGGCACAGATCACCGTCGGAGAGGTGGAGGAGATCACGCGTCGGTCCGAAGAGGCGCGGCCGTTCGCGGTTCCGGACGTCCAGACCTACGGCACGGTTGAGAAGATGACGGTCCAGACCGACCGCCAGGGCGCCGTCCTGGTCGCGTACACCACGGACGCCGAGACTGGGCAGGTGACGCGGTCGTCGCTGCGGTTCAACCACCCGGGCATCGCATACATTCTGCGTCGTCTGAGTCCCGTAGGGCCCTGAAGTGCGGTTTTACGACCCTGACGGGAAAGAATTCGGTGTCCCGACCTTCCCGAAACGCCTCGCGCCCGAGGGCCTGGCGACGCGTCGCCAGCTCCGGGCCCGTGGCCTCCGGCCCGGCGGGCAGGACGTCGCCGCACAGATCCTTTGGTACGGCCGGCGCCCGCCCGGAGGGCGTGAGCGCCCGGTCCGCGTCGCGTACCTGTACCGCATTGATCTGGCCGCTCCGGTCCGGCCGATGACGCCGGGCCGGTGGCGTGCGGTCGCCGCGATGATGCGGGCGCGCCGTACCTGTCCCGAATGCCAGATCACCCACGACTACGTGATCCCGACCTCCCTGGGCTGCTGCCCAGGATGCGCGGGCTACCCGGTCGCACTCGCGGCCTGAGGGGAGCAACGAGCGTGCTCAACAAGAACAAGAACAACAAGCAGGGCAAGCCTCTGCCCCTGTCCTGGTCGCCCCGGGCCTTTGTGCTCGCCGGCCTGGGGGCCCTCACTCTGGGCGTGGCGGTGCTGTCGGTAGCAGTCAGCTACTCGATTCTGTCGCCGCACTTCGGGCCCCTGGCCGCGCCGACCGTCGCCGCGCTGGATGTGCTGTGGGTCGTGCTCCAAGCGACGGAGATTCTGGCAGGCAATCACAGGACGCGCGCCGGGCGGGTGCGCTGGGCAGGGCTGGCCTTGACCGCAGTGATTGCGGCTGTGCCCACGGCTGACCTGATCCTGACGGCCAACCAGGGCTTGGATCTGGCCGTGGTCCTGACCCCTGTGGCGATCGTGTCGACCAAGGCTGTGTGGTGGCTGGTGCTGCCCTCCCTCGGTCGCCGGGTGTCGCCCAGCACGCGACAGGCGATCGACTCCCGTCGACAGACCGTTGCCGACCGCCTTGAGCAGATGGAGGCGGACGCTGCCGACCGGATCGAACTACTCCGTGTCGCTGGTGCTCTACAGCGGCGGGTGAGTGCAGCCGAGACGGGTTATCGCCGGGACACGCTCAAGGCACAGGAGCGTGCAGCTGCACGGTTGCACGGTCAGGCCGCGTCGACTGCGGACACCTTCGCCAACAAGCCGTTGCCGGACCTGGTCGCCACGATCGCGCTGCCGGAACTGGACGGGTGGGAGCCCGAGACGTTGGCCTTGCCCGTCACGCCCGTCACGCCTGCCGTCTCGCAGGTCAGCGGCGCAATCGGATCAGGAGACGACGAGTCGTCACGCCGCGTGCAGTTGGCCGTCACGGTTGCTGAGATCGCGGCCGTGACGGGCGTGCCCACCCCTGAGACGGGTGTGCCGTTGACGAGCGGCCAAATTGGGGTGGTGCTGCGGGCGCTGCGGTACAGCGAGGACCCGCCGATGTCGTACCGCCAGGCATCTGCCGAATTCCGCCGGGCCGGATACCTCGGTGGTGAGGACCGGGTGCGCCCCCTGTGGCGGGACATCAAGGAGCAGGAGGCCAAGGACGCCGACCAAGCGGCGGAGGACGCCGACGAGGACGCCGACGAGGACGCGGAGGCCCACCGATGAAACCCGAGATCGTCCAGCCTGGCCGCTACGACTACCACCTGTGCGTCAGGTTCCCCAGCGTCTACATCCCCGAGCACACCCCGCCCGCCTTCCGCGACCAGGCCGCCATCCCGACCACCCGCACCCGCACCGTCTACGGCGAGTTCGACCTCACCGCGCCCGCTGACCACGACGGCATCCGAGACCACTTCATCGACCAGATGGCCATCGAGTTGATGCTCCCGCCCGCACAGATCGAGTTCGTCAGGTTCGACCTCAAGCACACCGAGACCATCTGACCAAGGGAGTTCACATGTCGCAGGACCAGCAGCCGACCGAGCTGGACGCGTTCCAGCAGCGCATGTTCACGGAGTCCGAGGCGGTTTACGCGCGGCTTGGAGAGCCCGGAATGGACGTGGAAGCCGAATTGCTGGCCGCGCGGTTCCGAGCGTCGCAGGACTAGCCCACGTCCGACTGAAACGGCCCCGGCGGGTGCTGGACACACCACGCCGGGGCCTGAGACCACCCCAACCTGACTAGACCAGGGAGGCGATCCTGTGATGGATCGTATCTACGGCGCGATCACCTGCGCCGACCAGGACCCCGACAGTGCGGCGCGCGCGGCGATTGCCCGAGCCGAGGCCGCCGGCCGCGCCGCAGAGGAAGCCCAGAGGGCCGCCGCAGCGATCCGCCGCGCGCAGTCCTGATGAGTGGCCACTGAGACATCTGTCCGGCACCACCGATGCAGCCCAACCCCGTGCGGGATTGGGCTGTGTCGCGACTGCCGGAACATCAATGCAGTCGACGTCAGGCAGGCCCGGCGAGCCATTTGGTGAGCGGAATCGGAATCGATTTGGCGCAGATCCGAAGGGCAGACCCGGTGAAGCCTGACAAATAGTCAAAAAGTCAATTGCCCTATACACGGGGGCAGTTATGATCAGCGATTCCGAAACTTCAAAGCGGGTGGGGGAGTATGGGACAGAGAGACGCAGGGTCTGACGACCTCTGGGGCCAGAGCGCAGGTGCGATCGGCGGACTGATTATCGTCCTGGGCATCCTGTACGCCATCAGAGATTGGACGGGCCTGCCGTGGCCGGCCGTGGTGCTCCTCGCCACGGGAGTCCTGATCGGACTCGGATACGCGGCCTGGCGGATCAAAACCGAGGTTGTCCGCAGGTGGGCCAGGAAGCCGACAGACGAAAAGTCGTCGGTAGAGGCTTCACCTGACACGACAGAAAGCCTTGAGCCAGCCGCTCCAGCCCATCCGGAGCTGACGGCGGCCCTGACTCGTACCGGAGCAATCGGTAGAGACGAAGCTATTCTTCTGCCCGACGTACGGACGGAGGAACTGCCCGGCATCGGCACGCAATATACGTTCCTGATGCCCAGGGCCCGTACGCATGAGGACGTCGCCAAACATATCGGGCCCATCGCGTCGATGCTCGGTGTAACCCGGCTCCACCTGAAATTGGAGAAATCGCGGTACACCGAACGTGAGGTCGGTCTCCTGAAATTGCATGAGCCGCCGTTCACGCGGCCGTTTTCGGCCCCGACGCGGCAGGAGATCGAAACGTTCGACGGTATCCCGCTCGGTCACGACGTCACCGGCCAACTAGCCGGAGTGCCCACGTTCGACAAGGCCTCAATGCTGGTCGCCGGTATGACTCAGATGGGTAAAACGACTCTGGTCAACGGGCTCATCACGTGCCTGTTGATCGCGTACGGCGAATTCGAACTCTATCTACTCGACGGGAAATTCTGCGGACTTACCCGGTTCGAGAAGATCGCCACCCGCTACGAGTCGTCCGACGATCCCCGCGTGTTCTGGAGCATGGTCCAGGACCTGAACAAGCGCGCGGATGACCGGTACGCGCAAATCAAGGAAGCAATTCGCAACCGGCGGCCCGTTCCCACGTTCAAGCCGGTCATCTTCATCGTTGACGAGGCTGCGGATTTCTTCGCTTCCGGCGCCACGAACGAGGAAAAGGACCAGGCCCGGCAGATCGCAGAGGATACGCGGTCGCTGGTTGCCAAGGCTCTCGAATCAGGTATTTCTACGGTGCTCATGACGCAGCGCCCATCCACGAATGCAATTCCGGTCGTGGTGAGGGATCAGTTCCTGTACCGGCTGTGCCTCTACGTTGCGTCGTCGGGTACGGCAAAAGTCGCGCTTGGCGACACGTACTTTGAGACGGTGGCGCCGATTAACCCCGCGCTACTTGATCCCAACATCAAGGGTCAAGGTGTTCTTTTCGCTAATGGAAAGTCCACCCTGATCCGGGGGTTCAATTTTCCCGATGAATTCATCTGGGGAATCGTCGACGGTGTCCAGGCTCAGCAACAAGTGATGCTGGAGAAGACGCCAGAATCTCCGCTCACGCGGGCGATCACGCATATGCAGAAGCAGGGAGTCGATTTCATAAGGAGTACCGAGCTGGGTCCCGTTCTCGGGATCAACGAGCCCAACGTGGGAGAGCTTGGGAAAAAGCTCAAAGCAGAGCTGAACGTTGCACCCAGGGCAACCAGCAAGGGGCGGGGGTACGAACTCGAAACCCTCAGACAGGCCGCGCTGTCCGCCCAGTGACCCGTCATAGAGCCCGTCATGGGCCCGTCATGGGCCCGTCATGGGGCTCCTGCCGCGACGGGCCCATGACGGACCTCAAACAGGCTCCATGACGGACCTGACCAGCCAAAACAGTGAAGACCGCAGGAAGGGGGAAACCGTGAGATCTGGCACCGCGGCAGCGTCGATCGGGGTAGGGGCGACCGTGCTCGTCATCGGGGCCGCGCTCCTCCAGGCCGCCGGCACCAACCCGGTAGTAGGCGCCGCGCTCAACCTTGCCGTACCGGCCGAATACCGGAGTTTGATCGAAAGGGCGGGAAAGACCTGTCCGGAAGTAACGCCCGATATTCTGGCCGCGCTTCTCCAGCAGGAATCCGGTTTCAAAACTGACCGGACATCGCCGGTAGGGGCCGAGGGAATAGCTCAGTTCATGCCCAGCACGTGGGAGAGTCAGGGAGTCGACGGAAACGGCGACGGGAAACGCGACGTCACAGACCCCGAGGACGCTATCCCGGCCTCGGCAAAATACCTGTGCAGCGTGGCCAAAGAGGTGAAGGACGTACCCGGAAACAAAACGGACAACATGCTGGCTGCGTACAACGCCGGGCCTCAAGCGGTGATCAACGCAGGTGGCGTTCCGAACTATCCGGAAACACAGAACTACGTCCGGTCAATCAATGCCATCGCTGCCAAGGGAGGCAAGGGTGGTAAAGCGGGAACAACTGTCACCGCCCGGCAGGGAATTGCGGCCGTAGAGGCTGCACAGGAAATGTTGGGAAAGCCCTATTCGTGGGGTGGTGGGAATCAGTCGGGGCCCGGAACGGGAATATGCTGCTCCCCCAACGGAAGTTCCGGCGCCAGCATCATCGGTTTCGACTGTTCCGGGCTGGTTCTATATGCCTACGCGAAAGTTGGAATCACCCTCCCGCGTACGGCCGCAGCACAGTACGCGGCGTCCAAGCCGATTGATCCGAAAAAGATTCAGATCGGAGATCTGATCTTCTACGGTCCGTCAGCTTCAGGTATTCACCACGTCGGGATTTACGTCGGTGGTGGCTACATGATCAATGCTGCACGGCCCGGCACGAAAATCCGATTCGACCCACTCAGTTCCATGAGTGACATGTTCGGGGTAGCCCGCCCCATTCACGGAAGCACAGAGGAGATCTGACTCATGCTCAAGAAAATCAACATTGCCGCACCTGTCGACTTTTCCGCCGGGTTCGTCGACTTCTTCAAGTCGATCGGAATGACTGGTACCGGACTCGTCACTAAGGCCATTGCGGCCGTGATCGCCGTGGTCGCCGTCCGTATGCTCCTCACGATCCCCAACGACTCCAAGAAGGCCCTCCGGAACGGGGCAATGGCCGTCGGAACGCTTTTCGTCGCCGTCATTCTGGCGATGTACGGAAGTGATCTGTTCTCCACCGTCACCAACCCGACTGCGGTCCCGAAGGCGAACTGATGCCGGACAAAGACCCGTGCGAATTCCTAAGGGGACCCGCGCACAAATACTGTGTGCGAGAAAATGATCCGGAGAACGCCCCAGACATTCCGATTCCGGGCGACGACAACGCGGGCGGCCAGGGGCTAACTGACGGGGCCTCAGAGCACGTAAAGGACCTCGCGAACTGGCTGATCGAGCGAATCCAGGGGCTAATTGCCCCGGACAAGGCATGGGCGCCGGAGAAAGCCACAGATGCGATCTACGGGCCGTTTCTGTGGCTCGGTCAGCACCTGGCCGTCACGATTTTCGTCTGCGTGGTCGTCGTGTGCGCCCTGTACGCATGGCAGGGCGCACCGCGCCTCAAGCAGATGGGGCACACGACCGGATGGACGCTAGTCGCCGTGGCGGCTATGGCGTCCATCCCCGGCGCCGTGATGCTCGTCAACTCGGCAGTAAGCAAAGCGTTCACTACAGCGTTCAACTCCGATGAGGGAACGCTGTTCGTCGCCATCACCGCAGACCTCAAGAGCGGAGCGGACGCGGGAAATCCGCTGGCGATCCTCATCATCGTTGCCGCGCTCTGCGTGGCTCTGGCATTCGCAGGGCTCGTGTTTGTCACGCGCCAGCTCGGGATCCTCGTGTTCGTGTGCCTCGCACCCATCGTGTTCGCGTCTCTGGCGCGTGGGGGCGATACAAGCGCCGTACAGGCGTGGGCTCAGCGGCTCCTCGGTTTGATGTTCGCGCCGTTTGCGCTGCTCCTGGTCGCCCCGTTCGTGGCGTTCGCCAAGGGGTCGTTGGTTGTCGATGCGGTGCTGCTGATCGCGGCCGACGTCCTGATGCTGCGAATGATCGTGCACGGGGTGCCCTACTTCGGGCCTCGGCTCGCCAGGGCCGCACGGTCCATGGTGGAGAGCCGCACCAGCAATCCGCTTGTCCGCAAGGCTGCCGCGCTTGGGGCTCCCGATTTCCACGAGCAGGAGGACACCCCGCGCGGGCCTCGCCTGGTGACCACTCCGGGCCGGGGGATGGGCCAGGACGCCAACGTCCTGTACGCGGCGTACGGGGCTCGACCGGCACCGCGGCCGGGACGACTGACAACCGATTCGGTGATCTCGCAGATCAATACCGACTCGGAGCGCACCTCTCGGCTAACGGCCGCTCGGCGTCAAGCCCGCAGCACTCAACCCGCGCCCACGGGCGCGGGGCCCAACAGGGCACCTGCCAACCCCAACCCCAACCCTGCCCGACGCCCGACATCACCGAGGCCAGCAGCGCCCAGCTCCCCACCGCCCCCCACGGGCGGATCGGGCAGTGGGCCGGCCAACCCTTAGGAGGATCCGATGTACTCCCTGACCCCCGGCTACCGAGTCCCTGCCATTCAGCGGGGGCTCAGCCCCACTGAGGTTGTGCTGAGCAAGACGAACGCCGGGGCAGGGGCGGCGATCCTGGCATCGGCAATGGTCCAGACGCCCCCTGCCTGGGCGTTCGCCGCTGTTGCCGGGTTCGCAGCATTGATCAACATTTCCCCGGGGCCCCGATCGATCGCCCGGTGGGTGACGGTCGGGGCCCGGTACTGGCGGGAACGCCGTACGACCCCGGCCCTGCCCACCAGTCAGGGCACGACCAGGACGTGGACGCTGTACCCGCACCACGGCACCATGCAAGACCCGTACCGGCGGGTCCATTTCCACGACGCATTCGGCCGCGCGCTCACCTTCGCGGGCAGCCGCGCCCGGACGGCCGGAATCCAGGTCCATGTTGCCCACCACGCCACGGTGAGCGACTACACCGCCCACGAACAGACAATCTCGGTGCACATCCCGAAGGGCCTGGTGGGCCAGCCTGAACGCATCCTCGCCACCATCGAGGGCGAGTTCGCCGCGCTCGGCGTCCTCACCCGCACTACCCCCCAGCCCGTACCGACCGTGACCGAGCGATCCACCACATGGGCCGTGCTCGATGACGACCGGTACACGGCGACCGCCCGGATCACCCGCTGGCCCTCGGAGACCGACGGTGACCTCATGCCCCGGCTGCTCCTTGGCCAGGACGACGACCCCGACGCGGAGCGCACCGACCGGTCCCTGTCCGTGCTCTACCGGCCTCTGCCGACGGCGCAGTCCCGCCGGTCCGCGAAGTGGTCCGAGGCAGCAGGCGCAGCGTTCACCACCGACAAGATCCAGCAAGACGCGAATGAAGTGACGAACCTGACCACCCGTGACGCACTCGTACAAGGCGCTTCCCTGGTCGACATCGACGCCTATCTGACCGTGTGGGGCGACAGCCCCGAAGAGGTCACGGACGCCCGATGGGCGGCCACCCTCACTGCCGACCGCCACCGCATCTCGCTGGACTGGCTCACCGGCCAGCAGCAGCGCGCCCACGTCATGACCAGCCCGCACGGCGCGGGCACACGGAAAGGGGCCATCCTGTGATCCGCCTACCGGCCACGCACGCCGCCATCACGGCGCCTCTAGTCGCCTCCAGCACCCAATTTCCCGGCGTCCCCATCGGCCGGTCCCAGACCGACGGCAGGCCGTTCCACCTGTCCCCCGTCAAGGTCGACGAACGCGCCCTCCCCTCCACCAACAGCCTCGCGCTAGGCGGGATCGGGTCGGGCAAGAGCACCACCGACAAGGTCTGGTTGCGCCGCGAGATCCTGAACCATGGCCACCAGGCGGTAGTAATCGACTCGTACGGCGAACAAACGGCCGCCGGTGAGTGGGCCGCCCTGACACGGTCGCTCGGCGGCCTGGTCGTGGAGGCGGGCAAGTTCAGCCTCAACCCGTGCTCGCCCGAGCTGGGGATCGACGTGCGTGAGCAGCTGCTCCGCTCGCTGATCGCGGCAGTTGAGCCGGACGCGCTCACCCCGCAGGCCACCCACGCACTCCAGCACGCCGTCAACAGCCCCAAGGCGGACAGGCTTGCGGGACTGGTGGACGCGCTGGTGGACCCGGAGGACGGACGATGGCCGGCCGAGAAGTTGGCGGGGTGGGGTGAGCCCGTCGCCATCGCGCTTTCCCGGTACACGGAGGGGTCGCTACGCGGCCTCTTCGATGGGCCTGACGCGGGTCTCCCTCCAACTGATCTCCCCGTCGTTAGCTTCGATTTCTCCTCCCTCGACCGCAACAGCCCTGCGATTCCCGCACTCATGGCAGCGATCACGTGTTGGGTGGAACAGGTCTGGCTGAAGCAGGCAACCGCCGTACACCGCCACGTGATCCTTGAGGAGGCCTGGCAAATCCTGATCAGCCCCGCCACGGCGGCGCTGATCCAAAGGATGCTCAAGAACAGCCGCAAGGCAGCCTTGTCCTTGAAAGTGCTCGTGCACACCCTGTCCGACCTAGGCGAGGGCCGCGCCCGCGACCTTGCCAAGCTGATTGAGATCGTCCACGTCGGACGTCTCGGCCCGGAAGAGGCCGCCATCGTCGGTGCCATCCTGGGCCTGCCCGCATGGGCAATCAAGAAGATCCCGACGCTGGCACAAGGCGAAGCCGTCTGGAAAATCGCCGACTTCTGCGACGTCATCCAAACGGTTCTCCTCGACCAGGAGGAAGTGCGCCTCACTGACACCTCGACCCGCCGCCGCAAGGCCCAAGAAGCACTGCGGGCCGATGCCGATGATGAGGAGTCCGCGGTGGTCATGGACAAGGAGGAGGTACCCGAAGAGGCAGAGGAGTCGGCTCCCTACGAGTCCGACGCTGACAGTGCGATCGGTGAGGAAGACGGTTGGGGAGACGCCTGGGATGCCGGACTGGACATCGTCCTTCCCCCCAATGTCGTCGACACCCTCTACATCGCACCTCAGCGTGACCACAGGCATCACGCCGTGCTGCAAGCCGCCGGAGCAGGCAGGATCAGCGAGGCATCTGACCTGGCCGCACTCGGTGAGAGGGAGGACATCACCGCACACGGCATCCACTCGCCCGAGGCGACAGAATGGCTCCTCACCCGTGCTGAGATCGCCGAGCAGGCCGGGAATACGAGCCAGGCCGCGCAGCTGCGCGCTACCGTGCACCGCATGGGTCACAACGCAGGCTCCTCCTGGTGGCATCAAGACCCCCCGCCATCCGGCGCCCCACAACACAGGCCCCCCGACAACCCCGAGCCCAACCGCGAGGCCGAGTCGGAGCCCGCCCCTGCGGTCGGGGGCGATCAGCGCCGCGCTAACCGGCGCCGTGCCTGGCTCACGGCGTCTGCTGCCGCGACGCTGGCCCTGGCCATCACGGCGGTATGGCAGCAAGCTGACCAAGCCGCCACACAGGATGATCTCAAGGCGCAGGCTGCTGCCTACAAGGGCCGATCCGGGGCCGGCCTCGTGCTCGACTCCATCGACGCCGACGTAACGGCCCGCTGGACTCAGGACCGAGCCAGCGTGATCATCACGCTGAAAGCGCCGTTCAATCGCGACGTGCGGTATTTGCGCGTCGATGGTGGTGGGAAAAGCGCCGACTCCATCAAGAAGGACTGGTATCCGAAGAGCCCCGAGATTCGGTTGCCAGTGACGGACCCCTACGCCGATGTCACCGTGCGGGTGGCCGTGGGCGGAGCAGACTGGACGGAGAATAGCCGCGCCGCTTCCCGGACTGTCCGGCTCTCACCAACCGGCGTCGCGTACGACGGACAGACCGGCGAAAAACTTCCGTCGGACCTCTGACACACATCAGGCCCGGATCGGCTCCCCAGAGCCGATCCGGGCCTTTTTTGTTGCCTGTTCAGCCCCGCGACGCGGCACTAGGGTCACGCCCCGGTCCCGGCTCCGTCGGCCCGGGTATGGATCTCCTCCATGAGCATCCGCAGCGTCAGCGAGTGGCGCTCGGGTGGGAGCGCGTCCAGCGCGCTTTGGGCGTAGGCGACGCCCCCGGCATGGTCACCGGATCGGGCCAGCATGAGGCCCCGGTGCAGCTCCAGGTGGGTAGCGAACCGTGGCAGCGATGCCGGGAGTTCTGCCCGTGCGGCGTCCTGCGCGGCAACCGCCCCCCGCTCGTCTCCGAGCCGTGCCAGCAACAGGGAGCGAAACACATTGACGCGCCACCAGGGCACGGCGTAGTCCGAAGTCTGGTCGGCCGACCCGACGGCATCGAACACCCGCTGCCCCCGTTCTGCCAGCATCCGGGCCGTCTCGGTGTCGCCCCGCAGGGCGGCGGAGTGCGCACGGCCGTAGATCGCGGTCAGGAGGCCCAGGGAGGGCCGGTCACTGATCGCCATCGCCTGATCGGCGAACATGTCCGCGACCCGCAGCGACGCTCCCTCGTACCCGAGAGCAATCGCGGCCCGTCCGCGTACCCAGACGCGGGCCGCGTCGTCTCCTGACTCGTCGGCGGCCTGGGCCGCCATCCGGTACCAGTGGACTGCCCGGGAGCCGTCGGCCCCGGGGAAGGTTTTCGCGTACAGGGTCATCAGCCGGGAGGCGACAGACCACAGTCGCGGCTGGTCCAATTGTTGCTGCACCACCACCAGCTCCCCGGACACCCGCCGCTGAATGTCCGCCGCGCCCAGCGACATGTACTGGGTTCCGTACGTGGCTAGCTTCGCCTCCCACTCGTCCGGGGAGGGGCCGCCGGCCAGCCGGGCGGCGAACCCCTCGGACAGCAGATCTGAGGCGACGACAGGGGCTATGGCAGTCCCCACCAGGTCAGTCAGGAAGATACGGCGCTCCACTGCACTCTCCAGAACCGCTAGGGGCACGTCCAGGACGGCCGACAGGTACCGGAGGTAGCGCGCCCTTGGTACATGCCTGGAACGTTCCCAGCCGCTCACGTACTCCCGATTCAGCCCCGCCCCGAACGCCCGATTGATCTCCGACGCCAAGCGACCCTGAGACCAGCCGCGCGCCCGCCGCAAATCCCTGATCAGCTCTCCGATTTCCATATCCCCATCGTGCCCCCGCTCTCGGGACTCGGCATGCAACTTCCGCTGCTCTGCTGCGATTTGCCACTACCAATGCCACTAGACGGGCGTCATCCTGCGGACGACGCTGGCTGATACCACGCAGGCAAGCGAGGGATACCCCCCATGACCAGGCACAACGGAGTCCAAGAGCAGCCCATCAGCCTTGACGGTGATTCGTGGCTTTACGGATTTGTCGCTGAGGAAGGCTGCGATGTCTGCACCGCCCTGGTGCAGCAGTTCCACACGGCCACGACGCACACAGAGAAATTCGACACCGCGAAGGAAATCCGGAACCACCGGGACGGGAGCCGGTGCTGACTATGATCACTAAGCGGGACATCGGTACGAAAGTCAGCGACGGACGCGGGCACGTCGGCATCCTGAAAGACATCATTCCGGACTGGGTCGACCCGTCCCTGCCGTATCACCTGCGCCAGACCGCGCGACCCATGGCGTTCGTCCGGTCGGAGCAGTCCGGCCGTGAGTGGGCGCGCCCACCCAAGCAACTAGAGCGAGTCTGATGCTCCGGGCGAGAGTCACACACCACCCCTGTGATACTCGCGCCCGGTATGGCCCCATCAGACTCTGATGGGGCCCCTGCGCCACGGTCCGTGCATCCCCCGGTGTGCGGGCCGTTGGTGTGCCGTTGGTGTGTGGGGTGGGGGTGTGGGAGAGGGCGTTGCCCCCTGGTAGGTGGGGGGCAACGCCCTCTTCGGTGTGCTCCCCGTGATGGGGGAGAGGGTATGGCGTTGGTGTGCCATAGGTGAGGTGCCGGTCGGTGCCCGTGGGCTCCTGTCGGTTCACCTCCACTCGTGTGGAGATCTCCTGTCTCACTGTATGGCGCGGGTGGGCCCTGGGGGCGGGGAACTCCGGATTCGGTGTTCCCCGCCTCCGGGGCCTGTGTGGTGGGTCAGGTGGGGTCGGGGGTGATGTACCAGCGGCTGCGGTACTGGACGGCGGGGACGCTGCCCACCCGGCACCGGGCGTGGGCCGCGCTGGGGGAGATGCCCTGCTGCGCGGCGTACTGGGCGACGGTGAGGCCGACGGGCGGGCAGGTGTGGGCGCCGCACCGGCAGGCGAGCGGCGCGATCAGGGTCGCGTGTGCGCGTGCGGCGGCCTGGTCGCGCTCTCGCTGCTCACGTGCGGCCGCCTGGTCGCGCTCGTGCTGCTCGTGCTCGGCCCGCTGCTGCTCCCGCGTCTCCTGGTCGCGGACGAGTTCGCGGATGGCGTCGCTCTTGTCGCGGAGGTGCTCGGCGTTCAGGCGCGCGGTCACGGACGCGGTCACGGTGGCGGTGACGGATTCGGTGACGGTCGCGACGAGCTGCGCGCGCTCCTGGTCCTGGCGCTCCTCGTCGTCCCGGGGCGGGGGCGTCCCGTCCGGGCCCTGGGGGTCCAGCTCGTGCAGGAGGGTGTCCAGTTCCGCGACCTGTGCGAGGAGTTCGGCGCGCCGTGCGCGCAGCTGCTCTGCCTCGGACGTCTGCGGGGCGGTGTCCTCCTCCACGATGGTGTACCAGTTGGCCTGGTACTGGCCCAGGGCGGCGCGCGGCACGTCGCGTACTTCCACCACGGCGTCCGGGGCGTGGAGCCGGGGGTAGCGCATGCTGCCGCCGGCGCCGGGGAGAGTGCCCTCGACCAGGACGACGCCCTGGTGCAGCCGCACCTTGGCGTCGCGTGCGGGGCGGCTGGCGATGACGCGGCCGGCGAAATGGGCCTCCGCCGGTGCGCCCGCCGTGCTGCCGTGCTGCTCGAAGAGATCCAGCCGGATGCGGACGGTGACCAGGTCGGGGACGCCGGTGCCGTCCGTGCCGTAGTACTCCCGCATCAGCGCACGGGCGCGTTCCTCGTCGCGCGCGGCGACGCTCCACGCCCGTTTGGTGGCGTCCCACCGGCCGCCGATCTCCTTGACGGCGTCCACGAAGTCGGCGTTGTAGGGGCTGGTGATCAGCATGCGTTTGCCGGTGGTGCTGGGGGTGATCCGGATGGTGTCGCTCACGGCGTCTGCTCCTGGTCCTCAGGGGTGTGGGTGTGGGGGGTGCTGGTCTCGTCGGGTACGGCGTCCTCGCAGCACCCGGTGTCGGACAGCCAGGCGGTGACGGTCGGTTTGGTGACGCCGGACCAGCGGGCGAGCTGCGCCCGGTAGCCGCGCGGCAGCGGGTCGCCCTGTTCCCGGGCGGCGTTGCGCATCAGGTGGCCCAGGCTGTCCTTGGTGCGGGCGATTTCCCGCTCCAGTTCGACCAGGCGCGCGCCCTGTGCCATCACCCGCTGTTCGGTGCTGAGTTTCGGCGGCCGGTGGGTGTCGATGAAGTCGGCCAGTTCGCGCGCGGTCACCGACCAGTCCCGCACGATCGGGTCGAAGTTGACGTCTGTCGGGTTGCGCTTGGTGGTGCCGAGGTGGGCGCTGCCGAGGTAGTGGCGGCGCAGGCTCTCGCGGTGGCGCTCCTCGACGCTCTGCCCGTACATGGCGGCCTGGCGCTCGGCCTGGTCGCTGGTCGGGATCGGGTCGCGCTCCAGCAGCGCGGGCCAGATCTCCGCCTCGGGGCGCAGCGGCGGCCAGTCCAGCTCACCGGCCCGCTCGATGACGTGCCACCTCTGCCGGGGCGGCCCGTCCTCCCCCGGCAGCAGCGTTTCCAGTGCCGGGCACGCCCACCACAGCACAAGGTTTTCGTCGATGAGCAGGGTGGCGTCCCACTGGTTTTCGGGGGCGTGTCGGTGACCCAACTGATGGTAGGCGCGGGCGAGTTGGGTCTGAGTGATGTAGCTCCGGGTGTGCGCGATCTGCGTCATGTAAAGCACTTTACGAACACGTAAAGTGCTTTACAACCCCTCGGACCGGACCGGTTCCACGTTCACCCTCAGGGGTGATTCCGTCCTCGCGCACACGTGCGGGTATCTAGCCGCACGCCCCCAACTCGCCCCGGAATCAGCCCACTTGACGCTGTTCCTGCCGGTCTGTCATGTTCTGTGCCCATCGAGCCGGGCCAATCCAGTGCCCGGCGGAGCATGAGGAGTGAGCGCCGTGGACAACACCGAGACCGAGACGGAGGCGGGGGCAGTGGTGAGCCTGGCCACGATCGCGCGACGCCTGGGGGTGGGCTACCCGGCCGTCGCCAACTGGCGCCGCCGTCACCCCGACTTCCCCCCGCCGGTCCACGGGGCAGGGACGCAGGAGAGCCCGCGGTTCCGTGCTGAGGAGGTCGACGCCTGGGTGCGCGCCCACGGCAAGCACCCGACCGGGCACCCCGTGGTGACCTGCCACTGCGGCACGGCGCCGACCGGCACGGCCACGACCGGTACGCCCACAACCGGCAGGCCCACGACCGGTTCGGCGTCTGTGCCCTCGCCGCTGGTGGCCGCCGACCGGGCCCGGCACGCCGGGGACCTGGTGGGCGAGATCGGGGCACTCACCGGCGGGGCTGCCCGGCTGGAGAGCGCGCCGTGGGCGCCGACCCGTGCCGGTGACGTCCTGGTCGTGACGTACGAAGCGCACGAGGGCACCGGCCCGTTCACCGAGACGTACGAAGTGTTCGCCGGGTCCGCGCCGTGGCCGGACGCGACGGAGTTGCGTCTGGTCGCGCACACCGCGCCGGACGCCGACCTGGCCGGGTGGTTCGCCGGGGTGCAGGACGCCCCGGACGCGGACGTGATCGAGTCGGCGTGGATGGAGGCCGGCCCCGCCCGCCTCGCGGTGCTCCGGCACGGCTACGTCCTCCACCAGGGCCGCCATGCCCAGTTGCCCCCGCGCGATGTCGACGCCATCGCGGCCGCGAGCCGGTACGTCAAGCACGGCACCGCCCCGGCGGGCGGTGCCTACCCCGGGTGCGTCTGCCCCAAGGAACCCTGCGGCGGCGTCACCACCCCGCAGGCGGGGTGTCCCGAGCACGACCGCGAGCCCGTCCAGCTCTGGCACTGGGCGGCCGAATGCCCGGCGAAGGGGGCATGACGATGTGCGAGGACTGCGGAGGATCCATCTGCCGGGACTGCGGCGGCCACTACTGCTGTGAGCCCTGCCCCTGCGGAAAGTCCCACAACTGCGAATGCGAGTGCAGCAGGTACGACCGCTACCTGACGCACGCCGAATAGCCGGTGCGGGGCGCACGCCCCGCACCGTGCGGTGCAGCAAGAAGGGCCCGGCCACCACAGATGGCCGGGCCCTGCCCCTGCAAGCGGACGGCGCCCATACCGCCCCTTCCTGAAAGGGGGGCGGGTAGCACAGGGCGCCGGCCTACCAGAACACACCACCCGCGAAGGGCATTGCGCATACACAGTGTGCCACGCACCCCCACAAGTGCGGCAAGTCCACTACAGTTTTCATGACGCGGTGTGTGCCGCGCCGACTCGCCCTCACCCCTTGGGAGTTGCCGCATGATCCGTGCCGGGCGCACCGCCCACGTCCTCACCTCCGCAGACCTCGCGAGAAGCGAGGGAATGGCACTCGGGACGTGGCAGAACCGCAAGCGCGCGAAAGCCGAGGGGCGGCCGGCCCCCGTCAGCAGCCCCGGCGCCCGGGTCGTCCTGTGGGACGCAGAGCAACAGGCGGCGTGGGCCGCCGGGAGGGACGTCCCGCCACTCCCGCAGGAGGACCAGGAGGAGGACCTCCTCGACCGCCAGGAGGCCGCCGACCTCCTCGCCGTCACCGCCCGCACCTGGGACTCCTACGCCCGCGACACGGCAGAACTGCGCGCCGCACGCCGCACGGTGTGCGGGGTGGAGCACTGGAGGCGGGGCGAGATCCAGGCATGGGCAGCGGCACGCCCCGGGGACGCGGGCAAGCGTGCCCGGGGCGGCCGGCCGCGCGGGACCGGCGACCTGCTGCCGCGTGAGGAGATCCGCCCCCGCGCCGCCGCACTCCTCGCCGCGGACCCGACGGTGACGGCCTCCGCGGTCGCGGACGCCATCGGCGTCCACCAGGACACCGCCACCCGCACACTGGCCGCGCTCCGCGCGGACGCGGTCGCGCAGCTCCTCGACGCCGACCCGTCCCTCACCGCTACCGACATCACGGCCCGACTCGGCTACCCGACCCGCACCGCCAGGAGCGCACTGGCCGCCGCCCGGGGGCGCACCACGGACTGAACCACCCGCCCACCGCCCCGCCGTTCACCCGCCGCCGTCGCCCCCGCCGTCCTGCTCCTGGCCGTGGCCCTGGTCGTGGTGCTCCTGGCCGTGGTCCTGGCCGTGGTCCTGGTCCTGGTCCTGGTCCTGGTGCCAGGACGCCACCAGGTCCCACCGCCCGCCCGCCCCGCGCCCCGGCCCAGGGGCGCAGAGCCGCACGGACCGGGGCGCAGCAGCCCGCCAGCCCACCGGGAGCGGCCCGGGGGTGATCAGCCCACCGGCGGCTTGGGCGTGGCCGCCCGCACCAGGCTGGCCAGCCAGACCGCAGTGTCGGGACTGAAGCACGCGTCAACGGTGCCCGCGATCTCCTCGCCCGGCGCCACGAGGTGGGAGACATCAGCCCCGGCAAGCGCCAGGTGCAGTTCGTGGACGGCTGGCATGACGGGGGTCAGGTACTCGAATTCATCCTTGGAACCGACGTGGGACAGGGCGGGTTTCATACGGTCTCCGATCGATGCTCCGTGGTGCCGGCCGACGCCCGGCACCCGTTCAACGCACCCGCACACGGTGCGGGTGCGGGTGCGGCGCCCCCGGGGGGAGCAGCGGCGCGGAGGCCGGGGGAGCAGCGCGGCCTAGCCGAAGCGGGCCACCAGGGGAGCGGGGGAGCAGCACGGCACAGCCGGACCCGCGCGGACCGGCAGGGGAGCAGCGCGGGCCACCCCAGGGAGCAGCGCGGGCCAGCGGGGGAGCAGCGCGGGCCAGCGGGGGAGCAGCGGCGCGGCCCGGGGGCGCAGCGCGGGAGGGGGCGCAGCGCGGGTCACTGCCTCTCATTGCGCGCGCTCTGCTCCGCAGAGACGACGCGGGGCCGCTACGCGGCCCGTCCCTTGCTCGCTCCGCGATCAAGTACGCCGGTCCCCTCCGGGGCCCTCCGGGGCCGCTGGACAGCCGGAGGCCCAGGGGGCCGCCCGCTGTGTGATCGGCCCTCAGGCGGGCGCTCCGCGCCCTGTCGGGGCAGGGGTGGACAGCTCCGCAGTCCACGGGGCGCGAGGCGGGCGAAGGGCGGGTGACCTGCGGCGATTCACCCGGACGGAGGCGCCGAAGATCCTTGCGCCGTGAGGGAAGTGCGGTACTGTTTTCTTGTCGGACCGAGTAGCACCGGCCCGACACCCAGACACCACCCACCCCACCGAAAGGCACCACCATGCCGGGACTCGTCTCCCTCACCACTGACGGCCTGATCGACCACTGCCCCGCCACCCCCGGGGACACGGTCGCGCTCATCACGGCGTCCAGCGGCACCCACCGCACCCTCACCGTCCCCGCCACCGCAGAGGGCATCGTCGCCCACGTCCAGGACGACGGCGACGCCTCCCCGCTCGCCTCCGCGCTCCTCGGCGAGCCCATCCGGGGACACGTCCTCTTCAGCGGGCCGTCCGTGGCCCTGCTGCATGACGACATGTACCGCTTCCTCAGCCTGGAGGACGCGATGCTGCTCGCCACCCTGCTCATGGACGCAGCCGACGCCACCGGCGCCACGGTCACCGCGATGTCCTCCACCGGCGTCGCCACCTACGGCGGCTAACACCCCACCACACGGCGGGTGATGCCCCACAGCATCACCCGCCCCCCCCTCACGGCCCGCGTAGCACCGGGCCGCCCCCAGACACCCCCACCGAAGGGAAACCCCTGTGTACCTGTACCTCCTCGACACCAACGGCTACACCACCACCATCGAGGCCGGAGAGATCGCGCTCCCGATCCAGGCATCCGCCGACAAGGCCGCCTACCCCCTCCACCCCCTCCGCACCATCGGGGACATCGTCCTCCACGGCGTCACCGACCCCACCGAAGGACTCCCCCACAACATTCTCGGAACCGTCATGTGCGGCACCGACGGCCCGGACAAGGTCTACGGCAGCGTCCTCCTCACCGGCCTGCCCGACGCACGCGGATGCCACCACGTCCTCACCGAGGACACCGCCCTCACCGCACTGGACCTGATCGACACCGCCCGCGATGCCCTCCGGCAGAGCCTCGTCATCAAGCCCCGCGACCGCCGCTGACCCCCGCCCCACGGTGCGCCCCGCCCCGCCGGGGCGCACCCCCCACCTCCCGGAAGTAGGACACCACCCGTGCATGTGACGCTCTGCTGGGAAGAGACCGAGGCGACCGCCGTGCAGCGCTGGACGGTCACCGCATCATGGCGCCGCCACCGCCTCTACGTGGCCCACCACAAGGGCGTATGGACCATCGCCCGCGAAGAGCCCCCCAGGGGCAAGACCCCCTCCCAGTGGCCCAAGACCGGCCAGGTCCGCCGCACCGACCGCCGACCGATCCGCACCCGCGCCGAAGCGGAAGCCCTCATGATCGCCAGGGTGCACGAGCGGAGCGCCCACGAGGACCACGTCCGCGCGATCATCCAGACCGCCGCCACACGCCCCGCCCCGAAGTGGACCCCGGCCCGCACCCCCCGGCCCCGCACCGTCCCGACCGACCGCACCCCCGCCGACATCGTCGCCGCATGGGGCGACGCAGTCACCCACCAGCACACCGACTAGCCCGCCCCACGGTGCGCCCCTCCCACGGGGCGCACCCCCTCCCCGCGAGGCAAACAGACCCCCACCAGGAATTCAGAAAGCGGGAAAAAGCCTGATCCCCATCAAATGCGGGACGTGTGGCGACCACACGTCACACCTCGAAATCCGGCCCGACTGGCTCTTTCAGTGCGACAAATGCGGAGCGCTCAAGTGCGCCTGCGACATCGACCTCGACGGCGAAGAGGTATGGGCCGTCGACGCGGCCGGAAATCTCGGCTACGTCACCGACCCGGCGGTTTCCATCCGGGAAATGCAGGAAGCCATGGACGACTACATGGGATACCCCCACGACTCGTACGGAGAGCTGGAAGCACTCCGGAATTTCCGAGACGCGGCACACGCCCTACAAGCCGCCTATGAGGCCGGAATTCCCTACCCCCGGACGCCCATTCCGCCGACCCGCCCCATGGCCGACAGGGGCAAGCCTCTCCCGCACTGGCCAGGACTGACAGAGGAGCTGGACGCGTGACCACCAAAGCGAAGGTGAAGGTACCCGCCGCAATTCTCGACCTGATGGCCGAAGCCGTCGAATGGTCAGACCGGTACGCAGAAGAAATCGACCAGTACACATGCAAGGGCCGGGAAACCGACGAATGCCCCTGCGGCGGTGAAGACGGCGGATGCGGGTACTCATTCGACCTCGACGCGTCCGACGACGTCGATTACTACTTTGAGGCGGACGCAGCCAAGACGCTCGAAGTGTTCGCCACCATCTACCGGCACAAGCTACGCACCGGCCGGTGGCCAGAGGGTATGGACGCTGACAAGACAACGTAGCCGGACCTCATTTTGACGCACCGGCAGATGCCCAACTCCCCCGTTTATCGGCGGGGGAGTTGGGCACGTCTGGTAGTAGATATCCTGGAACCAACCAAGCGGGCCACCAAGTTTGACGCACGTCCCAGACGGTCATCCGGTCTGCGCCAGACCTATCCGTTCTGCACCAACCCCGGCCACCCCACCCCGTAGCCAGCCGCCCGCGAGAGCGGGCCCAACTCCCTTGCGGAGCAGGGGAGTTGCCAGCGCGGAGCGCTGGACAGCAACCGGCGCAGCCGGTTGCGCCGGAGGACGCGAAGCGGCCACCGGCAGCGCAGGGCCACGGAGTGGACCGGCGTCCTCGGGCGCGGAGCGCCCGAGGG
>NZ_JBIAMU010000045.1:0-3918 GCF_042874215.1 Streptomyces sp. NPDC004111
GCCGTGGTCAGTTGCCGGAGTGGCAACTGACCACGGCCGGGCCAGGTCGGTGCGGTGTGCGGGACCGGGACGGCGGGCAGAACGAGCCGGGCCGAATGCAGTCGCCGCGTGATATGCGTAGCACTTACGTATCATGCGTATCACTCCAGTTCACAGCCATGGTCAGTGCCGTGGTTACTTGCCGGAGTGGCAACTGACCACGGCGGTTCGCCTACTGACCATAGCCGCCGTCGCACTGACCATGGCACTGACCACGGGGTGGCCTGGCGTGGCCGGCTCACGTCTTCGGGGCGGGCAGTACACAGGTCCGGCCGCCCGTGGTCAGTTCAGCGGATCGTGGACTGACCATGGGCCGGGGAGCCGTGGTCAGTGCCGATGTATGCGGTAACCACGGGCGGCGCCACTTACGCCTCAGAGGGCCAGGCCTCGGTATCCGGGCCCCAGTCCGCGCCGCCGGGGCCGGGGTGCGGGGCGGGGAGCGGGCACGGTGGGCGCCGGTGCGGGCGCGGCCGGTACGCCGCCCGCCTCCTGGCCGTCGTCCTGGTCGCCGTCGAGGTGGTGGCGCAGGCGGGTCGCGGCGAGGACGGCGGGGGCCAGGAGGCGGGCGGCGTCGGTGTCGAGTTGGGCGAGCGTGGCGAGCAGGACGTCGAGGGCGTCGTGTGTGCCGCCGCGGTCGGCGGGCCACCCGTGGGTGACCGCGTCCGCGAGGGCGCACACGGCGTCGGCGGCCGCGTCGGCGAGGGCGGGTACGGGGCCGGCGGGCGGCGGGGACGTCGTCATGAGGGGTCCAACGATCCCGTGCAGCCCGGGGCTTGCCGTGGTGGGGGTGAGGCTTGCCGGGTACGCCCACGGGGGCTTGCCGTGGTGGGCGTGGGGCTTGCCGGGAACGCGGTGTCCGGCCAATCCGGCCGTGGCGCCCCCGAAGCGCCACGGCCGGGGCCCGGGGGTTCACTGCCTGTTGCGCGTGGCCACCGCGACCACGACGCCGACGACGGTGACGAACAGCGTGCCGATCGCGGCGCCCACACCGATCGGCACGGCCGCCCCGGGGTGCTGCCAGGCCAGGTAGGTGCCGCCGCCCACCAGGAGCAGGAACGTACAGCCGAGCAGGATCAGGGTCATCAGGGCGTTCAGGGATCGGTTCATCGCGGGTTCCTTCGGGTTCGAGAAGTTCGAGGGCCGCCGGTACGGGTGTACCGGCGGGTGGTGCGGGGGCCACGGTCGGCGGGACCGGGGCGCGGATCGAGTTCTCGCGAAAATCCGCCGGGCACCCGTTCCGGTGCCTTGCGGGCGGGGTGGAACGAGGATTCGCGGGAGCTGGACATGAGGTCCTCCGGCGCTTGCATCCGGCGCACTGCCGTGTACGCGGGTGCCGGACAGCAGCGCCCCGTCCGGTACTGCGGACGGGGCGGGGTGTGCGGGGTGGTGGGGTGACTGTGCAGAGGGCCGGGGCAAGCGGCGCAAGTCCCCTTTCGTTCGGCGGTTCGGCTTCCCCTACTGCCAGCCAAGGGGGTCGGTTACCTGATGTGCCCTCTTAATTTGCAGAGGGGGTGTGGAATGCCACGCCGGAGCGGCCCCCCAATCCCCCAATGCAAAGCGGGGGTAGGGAGTCGCTGGCGTCCGCCGGACGGTGCAGACGACCGCGCCCCGTCCGGAGGTACGGGCGGGGCGCGGTTCGGGGTGGTGGGGTGATGGTGCGGGAGGCGGGGGCAAGCCGCGCAACTCCGCTGGAGCGCAAGAACTTCCCCGGTGTTGCGGACATCTCCCGGGGGCGGGGCCGGTGTCGCTACCGTGGGCAGAACGGCTCATCCGCACCCAGGGAGGCCCGCTGTGGCCAGGCTGACGACATGGAGCAACGGGCAGGAGACCGTCCTGCCCGACACGATCCCCGGCATCCGCGCCGCTCTCCCTCAGGAGCGCCGCGGGGACTTCGACCGGGCGGTGGCCGGCGCTTCCGTGAACGAGTTGCACGCGGTGCTGCGGCACTGGCTGTTCGAGCTGGCCGAGGACGACCAGGAGCGCGAGCTCACCGAGCAGCTGCGCGAGCGGGAGCGCCACGCCTCGTGAGCAAGCACCGCATCACGTACGCCCCGCCCGCGGATGCCACGCTCGCCAAGATGAGCAACAGCCAGATGTTCCAAGCGGCGGTGGCCGCGACGATCGGTGCCGATCCGTACGGGCACGGCTCCACTCCGGTCGGGTCCGACCGGGACCGGCGCGAGGCGACCGTGCACGGCGCGTTCGTGCGGTACGTCGTCTCGCCGTCCGTGCGGACGGTGACGGTGGTCCGGCTGATCACCGTCGACTGACCGGGCTAGGGTGCTGGGCAGTCCGTGCCGGCATGGGTGTGCGGGTCAGGCCCGGTGCCCGGAGTGCACTCTCTGTGGGGCAGTACCGCCGGGCCGCTCCGCCCGCCCCGCCCGCGCCCGTATCTGGACCTCTCCCGGCTCTGCGGGAAGAGGTGTCAGCCTGCTTGACAGGCTTGCCCATGGGGTCTGACCAGGCACAACGGGCCATGCCCGGTTTGGGGGGTGCCTACCTGCGGTGCAACCTCCGATGCGCCGCTGATTCCCCCGGTGCAGCCCACTGTGCAGCCCCCTGCCGGTGCAACCCCTGGCCGCTCCGCAGGTCGCCCCCTGGAGGGCGGGCCTGGGTCGTGGAGCCCTCCGCGCGGACCGCACGAGAACCGCGGGCGGACGGCGCCGGAGCGGCAAGGCCGGCAACCGTGGGTTGTCGGCCTTGCAACTCCGGCTCCGGCAGCGGTGGTCACCGGATGAGGGTGCGCAGGACAGGGATGCTGGCTCCCGTGCTGGTCATTCCGGCGAGGACGGCGGCGGCTGCCGGAACGCCTGTCAGGAAGGTGAGGCCTCCGGTGACGAGGCCGATGACGAGGGCGGTCAGCAGCACCACGGTGGTGTGCAGGGGCAGGAAGGGCGCCGGGTCGGAAGCCGAACCGTCCGGGTCGGGCGGGGTGGGCTGTTGCGGGTTCTGGTGGGTCGTCATGCCTCGACTGTGTGCCTGTTCAGGGCCGTGACCTGCCTGGGTCGAACGAATCCGTAGAGGACTGATCAGTTGGGCAACACCGCCGTACAGCCGGAGTGTTCGGCCGAACTCCTGACTGCGGCTCTTCCTGTACGGGCCTGTTCAGGCAAGTTCGGTGCTGTTCGGCCTTCGGGGCTCTACCGTGCTGGACATGCGGCACGGGAGTGATGGGGGCATGGCAGAACAGGGCAGCCCGGCGGGTAGGGCAGGGAGCTATGACGAGGGCCTGCAAGAGCAGGCGGAACGTCTGACGCAGTTGCGGGTGGAGCGCGGCAATCCGTCCCTGCGTGTGATCGAGGGCCGGGCCCGGGAACTGTTCGCGCAGGAGAAGGCATCGCTGCCGATCGCCACGCAGAGCGCGGCCTTCGGCGGCAAATATGTGGGCCTGGACAAGCTGATGTGGCTCGTCCGGACCCTGATGTCCTGGGACGAGTACGGCGACGAATGTCCTCCGCCCCACCGCAGATCACCCGACCTGGACCAGTGGCGCACGCGGTGGACAGCCCTCACCGCACAGCGGCCCACGCGCCGCCAGCCCCCTGACGCCACCGCGCCGTCTGCCCCACCAGATCAGCACAGGACATCGGAGCAGACCGTTCAGAGTCCCGCACCGGAGAATCAGGCCGGCCGCCCACCCGAACATCAATCGCCTTCGGCCCCGGCGGCTTCCGCACCTGGCCCGTACCTTCCTGCAAGCTGGATTCTCGGCCACACCGACCGGGTTGAGGCGGTGGCGTTCTCACCCGACGGGAGACTCCTCGCCACCGCCAGCGACGACCACACCGTGCGGTTGTGGGACCCGGCCACCCAACAACCCATCGGCACCCCCCTCACCGGCCACGACCACGCGGTCTATGGGGTGGCGTTCTCACCCGA
>NZ_JBIAMU010000045.1:4016-26276 GCF_042874215.1 Streptomyces sp. NPDC004111
GACGGGAGACTCCTCGCCACCGCCAGCAACGACCGCACCGTCCGGTTGTGGGACCCGGCCACCCAACAACCCATCGGCACCCCCCTCACCGGCCACGGCCGCGCGGTCTATGGGGTGGCGTTCTCACCCGACGGGAGACTCCTCGCCACCGCCAGCAACGACCGCACCGTCCGGTTGTGGGACCCGGCCACCCAACAACCCATCGGCACCCCCCTCACCGGCCACAACAGCACGGTCTTGTCGGTGGCGTTCTCACCCGACGGCAGCTTCCTCGCCACCGCCAGCCGTGACAAGACGGTGCGGTTGTGGAACCCGTTCACCCAGCAACCCATCGGCAGCCCCCTCACCGGCCACACCGGCACGGTGACGGCGGTGGCGTTCTCCCCCGACGGCAGCCTCCTCGCCACCGCCGGCCGCGACGGGATAGTGCGGTTGTGGAACCCGGTCACCCAGCAACCCATCGGCAGCCTCACCGGCCACAACAGCACGGTCTTGTCGGTGGCGTTCTCACCCGACGGCAGGCTCCTCGCCACCGCCAGCGACGACCGCACCGTCCGGTTGTGGGACCCGGCCACCCAGCAACCCATCGGCAGCCTCACCGGCCACACCAGCACGGTGACGGCGGTGGCGTTCTCACCCGACGGCAACCTCCTCGCCACCGCCAGCGACGACAAGACGGTGCGGTTGTACAAACGGGATGAGGTTCACCCTGCATCGGCGTCGACCGGATCCCTCGCGGTCAGGGCGTTCCTGAATGCTGTGACCACAGGGAAGCCAGCGACAATCTCCCTGAACAGCCCCGAAGAACTTGTGTCGGTGGTGTTCTCCCCTGACGGCAGCCTCCTCGCCACCGCCAGCGAAGACATGACGGTGCGGCTGTGGGACCCAGCCACCCAACAACCGATCGGCACCCCCCTCGCAGCACACAACGGACCGGTCTACGCGGTGGCGTTCTCCCCCGACGGAAACCTCCTCGCCACCGCCGGCCACGACGAGAAGGTGCGGTTGTGGGACCCGGCCATCCGACAACCGATCGGCACCCCCCTCGCAGCACACAACGGACCGGTCTACGCGGTGGCGTTCTCCCCCGACGGAAACCTCCTCGCCACCGCCGGCCACGACGAGAAGGTGCGGTTGTGGGACCCGGCCATCCGACAACCGATCGGCACCCCCCTCGCAGCACACAACGGACCGGTGAGGGCGGTGGTGTTCTCCCCTGACGGCAGCCTCCTCGCCACCGCCAGCGAAGACATGACGGTGCGGTTGTGGGACCCAGCCATCCGACAACCGATCGGCACCCCCCTCGCAGCACACAACGGACCGGTCTACGCGGTGGCGTTCTCCCCCGACGGAAACCTCCTCGCCACCGCCGGCCACGACGAGAAGGTGCGGTTGTGGGACCCGGCCATCCGACAACCGATCGGCACCCCCCTCGCAGCACACAACGGACCGGTCTACGCGGTGGCGTTCTCCCCCGACGGAAACCTCCTCGCCACCGCCAGCGAAGACATGACGGTGCGGCTGTGGGACCCAACCACCCAACAGCCGATCGGCACCCCCCTCACCGGCCACACCGACAGGGTCTACTCGGTGGCGTTCTCCCCCGACGGAAGCCTGCTCGCCAGCGCCGGCGGCGACAAGACGGTGCGATTTTGGACTCCTGTCGGCTGACTCCGGCGCAGTGAATTAGCCGGACGTAAGCGGGCCGCCAGGTAGGTCGGGTACTTCCATTGGCGTCGTCCTCAGGTGTGGTCGGCGCCTTGGTGGGCGTCGGCAAGCAGGGCGAGGAGGCGTTCGACGCCGGTGGCCAGCTCGCGCAAGTGGGTCGCGGCGGCGGCCAGCCCGTGGGTGGGTCCGGCTTCCAGGGCGCGGCGGGCGGCGTCGTGCACGGCTTTCTGGCGGTCCCATTCGAGGGTGCCGTGGTCCATCGCGGCAAGGACCGGCCGGGTCTCGCGGACGAGGAGCACGAGGTGGGAGTGGAGCAGGCTGGTGAGCAGTTCGGTGTCGTCGGGGCGGGGCAGCGGGTGGGAGCGCAGCGCCCGGTGGGCGCGTTGGACGGTGGCCGCCATGAGGGCGGTGTCGAGGGGGTAGTCGTGGGCGCCGGCTGCGGGCTCCACGGTGAACTGGGGGTGGTGGTCGGGCATGGGGTGCCTCCGGGTGCGGGCACTCGCGGGAGTGCGTCCGCCGGGGCCGCCGTGCTGCTGCTGGGGGTGGGTCCCGGCGCGGTCGACGCTAGGGACGCCAGAACCAGGCATTCAACGTTCTTGCGGGTTTTTGCGGAGTTTCACCCGGTGGCGCGGCGGATCAGGGCCAGGGCGGCGGGGCCGTGGGCGGCGGTGGCCGCGAGGTCGGCGAACGCCCGCTCGTAGAGCACGATCTCGCTGGGGGCGGTGAGGGTGACGCGGGCGGAGAGCAGCTCGATGCCGACCTGGGTGTCGTCGTAGACGGTGAAGGACTCGGTGGGCCACAGCGGGCGGGGCGCAGTGGCGGGGACGATGCCGAGGGAGACCTGCGGCAGGTGCGCGATCTCTTCCAGGTGCGCGAGCTGTTCGGCGGCCACCTCCTGGCCGACGAGGCGGGAGTGGAGGACGGGTTCTTCGATGAGGAACGCGAAGCGCCGGCCGCGTTTGTGCAGGACGGCGGAGCGCTTCACGCGGGCGGCGGCCGCGGTGTCGATGTCGGTGGCGGCGTGGTGGAAGCGCCCGTACGCGGCGATGACGGCGGCGGCGTAGGCGCGGGTCTGGAGGAGGCCGGGCACGACGTGGGCGCAGTACACCCGGAACTGGCGGGTGCGGTCCATCAGCGGGGCGATCTCGCGCTGGAGGCTGGTCAGCCCGCCGCGGTTGAGGCGCCGCCACTCCACATACATGGAGTGGGCGTTGCGGGCGGCGGCGATCAGGTCCGGTGCCTGGTCGTCGGCGGCGCACGCGGTGCACCAGGCCCGCAGGTCCGCATCCGACGGCGCCACTTTGGCGTGCTCGATGCGGGAGGTCTTGGCGGGGTGCCAGCCGCAGGCCGCGGACAGGTCCCCGCTCGTGAGGCCCGCGTCCAGGCGCAGGTGCCGCAGCCGCATGGCGAGCGCGACGCGCGCCGCCTGGGCGCTGGACAGGGGCGAGGACATGGTCAGGTCGGCTTGTAGTCCTCGTAGGGCACCGCGCGCGCCCACACCTGCGCGAACGCGCCCGCGCACAGGGCGACCACGGCCGGGTTCTCGGTCAGTTCTCCGCCGGCCGATGCTCCGTTGCCGGTGAAGTGGTTGAAGCGGACCACCTTGTCGTCGATCAGCCAGAAGTCATTGCCGGGCAGGGCGATGTCCGAGGCGCGGCGGCGGGGCAGGTAGCGCAGTTCCTCTCCGGCCGCGACGTTCACCGGGGCGCCGGCCAGGGAGTAGCGGGCGTAGTCGGAGAGCGGCTCGGACACGATCCGCGCGCGGCGCACCATCACGCCCCGGGCGACGGTGCGCTGCACCAGGTCCACCCAGAACCGCCAGTACTCCGAGGCCGGGTCGGTGTTCCGGGTTCCGGTCTCCAGCCAGTCGGCGAAGCCGGCGGATTCGTGGGCGACGCCGTACGCGTCGCGCATCTCCAGGTGCACGGCCGTGCGGCGGGCGTTGTCCAGCAGCACGTCAAAGCCCGGCGCCTCCGTTGTGTCGCTCCGCGGCATCGCACGCCTCCCTCAGAATCTCGACCATGCGGGCCGGGATCCGCACCACGCCCTCGGTGTCGGGCACCGGGCCCGTCGCCAGACACTCCCCCAGCATTTCCTTGTCGGGGAGCCAGCCCTGGATCACCACTTCGGACGTGGCCTCATCGACCCATACCGTCGGGCACTGCCCGGTGTCGCTGTTCGGGTCGATCCCTACGAATCGTAGAGCCATGATCGCCTCCAACGTCGCCCCGCTTGCGGGTAATTGCGCACCATCAGCCAACCAGCCGCGCACCGTCGTCCGCCATAGCCGGACCGGGCCACCCCACCTACGCACTCCCCGGGGCGGCTCCGCCGCCCGGACACGGCAGAGCCCGGCGAGAGGGTGGTGTGAGTCTCGCCGGGCTCTGCGGTGCGTGGTGCGGGCCCCGGGCGGACGGGGCACGCGCGGGGCCGGCCGCGCTCACACGACCGGCCCACCACACAGCTTTCTGCGGATCGTCCTGCGCCGCCGGGACCCCGTCCATCACCCGCAAGGGTGAACCGGCGTCCTGTCTCATTGACTGTCGCGCCGGTGTCCCATGTGTCCCGCTGGCGGGGCCCCTACGCGCGCGCGGCGCGCGCGTCACGCGCGCGCGTTGGACCCCGGATCCAGCGGCGGCGGGACAGGTGATGAGGAAGAGGAACAGCCGCCGCTTGTCGTACCGGAGGCGCAGAGCATGCGGTGAGTGATCGTCACATGACCGCGTGAGCGCCGATCTTGCCCCCGGGCACCCAGAGGGGCCCGAGGCGGGAGATCGGCGCTCACAGGGCCGCACAGGGCCGCTAGAACGCTTCTTGCTGCTCCGGGTCCGGTGTGCCGTCGAGCCCGACCCGGTACTGCGCGGGGAGCGCGGCCACCTGGGCATCGGTCAGCGTGATGGCGCCGATGGGGGCGTCACCGCGCTGTTCGAGGGCCTGCCACGGCCAGGACGCGCCCTCGCAGAACTGCGCGGGCCAGGTTCGCTCCGAACGGGGCCCGCGCCAGGGCACCCAGTCCATGAGCCGCATTTCCTCGCCTCCGAATTCGGTCGACGGCGACAGGCCGAAGCCGAACTCCGGCCACCGCAGCCACAGCGAGCTGCCGATGGGACGCAGGTCCCGACGCTTGCGGTCGGCCGCCTGGTGCGGGGAGTGCGCCTCCAGGACCATCGCCGCGCCGTTCGAGGCGGAACGGACCATTTCCAGGGCGCTCATCAGCGGCCGGGCCGCCTCCTCGTCACTCGCGCCGTTGGTGGTGAGCTTGTAGAGCGGGCCGATGCTGATCAGGTCCGGGCGTACCCGTTCCACCGTGCGGGCCAGCCACGCCCGGTCGGCGGCGCCGGTCAGGTCCAGGCCATCGGGGCGCACCTCCAGATGGAACTGGCCGCGCCCGACGGGCGCGCCCTCGTCGGCAGCGGCGCGGTGCATCTTGCCGAGCCACGGCCGCACCTGCGGCTCGGCGTTCTCCGCGTCGACCAGAAGTACCCGCACGGGCTTGATCCGGGCCCGCTTCCAGGGGTGCAGTCCGGCCGCCGCCCGCATGAGGATCTGCCGCAGCAGCAGGCTCTTGCCGCCGCCCTCCCCTGCCGTGATCATCAGCCGGTCCCAGCGGGCGAGCACCCCGGGGATCACCCACTCCGGCTCTTCGTCGACCTCTTCCAGGAAGTCCAGGAGGTCCCGGGCCGGGGCGTCGGTCGTCGCCTGGCGGTCGCGGACGCCGCGCACGTCCTCCACCGCGCGCTCCGCCGCTTCCGAGGCGGTGCCCTCCCGGCGCTGCACGGCGGTCATGGTCCGGGTGCTGGCGGCCGCGAGCGCCCGCCACTGCGCTTCTTCGCTCACGATCTCCGCGTACGTCAGGGCGTGCGCGACGGTGGGCACCGCGTCGTGCAGCTGGTGCAGCGCGACCGCCCCGCCCATCCGCTCCAGGGTGCCGAGCTTGCGCAGCGTCGCCGTCATCGTGATCGGGTCGCACGGCAGGTCTGCCGCCCGCGCCGCCGCCCACGCCACCGGCAACCCCGCCGCCAGCAAACCCGCCGCCTGCGTCAGCAGGCGGGTTCGGGAGCCGTTCAGCAGAGGGCGGCCCAGCGCACCGGCGTACGCGGCCACGACCACATCAGCCCCCGCCCCCTCCGGCGCAGCCGCCTCTCTCTCGTTTGCCGTTTCGGGCCGTCACCTGAGGGACGTCTGTGACCAGAGAGAAAGTCCTTCTCAGAGTCCTTCAAGGAGTAAGCCTGATCCGCCGAATCCGGGAAAACCGATTCCTGGTTTCCCGATTCCTAGAAACCCGTAATCGGGCTGAACTGCGCTTTTACCGTCGTGGTCCCCGCGCATTCGGGGGTGGTCCCCGGCGGGCTGTTTCATCGAGCACCTCCAGCCGGTGGTCCCCGCGCCTGCCAAAGTGCTCGCGGACACTCCCGGTCAGCCTGGCGAGGGGTTGCTCGCGCTGCCCGATCCGGACGGACGGCTCTGCCTGGATCCGGACGACGCCCGGGCGAAGCTCTACGGCGACGTCGGCGAACCAGCGGCCACGCGCGCGGTCGAGTTGTTGCGTCCGGAGCCTCCATCGAGCTTCAACACCACCCGAATCAGGTGGCACCCCCTCGGTCTACGTCCGCGGGCGGCAGGACCGGACCATCGTGGCTCCGCTTCCGGATCGCTTGCCGGGCGTTGCTCTCGTACGGAGGTGTGGGGCACCAGCCACTCGCCGCAGCTGAGTCGTCCCGCTGCCGTGGGTGGGTGGCAGGGGCAATTGAGGCGGGGCGGAGTATTTCGGTTCCCGCCCCGCTTCCTGTGTCTGTCAGGCGTACCACTGCTGGTACGGGTTGCTCTCGCCGTAGGTCTTCAGGTAGGCGTTGCCCTTGGTGTTCGAGTCGACCGCGTAGTTGCGGTCGTCGATCATGCGGAACTTTCCGCCGATGGACAGCTCCCACCAGAGCTGCTCGGGATCGTTCCTGTCGCACGGCTCGGTGACGAGTCCTTCGGTCCAGGCGTCCTCTATGGTCAGACACCGCCCGGTCCCGACGTTCCGGAGCTTGATCTTGCCGTTCAGGACCGTGCGGTCCCACTTCTGGAACGGGTTGGTGCTGCCGCAGCTCTTCGTGTAGACCGACCCGTTGGCGCTGGAGTCGAGGCAGAGCCCCGTCTGGACGTTCCGGTACTGCCTGACGTCGGCGGCGTTGGCGGTCGAGGCCGTGCCGGTGACCAGCAGGACGCTTGTCCCGATGACAGCTGCGGCGCCGGCGAATCCTCTGGTGAAGCGCATGGGAGTTTCTCCTTGAAGAGGCGTGGGAATGGGGCAGGAATTACGTAGGAATTACTTCTGTATTGGCTCAGACCCACCCTCGTTCGCGGGCGCGGAGTGCCGCCTGGAACCGGTTGTCGGCGTCGAGCCTGGCCATGAGGCGGGCGACGTGTTTCCGGTAGGTCCGTAGCGCCATGTTGAGTTGGCGCGCCCCGGTCTCGTCCTTGTCGACGAGGTACAGGGTGTGGAGTATCCGGTGCTCGGTCTCGGTGAGGGTGGGAAGGGTCTCTTCCGGGAGTTCCTGGGATGCCGCCCACATCCGTTCGAAGAGCGAGACCACGGTGCTGACCAGGCCGGGCTCACGGGTCAGGAGTGCTCCGCGGGCCGTGTTGTCGGGGTCGATGGGGGTCAGGGCGACCGCGCGGTCGCAGATGATCATGCGTTCCAGCGGGTGTGGAGAGACCCGGACGGCTGCTCCTTGGGTGGCGAGTTCCCGCAGGTAGGCCATGGTCGTTCCGTCCTGGAGGCAGGCCGATGCCATCAGGGTCCGCATGCGGACCCCTCTGCGCAGGATCCTCAGGTCGATCGGGCGGGAGACCTCGATCGACTCCGGGGAGAGCACTCCGACCGGGTTGGTGGTGAGGTTCTCCGTGTGGGCGAAGAAGGTCATCTCGTCGATGGCGCTGCGTACCGCCTCCAGGCCCTCGATCTGGCGGATCGCCGGGTTGTCGTACGTGGTCGTCCGGGTGGGGTCGGCCTCCGCGCTCAGGGAGTCGACGACTCCCGCGCGTCGGCCCGTCTCCTCCAGGTCGTCCTGTACCTGGCCGAGCCGGTGCTCGATCAGCCGCTCGACGGCCCGTTTGGGCGAGAGGGGGCGCAGTCCGCCGGCCGGGGTGCGTACCACGACGCCCAGTTCCAGCATCCGGGTGAGCACGGCCTGTTCGTGGTCTCCGGCGGCCTCGCGGTTGCGCAGGAGGGCCCGGTAGAAGCGTTCCTCGTCGGGGGAGACGCCGAGGAAGCCGAGGTCGTTGCCGATCTGTCCGGCCGTCACCACGGCTGTGTTCCTCGTGCATGCCGCTCGGCGCCCAGGGGGCGCGAGGCGGGGAGCGTGCAGGAAACTGCACGTGAACCGGGTTCCTTGCTGCACGGTCGCGGCCCGCCGAAGACCCCTCCCAGCAGGCAACATTCTTCTTGTGAGGGCGGCCCGCCGGAACGAAAGCCGAAACGGCGACGGTGGGAGGGCCCGAGCGACGCACCACTGTCCAGCACTCTTGCCGCTCCAGGAGGTACCCCGTGAACCGCTTCGCTTCCCGCATCGCATCCGGTGCGCTCGCCGCCCTCCTGGTCATCGGCGGCGCCGGGATCGCCCAGGCCGGCGACGCGGCTCCCCGTACCTCCGCTGCCGGGCAGGTCGTCTCCCCGGACACCGCTGCTTTGGTCGGTCCCCTCACCAACGACTGGGGATGAGCGGTACTCCGCCGGTCCTCCACCACTTTCTGATTCACCCCTTCCGCACGTATCCCGGGCATTCCTTTGCCCGAAATCCCTTACAAGGAGTTCGCCATGTCGAAGAACCTGAAGCGCGCCGCCCTCGCTCTCGTCAGCGCCGTCGCCGTCGGCGGGCTGATGGTGCCGACCGCCGCGCAGGCCGCCGCCCACCCGGCCCCTGCTCCGGCCGCGACGCAGCAGGCCCGGCAGATGGGTGCGACGTCGATCCTCTCCCCGCTGGTCCGGGTCGACGTCATCAACATCATCGGCGGCATCATCGCGTCCGCCATCGAGGAGGCGCAGGCGAACGCGAGCCGGGACACCTTCGTGAAGAACCAGCTGGAAGACGCCTGGAACAAGGCCGGCGGGCGCTACAACATCATGGTCATCAACACGAAGCTGAACTACTCGCTGGACCTCAAGGGCGTGGTCGGCGACGTCACCTACCACCACAGCACCTACGGCTACCGCGTCCTCGTCTTCGAGTCGGGCACCGTCGTCAACCGCGGCGACGGCGGCTGGATCAACTGGGGCTTCCAGGGCGTGTGGAACCGCGACGGCGGCACCGTGAACTTCAGCAAGTTCTGATCTCACCGCCCGGACCTCCTTCGTCCTCTTCCTCGGTTTCGTCGGTCCTGAGAACTCATGCAGATGGGCCGGTCTCCCGCTTCGGGAACCGGCCCATGCCGAGTCCGTCCCAAGACCGTCGGATCCCATCGACCGAATGGAGATGAGATCGTGGAACACAGAGTTCGGATCACCGGTAGTACGCCCCATGCCGCTTCCGAATTGGCATGTCTGCGCGTCATCGCCCGGCTTCCGTCCCACTGGTGCAGCGAAATACTGGAGTGCGGAACCGGCTATGCCGTCCTGGGATTCCGTACGGGTGATTCCGAGGAGGATGTCACCGACGAGGTCGATGCGGTCCTCACGGCACCGAACTTGCGTGACTGGGTACGGAATTGACGCGTCGGGCCCAGGGGCGGGGAAGCCGGTCAGGTGAACTGGACGGTCACGGTCTGGTCGTTCCAGTCCCCCAGCCACTTCACCGAGGTGATTCCGCCGAAGGACAGCTTGTCGCCGTTCCTGTCGCGCAGCCAGAGCTCGCAGTTCTGGGAGGCGGCGTAGAACCGCAGGGAGGATATCTGCCACCTCCAGTCGGAGTTCAGCGGGAACTGGTACTCGGGAACCCCGTCCTTGTCCTTGCTGCACGAGTTGCCGCGGAATTCGATGCGCGACCCGGAGAAGTTCGCGTCGGCGTAGACGACGCCGAGGAGTACCGGTCCTTCTCCCATGGTCAGGATGTCGTAGGGCGGCGCGGGTGCGGGGGCCGCACTGGCCGGCGCGGCCACGCCCAGGGAGAGCAGGGCCGCTGCGCAGACTCCGATGAGCCTCTTCTTCATGTGGCTTTCTCCACTCTCGTGATACCGGGGGTTTGCCGAAGTGTCGGCGGATTTACTCGTACCACTGCTGGTAGGGGTTGTCCGGTCCGTATTCCTTCAGGTATGCGTCGCCCTTGGCGTTCGAGTCCACGGCGGCCTTGACGAGAGTTCCGCTCGGCCAGCCGTATCCGGTGATCCGGGTGGTGCCGTTGGCCTTCTCTTCGAGCCATTGCTGCGTGCCGTTGGTGACGCACGATTCAGTGGTGATCTTCGACCCGGTGCTCTTGGAGAGACACCGACCGGTCTTGAGGTTCCGAAGTCTGAGGACGCCGTCCTCGTACCTGCGCTCCCACTTCTGGTACGGGTTGTCGCTGCCGCACGTCTTCGTGTAGACGGACCCGTTGGCGCTGGAGTCGAGGCAGAGTCCCGTCTGCGCGTTTCGGTACTGCTTGATTTCGGCGGCGTTGGCGGTCGTCGCCGTGCCGGTCACCAGCAGGACGCCTGCGCCCGCCGCAGCGGCGGCACCGACTATTCCTCTTCGAATACGCATGGAATTCTCCCTCGGTGGGGTGCGAAGAATGGTGAAGGCCCCACCTTGCGGGGGCATCTGCACTGTGCCGGTGGGCCGGCCGGTCGCTCAAGTCACGTATTTCCGTCACCGGAACGGCGGTACCGTGCAGGGGGCCCCGGGGCTTCGTGGCTCCACTCCCCCGGGCGTGCGGGGTCACGGGGACTCGTGACTGGTCCCGCCGTGGTCCCGTACAGGAGACTGCTCCCACCTCGGAACGCGCATGTGGGAACTCCGCGCGGGGTACGCGCGTCTCCGTTCACCACTGCATACGTCGCGCCTGTGGCCGGACCGGCCCGGCGCACGACCCGCCCTGGCCAGACGGACACGGCGAGACCAAGGACGGAGGAGATCCATGCCGGACACGGACCCAGCGGCCGACGAGCAAGCAGTCCTGCATTTGCGGGAGTTGGCCTATTTCTTGGGTGTCCATCTGAACCGGGCGCCGGGAATGATGTGGTCCGAGCACGACCATCCGGCGCTGGACACGGCGGCGGGGCCCCACGAGCTGGAGGCGTTCGCGCGGGCGCTGGGGCTGCTGACGGACCTGCCGGTGCGCAGCCGTCCCGGCCGGCGGCGGGCCGGCGGCCCGGCGAGCGGCACCACGGTCGCGCACCTGTTGGTGCATCAGACGGTGGGGGCGGGCTCCTGGTCCCTGAAGCGGACCCCTCGGGCGAGCGCGCACGAGGACGGGGGCCGGCACACCGGCTCGTTGCCGTTCCGGCTGCGCAAGGGGGATGTGCTGTACGTCCCCGCGTACTGGGGGTGGGAGGCCGATCTCACGCCTGAGGCGGAGCTGGTGGTCTCCGTGCTGGGGAGTTCCTCGGACGAGCCCGGTGAGACGCCGTGAGCTCGGGGTGCCGGGGCGGGGCGCCAGGGCCGATGTCCGGCTGACGGACGTGCCCTCCGGCCGGCGGACGGGTGCCGCGGTGAAGGCGTGGCGGGATCGCCGACCGCGCCCTTCGCGCGTGTAGAAGCGGTGGCTCGTGGGCGGCCGGCTCGGGCGTCAGCCGGTGGGGATCCGGCCGGGGGCGCCGGTGCCCGCTGTGACGGTGAGGCCGGGGGCTTCGTCGGGGAGGCCGTGGATGCGGCAGGCGACGACGGCGAGCTGGAACTGGTTGGAGGCTCCGGTCTTGGCACGGATGCGACGCAGGTAGGTGTCGACGGTGTGCGGGCTGAGGCGGAGGTGGTGGGCGATCGCGGGGTAGGTGGAGCCGTCCAGGAGGAGACGGAGGATCTGCAGTTCGCGGGCGCTGAGGCGCGGGGGCGCGGTGTGGGACATCGGTGTCTCCCTTTCGGCCTTTCGGTGTGGCGCGGTGGGCAGCCCCGGGGCTGGGGGTGACGGGTCAGTCGAGCGGCTTGCACAGGGGCGTGTGGCAGCCCCAGGAGGTGTCGTCCTGGGGTGTGGCGTGCTGGGGTGCGGTGTGCCGGGCGGTGGCGGCGGACGCGGCGGCCGGTGTGGTGTGGCCGGTCGGGTGGGCCGCGAGGGCGGGGGCCGCGGGGAGGAGGGCCATGAGGGCTGCGGCGGTGACGAACCAGGACTTCATGTTTCCTCCAGGGAACGTTCAACAGGGTTCTGACAGGCGGTTCTTCACTGATCGGCCCCCTTTGAGGGGGTGCCTCTCGTGGATCTAGGATGTGGCGCGTGGCAGGGACAGCGCCATGCCGCGGGCCCCTCACCAACTTCCCCGGCAGCAAGCTGACGAAGGGACGAAATGGGCATACGCGCGGATTTGCCGTACGAGGCTTCGGAGTGCGGGCCTGATCGGACCGACACCGCGGTCTACGCGTGGGTGCTGGAGCACCGTCAGGTCGATCCCGAGGCGCTCGCCGCCCATCTGAGCCTGCTCGGCCTGGATCCCGGGGGTGCGCAGGCGGCGCTCGACCGGCTGGTGCGCCTGCAGCTCGTACATCTCGATCCGCGGGAACCCGGGCAGGCGCAGGCGGTCGCGCCGCATGCGGCAGTGCACGCCGTCTGTGCTCCGCTGGAGGAGCGGATGGCCGAGCTGCACACCCGACTCGCCGCCCAGAGAACGATGTTGGCAGGGTTTCTCCCCCATTACCTCGGTGCGTCGAGCGGTCGTGCGGGTGACAGCGTGGAGGTCATCGCGAGCCGGTCGGAGGTGCGCGCGGCGCTGGAGTACCAGTCCCACAGCTGCGGCAGCGAGGTGATCGCCAGTCAGCCGGGCGGGGTCAAGTCGCCCGAGGCGATGGAGGAGTCGCTGCGCCGTGACCGGGCGCTGCTCTCGCGGGGCGTGCGGATGCGGACGCTGTACCACCACACCGCCCGGTTCAATGCCTCCTGCCAGGCCTACGTGGAGCAGGTTTCGGTGTCGGGGGCCGAGTACCGTACGGCGCACCAGCTGTTCGGCCGGCTGATCGTCTTCGACCGGCACACCGCCTTCCTGCCACTCGCCGACGGTTCCTTCGGGGCGGTCGTCGTACGGCAGGAATCCCTGGTGGCCTACCTGTGCGAGATCTTCGACCAGACGTGGGCGCTCGCCCAGCCGTTCACCGCGGCCGCCGAGGAAGGGCTCGCGCAGGTGGCGCAGGCGGTCGACGACACGATCGTGCGGCTGCTGGCGGCCGGGCTGAAGGACGAGGCCGTGGCCCGTCGGCTGGGCATGTCGCTGCGTACCGCGCGTCGGCACATCGCGGACATCCTGGAGCAGTTGGGGGCGGAGAGCCGCTTCCAGGCGGGTGTGGCGGCGGCGCGTGCGGGGCTGCTCGACGAGTGAGGCGGGGTGCGCCCGCACCGGGCGGGCGGTGGCCGAGGGTGCCACCGGGTCCCCTGGTGGGGAGCCGGCGCGTCGCGCCTGGGTCCGTGACGACGACACGTACCGAGGGCCTTCGCGGCGTTCCGCTGCGAGGGCCCTCGCGCTGTGCCTGACGTGGTGCGGGTTGGGTTGCGGGGCGTGGGGTGCCCACCGGGCGTCAGAGGCTCCGGGCGGTGATGTCGCCGTAGGCGGTGGTGGCGTGGATGTGGAGGGCGGCGGCGGCTCCTTCGGTGTTCTTCAGGGCGTTGTGCACGCGGCCGTACGTGGTGCCGGCGTCGAGGGTCGCGGAGGCTCCGGGGGCGGCGCCGACGGTGATCCCGCCCGCCTGGGTGGCCAGTTCGAGGTTTCCGCGTACGGCTTCGGTGATGCGCAGGTCGCCCTTCTGGGTGTTGAGCTCGCTGTCTCCGGCCAGGCGGCCGACGGTGATGTCTCCGGCGAGGAGGGTGAGGCGGGCGCTCGCGGTCTCGTCCAGCTTGACCGTGCCCTGGGCCGCCTCGAAGGTGACGTCGCCGAGGCGGCCGACGCCGCGCAGTTCGCCTGCGGCGACCTGTGCCCGGACGTGGGAGCCGGCGGGGAGCTGGACGGTGACCTCGACGGAGCCGGAGTTGCCGAGGATCCGGTTCTTGGCCGGTGCGGCGGTGACGCTCAGGACGCCGTCGGTGAAGTCGACCGTGATCTGCTCGGCGGCCTTCACGTCGCGGTTCTGCGAGGCGTTCGCGGGGCGGACCTCGACCGTGGTGTCGGCGCGGTCGGCGGCGATGAACCGGACGTCGGCGGCGGGGATGTCGAGGACGGTGGTGATCGGGGCGGTGGTGGTGAACTGCATTGTTCTGCTCCTTCTTCTGCGGCGGGCCCTTGTTGGCCGCGCCGTTTCTGATGAACGAAAAGCTACGTAGCTTTCCAGGTTGTGGCAACAGCTTCATTGCGCTTGATTGTCATCCTTGCAGGTCAGAGCAGTAAAAGTGTTGCAATGGATCTGAATCCAATGCAACGTATGCCCCCATTGCGTTGCAATGGAGAGGGGCTGAACGCTACGTGCGGCCGTCGGGGACGGCGGAGTTCGCCGCTCCGCATATGTTTGCTGTAGGGCGATCGGCAGAGTCGTGTCCGGGCGGTTTCCCCGTCCCTGAGTGCGGCAGCCCGTAGCCGATCTGGGTGAAGTGCCGTTCTTTGGGGGCTCCGTCCGTCGATGACGTTTCCCCAGAGGATGGAGTAGGGCCAGTGCGATCGATATTCCGTGCCTTGACCGCTGCCGCGGCCGCCGGAGCCTTGATGTTGCTGACCGTGCCGGCCGTTCAGGCGGCGCCGACGGCGTCGGCCGCCTGTATCACCGCGAAGGAGGACCGGGATTTCGGGCGCGGTGAGATTTCCCTGTGCCCGCAGAGCGACGGCAGTACGCGGGTCACCGGTTTTGTGGAGGACCTGATGCCGGGCTGGTTCCCGGACGCCCGATGTGTGGGCTGGTCCATCACGATGGGGTCGACCAGTGACATCGGGCCGTTGATCTGTCCGCACTTCAGCAGTGACCCCAAGGTGCGGAAGGACTTCGACTACGTGGAGAAGTTCGCGGCGCCGGTGACCGGGGCGAGGCTCGGAGCGTTCAGCGCCTGAGTCGTTCGTGCGGGTCGTTGCCTTGAGGCGGTCTCCTTCCGGAGGCCGCCTTTGGCCTGCTCCGGCCAGCGGGGCGGGTGGCTGCGCGATGGCCTGTTACGGCCAGGGATGTGTGCGGGCGGGGGTTTCGCGGGCGGGAGCGGTGGTGGTTGTCAGGAAGTTGCAGGGCCCTGCCGTAGCAACCTCCTGACAAGTCAGAACCTGCCACGCCGACTGATTCGGGCCGACACTGGAGCCGCCGGAGAGCAACCAAACGGGGGTGCCATGGAATTCCGAATTCTGGGCCCGGTAGAGGCCCACAGAGACGGCGAGAACATTCTCCTGTCAGGTACGAAGGTGAAGACCGTCCTTGCCGCGCTTCTGCTGGCCAGGGGGCGGATGGTTTCCGATGCCAGGCTGAGTCATCTTCTGTGGGGGTGGAATCCGCCCGCGACGATGAGTGCGCAGATCTACACGTACATTTCGCGGCTGCGGATGCAGCTCGGGGAGAGCGTGCGGATAGTGCGGCAGTTGCCGGGTTATGCCATGGACACCGGGAACGCCCGGGTGGATTTCCTGGAGTTCGAGCGGCTGACCCGGTTGGGCGCGGAGGCGCAGGAGGCCGGTGAGCTGGAGCGGGCGGACACGCATCTGCGGGACGCGCTGGAGTTGTGGCGGGGGTCCGCGTTGTCGAACGTGGCGGAGTTCCTGGCCGACACCGAGCTGCCCCGGCTGGAGGAGGCGCGGGCGGCGGCGACGGAGAACCGGATCGACGTGGACCTGGCGCTGGGCCGGCACCGTCAGGTGGTGCCGGAGCTGACGGCGCTGGTCGCCGAGTTCCCGGTGCGCGAGCGGATGCGGGCGCAGTTGATGAAGGCCCTGTACCGGTGCGGGCGGCAGGCGGACGCGCTCTCCGCGTACCACGAGGGGCGCCGGGTGCTGGCGGAGGAGCTGGGGGTGGATCCGGGGGCGGAGCTGGCGGCGGCGTACCAGGCGGTGCTGAGCTGTGAGCCGATCCCGGACACGCTGACCCGGCCGGTGTCGGCGCTGGTGCCGCCGGCGATGCTGCCGCCGGACATCCCGGACTTCGTGGGCCGTGAGACGCAACTCGCGGAGCTGCGGCGCCTGTTGCCGCCGTCCGAGGGGCGTTCGTGGCATGCGCGGCGGTTCTTGCTGACCGGGATGGCGGGCAGTGGGAAGACGGCGCTGGCGGTGCGGGCGGCCAACGAGTGCCTGGAGGCGTTTCCCGACGGGCAGCTGTATGTGAATCTGAGCTACCCGGACGGTTCGCCGCAGGATCCGCGCGATGTCCTGGTGGGGTTGTTGCGTGCGCTGGGTGAGCCGGTGGGTGCGGCGGAGCCGGACCTGGACGAGCTGATCCGGCTGTACCGGACGCGGACGGCCCGGCGGCGGTTGCTGATCATGCTGGACAACGCGGTGAGCGAGTTGCAGCTGGCGCCGCTGCTGCCGGGTGCGCCGGAGCCGGCGGTGCTGATCACCAGTCGTACGGCGCTGGGACCGGTGGGCGGGCTGCACACGATCGTGCTGGATCCGCTGGGCGGCGAGGAGGGGTTGCGGATGCTGTGCGCGTCGGTGGACCCGGCGCGGATCACGGCCGAGCGGGAGGCGGCGCGGGAGATCGTGCGGCACTGTGCGGGGCTGCCGTTGGCGCTGCGGATAGTGTCCACGCGGCTGGCGGGTCGGCCCGGTGCCTCGCTGGGGCGGCTGGCGGGCCGGCTGGCGGATCCGCGGATCCGGCTGCGGGAGCTCCAGGCGCGGGGGCTTTCGGTCCCCCGCAGCCTGGAGGTGTCGCTGGGCCGGCTGGACCGGGAGGAGCGGGAGCTGTTGATGCTCCTGTCCCGGTTGCGGCCGGGGGTGTTCTCCGCACGGTCGGCGGCCCGGGATCTGGGGCTGGTGCCGGACGTGGTGGAGCGGGGCCTGGAGGCCCTGGTGGACGACGGTCTGCTGTCCGTGTCCGACGAGCCGGGCGTACCGGTCTACCGGCTCCACGAGTTGGTGCGGCTGTTCGCGGGGACGTGCTGCCCCGCCGAGGAGTCGGTGGCCTGAGGTGTGCTGCCGGGCCGGGTGGTGCGGCCGTGCCGGTGCCCCCGCGCTTGCTCACCCTCCCGGGTGGGGTGCGGGGGCCGGGCGCGGTGGTGGGATGGCGGGTGCGGCGAGCTGGTGCACGGAGGTGCGGGGTCCGGCCGGGTCGATCAGCAGGACGGGGCCGGTGCTTTCCGGTTCCCTGGCCAGGGCGGCGTACCGGTCGGGGCCGATGGGCAAATCGCGTACGAGCCACAGGTCGGGGCCGCGTGGCTCGACGTGCCGTACGGTCACCGGTCCCGGCAGGTGGGGTTGTACGTCGATGGTGCTGAGGTCGGCCACGACGCCCACTCCGCTGGCTTTGGCGACGGCTTCCTTGCGGGTCCACGCGCGGTAGAACGCGGCGGTGCGCGTCCCGTCGTCGGGGAGCGAGGCGAGGTGGCGCAGTTCCGCGCGGGACATGACGACGAGCGAGGTGCTCCAGATGTCGTCGAGGGCCCGTGCGGTCTCCAGGTCGACGCCGACGGGCCGCTCGGCGGCCACGGCGAGGAGCCAGTAGGGGCCGGAGCGGGACAGGTTGAAGTCGAGGCCGGTGCGGGGGAAGAGCAGGCGCGGCCGGCCGTGGGCGGGGTCGGGGCAGCGCGGGCAGGGCCATCTGCCCATGCGCAGTTCGCGGGGGTCGGCGTTGCAGTATCCGGCCAGGATGCGGCGGACCTCGGCGTGGGCGTGCGCGTACCAGGTGCCGACGGGTGCGGGTCTGCGGGCGGCGATTTCGCGTTCCTCGGCGGAGAGCAGGGCGAGTTCCCCGGGGTCGGGTTCGTCCCGGGCACGGCCCTGCCAGAGGTGGACGGCGTCGTTCTCGCGCAGACTTCGGTATGAGGCATCGTGCATGGGGCAGCTTCCTTGACGGGGTCGGGGGGCGTCAGTCCGACATGGCCACGCAGATGCATCGGCGGCCGGTGAAGGGGCGACGTCCGTGGGCGAGTGCCACGTTGTCGAGAAGCATCAGGTCGCCGCGGTTCCACTCGATGTCCACGGCGTGGTCGAAGCCCCGGTCGGAGATCTGGAGCACGTACTCCTCGGGGATCGGGGAGCCGTCGGTGAAGGTGACGTCGCGGGGCGGTGCGTCGACCGGGAGGACCCGGGAGAGGGCGGCGCCGGCGGGGTCGTCGTCGTGCGCGGGCGGGTACCAGCGGTGGACCTGGTTGAACCAGACCTCGGCGCCGGTGACCGGGTGGGCCACGGTGGCGGGCCGGATCCGGGAGACCTGGATGCCGCCGTCGGCCTTCCACGACCATTCGTCACCGGTGCCGTCGAGGAAGACCTCGACCTCTTCGCGGTGGGTGGTCTCGAAGGTGTCCTGCCAGCTGTCGCCGAGGCCGGGGCCGTCGTGCAGGTAGCGCACGTAGCGCACTCCGGGGGCGAAGCGTTCGCGCACTTCGGGGTCGAGGGCGTCGAGCCAGCGTTCGCCGTCGACGACCACGGTGGCGCCGCCGCTGCTGGGGGCGGTGTGGCAGTGGAGGGCGAGGCGGGTGGGCCAGACGTGGTTGCAGCTCATCTCGTGGTGCGGGGCGACGACGGCGTGCGGCCGGTCCTCGCCGGCGATGCGGATGTTGCCGCCGATGCGGTCGCACCGCTTGGGGCGTCCGAACCGGTTGGGCAGCACCAGGTCGAGGATGTCGTTGAGGCTGTCCGCGGTGATGTCGAAGTCGCGGAAGACGACGGCCTTCTCCTCGGTGAGGAGGGTGCCCAGTTCTTCGGGGCCCATGGCTTTGAGCCGATCGACGAGCTCTTCGGGGCCGCCGATTCCTTCTGGATCGATCTCCAGAGGGGTCCAGTCCTCCATCGCCATAGCGGCCTTTCTTCAGCGTCTCAACGGGGGCGGCCGGCCGGGTGCCGGCCGCGCCCCGGGGTCGGGGGGCCGGCCGGTGGGCGGCTGCCGGGTGAGAGGGGGTGAGAGGGGACGGGAAAAGCGCGCCGGACGCCTACGGCACGTGACCCATCGAATGCGGGCCGCCTACTGCGTTCCTATGCCGGGCGGGAGTTCGCGCCACGGGCGTGGTGGCGGTGGCTTGTTGGGGGTGTGCGGGCGGGGCCGGGAGGCAGGGCCTTATAGGCGGCGCGTAGAGGCCGCCGGGAGTTTGTGCCCCCGACGATGTGACGGAAGACGCCGGGTGGTTCCTCCCGCGGGTGCCGGTGGAGACGGCACGAGGATGCGGGGGTGGGCCGGCCCCTGACCGGCGCCCCACGGCTCAAGGTGGCGGGCTGTGCCGCCGGGCCGGCGGGCGGGCCCGTTCTCCGTCGTTCCTTCTGCCCTGTGAGGTGCTCGTGAACATGACCGCCACCGCCATCCGCCTCGATCAGCGTCGCTTCCGGGAGGTCCTCGGCAGGTTCTGTACGGGGGTGACGATCATCTCCGCCGTCGACGAGGGCCGGCCGGTCGGTTTCGCCTGCCAGTCCTTCGTGTCGCTCTCGCTGGATCCGCCGCTGGTGTCGTTCGCGGTGGCCGGTACGTCGTCGAGCGGGCCGCGGATCGAGCGGGCGGGGTCGTTCTGCGCGACCGTGCTGGCCGCGGACCAGGCCGAGTTGTGCCGGGGGTTCGGGCGCAGCGGCGCGGACAAGTTCGCCGGGGTGCAGTGGGCTCCGGCCGCGGTGACGGGTTCGCCGCGCATCGCCGGGGGGCTCGCCTGGGTGGACTGCCGGATCGAGTCGGTGGTGCCGGCCGGTGATCACCGGATCGTGCTGGGGCGGGTGCTGGACCTGAGTGTGGGCGACGCGGTGGAGGAGGAGGGCCCGTTGCTGTTCTACCGGGGCGGTTTTCTCGGTTCGCCGCTGGTGCGGGCGCGTACCGCCTGAGCCGGGACGGCCCTGTCCCTGGTCCCTGTCCGTTTTTCCCGCGTGTTTTCCCGGCTTTTTTTCCGGGTGCTTTTCCCGGCCGGGATTCGGCCGGTTCCCTTATTCTTCGGCGGTGCGTGGCGGCCGGCTCCTTCGTGGGGCCGGCCGCCACGCGTCCGCCGGGTTCCCGTGGCGGGGCGGGCGGGTCAGGAGCCGGCGCCGGAGCGGGGGTGGGGGACGGCGGCGGCGATTTCCTTGGGGGTGTGTTCCAGGAGGCCGTCGAGTTCGGCGTCGGGGGTGTGGAGTTCGTCGAGCCAGCCGAGGCGGGCGGCGCGCAGTCCGGCCTGGAAGCGGCTCTTGGCGCCGAGCCGGCCCATGAGGTCGGCGGTGATGCGGCGGCCGGTGCGCACCGAGACGCCGAGTTTGCGGGCGACTCCCTCGTCGGTGAATCCTTCGCCGAGCAGGCGCAGTACGGCCTTCTCCTGGCTGGTGAGTCCCTGGGAGTCGGTGCTGGTGCGCTGGCGGCGGGCGGTGGTGAGGGGGGCGGAGCGCTCCCAGATGAGGTGGAAGAGTTCGCACAGTCCGGCCAGCAGGCCGCGGCCGCGGAAGAGGTGGGCGCCGGTGCCGCTGTTGTCGGGGTCCATGGGCAGGATGGCCGCCTCGCCGTCGAAGACGATCATGCGGGCGGGGAGGGAGGCCACGGTGCGTACGTCGTCGCCGAGTTCGACCAGCCAGCGGGCGTGTTCGAGGGTGGCGGGGTCGTTGTAGATGCTGTCCAGGTAGATGGTGCGCACGGCGACGCCGCGCTCGCGCAGGGACTGGCTGAGGGGGCGGGCGGCTTCGCGGTTGTCGGAGTTCTGGTGTCCGCCGGGGGCCAGGGTGACCAGGCTGCGCTCGCAGTTGAGGGTGAGTTCCTCGATGCGGTCGCGTATCTGGTCGATGCCTTCGAGCCGTTCGACCTCGCCGCGTCTTCGGTTGCGGGAGGCGGAGAACTCCTCCATGAGCCGGGCGACCTCCACCCGGGCCTCGGCCATCTGGCGCTGCCGGGCGAGCAGGGTGGATTCCTGGCGGGCGAGCAGGGCCTGGAGGGCGACGTCGGGGCTGGTGGCCCGGAGCTGGCCGGGGACCTCCCAGGAGGGGCGGATCAGGCCCAGCCGGACGCAGTCGTCCAGGGCGCTGCGGACGGTTTCCACCGGGCGGCCGACCAGCCGTGTCAGTTCCTCGATGGATCCGCAGGAATTCAGTAATGAGGCTCGATAAACCTCGGTTGCGTCTTCGCTCAACCCAATGGGCTCCAGCACGCGTCCCCCACGCCTGTCGTACGAAATCACCGCAAGCTCTCCACGACGCCGCGCAGTGTAACACGTAAGCATGGCCAAAATAAGTCACCCTTCCCCGGACGAGGGGAAGGGTGACTGTTGCGGGAATTAGTCAGCGCGTCATCCCGAGATGCCGGTCGGGGGGTTCTGCCAGCCCGGGTCGGAAGGGTCGACGACAAGGTTCCGGCCACCGGTCGGGGGATTCTGCCACCCCGGGTCGGAAGGGTCGGTGACATCGGCGCGCAGGCCGGTGCCGGGGTTCTGCCAGCCGGGGTCGGAAGTTACCGTGACGTCGGACTGCAGGCCGGTGGGAGGGGTCTGCCAGCCGGGGTCGCCGGTCACCGCGTCGTCGGTGCGCAGGCCGGGGCCGGGGTTCTGCCAGCCGGGGTCGGAGGGCTCGGCGGTGACGACCGCGGCACTCGTCGGCCGCGCCTGGTGAAGTGCGTCCTTGTCACTGGCAAATGCGGTTCCGGCGGCCATCTGTACGACGACCAGCGAGAAGAGGGCCGCACCGGCCACGGAAATCTTCTGTATTGCGGTGGACTTCATTTCCCGACTCCCCCAAGGTAATTCTGACTCCGGCCGGCAATCACTTCCGATCTTCCGCCGGTGTTCTCGTCGGCGGGATTCCGGCGGTGTCTGCCGTGTTTCCACGAGAAGGATTCTTGCCGCCGGATTCGGGGGTCCGCCAGGAAAAGAACCTTCATCCTGCTGCGATGGCATCAAACTGACAGCACCGGCACCTGCGGCCTCCCGGCCCCCTTCCGCACCCCCCGTACCGCGGAAAGCCGCAGGCAGCGGCGGTGCGGGGGCCGCCGGGAGCCGATCCGGCACATGATCGATCCGGCGGGGCGGCGTAGGAATCCTGTAGAGGGGCCACCGACGCTCTCACCAACCGCATTTCCGCGCGCACTTGTGAGGTGGCACCGTGGCCAATCCGTTCGAGAACGAAGAGGCGTCGTACTACGTGCTCGTCAACGACGAGGGCCAGCACTCGCTGTGGCCGGCGTTCGCCGAGATCCCCTCGGGCTGGCGGACCGTGCACGGGGAGGATTCCCGTGCCGCCTGCCTGGAGTACGTCGAGACCCACTGGACCGACATGCGTCCGCTGAGCCTGGTCAGGGCCATGGCGGGCAGCGCGGCCTGAACCGCGCACGAGCACGGCACAGTACGGCACAGGGAAGGGGCCGCGGTGGGATCACCACCGCGGCCCCTTCCCTTGTGTGTCCCGCGGGCGGGGCCCGCCCGGGGGGGGCCCCCCCCGCCCCCGGGGGGGGGGGGCGGCCCGCGGGCGCCGGGACCCCCGGTGCGGCCGGGAGGGGGTGGGCCGCGTGGGGACGGTCGGGGTGTC
>NZ_JBIAMU010000046.1:0-21684 GCF_042874215.1 Streptomyces sp. NPDC004111
CAGGGGGGACCCTGTGGGAGAGTAGGACGCCGCCGAACAATCATTGCGAAGAGCCCCGTGCCGGGGATACCGGTACGGGGCTCTTCTGCGTTTACCGGCCGACACCCCTGTGAGGTCGCCGGGCCTGGCTGGGGGTAGGGTCAAGGGGAAAATCGTTGGCACGTTCCCACAGCAGGAGGCCCCCGGGTGGAGGTCCAGGAGACTCGCGTTCAGACCGACCGAGTCCTCACCATCCCCAACATTCTGAGCATGGCTCGTCTGGTTGGCGTGCCCCTGTTTCTGTGGCTGATTCTCCGCCCTGTGTTCGGCGGGCCCAACAGTGACTGGTGGGCGCTGCTGGTACTCATGCTCAGCGGTGTCAGCGACTACCTCGACGGCAAGCTGGCACGCAAGTGGAATCAGATCAGCAGTTTGGGCCGGCTGCTCGACCCGGCTGCCGACCGGCTCTACATTCTGTCCACTCTGGTCGGACTGACCTGGCGCGAGATCCTGCCCTGGTGGGTCACCGCGGCCCTTGTGGCACGGGAGCTCATGCTTCTCGTGATGGTGGGTATCCTGCGCCGGCACGGCTATCCGCCGCCGCAGGTGAACTTCCTCGGCAAGGCAGCCACGTTCAATCTGATGTATGCCTTCCCGTTGCTGCTGCTCAGCGTCCAGCCCGGGTGGCTCGGGACAATCGGTGCTATTTTCGGATGGGCGTTCGCCGGATGGGGTACAACCCTCTATTGGTGGGCAGGGATTCTCTACGTGGTTCAGGTCCGTCGGCTGGTCAAGACGGACACCGCGGCCGATTGAGCCTGTTGAAGTGGCGCAGTGAGGCGCCGGAGCTACCGGACCTCTGACGTCTGTGGGAGGGCTCGGGGCGGGCGAAGTCGGCTGGATCTTCTCTTCAAAGGAGGACGCTTCCGACATGAAGGCCGTCGTGATGGCCGGTGGCGAAGGTACACGCCTTCGCCCCATGACTTCGAGCATGCCCAAGCCGCTCCTGCCGGTCGCCAACCGGCCGATCATGGAGCATGTGCTGAGGCTGCTCAAACGGCATGGGCTCAGTGAGACCGTCGTAACCGTGCAGTTTCTGGCCTCGCTCGTCAAGAACTACTTCGGCGACGGGGAAGAGCTCGGAATGGAGCTCACCTATGCCAACGAGGAGAAGCCACTCGGCACTGCGGGCAGCGTCAAGAATGCGGAAGAAGCACTGAAGGACGATGCCTTCCTGGTCATTTCGGGCGACGCTCTCACGGACTTCGACCTGACCGACCTCATTCGCTTCCACAAGGAAAAGGGCGCGCTGGTCACGGTGTGCCTGACCAGGGTGCCCAATCCGCTGGAATTCGGCATCACCATCGTGGACGAGGAAGGCAAGGTCGAGCGCTTCCTGGAGAAGCCGACCTGGGGGCAGGTCTTCTCCGACACGGTGAACACCGGCATCTACGTCATGGAGCCCGAGGTCTTCGACTACGTCGAGGCCGATGTTCCGGTGGACTGGTCCGGGGATGTCTTTCCGCAGCTCATGAAGGAAGGCAAGCCGATCTACGGCTATGTCGCCGAGGGCTACTGGGAAGACGTCGGTACGCACGAGAGCTATGTGAAGGCGCAGGCCGACGTCCTGGAGGGCAAGGTCGACGTCGAACTCGACGGGTTCGAGATCTCGCCCGGGGTGTGGGTCGCCGAGGGCGCGGAGGTCCACCCGGAGGCCGTGCTCAGGGGGCCGCTGTACATCGGTGACTACGCCAAGGTCGAGGCCGGGGCGGAAATCCGCGAGCACAGCGTCATCGGGTCCAACGTCGTCGTGAAGAGCGGGGCCTTCCTGCACCGTGCCGTCGTGCACGACAACGTCTACATCGGCCAGCACTGCAATCTCCGCGGCTGCGTGATCGGCAAGAACACCGACATCATGCGGGCGGCCCGGATCGAGGACGGGGCGGTCATCGGGGACGAGTGCCTGGTCGGTGAAGAATCGATCATTCAGGGCAATGTGCGGGTCTACCCGTTCAAGACCATCGAGGCCGGCGCGTTCGTCAACACGTCGGTGATCTGGGAGTCGCGGGGGCAGGCGCACCTCTTCGGGGCGCGTGGCGTCTCCGGCGTACTGAACGTGGAGATCACGCCGGAGCTGGCCGTTCGGCTGGCAGGGGCGTACGCGACCACGCTGAAGAAGGGTTCCACCGTCACCACGGCGCGGGACCACTCCCGCGGCGCCCGTGCGCTGAAGCGGGCGGTGATCTCCGCGCTGCAGGCCAGCGCCATCGACGTGCGCGACCTGGAGAACGTACCGCTGCCGGTGGCGCGGCAGCAGACCGCGCGGGGCAGTGCCGGCGGGATCATGATCCGGACGACGCCCGGTGTGCCGGACTCGGTGGACATCATGTTCTTCGACGAGCGGGGCGCCGACCTCTCGCAGGGCGGACAGCGCAAGCTCGACCGGGTGTACGCGCGTCAGGAGTACCGGCGGGCGTTCCCCGGCGAGATCGGCGACCTGCACTTCCCGGCGAGCGTCTTCGATTCGTACACCGGCACCCTGCTGCGGAACCTGGACACCACCGGTATCGCGGACTCCGGGCTGAAGGTCGTCGTGGACGCGTCGAACGGAAGCGCCGGGCTCGTGCTGCCCAGCCTCCTCGGTCGGTTGGGCGTGGACTCGCTGACGATCAACCCCGGCCTGGACGAGTCGCGGCCCACCGAGACGGTCGAGTCGCGGCGGGCGGGGCTGGTGCGGCTCGGCGAGATCGTGGCGTCGGCGCGTGCCGACTTCGGGGTGCGCTTCGACCCGGTGGGCGAGCGGCTGTCGCTCGTCGACGAGCGGGGGCGGATCATCGAGGACGACCGCGCGCTGCTGGTGATGCTCGACCTGGTGGCGGCGGAGCGGCGCAGCGGCCGGGTGGCCCTGCCGGTGACGACGACGCGGGTGGCCGAGCAGGTGGCGGCGTACCACGGGACGCAGGTCGAGTGGACGACCACCTCGCCCGACGACCTGACGCGGGTGGGACGAGAGGACGCGACCATCTTCGGCGGGGACGGGCGCGGCGGGTTCATCGTGCCGAAGTTCAGCAGCGTCTTCGACGGGGCCGCGGCCTTCGTCCGGCTGATCGGACTCGTGGCCAGGACCCAGTTGACGCTCAGCCAGATCGACGCGCGGATCCCGCGTGCGCACGTGCTGCGGCGCGACCTGGCGACGCCGTGGGCGGTCAAGGGGCTCGTGATGCGGCGGGTGGTCGAGGCGGCCGGGGACCGGTCGGTGGACACCACCGACGGCGTACGGGTGGTCGAGGCCGACGGCCGATGGGTGATGGTGCTGCCGGACCCGGCGGAGGCCGTCACCCATCTGTGGGCCGAAGGGCCGGACGACGACTCCGCCCAGGCGCTCCTGGACGAGTGGTCGGCGGTCGTCGACAGCGCAGGTCACTGACGTCGCGCCGGTGTGCGGGCAGGTGTCGCGAGGCACCTTCCCGCACCCCGGTGGGGCCATTCGGTGGCAGGGGCCACGACGTGCGACGATGTGCGGCATGTCGCAGCAGCCCCCCGTTCGGAGCACCCCCTCTCCACCGCGGCGCCCCGACGCGTCGATGTCGCTGCTGACGAACGTGATGGAGCACAGCCTGGACGACGGGTACGCGGAGGCAGCGGCCCGTCAGCAGGCCGACGGCACCGCGGGCATGCCGCGCACGCTGAAGACGAAGCTCGCGCTGGCGGCCGGTCTGGTGCTGGCCGCCGCGGTGGTGACGCTGGGTGCGGCGAACGCGCGGATAGCGGCACCGGTGGTGGCGAAGGAACGTCAGGAACTCGTCGAGCGGATCCAGTCGGAGACCGCGGACGCCGACGCCCTGGAGAAGGACGTCGAGGCGCTGAGCAGCGACGTCGGGGAGCGCCAGCGCAAGGCGCTGGAGGAACACGGCGGCGACCAAGGGGCATTGGTCGCTCTGTTGTCCGGAGCAACCCCGGTGGAGGGTCCTGGCGTCAAACTCGTCGTGGACGATGCCAAGGAGACCGGTGAGGGTGCCGACGGACCGCGCGGGAGCAGCGGGTTCTCCGACACCGGCCGGGTGCGGGACCGCGACATGCAGCGCGTGGTCAACGGGCTCTGGCAGTCCGGGGCCGAGGCCGTGTCGATCAACGGGCAGCGGCTGACGATGCTGTCGGCGATCCGGGCGGCGGGCGACGCGATACTGGTCGACAACAAGCCGCTGGTGCCGCCGTACACGGTGCTGGCCGTGGGCGGCAAGCATCTCAACACCGCGTTCAACGACAGTGCCGACGGCCAGTACCTTCATGTGCTGCAGGAGAGCTACGGCATCCGCACCAGCATCTCCGACCAGGAAGAGGTGCGGCTGCCTGCCGCACCTAGCCTGATCGTACGCATCGCACAACCGCAGGCCGCTGACGCCGGAAAGGGCGTGGCCGACACACAGAAGACGGAGAAGGGCACATCGTGATCGCCGTACTGGGCCTCGTCGTGGGAGTCGTGGTCGGATTGCTGGTCCGGCCCGAAGTGCCGGCGGTGGTCGAGCCCTATCTGCCGATCGCCGTCGTGGCCGCGCTCGACGCGGTGTTCGGAGGTCTGCGGGCGATGCTCGACGGCATCTTCGTCGACAAGGTCTTCGTGGTCTCCTTCCTGTCGAACGTGGTCGTCGCCGCGCTGATCGTCTTCCTCGGCGACAAGCTGGGCGTCGGCGCTCAGCTGTCGACGGGTGTGGTCGTGGTGCTCGGCATCCGGATCTTCTCCAACGCTGCCGCCATCCGGCGGCACATCTTCCGGGCGTGACGCCGGTGAGTACGGAGGAGAAGGAAGCGAGTACGGAGCTCACCGGGCGCCAGCGGCTGGCCGCCGGGCTGTGGCCGCCGAGGTTCAGCCGGGCCCAACTCATCGTGGCCCTGCTGCTGTTCGGGCTGGGTCTGGGTCTGGCCATCCAGGTCAATTCGACCAGCGACAACGGCACGCTGCGGGGCGCCCGCCAGGAGGACCTGGTGCGGATCCTCGACGAGCTGGACGACCGTACGAAGCGTCTTGAGGACGAGAAGCAGCGGCTGGTCGACCAGCGGACCGAGCTGGAGAGCAGCTCGGACCAGGCCGAGGAGGCGCGCAAGCAGACGCTGGAGAAGGAGCGGCAGCTCGGTGTGCTCGCGGGCACGGTGGGCGCGCAGGGGCCGGGAATCACCTTGACCATCAACGACCCGCACGGGGCGGTCGAGGCGGACCGGTTGCTGGACACCATCCAGGAGCTGCGGGCGGCCGGCGCGGAGGCGATCCAGATCAACGACGTCCGGGTGGTGGCCAACACGTACTTCTCCGACGCGGACGGCGGGATCCAGGTGGACGGCAAGAAGGTCGCCGCGCCGTACCGCTTCAAGGTGATCGGCAAGCCGCAGGATCTGGAGCCCGCGCTCAACATTCCCGGCGGAGTCGTGCAGACTTTGGAGAAGGAGCAGGCCACGGCCGTGGTGGAACGACTTGAGAAGATCGTCGTGAATGCCTTGCGACCGGCGAAGCGGCCTGACTACGCTCGGTTGTCACCCAAGTGAAGGCGGGGCGAATGAGCACCGTCGGACACGGGCATGAGGTTGCGGGGGGTCGGCGCATCCAGGACGCGGTGCGTGGTGGAAACTGTCTGATGGATACGGACGTTGTACAGATGTCCACGTCAGCACGTTGTGAGTAGATGCAGGGTTTGTTGATGCAGGGTTCGTCCTGCCCCACGGGCGGGTCTGTTTCGGTCAAGGGGAATCGCCCGTGAAGTTGTTTGCGAAATTGTTCGGCAAGAGTGCACGTGACGACAGCAGCTCCCACACTGCGCGTCACCGTGCCCCGCGCCCCGGTGAGGCCGAGGAGCAGAGCGGCGAGCGTCCGCTCTTCCGTGACGAGGTCGGCGGCCCCGGCGCGTCGTCTGTTGACCCGGCCGGTCCCGGCCGCATAGGTTCCGGTGCACCATCAACCTCAAGTACGGGTGGAGAGTTCGCTCCCGACCCGTACGCAACCAGCGCCCACCACGCGGGCCAGCCGCGGCAGGAGGATCCGTCCATGTCGGCCTTGCCGGTTTGTACGAGGTGCGGGCACCGCAATGCCGAGGCCAGCCGTTTCTGCTCCAACTGCGGAGCGCCCCTGAAGGGCGGGGTCGCCGCCGAGCGTCCCTCGGAGACGACCTCGACCATCTCGATCTCCGGGCTGGAGGCGTACGAGGCGGAGAAGACCGGGCAGACCGCTCTTCCCTCGCTGTCGCCCGAGGCGCAGGCCGCGGTCGACGCCCTTCCGCTCGGTGCGGCGCTGCTGGTGGTGCGCCGGGGCCCCAACTCGGGGAGTCGCTTCCTGCTGGACGGCGAGCTGACCACGGCCGGCCGCCACCCGCAGAGCGACATCTTCCTCGACGACGTGACCGTCTCGCGACGGCACGTGGAGTTCCGCCGGGGTGCGGACGGCGGGTTCACCGTCTCCGACGTCGGCAGCCTCAACGGCACGTACGTCAACCGGGAGCGCATCGACGCGGTCCTGCTGGCGAACGGCGACGAGGTGCAGATCGGTAAGTACCGGCTGGTCTTCTACGCGAGCCAGCAGGGCGTCTGATCCTTCCAGGGAAGGTCCATGCTGCGAATCCCGACAGGTGGTGCCGTGCGCGGCACCACCTCAGCCGGCAGCCGGCTGACGAGCATCGGTTCGGTGCTCAGCCTGCTGCGTGAGGAATTTCCCGAAGTAACGATCTCGAAGATCCGCTTCTTGGAGGCGGAAGGACTGGTCGAGCCGCAGCGCACGCCGTCCGGGTACCGGAAGTTCAGCCCGGCGGACGTCGAGCGGCTCGCCCAGGTGCTGCGCATGCAGCGCGACCACTATCTGCCGCTCAAGGTCATCAAGGAGCACCTCGACGCGCTGGAGCGCGGCGAGCCGGTGCAGCTGCCGTCCCCGGGCGGACCGCGCGAACTGCTCGACGGTGCCCCCGAGACGGCGCCGGACGGGCCGACCGCGGCCCGGATCGGGCGCGAGGAGCTGCTTGCCGCCGCCGAGGTCGCCGAGAGCGACCTGGGCGAGTGGGAGGAGTACGGCCTGATCTCGGCGCTGCCGGACGGCGGGTACGACGCGGAGGCCGTCACGGTCGCGAAACTTGTGGCGGATCTGGGGCGATTCGGTCTGGAACCTCGTCACCTGCGGGCCATGAAGGCCGCCGCGGACCGGGAGGCCGGACTGATCGGGCAGATCGTGGCGCCGTTGCGACGGCACCGCAATCCGCAGACCAGGGCCCATGCCGAGGCGACCACCAGGGAGCTCGCGGGTATCTCCGTACGACTGCACGCGGCGCTGGTACAGACGGCGCTGAGGTCCGGCTCGAACTGAGCCGTACTTGGAGTGAACAGGAGCCCGACTACCCAAACCGGTCGGGCACGTCCTAGGGTTGCTGTGTGAACGAGCTCGACGTCGTAGGTGTCAGGGTGGAGATGCCCAACAACCAGCCGATCGTGCTCCTGCGTGAAGTGGGAGGCGATCGGTACCTTCCCATCTGGATCGGACCGGGTGAGGCCACAGCGATCGCCTTTGCGCAGCAGGGTCTGGCGCCCGCCAGGCCGCTGACGCACGACCTTTTCAAGGACGTGCTGGAAGCGGTGGGCCAGGAGCTCACCGAGGTGCGGATCACCGATCTGCGGGACGGGGTCTTCTACGCCGAGCTGGTCTTCGCCAGTGGAGTGGAGGTCAGTGCCCGTCCGTCCGACGCGATAGCGCTGGCGCTGCGCACCGGGACGCCGATCTACGGCAGTGACGGGGTGCTGGACGACGCCGGGATCGCGATTCCGGACGAGCAGGAGGACGAGGTGGAGAAGTTCCGCGAGTTCCTCGATCAGATCTCGCCGGAGGACTTCGGTACCAACAGTCAGTGAGTGGCGCTGCCCGGTCGGGACTCCCGGCCGGGCTTCGTTGCGTTCCGGGGCGTGCACGACCCCGGATTCTCAGCGCATTCGAGTAGCCTTTCCCACACATGAGATACGGGAAACCACTCTCAGGGTGATTATCACTCGGCGTGCCGAGTGTGGCGATCGTTGACGCACCCCGGGCGACTGCCTACCGTCGACAGGGCAGGTCAAGGACGGAGGTCGGCGTGAGAATCAGCGGCGACGGTACGGCGACGGGCGGGCCGTATCCGCTCGGCAGCTCGGCCGACCCCACAGGCAGTCAGCACCCCGTCGCTCCGGCGCGGGCGGCCGAGGCGGGCGACACGGTCGGATACCGGGGGCCCACCGCGTGTGCCGCCGCCGGAATCACTTACCGGCAACTGGACTACTGGGCGCGCACCGGGCTGGTCGAGCCGAGCGTCCGGCCGGCCTACGGCTCGGGGACCCAGCGGCTCTACAGCTTCCGCGACGTGGTCGTCCTCAAGATCGTCAAGCGCTTCCTGGACACCGGTGTCGCGCTGCAGAACATCCGCACCGCCGTGCAGCACCTGCGGGCCAGGGGGTTCGAGGACCTGGAGCGGATGACGCTCATGTGCGACGGCGCCACCGTCTACGAGTGCACTTCGCCGGACGAGGTCGTGAAGCTGCTCCAGGGCGGTCAGGGCATCTTCGGGATCGCCGTCGGCGTGGTGTGGCAGGACGTCGAGAAGGCGTTGTCGCAGCTGCACGGTGAGCGGGTCGACACCGGGGAGACGCTGATCGGGAACAACCCGGGCGACGAGCTGGCACGGCGGCGCAACCGGGCGGTCTGAGCGGCCGGTCCCGCGGGCCGTGCGGACCTGCCGGTCCGGTGCGGGCGGGCCCGACGGGTTCGGGGGCCCGGTGCGGGTGTACGCAGCCCGGTGCGGGCGCATCGAGATGGGCGCGGGCGGTACGGAGCCGGGTGCGGTGCGGGTCTGCGGAGCCGGGGGCCGGTGCCGCGACGGGTCCGGCCGATTGTCAGTGGCGTAGGGCAGCATCGTCGGTGTGAGAAGCGTGCCGACCATCCTGCATCTGGACATGGATGCCTTCTACGCCGCCACGGAGCAGGCGGCGAAGCCCAGCCTGCGCGGGAAGCCGGTCGTGGTGGGCGGGCTCGGGCCGCGCGGCGTGGTGGCCACCGCTTCGTACGAGGCCAGGCGCTTCGGGGTGCACTCGGCGATGCCGACGGCGCAGGCGCGGCGGCTGGCGCCCAACGCGGCCTATCTGGTGCCGCGCTTCTCGCTGTACCGGGCGGTCAGCGACCAGGTGATGGAGCTGCTGGGGCGGTTGTCGCCGCTGGTCGAACCGCTGAGCCTGGACGAGGCGTTCGTGGACCTGGAGGAGAGCGGGGCGGCGGACGACGCGGAGTCGGCGCGGGCGGTGGGGGAGCAGCTGCGCAGGGACATCCGGGCGGTCACCGGGCTCAGCGGGTCGGTGGGACTGGCGGGGTCGAAGATGCTGGCCAAGATCGCGTCCGAACAGGCGAAGCCGGACGGGCTGGTGCTGATAGAGCCGGGTACGGAGCGGGAGCTGCTCGCCCCGATGTCCGTGCGGATCCTGCCCGGGGTGGGGCCGGCCACCGGGGACCATCTGCGGCGGGCCGGGATGACGACGGTCGCGCACCTCGCGGAGGCGGGCGAGGACGAGCTCGTACGGCTGCTGGGGAAGGCGCACGGGGCCTCCCTGCACCGGATGGCCCAGGGGCTCGACGACCGGCCCGTGGTGGCGGAGAGGGACGCCAAGTCCGTTTCGGTGGAGGACACCTTCGACGTGGACCTGCACGACCGGGTGCGGGTGCGGCTGGAGGTGGAGCGACTGGCGGACCGGTGTGTGGAGCGGTTGCGGGGCGCGGGGCGGTCGGGGCGGACCGTGGTGCTCAAGGTGCGGCGGTTCGACTTCTCGACGCTGACGCGCTCGGAGACCCTGCGGGGGCCCACGGACGACCCCGGGGTGGTGCGGGAGGCCGCGGCGCGGCTGCTGGAGGGCGTGGACACCACCGGAGGGGTGCGGCTGCTGGGCGTGGGCGTCACGGGGCTCGCGGACTACACGCAGGAGGACCTCTTCGCGCAGGCGGCGGCGCGGGACGCCCAGGAGGCGCTGGAGGCTCAGGAGGCCCTGACGGGTGCCGTGGGGGCGCGGGAGCCGGTGCCGGAGGCGGGGAGTGCGGAGACCTCGGGTGCCGTGGCCGGGGCGGCGGACGAGGGCGTCGTGGGCGGCGGTGCGGACGGTGCGGAGGAGGTGGCCTCGTCGGAGGAGGCGGGCGAGCGGCGGTGGCATGCCGGGCACGACGTACGGCACGCGGAGTACGGGGCGGGCTGGGTGCAGGGGAGCGGGGTGGGGCGGGTGACGGTGCGGTTCGAGGAGCCGGGGTCGCCGGGGCCGGGGCGGGTGCGGACGTTCCGGGTGGACGATCCGGAGCTGGTGCCTGCGGAGCCGTTGCCCCTGGTGGGTGGGGAGGAGGGAGTCTAGGGCGGGGCATTTTGACCAGGATCGTGGGCCCGGTGGCCGGGCGGACGCGTCCTGGGGGAGGGGAGGCGCGGGTGGGTCCTGTCCGCGGTGGGTTTTCGCGCCTGCCCGCCCTCCTCCCTGTTCGCCCGTGGGGTCACCCGTGGGGTCAGGGGGCTTCCCGGGTCAGGGGTCCTCGCCGGCCAGGGTGCCGAAGTCCCGGTCGGGAGCGGTGCCGGTGGGCGAGGGGCTGTCGAGGCCGTAGTGGCGGTAGAGCTGGAGTTCCTGCTCGGGGGAGAGGTGGCGGCCCACACCGAAGTCGGGGGCGTCCTTGATCAGGGACTTCTCGAAGGGGATGCGCAGGGTGTTCTCGACGAGGCTGCTGGGTTCCAGCGGAACGAAGGCGTCCCGGGAGAAGAGTCCGGTGCGGACGGCCGCCCATTCCGGGATGCCGGTGGCGTCGTCCAGGTAGACCTCGTCCACCGTTCCGATCTTGGTGCCGTTTCGGTCTAGTGCCTTGCGTCCGATCAGGCTGCGCGGATCGATGTCGGTCTGCACGGTCCCTCCAACTGGTCGCAACTGCTGCGTGAACCCCTTAAAACACTACGAAAGTGCAGATTCGGAAGGCTGGCCACTCGAGGGATCGGGGCGGGAGTGCGCTGGTAGGCTGGCTGGCGGCTGCTGACCCCGTGCGGGAGAGTCCTTCGAAGATGAATTTGTCGGAGGCGCCGAAGGAGCAACTCCTCCCCGGAATCTCTCAGGCCCCTGTACCGCATGGACGAGGTCACTCTGGAAAGCAGGGTGGAGAACGGGCACGGCGCAGGCCGGAACGTGGTCCACCCTCACCGACGGTGAAAGTCGGGGTGTTGATCTTGATGCCCGGGCGAAGCTCTCAGGTTGAGATGACAGAGGGGGAGGCCGTCCGGGCGCCCGTGCCGCGTGGTGCCCCTCGCAGGTCGTGTCAGACCAGGAGGCCTTCCGCAGATGACCGCCAACCGTATTTCGCTCGAAGAGCTCGAGCGCGGCATTCCCTTCGAGCAGCGCCACATCGGACCCGATGCCGAGGCGCAGGCGAAGATGCTGGCGCAGGTCGGTTACGGGTCGCTCGACGAGCTGACCGACGCCGCCGTTCCCGATGCCATCAAGAACGCCGCGGCCCTCGGGCTGCCGGACGCGCGCACCGAGGCCGAGGTGCTGGCCGAGCTGCGCACCCTCGCCGACCGCAACCAGGTGCTCGCCCCGATGATCGGGCTCGGGTACTACGGGACCTTCACCCCGCCGGTCATCCTGCGCAACGTCATGGAGAACCCGGCCTGGTACACGGCCTACACGCCGTACCAGCCGGAGATCTCGCAGGGCCGGCTGGAGGCACTGCTCAACTTCCAGACCATGGTCGCCGAGCTGACCGGACTGCCGACCTCCGGCGCCTCGCTGCTCGACGAGGGCACCGCCGCCGCCGAGGCCATGTCGCTCGCGCGCCGGGTGGGCAAGGTCAAGGGCGGGGTCTTCCTGATCGATGCCGAAACGCTTCCGCAGACCATTGCCGTGATCGAGACGCGTGCCGAGCCGACCGGTGTCGAGGTCGTCGTCGCCGACCTTTCCGAGGGCATTCCGGCGGAGATCGCCGAGCGCGGTGTGTTCGGCGTGCTGCTGCAGTACCCGGGCGCCTCCGGCGTCGTACGCGACATCAAGCCGGTGATCGACGCCGCGCACGGACTCGGCGCGATCGTCACCGTCGCCGCCGACCTGCTGGCCCTGACGCTGCTGACCTCGCCCGGCGCGCTCGGTGCGGACATCGCCGTCGGTACGACGCAGCGCTTCGGCGTGCCGATGGGCTTCGGCGGTCCGCACGCCGGCTTCATGGCCGTACGCGAGAAGTTCGCCCGCAGCCTGCCCGGACGGCTCGTCGGAGTGTCCGTGGACGCCGACGGCAACAAGGCGTACCGGCTCGCCCTGCAGACGCGCGAGCAGCACATCCGCCGGGAGAAGGCCACCAGCAACATCTGCACCGCACAGGTGCTGCTCGCCGTGATGGCGGGCATGTACGCCGTCTACCACGGGCCGGACGGGCTCAAGGGCATCGCCCGCCGTACCCACCGCTACGCCGTGATCCTCGCCGAGGGGCTGCGGGCCGGCGGCGTGGCCATCGCGCACGACGCGTTCTTCGACACGGTGACCGCGCAGGTGCCCGGCAAGGCCGCCGAGGTCGTGGCCGCCGCCCGTGAGCACGGGGTCAACCTGCGTCTCGTGGACGCCGACACCGTCTCCTTCGCCTGCGACGAGACCACCCTGCGGGCCCAGGTCGACGCGGTCTGGGCGGCCTTCGGCGTCACCGGCGACATCGAGGCGCTGGACGCCGTCGCGGCGGAGACGCTGCCCCAGGCGCTGCTGCGGACCGACGCGTTCCTGACCCACCCGGTCTTCCACCAGCACCGTTCCGAGACCGCGATGCTGCGCTACCTGCGCAAGCTGGCCGACCGCGACTACGCGCTCGACCGCGGCATGATCCCGCTCGGCTCCTGCACCATGAAGCTGAACGCGACGACCGAGATGGAGCCGGTGACCTGGCCCGAGTTCGGCCAGATCCACCCCTTCGCGCCGGTCGAGCAGGCCGCCGGGTACCTCACGCTCATCCGTGAGCTGGAGGAGCGCCTCGCCGAGGTCACCGGGTACGACGCGGTGTCCATCCAGCCCAACGCCGGTTCGCAGGGCGAGCTGGCCGGACTGCTGGCCGTACGGGCGTACCACCGGGCGAACGGCGACGAGCAGCGCACGGTGTGCCTCATTCCGTCGTCGGCGCACGGCACCAACGCGGCGAGCGCCGTCATGGCCGGCATGAAGGTCGTCGTGGTGAAGACCGCCGACGACGGCGAGGTCGACGTCGAGGACCTGCGGGCCAAGATCGAGCAGTACCGCGACGAGCTGTCGGTGCTGATGATCACCTACCCGTCGACGCACGGCGTCTTCGAGGAGCACGTCGCCGACATCTGCGCGACCGTGCACGAGGCGGGCGGCCAGGTGTACGTCGACGGCGCCAACCTCAACGCGCTGGTCGGCCTCGCCAAGCCGGGCAAGTTCGGCGGCGACGTCAGCCACCTGAACCTGCACAAGACCTTCTGCATCCCGCACGGCGGCGGCGGTCCGGGCGTCGGTCCGGTCGGTGTGCGCGCGCACCTCGCGCCGTACCTGCCCAACCACCCGCTCCAGCCGTCGGCCGGCCCCGAGACGGGCGTCGGTCCGGTCTCCGCCGCGCCGTGGGGATCCGCCGGCATCCTGCCGATCTCCTGGGCGTACGTACGCCTCATGGGCGGCGAGGGGCTGAAGCGGGCCACGCAGGTCGCGGTGCTGGCGGCGAACTACATCGCCAAGCGCCTGGAGCCGCACTACCCGGTGCTCTACACGGGCCCGCACGGTCTCGTCGCGCACGAGTGCATCGTCGACCTGCGCCCGCTGTCCAAGGCGACCGGCGTCAGCGTCGACGACATCGCCAAGCGGCTCATCGACTACGGCTTCCACGCGCCGACCATGTCGTTCCCGGTCGCCGGGACCCTCATGATCGAGCCGACCGAGAGCGAGGACCTCGGGGAGCTGGACCGCTTCTGCGACACGATGATCGCCATCCGCGGCGAGATCGAGAAGGTCGCCGCGGGCGAGTGGCCCGCCGAGGACAACCCGCTGAGCAACGCCCCGCACACCGCCGCCGCGCTCGGTGGCGAGTGGGACCACGCCTACAGCCGCGAGGAGGCCGTCTTCCCGGCCGGCGTCTCGGCCGCCGACAAGTACTGGCCGCCGGTGCGCCGGATCGACGGCGCCTTCGGCGACCGCAACCTGGTCTGCTCGTGCCCGCCGATGGACGAGTACGACAACTGACGTCGCAGCGCGCGCGGCCGGGCACCGGCCGACATGCGTCGGGGCCGGTTCGGAGCGGATGCTCCGGGCCGGCCCCTCGTCGTACGTACTGCTCCGGTGGTGCGTGCGCCGTTCCGTGGTGTGCGGTTCTCCGGTGCGCTGTGCTCTTCTCCCGCTCTTCTGTCTCCCGCGGTGGTGCCGTCAGGCAGCGGTGGCCACGTCCAGCGGCCGGTGCGGCGCGATGATCTGCCCGTTGGGCAGCAGCTCGCCGGTGTCCTCGAAGAGCAGGACGCCGTTGCACAGCAGGCTCCAGCCCTGCTCCGGGTGGTGCGCCATCGGATGGGCGGCCTCCCGGTCGGCGGATTCGGCGGACGGGCAGAGTGGCTGGTGCTGGCACATGGAAGGGTTCTTTCGCTGCGTCGTGGTGGTGAAGTTGTTCCTGCGGCTCGAATCGGTGTTCATGGCCGCCCCCCGTATCAGTTGGTCCGGTCCCAGTGTTGCCCCACGGGCGTCGATCCGCAGGGATTTCACGGCAGCACTTCTCATTGGTTGAGGACGCATCACCCGTGCGGACGGTTCAGCCCAACTGGCCCCTCTCTTCGGGTGGTTCGGGGTGACCCGGGCGGGCTAGTCCGGATGGGGCATGTGCGCGGCACGGTGCCCCGCGCCCGGACGCAGCGGCCGGGGCGGGGCACCGTGGGGATACGGGGTCAGGCGGGCTGGCCGAGCAGCGGGGCCGCCGGGACGGGCTGCAGCCGCAGCGACAGTACGGGCAGCAGGTCGGCGACCGTGCAGGGGCGGTGCGCGGCGATGCCGGGCGGGGCCGGGGCCAGCGGCACCAGCACGTCCGACGGGTCGGGCGAGCCCGCGGTGGCGTCCGCGGTGGGATCCCCGTGCAGCCACAGGGTCAGCATGTACAGGGCGGGAATGGACAGCAGCCGAGGCTGGTAGGCGGCGGGCATGGCCTCCGCGTGCCGCAGCGCCCGCTCGGTGGAGCTCAGATAGGGGCCTTCGAAGAAGTGCGAGAAGGTCCAGCCGTCGGGGGTCAGAACGGTGTCGGCCGCGGCCACGGCGCGGTCGGCGCTGCGGATCAGGAACCGCCAGCCGGTCAGACGGGTGCGGGGAGGCCGGCCGCCCCCGGTGATCTCGTCGAGGACGTGGACGGGAAGGGGCAGTTCGGGAGTGAGCGGCCCCTGGTGGGAGCGGAGGGCCGGGGTGCGGGGCTCGCGGACTGCGGTGGGGGAACCGAGTGCCGCGAGGACGCTGCGCAGGGCGGGCGCGGGGGCCGGGGGTACGTGCAGCGGCATGGTGGGTCGCCTCTCGCTCGGGAGACACGGTGGAGCCTGGGCAGTGCGGACGACGCTGTCTGCGGTGCGGGGCCAGAGGGGGCCTCGGGCGACGGCCCGGCGTCAACTCTCTGCCTCGTTCGCGGAGTTTATACGACACGTGTTCACGTGCTGATTCACCTAGCTGCCATGGATATTGCCGACAAGGTGGTATTCAGCCCTTTTAGGGTCGCTTCCGGTGTGGGGAAAAGACCGATTGGGGAGGTGGTCGACGGAATATCCGCAGGTCCTCTCCGCCGGAGCGGACGGCTTGAACTCGTCGGCGTTTATCACCACTTCACCGGAATCAGTAACCTCCCGTTGCCCCATGCCTGCGGAATGTGCCTGGCCGAATTCGCGTCGAGCGTACTGCGTACCTGACGCGCGCGGGGCGTTATGGATCAGCCCGCCGGGGCATCATCGACCGTGAAAACACAGGTGCAGCGGCCGTTGCCGCGATATCTCCCGTTCCAGGAAGGACGCTCCGATGGGTGAGAAGGTCGTGGCAGACGGATTCGATCTGTCGGACCGGCAGAGGTACCGGCGGAAGCTCCACGAGTGTCTGGAGGGGCTCGGGAGGCTCCTGGACGAGAAGCGGTTCGACAAGCCGAAGAATCTCCTGGGGCTGGAGATCGAGCTCAATCTCGCGGGTTCCGACGGACTGCCGAAGATGATGAATGCCGAAGTCCTGGAGCGCATTGCGAGCCGGGATTTCCAGACCGAGCTGGGGATGTTCAATCTCGAAGTGAACATTGTCCCGCACCGCCTCGGCGGGCGCGTCTTCGATCAATTGGCGGAGGAACTGCGGACCGGGCTCGGCTATGCGCACCGGAAGGCCGCCGAGCTCGACGCCGGAATCATGATGATCGGCATTCTGCCCACGCTGGGCCAGGACGACCTGGTACACGGGAACCTGTCGGACGTGGACCGCTACGTGCTCCTCAACGACCAGATCGTGGCCGCGCGGGGCGAGCACTTCCAGCTGGACATCGAGGGCGTCGAGCGGCTGAACTGCACCTCCGCCTCCATCGTGCCGGAATCGGCCTGCACCTCCGTGCAGTTGCACCTCCAGGTGACACCGGGCCGGTTCGCCGACGTGTGGAACGCGGCGCAGGCGGTGGCGGGCGTGCAGATCGCGGTGGGGGCCAACGCGCCCTTCGTGTTCGGCAGGGAGCTGTGGCGGGAGTCGCGGCCACCGCTGTTCACCCAGGCCACCGACACCCGGCCGCCGGAGCTGGTCGCCCAGGGCGTACGGCCGCGGACCTGGTTCGGGGAGAAGTGGGTGGACTCCGCCTACGAGCTCTTCGAGGAGAACCTGCGCTACTTCCCCGCGCTGCTCCCGATCTGCGACGAGGAGGAGCCGCTGCGGGTGCTGGACGACGGCGGGGTGCCGCGGCTCCAGGAGCTGGTGCTGCACAACGGGACCGTCTACCGGTGGAACCGGCCGGTGTACGGGATCGCCGACGGCGTCCCGCACCTGAGGGTGGAGAACCGGGTGCTGCCCGCCGGGCCGACGGTGGCGGACGTCATCGCCAACGCGGCCTTCTACTACGGGCTCGTACGGGCGCTCGCGGAGGACTCCAGGCCGGTGTGGCGGCGGATGCGGTTCGAGGAGGCGGAGGCGAACTTCGACACGGCCTGCCGGTACGGCATCGACGCCGAGCTGATGTGGCCGCGGACGGGGCGGGGGTCGGGGACGCAGCGGGTGCCGGCGGTGAAGCTGGTGCGGGACGAACTGCTGCCGCTGGCCGCGGCGGGGCTGGACGCGTGGGGCGTGGAGGCGGCGGACCGGGACCGGTATCTGGGGGTCATCGAGGAGCGGTGCCGCAGGAGGGTGAACGGGGCGTCGTGGCAGGTGGAGACGTACCACCGGGCGGTGGAGGCGGGGCTGGGGCGGGAGGCGGCGCTGGCCGCGATGACGCGGAGGTACGGGGAGTTGGCGGGGGAGGGGGAGGCGGTGCATTTGTGGCCGGTGGGGTTTCCGGGGCAGGGGTGAGGAGTGAGGGGTGGGGGTGTACGGGGGCTGGGGCCGGGCGGGGCCGGGGGGTGCTGCTCCGCCGGGGGCCGCCCCCTTGCCCGCCCGTTCCGCCCCCGGGGGGCGGCCCCGCCGCCCAAGGAGGCGGCGGCGGGCCCCGCCGCCCAAGGGGGCTCGGCGGGTGGGCGGCCCGGCCGCCCAAGGGGGCGGGGGTGGCGGGGGTTAGGAGGATTGGGCGGAGTTGGTGATGGCTTTGAGGATGGTGGCGGGGACTTCGGAGGGGTCGTTGACCTGGTAGCCGCCTCCGCCGGTGACCTCGGCTATCTCCTGTACCTCGGTCCTGTCCGCGTCCGGGCCCACCGCGATGGCGATCAGCGGGATCGGGCGCCGCGGGTCGGCCAGGATCTTGAGCTCGGCGATCAGGGCGCTGCGGGACAGCGAGACCGTGTCCTGGTTGGAGCCGTCGGTGAGGATCACGACCGCGTTGAACTTGCCCCGCGCGTAGCTCGCCTGGGCGTCCTTGTACGCGGCGAGCGTGGTGTCGTACAGGCCGGTGGCACCGTTCGGGTCGGGCCGCAGCGTGCCGAAGGCGGTGCTGAGCCGGGCGCGGTGGGTGCCGCCGCCGGGGGCGGGGCCGCCGAGGCGCGAGGTCGGGACGAGCTTGCGGTAGTCGCGCGGGCCGTCGAGGTTCGTGGCGAACTCCCACAGGCCCAGCTCGTCCTCGTCGGTGAACTGGCTCAGCGCTGTGATCAGGGAGTTCTTGGTGATGTCCATACGGGTGCGGCCCCCGCTGCCCTCGACGACGTTCGCCATCGACCCCGAGGTGTCGACGACCGTGGTGAGCCTGGCGCTCTGGACGGTGATCGTCCACATGCCGAGCGTCTCCTCGACGGCCTTCGTGGGCGGCGGTGACTCGGCGGTCTCCGAGTACGGCTGCGGTGCGTTGGCGCCCGCGGCGCGGGCGAGTGCCTCGTCCACCGGTTTGCCCGGTGCGCGGAACCCGTACCGGGCCATCACCCGGCGGCCCGCCGGATCTTCGAGGTACAGCTGGAAGCGCATCGCGGCGCGCGCCTGGTCGATGCTCAGCCTCCCCTCGTCGACCATCGTGAAGGGGTAGTCGAGCAGCGCCGTGCCGTCCTTCGGGTAGAAGAGCCGGAGGTCCGGGGATCCCTTCGCGGCGCGGTGCGCGAACGCTGCCTGCTCGGACAGGAACACCGCCTGGTTGCGCTTCGGGTTGCCGCTCTCCGAGGCGGAGTCGTTCTGCGGGAGCGTGCCGAGCACCTGGGTGTCGCTGTCCGCCATCCGCTGGGCGAGGAGCTTGGCGACGGCCGCGGACTTGGTCTGCGCGTCCGGGTCCTTGGTGGCCGCCGCGGACTGGCCGACGCTGGTGAGGGCGAGCAGGCCGGTCGCGCTGCGGGACGGGTCCGCGGTACCGAGGCGCATCGCCGCCCGGGTGGTGCCGGCCGCCGCCAGCTCCGCCCAGCTGTACGTCCTGCGCGGCCAGCCGAGCTTGGCGGCGGCGGTGGGAACCGCGGCGACCCCCACCGGCGAGACGGCCACCCTGCCGAGCGAGGAGAGGGTGACGGAGCCGGCGGCCCGAGCGCGTTCTAGCCACAGCTTGGCGTCCGGGACCCAGATCTGGAAGTCGGGGGAGCCCCGGTCCTTGCCCGGCCCGAGCGAGTCGGCGACCCGCGCCGAGTCGCGGGCCGACACCCGGATGTCGAGGCAGTTGCCGTCGGACCTGATGTCCGTCCTGCGGGCCTCGTCCGCCGCGGCGCGAAGGGCGGGCGCCACGTCGGGCGAGGCGGCCACGTCGAGGCGCGCGGTGCCGTCGCCGCAGGCACCGGAGCCGATCAGCCCGCTCTGCACCGCGTATGTGGTGCCCGCTGCCACGGCCAGTACCAGCGCGGTCGCGACGGCGACGGTACGGGCGCGTACCGCGGGACGGGTGGACCTGGCTGTGTCCTGGCCGTACTCGTCGGGCAAGCTGTGACGTCCCATGCGGTGGTGCCCCTCCTTGAGCCTGGCGGCAGTGAGCCTCGCAAGCGCGGCGAGACTGGAAGCCGAGGAAACAGGGGGGATACGGCCGGTTTGCGGCGCTCGACCCCCCGGCCTGTCGCGCGCGATCTTCGTACCTGCATTCGAGACCCTAGTGGTGCGGGGATCGGGATGAGGCGGGATTACACAACTGGAGGCTGAAGTGCAAGCGGATCCGGGGCAGATGGCCGGTATGTCGCCCGAGGGGCCGGTTCCGAGGCGCGAACAGGCGCTGACCCCGCGTGTGTTGGGGACCGAGCTGGTGCTCGTTCTGGCCCTCTCGCTGGGCGCGAGCGGCCTGTCGGCCCTGATCAGGTTCATCGGAGCGGTCACCAGGCCGGGCGGTCTGAAGGACCAGGCGGCGAACCTGAACAGCTCGGCCGCGCCGGGGCGCCCGTGGCTTGATCTCGTATGGCAGCTGTTCGGGATTTCCACCGCTTTGGTCCCCGTGGCCCTGGTCGCGCATCTGCTGCTCAGGGAGGGGAGCGGACTGCGCGCCCTCGGCTTCGACCGGCTGCGGCCGTGGTCCGACCTCGGGCGCGGCACGCTGATCGCGGCCGGGATCGGCAGCGCGGGGCTCGCCTTCTACCTGCTGGCCAACGCGACCGGGTTCAACCTGACCGTGGTGCCGGAGTCGCTGCCCGAGGTGTGGTGGAAGTACCCGGTGCTGATCCTCTCGGCGATCCAGAACTCGGTGCTGGAGGAGGTCATCGTCGTCGGCTATCTGCTGCGCAGACTCGGACAGCTGGGCTGGACGCCGATGGCGGCGCTGGTGGCCAGCTCGGTGCTGCGGGGGTCGTACCACCTGTACCAGGGGATCGGCGGCTTCATCGGGAACATGGTGATGGGCGTGGTCTTCGTCCTGCTGTACCGGAAGTGGGGGCGGGTGGGCCCGCTGGTGGCGGCCCACACGCTGCTCGACGTCGGGGCGTTCGTCGGGTACGCGGTACTGGCGGGGAAGGTGGACTGGTTGCCGACCCTTTAGGGGGTGGGCGAGGGGCCGGGGGGGGGGCGGGGCCCGGGGGCTGTACCGGAGGTGTCCGGCTGCCCGGCGGGCGGGGCCCGGCCTTCGGTGGTCAGCTGCCGTTGTCGTACGGGTGCAGGAGTTCACCTTCGAGCACGGTGACCGCGTGGCCGGTGAGGTGCGTGCGGTCGCCGTGCAGGGCGGTACGGACGAGGCCGGTGCGGGCGCCGCCCTGCAGTCCGGTGAGTTCGCTGCGGCCCAGCCGGGCGGACCAGAACGGGGCCAGCGCGGTGTGTGCGCTGCCGGTCACCGGGTCCTCGTCGATGCCGACGGCCGGGAAGAAGCAGCGGGTGGCGAAGTCGTAGCCCTTGCCGGGGTCCTGCGCCCGCGCGGTGGCGATGATGCCCCGGCGGGAGAGACCGGCCAGTGCCCGGAGGTCGGGGCTGAGGGCATGTACGTCCTGTTCGGAACGGCACTCGACGAGCAGGTCGCCGACCAGGTCGCCGGTGAAGTGGACGCTGAGGGGTTCGGTGCCGAGGGCTTCGGCCAGGCCCGCCGGGGCTTCCACCGGGGTGAGCGGTGCGGTGGGGAAGTCCAGGGTGAGGGAGCCGTCGGGGTGGGCGGTGGTGGTGAGGGTGCCGCTGCGGGTGGTGAAGCGGGTGATGGGGGTGGGAGCTGTGGAGGTGGTTTTGAGTACGTGGGCTGTGGCCAGGGTGGCGTGGCCGCACATGTCCACCTCGGTGGTGGGAGTGAACCAGCGGAGGGCCCAGTCGGCTTCGGTGTTCCGGCCGGGCGGGAGCGGGTGGGCGAAGGCCGTCTCGGAGAGGTTGAGTTCGGTGGCCACTCGCTGGAGCCAGGCGTCCTCCGGGAAGGCGTGGGAGTTCTCCAGGAGGAGGACTGCGGCGGGGTTTCCCTGGAAGGGGGTGGAGGTGAAGGCGTCTACGGTTCGGATGCGCATGGGGTGAGGGTATGGGGGGTCTTCGGGGGGTCGGACAGGGCCAATTCGGGGTTGGTGGACCGGGGGTGGGGTGTGGGAGGGGGTGGGGCGAGGGTGTGGGGTTGCGGGGTGTGGGGTGCGGCGTGTGTGGGGCGGGGCCGGGGGGTGCGGCTCCGCCGGGGGCCGCCCCCTTGCCCGCCCGTTCCGCCCCCGGGGGGCGGCCCCGCCGCCCAAGGAGGCGGCGGCGGGCCCCGCCGCCCAAGGG
>NZ_JBIAMU010000047.1:0-18939 GCF_042874215.1 Streptomyces sp. NPDC004111
GTGGCAACTGACCACGGCCGGGCCAGGTCGGTGCGGTGTGCGGGACCGGGACGGCGGGCAGAACGAGCCGGGCCGAATGCAGTCGCCGCGTGATACGCGTAGCACTTCCGTATCACGCGTATCACTCCAGGCCACAGCCCTGGTCAGTGCCGTGGTTACTTGCCGGAGTGGCAACTGACCACGGCGGTTCGCCTACTGACCATGGCCGCCGTCGCACTGACCATGGCACTGACCACGGGGTGGCCGGGCGTGGCCGGCTCACGTCTCCGGGGCGGGCAGTACACAGGTACACAGGTACACAGGTACACAGGTACACAGATCAGCGCTGCCACCTGGGAAAACAGGGGGTTCAGTACACAGGTACACAGGTCCGGCCGCCCGTGGTCAGTTCAGCGGATCGTGGACTGACCATGGGCCGGGGAGCCATGGTCAGTGCCGACGTATGCGGTAACCACGGGCGGCGCCCCTTACGCCTCAGAGGGCCAGGCCCCGGTATCCGGGCCCCAGTCCGCGCCTCCGGGGGCGGGCCGGAGTGCGGGGAGCGGGCACGGTGGGCGCCGGTGCGGGCGCGGCCGGGACGCCGCCCGCCTCCTGGCCGTCGTCCTGGTCGCCGTCGAGGTGGTGGCGAAGGCGGGTCGCGGCGAGGACGGCGGGGGCCAGGAGGCGGGCGGCGTCGGTGTCGAGCTGGGCGAGCGCGGCGAGCAGGATGTCGAGGGCGTCGAGGGCGTCGTGTGTGCCGCTGCGGTCGGCGGGCCACCCGTAGGTGACCGCGTCGGCGAGGGCGCACACAGCGTCGGCGGCCGCGTCGGCGAGAACGGGTACGGGGCCGGCGGGCGGCGGGGACGTCGTCATGAGGGGTCCAACGATCCCGTGCAACCCGGGGCTTGCCGTGGTGGGGGTGAGGCTTGCCGGGCACACGGTGTCCGGCCAATCCGGCCGTGGCGCCCCCGAGGCGCCACGGCCGGGGCCCGGGGATTCACTGCCTGTTGCGCGTGGCCACCGCGACCACGACGCCGACGACGGTGACGAACAGCGTGCCGATCGCGGCGCCCACGCCGATCGGCACGGCCGCCCCGGGATGCTGCCAGGCCAGGTAGGTGCCGCCGCCCACCAGGAGCAGGAACATGCAGCCGAGCAGGACCAGGGTCATCAGGGCGTTCAGGGATCGGTTCATCGCGGGTTCCTTCGGGTTCGGGAAGTTCGAGGGCCGCCGGTACGGGCGTACCGGCGGGTGGTGCGGGGGCCACGGTCGGCGGGACCGGGGCCGGGGTCGAGTTCTCGCGAAAATCCGCCGGGCGCCCGTTCCGGCGCCTTGTGAGCGGTGCGGAACGGAAGCTCGCGGGAACTTGACGGCGGAGCATGGACTGGTCGCGGCCCTTGTGTCTTGGGGTGGGCTGCGGACAGCAGCGCCCCGTCCGGTACTGCGGACGGGGCGGGGCGGTTCGGGGTGGTGGGGTGACTGTGCAGGGGGCAGGGGCAAGCCGCGCAAGTCCCTTCGAGCGGCGGGTCAGTCGATCGGCTGGCTTCACCCAGAGGTAGGGGTGTCGGTTACCTGGGGCGCCCTGCACGGCGCTGCTGGGGGGCCGGGGGCCGTCGCCGGAGCGGGCCACCCCCCAATCCCCCAATACCCCCAGCGCACCTCCACTACCTGGGAAAACACCGTTCCGATCCCCCAATCCCCCAATACATCCCCCAATACAAACGGGGGGTAGGGAGATGCTGGCGTCCGCCGGGCGGGGCACCCTCTGGCGGGTGCGCTCCGGCGTGTGCAACGGGGTGCTGGCCGCCATGGGGTGCTCCTCTGCGGCGTCGACAGGGCCCACACCGTAAGAGCTGTACTCGGCAGTAAGGGGGACAGATTGTCCCCGGGACAATCTGTCCCCCTCCCCGGCAGCGACTGGAGCGCAGAGGCTTCCCCCGGTGTTGCGGACACGTCCCGGGGCGGGGCCGGTGTCGCTACCGTGGGCAGAACGGCTCATCCGCACCCGCAGGGAGGCCCGCTGTGGCCAGGCTGACGACATGGAGCAACGGGCAGGAGACCGTCCTGCCCGACACGATCCCCGGCATCCGCGCCGCTCTTCCTCAGGAGCGCCGCGGGGACTTTGACCGGGCGGTGGCCGGCGCTTCCGTGAACGAGTTGCACGCGGTGCTGCGGCACTGGCTGTTCGAGTTGGCCGAGGACGACCAGGAGCGCGAGCTGACCGAGCAGCTGCGCGAGCGGGAGCGCCACGCCTCGTGAGCAAGCACCGCATCACGTACGCCCCGCCCGCGGATGCCACGCTCGCCAAGATGAGCAACAGCCAGATGTTCCAAGCGGCGGTGGCCGCGACGATCGGTGTCGATCCGTACGGGCACGGCTCCACCCCGGTCGGGTCCGACCGGGATCGGCGCGAGGCGACCGTGCACGGCGCGTTCGTGCGGTACGTCGTCTCGCCGTCCGTGCGGACGGTGACGGTGGTCCGGCTGATCACCGTCGATTGACCGGACTAGGGTGCTGGGCAGTCCGTGCCGACATGGGTGTGCGGGTCAGGCCCGGTGCCCGGAGTGCACTCTCTGTGGGGCGGTACCGCCGGGCCGCTCCCACCACACCACTTGAACCTCTCCCGGCTCCGCGGGAAGAGGTGTCCGCACCGCAGGGTGGCCCCCGACGTGCTCTGACCAGGCACGACGGGCCATGTCCGGTTTGGGGTGTACCTACCTGCGGTGCAACCTCCGATCCGCCGCTGATTCCCCCGGTGCAGCCCACTGTGCAGCCCCCTGCCGGTGCAACCCTTGCCCGCGGGCAGTGACAACCCCGGGTTGTCGGCAACTGGGGGTTGTCGCCGGTGCGGTCAGCGCCGGTGGGCGCGGCCCGGCTCCGGGCCGGCGGCCGCGAGGATTTCCAGCAGCCGTTCGCAGCCGCGGGTGAGGTCGCGCAGGCGGATCGTGGCGGCGCCCAGGCCGTGGGTGGGTCCGGCCTCCAGGGCGTGGTGTGCGGCGTCGTAGTCGGCCTTGTGCTGGTCCCACCGGGTGGTGCCGTGGTCCATGGCGCGCAGGCGGGGCAGGACGTCCTCCAGGAGGAGGCGGACGTGTCCGGACAGCAGGTGCGTCAGCAGGGCCACTTCGTCGGGGCGGGGCAGCGGGTGGGAGGCGAGGGCCTGGTGCGCGCGGGCGACGGTGTCGGTCATGACGGCGACGTCCAGGGCCAGCCGCCGGGCGGCGGTGTCGTTCGGCGCGGCGAAGTGCTTCATGTGCGGGCCAGTTTTCTCTGGAGGGCGCGGCCGGCCATCGACACAAACTCCCCGACCGGCTTCGGCTGGCAGAGGGTCCCGGCGCGTTCCATGGGGACTGCCCAGTACGGGCCGGGGCCGGTGTCGCGGTCGATGCGCGGGACGGCGAGCCAGTGGGTGTGTCCCAGGCACGCCGCGTACCGGAACGGCCAGGTGTCTGCGCTCCCGGCGGGGAGCAGGGCGTAGTAGCAGAGGCCGGGGTCGGCGATGACCGGCCCGGCGAGCGTCTGCGCGAGGAACCCGGCGATCTCCTGTTCCTGGGCGGTGCCGGTTCCGGCGACGACCGTGCGGGCGGGGATGCGGACGGCGTCGAAACGGTTGCCGAGCGGGAGCATCGCGAGGGGGCGCTGCTCCCACTCCGCGTAGGCCGTTCTCGGGGAGGGGTGGGCGTGCGCGAGCCAGGCTGTGCTGCGCGGGTCGGCGGCGGGGGCGAGCATCGGACGCTCCTCTGCTCCTGGGTGAAAGGGGTTTCTCTCCACCCCAGCAGAGCGGGCCCGGCCGGTGCGACGCCAGCGCCATGCAAGAGCGATGAAAGAACCGGTGCCCCCGGCGGGTGAAGTGCGGGCGCAGGCGGGGCATCAACACCGCAGGAGCGCTACGTTCGACCCGTTCTCCCGGTCCGATGCGGATGTCCGGAGCCCGGCATGGCCAACCGCCGTCTCACCCCCAACACCCGTCTGCGCGCGGTGCGCGAGGACGTCATGCTGCTCAGCCGTGGGGAATTCGCGCGCGAGGTGGTGAAGGCCGGGGCGGCGCAGGGCGAGGTGGTCGCGTGCGGGGCCCGGCTGGTGGCCGCGTGGGAGGACGGCGAGGTGGCCTGTCCCCGCCCGGTCTACCAGCGCATTCTCACCACGATGACCGGGCGCAGCCTGGCCGAACTCGGCTTCGCCCGGCAGCCGTCGGCGAACGCCGCGGTCGCGGCCCACGGCCAGGACGACGGCCAGGAGCAGGAGGAGGACGTGGAGCGGCGGCGGTTCCTGCGGGACGGGGCGGCCGTGCTGACGCTCCCGCTCACCACCATGGCCGGGCCCGGAGGCCGGGTGGGCGCCGGCGAGGTGCGGGCGGTGACGCGGTCGGTGGCCGCGCTGTACGCGCACGACCACGACCACGGGTCGGCGCCGCTGCGCCGGGCCGCGTCCGATGCCCTGCACACCGCCTACCAGTGGTTGCAGGCCGGTACGTACACCGACCGCACCGGGCGCCGGCTGCGCTCCGCGACCGGCGCACTGTCGATCGCGGCGGGGTGGCTCAGCTACGACTCGGGCCGCACCGCCGACGCGCACTCGCTGTACGGCGAGGCCCTGGCCGCCGCGCGGATCGCCGACGACCCGGAGCTGGAGGCGCACGCCTTCGGGTGCCTGGCCCTGCTGGCGAAAACCGCGGGCCGCCCGCGCGAGGCGATTGCGGCCGCGCAGGGCGCGCAGACCGTCGCCAAGGGGCTCGGGTCGCCGCGTCTGCTGTCGCTGTTCGCGATGCGGGAGGCGGGCGGGTGGGCGCTGATGGGCGACACCAGCGCCACGGACGCGGCGATCGTGCGCGCCCACCACCTCTACGCCCGCGGCCCGTCCGACGCCGATCCGCCCTGGCTGAACTTCTTCACCGGCGCGGAACTGGCCGGGCTCGAATGCCTGGCCCGCGCCGATCTCGGGCAGCACGAACGCGCCGCCGCCGGGGCCGAACAGGCCGTTCTGCTGCACGGCGACGCGTTCGCCCGCAACCGCTCCCTGTACACGGCGGACATCGCGATCCAGCATGCGGTGAGGGACCGGCCGGAGCCCGAGGCCGCGGCCGCGGCGGCCGGCCGCGTCCTCGCGTTCCTCCCCGAGGTGCGCTCGGACCGGCTGCTGCAGGCGCTGCACCACGTCGCGAGCGCGCTCCAGCGCCACCACCGTGTCCCCGCGGTCGCCGACTGGATCGAGGAGTACCGCACCACCGTTGCTACTTCAGGAGGACGGGCGTGACCCCCAGCACCCGCACCGACGTCGTCTACCGCACCTACGGGCCCGGCCAGGTGCCCGCGCTCCTGGACGCGATCGCCGACCTGTGGGCCGACGCCCACCCCGAGCACGTCGACACCCCCGGCGGCGCCACCGACGGCCGCTCCGCCCAGGCCCTGCGCCGCCAGATCACCCACCACCTCCGCCACGAGGGCTTCACCCTGGTCACCGCGTACGCGGGCGGCACGATGGCCGGGTTCGGCTACGCGTTCCCCGCGACACCCGAGTACTGGTACGGCGAGCTGCTGCCGTCCATCCCCGAACACGTCCGCACCGGGCGGCTGATGGGACTGTGCGAACTCGCGGTCTCCCCGGCCTGGCAGTCCCGGGGCATCGGCACCCGCCTCCACACCGAACTCCTCCAGGCGCTCGCCCCCGACTGGGCGTCGCTGCTGGTGCGCCCGGACAACGCGGGCGGGCGGGCACTGTACGAACGGCTCGGCTACCGGGACGCCGGCCCGTACCGCAACGAGCCCGGCGGCCCGATCTACCGCCTGCTTCTCCTGAAGGTGACCCCCGGCTGACCCACGAGCGCGCAGCAGTGGAGCCCGGCGGGGGTGGTGGGTCTCGCCGGGCTCCGCCGGTGTGTGGTGCGCGCCCCGACCGACGAACAGGGCGCCCGCGGAGCCGGCTCCCCAACGGCCTGCCCCCACACACGATTTGCTGCGCATCGTCCTGCGGGCCGCGGCCGGTGTCCATCGTGAACACGAGCCCTTTCGCCCCGTACGCCCCACCGGCTTCCTCAGTGTCTGGGGACGGATTCGGTGTACGCCACAGGCACGGAGCCACCACAATGAGGACGGGCCGAGACCGTGGGCTGGCCGCAATAGCCGAGCACCTAGACGTCCCCCGGACCCCGGGCCGGCGGTCTCGCACGGGCCTGACTGTCCTGGCCGGCCAGGACAGCCGTACATGGGCACAGAGGTCCGGCCGGGGACGCCCGGCCAGACCGGCCCCGCCGGTGAGGGCGTGCAGTGCGGGCGGTGAAGCCCGGCACGAGAGGACGGTCCCGCCCCCTGTGCCGGGCCCCACGACGACGGCAGCGCCGGGCGCAGGGTCGAATCGTCCGCCGGGCGCTGCCCGTGTGTGGTGCGCGCCCCGGGCGGACGGGGCACGCGCGGGACCGGCCGCGCTCACACGACCGGCCCTCCACACAGCTTTCTGCGCATCGTCCTGCGGGCTGCGGACCCCGTCCATCACCCGCACGAGGGACCCCGGCCGCCCACCCGGGGGCGGGCGGCACAACAACAGCGGCAGAGCCCGGCCAGGGGGTAACTCGTCGCCGGGCTCTGCCATGCGTGGAGTACGCCCCGGTCGACGGGGCGCGCGGTACCGGCCGCACTCAACAACCGGCCCCCCACACACGCGGATCCTCCTGCGATCCCAGGGCCCCGTCCATCACCCGCACGGGCGACTGCCGCCCTGTCCCGTTGACTGTCGCGCCCCTGTCCCACGGGTCCCGCTGGCGGGGCCCTACGCGCGCGCACGTCACGCGCGCGCGTTGGGCCCCGGATCCAGCGGCGGCGGGACAGGTGATGAGGAGGAAGAACCCGGGAGCCGTTTGTCGTACCGGTGGCACGCCCCGCCCGGTGTCTGTGATGTCCGTTCCTCACAGGTGCCCGGGATGTCTGTTCCTCACAGGTCACCTGTGAGGCCACTCCCCCGTTTTTCCTGGTGGAGGCGGTCTCGCCGGTGACCTGTGAGCCTGTGAGGAACGGACATCCCGGGCAGCGCCAACACCACGGCGCGGCACCCCCGGTGAATGATCGTCATACGCCCGCGTGAGCGCCGATCTTGACCCCGGGCGCCCAGAGGGGCCCGGGGCGGGAGATCGGCGCCCACAGGGGCACCCAGGGGCCTGGACGGCCCCTTCCTGCTCCGGCTATCCGGGATCGGTGAACCCGGCCTGGTACTTCGGGGGCAGGGCGGCAACCCGTTCGTCGGTGAGGGTGACCAGGCCCAGGAGGTCGCTCTGCGTGCCCTCGCGGGCCATGTCGCGCAAGCGGCTGTAGTGGAACTGGTGCGCCACGACGAGCGTCGTACAGGGCCCGTTGCGGTGCTTGCCCACGATCAGGTCGGTCTCGCCCGCCCGCGTGGACGGCTCGTAGTAGTCCTCGCGGTGCAGCAGGATCACTGCGTCCGCGTCCTGCTCCAGCGCCCCGGAGTCGCGCAGGTCGGACACCGCCGGTTTCTTGTCGGTGCGCTGCTCGGAGGCGCGGTTGAGCTGCGCCAGCGCGATGATCACCGCCCCTGTGTCGGACGCGAGCACCTTGAGTTCGCGGCTGATCTCGGTGACCCGTTCGTAGAGGCTCTGGCGGGAGGAGCGCTGGTCGGTCTGCATCAGCCCGAGGTAGTCCACGACCACCAGCGGGGCCTGCCCGGTCTCGCGGACCAGCTGCTTGATGCGGGAGCGGATACGGGCGGGGCTGACCCGGGAGCTGTAGTCGATCATCAGCGGCAGCGCCTTGAGGTCGGGCACGAACCGGTCGATGCGGTCCCAGTCCCCGGCCGTCATGGAGTCGACCCCGCCGCGCAGGTGGTCGAACGCCACCCGGGCCTCCGCCGCGAGGATGCGGTTGGTGACCTCCGCGCGGCCCATTTCCAGGCTGTGGAGCAGCGTGGTGCGTCCGCTCGCAGCCGTGGCCGTCGCGACCCCGAGGGCGAACGCGGACTTGCCCATGCCGGGCCTGCCTGCGACCACGATCATCTGCCCGGGGGCGAGCCGCATCAGCGCGTCGAGGTCGGTCAGCCCGGTGACGGCCAGGGGCTCCACCGCCCGGGTCAGGCTGTCCAGGTGGTCCTCCAGGCCGTCGCCGAACCGCCCGTACAGGTCCGCCTCGTCCGGGTCGGCGCCGGTGAGCTGTTCCAGCTCCGCCTGGTGCGCGGCGATCGTCTCCGGCAGCGCCAGGGGGTCGGCCTGCCGTGCGCCCTGCATCGCCCGCACCAGGGTGGCCTGGTAGCGGCGCATCTCGGCGTAGCCGTGGATGATGCGCGCGTAGTGGTCGGCCTCCATCGCCGTGCAGGCCTGCGCCGCGACCTGGGACAGCCGCAGCAGTCCGCCGGCCCGCTCCAGGTCTCCCGCGCGCCGCAGCTCCGCCTCCACGGCGGGCACCCCGGTCGGGTGCCCGGCGGCGTGCAGGCGCACGATCGCTTCCCACAGCGGTTCATTCGCGGGCACCGACCAGTCGCCCTCGCCCAGGATCCGCACCGCGTCCGCGACCGGGTCGTACACCCGGGTCGCCATCAGGCACGCGCCCAGGACCGCGCTCTCGGCCTCCACGCTCGCCGACACCACGTCGGGCTCCGCCGCCCTCGGGGCGGGCATCTCCACCGTGCTCACCGCGCGTCTCCCGCCGTCAGGCCCGCATGGGCGCACCGCACCTGCGGCCCGTCATCGTCGTCGTCCAGCAGCCAGCCGTAGGCGTCGCACGCCGGACACTCCTCAACCGCCGACCGCGCCGCAGGCACCGCGCCAGCCGCCGACGGGGGCGCACCGGTCTGCGCCGGGATCGGCACCCGCGACCGCTCGCAGTGCTGCTCCAGGTCCGTCCACCCGCGCGTGGGCATCTCCGCGGCCCGCGCCGCCACCCACGCCACCGGCAGCCCTGCCGCCAGCAGACCCGCCGCCTGCGTCAGCAGGCGGGTTCGGGAGCCGTTCAGCAGCGGGCGGCCCAGCGCACCGGCGTACGCGGCCACGACCCGATCCGCATCCGCATCCGCGTCGTGAGGACCACGGGGGCACTCAGAGTTCCCCCGCTCCTCCCCCGGCGCAGCCGCTCTCTCTCGCTCTTCGCCTGTGGCGTCAGAGGCATCCGAGTCCTGCGGAGAGAGAGAGTTTTCTGCTCCGCAGGAGGAATTGGTTTTCTTATGTGGTGGATTTGCCGTCGACGGTTCATCCGTCGACGGTTTTTCAGTCAACGGTCCTGACCTGGGGTTTTGTGACTCGCCCGCCGTCGACGGATTTCCAGTCAACGGCTCTGACCTGGGGTTTTCCTCAGGGGGCGGTTCGGAGGCGTCCCAGGGCGACGCGGCCCCGATCAGGAGCCCCTCGGGCATGTCCGTCACCTCGAACACGGCAGCCGAGAACTGGCCCCCGTCCCGCGGCTGAGTGCGGTGCAGGTAGCCGTACCCCTCCAGCTCTCGCAGCGCCGTACGGATCGCGTCACGCCCCTCCGGCCCGGCCGCGACCAACGACGCCTCCGAGATTGTGAAGCCCTCCTGATGCGACAGGATCTCCACCAGCAGACCCCGAGCCCGGCGCGACAGCCGGCGGTCCCGCACTGCCGCGTTGCAGACCGTGGTGAAGTGGCGGCCGATGACGTCGGCCGCGATCGGCCCCCGCTTGATCTGCCCCCCACCGAACCCCTTCTTCGACCCGCTCACGCCGCCACCGCCATCAACCGAGCGGGCTGACCAGGTGTGACATGGCCCTCTGGCCGGGGGGTCTGTCGTGCACGTACCATCAAGGTGAGTGCACCTCCTATCTGAAGTTTCGAGAGCGCTTTTCCTGCGTCGGGATGGCCGTCCTGACGCAGGCGTCCAGGCCCCGCATGATGCGGGGCCTGTTTCGTTTCCTACAGCCTGTAATTTCTTTACTCGGTGTCTTCCGCGCTTTGCTGAATTGCAAGTGAAGTTGACCACCTGAGAATTGTCGAACCGCCCGCGACTTTTACCGCGACTTCCACAACCCGGCCGTCCTTGAGAAATACAGACCGGACTACCTGAGTCACGATTACGTCGCCTGCGGTCAGACCAAGTGCGGTTTTTTCCGGGTCGGTTGCCCGTCGTGAAGTGACCTCTTCCAGCACATGATCCTGGGCAACGCCGAGCCGTTTTGCGGCCAATTCACGTGACCCACCAGTAGAAATCGGTTCGGTCAGTTCCGGAGTCACGGCAATTACGTATTCCGGATAATACGAACTGCTCAGGTGGATCGGCACGCCACCTCGGCTGACGAGTCGCTGCCGTACGTGAACGGGCGTTCCTGGTGCCACGTCCAGACGCGGAGCAACCAGCTCGTCGGCACCAACGGTGCCAACACTGAGGATGCGAGAGGTCTCTCCGCCCCCGAGCGCTGAGCCGGTGGCCTCGTGAAGCTGGACCCGCGCTGCGATGTTGTTGCTGAGCGGTGCTGCGACGACGGTTCCCACGCCAGCCTTGGCCAACGTCAGCCCTTCGCGCTTAAGCATGCGGTAGGCGCGATTGGCGGTGGTCGTTGCCACGTTGTACGTCTCGCAGACCTGCCGCAGCGACGGCAGTGTGTCGCCCGGCGCGAGAACGCCGTCCTGGATCTGCTGGCGGTAGTGAGCCGCGATCTCTGCGTATCCGACTGTGTCGGGCACTCCTGTTCTCCCTCCTGTGCTCGCACTGCACTCCGGCGAGTGCAGTGATGCACCCACGAGGCTACGGCACGTGCGATTTCATCGCTAGTACTAGCGCTCACATGGTGCAGTGCTCTACCTTAAAGGGGCACCAGCAGCCCCGCCAGGAACATGTCGGGTAGGGCACAGGTGCGTTGACCTGCGGAAACGCAGGTGCCCGGCCGGTGCGTAGGAACACCGGCCGGGCGGGTGGCGCCGGTGGTAGGACACCGGCGCCACGTGTCAGAACCCCTGGTCAGAGAGGTCCGGACGTGATGATGGTTGCAGAGTGGGGGCGTCGTTGGCGCCCCCGGCGTGGCGGGTGTGCACTGCCGGTACGGATGACGCGGACGGTGCTGCCGTCGCGGTGCCGTACCGCCGTGCAGAGGGACCTGCCGCCGCTCCCGGTGCCGCCCGAGCAACACCTGGTGGGCGGGGACGAGTTGCGGGTGCGGGCGTGGCTGCGTGACCGGATCGGCGGTGTGGCGTGAGCGCGCCGACGCAGCGGTCCGAGCCGCAGCCCGATTGGCTGGACCGGCTGTGGGCGGCCGAGGACCTCGCGCCGTCCCCGGCCGGGGACAAGGCGCCCGAGGAGCCCACGGACACGCCCGCCAAGCCGAAGAAGGCCAAGGCCAAGGGTGCGAAGGGCGGCAAGAAGCGCGGCAAGAAGAAGGGGAAGAGCGGCGCCAAGGAGCCGGTGTCCCGGTTCGCGCAGGCCGCCGCGAATCCGCGGTTGAGGTGGCTCGCCTACAACGCCAGCGCGGCCGCGCTGGGGCACTCCCTGGTGTGGGGGGTGACCGGTGACCCGATGGCCGGGGCCGACCTGATGAGCCGGGCAACCATCTCGCTCGTGCCCCTTGGGGTGACCGCCGCGGTCGGGGTCGCCGGGTACGCGGGCTGGCGGGCCGGCGGGGTGGCGAGCGGGCTGCTGCCCGGCACGGTCAGCCGTGCCGCCCGCCCGGCCGGTGCGCTCGCCGCCGCCCTGTGGGCGCAGGGCACCGGCCCCCTTCTCACCCAGACGTTCGCCGCCCTGCACCCGTGGCCGGTGCTCCTGGCGCCGCTGCTCCTGGCGGCCGGGGCCGGGGTCCTGTGCTGGTGGGCGCTGGACCGCCGGTGCGCGACCTGGCGCCCCGCCACCCGGTGGGTGGCCCGGGTCCCGCTCGCCACCGTCGTCCTGTCGTCCGCCCTCTACGCCCCCGGAGCTGTGCTGTGACCATCACCCTTGCCGCCGCGACCGATGTGGTGCTGGCCGCCGGGCCCGTGTTCGGGTCGATCGGGATCAGCGGCCTGGCCCTGGCCAGCGGCATGCTCCTGATGATGGGCCTGCGCGGCTCCGACCGGTTCAAGCTCAACCGCGACAAGGCGGGCGGCGTTGCGATCGTTTTCGCCACCCTCGCGATGGCGGCGGGCGAGACCTGGGGCTCCGTCGTGAAGGGAATCGGAGAGGTCCCGACGTCGATCATCCAGGGATCGGGCCTGGGCAACATCGGCCTGGGCGGCGTCGCGATCTGCCTCACGCTCCTCACCTTCTTCCCGAAGTGGAAGAAGATGATCTGGCCGATCTTCTACGGCATTTCCGCCGGGGTCGTCTACGCGAAGGCGGGCGGCATCTGGGGCGTGGGCGTGGGTCTGGTGCTCAAGGGCGCGTCGATGGTGGGGGCGCTGTGAGCGCGGTGCGCGAGGCCCGGTCGGTACTGACCGGAGCCTCCGCCGCGATGACCGCGCTGTGGCGCGGGTCGGTGGTCCTGACCCGCCGGGCCTGCACGCACACGCTCGGGGCGCTGTCCTGGGCGTGGACACAGGCCAGCATCGACCCCGTGGCCCAGGCCGCCGCCGAGGCCGAGGCCAAGAAGGCCCGGAAGGCGCACGCCAGGGCCGTGGCCAAGGCCGCGAAGGCGGGCGAGGAACCGCCGGAGTTCGACACTTCGGCCCTGCCGTCCGGCCGCCGACCTCCGCTGGAGGCGCTCGCGTTCGCCGCGTTCGGCGCGGCCCTGGTCGCGGGAGCGGTCGGGACCGTCTGCGCCGTGGCCGCCCCGTACGTGGGTCTGCTGGCCCCGTGGCGTCCGGTGATCATCTCCGTCGGGGGGCTGGCGTGGGTGGTGGCCGCGTGGGTGGCCGCTCCTCCCCCGGACCCCGCCGACGAGGAGGACCAGGAGCAGGACGACGACGGCCAGCAGCAGGACCAGGAGGAGGCGTCTGCGGAGGCCGCCGCCCACCGGCTGATGCACCACGTCCTGGCCGCGCTCGCCGCCGTCGAAGCGGCGGGCGGGAAGGGCGTCCACGTCGCCGAGCTGGTCGACACCGCCGTCGAGGCGGGCCTGCTGGCCCCCGGCGCGACCAAGATCGAGCTACGCGACTGGGTGGAGAAGAACGGCGTCCCGGTGACCAAGTCGGTCAAGTTGAGCGGCACGGTCGACTACGGGGTCCGCGTCGACCGGGTCACCGAGGCGCTGGGGATGACCCCCGCCGACGCCCTCGCAAAGCTGTTCCCCGACCCCGAGTTCGGCCCCCGGCCGGGGCCGGTCGGGGAGGGTCAGCCGGCCCCCGCCGAGGAGGCGTCCGAGGAGGTCGGGGAGGGGGCCCCGGAACCGGTCGGGGAGATCCCCGCCGAGACCCCGTCCGAGGCCCCCGCCAACCCCCCGCCCCGGGGCCCCTCCGGGGTGCTCTCCGGGGCCCTGTCCCGGCTCTCCCTGCCCGCCCGACTCGGGGCGCTCCAGACCCCTCCCCAGTGACCACCGCGGCCCCCACCCGCGCCCCCCGGTAGCACCGGTCTACCCCCGCGTTTACCTGCGGGTTTACCCCTCAGCTACCAGCGTCTACCGGGCGCTCTACCCGCCCGGCTACCCCCAATCTCCCCACCCCCGAGAAGGGGGCGCGGGGCACAAAAAACACCCCGAGACGACCGGCTTTTCTTGGCAGATGGACGGTCGTCCCGGGGCCCCAACTCCCGAAGGAATCAGGAGCCCATCATGGCACTCCGTCAGCCCAAGCCGAGCCCCGACGACCCCCGTCTGTCCGGGCACGGCCGCGACTACTCCGCCTCGCAGGGCGGACACGTCCGCAACGACAAGCAGCAGCCCACCCCTGGCGCCGGGAACAACAGCAACGGCCGTCTGCGGGGTGGTCGGTGATGGCACGCCACACCGCACCTCACTGCCACGGCCGCCAGATGCGGCCCGAGAACGGCAAGTACGTGTGCCGCAAGTGCGGCGGCTGGACGACCCGGGCCGTGGTCGGGGGTGCCCGATGAGCAGCACCGAGCAGCAGGCCGCCGACCGGCTCGCGCAGCAGCGCATCGAGGCCGCCCGCCAGGCCGCCGAAGCGGCGGAGGCCGCCCGCCGGGCCGCGCAGGCGGCGGGTGGTGGGCGATGAGCGACGAGGAGCGCCGCCAGGCCGCGGCCGCGATGGAGGCCGCCCGCGCGAGGGCCGCACGGGACCAGGAGGCGGCGGACGCCGCAGCCGAGGCCGTACGGACCACGGTTGAGGCCGTGGACGCGCACAGCGCCGCCGTGGCCGCCTACCGGGCAGGGGGCGGCCGATGAGCAAGCCTCCGCTGCCGATGCGTCCGCAGCCGCACCGCCGGGACCCGGAGCCGCCGCCGGCCCCGGGCCGCCCGCACCCGCCGCACCCGCCGCAGCCGCACGCGGCCTGACCGCCCGTCACGGAAGTGCACCCCACCGGCCCGAGAGGATGGGCGGGGCATCGCCACCGTGGCACCACCCGCACCACCCGAAGTACGGCCGGGCGCATCCCTCCGGGCGCGCCCGGCCTTCGAGCACCAGTCACCAGGGAGAGACATTGACCACCACGATCGAGCCGCCCCGCACGGCGGCTCCGGCCGTCCCGGCGCCCGCTTCGGGCGAGCCGCAGCCCGCTTCGAGTTTCCGCCCGCCCGCTTCGGACACCTCCCCGCCCGCTTCGGAGGCTGCTCCGGCCGGTGGGCGCCGGATCGGCCGCCGTACGAAAGCCGCGCTCATCGGCGGCGGCATCATCGGCGGCGTGAGTGTCGGCGGAATCGGGTTCGTCCTGTCCTTCGACAACCTGACCGCCGCCGGGCGGACGTGGGGGTTCGGGGAGGGGTCCGCCTGGTTCGCCGCCGGGGTCGACATCTCGATCCTGACGTTTCTGATCCTGGATCTCGTCCTGGTGCTGTTCCGGGTGCGGTTCGGGGCGCTGCGGACCATGGCGCACGTGATGACCGGCGCCACCGTGTTCTTCAACGCGACCGCGCACGGCAGCGTGGCGGACCACCCGGTACGCGCGCTGGCCCACGGACTGATGCCGGTCCTGTTCGTCACGGCGATCGAGGCCGGCCGCCGTCTGCTCATGAAGCAGACCGCTCTCGAAGCGGGCATCGAGCACGACCCCGTCCCGCTCATGCGGTGGGTCCTCGCCCCGTACGCGACGCTGCGCATGTGGCGCCGCATGAAGCTGTGGCAGATCACCTCCTACACCCAGCTCGTTGAACTGGAGAAGAAGCGCGCGATCTACAACGTGTGGGTGCAGCACCGCGAGGAGCTGGAGAAGGGCCACGAAGAGGGGAAGATCGGCGCACTCGACCGCCTGCCCATGGTCATGAAGGCGTTCGGCATGTCCGTGGACGAGGCGCTGGCGCTGCCCGCGCAGATGCGGCGTGACGAGCAGCGGCGCGAGCAGCAGGCCCAGGCCGCCGCACTGGAGCTGACGCTGGAGAAGGAGAAGCACGAGGCCTCCGCCGAGAAGGAGCGCGTCCGCCTCCAGGGCGAGATCGCCTCCGTCCGCGCCTCCGCCAGGGCGGAGACCGCCGTAGCCGAATCGCGGGCCCGCACCATCGAGGCCGAGGCCCAACTGGAGGCGACCACCGCCCTCACGGCCGCCGAGCGCGCCGCCGAGGCCGCCACCCGCCGCGCCGAGGAAGAGCGGGCCGCCACGGAGGCCGCCGACGCCGCCGAAGCCCGGCTCCGCGAAGCCGAAGCGGTCGCACGGACCGCCGAAGAAGAGGCGCGCGCTCTCGAATGGGAGAGGAAGCAGACCACCGAGCGCGCCGCAGCGGAGAAGCAGGAGGCAGAGGCCGCCGCCGCGAGGCAGCGCCACGCCGAAGCGACAGCGCGCACCGCCGAAGCCAACCGGCGCACCGCCGAAGAGACCAAGCGGGCGGCCGATCTCCGCGACCAGACCGCGCAGATCACCCGGCGGGCCATCGAAGCCGAGGACGTCGCCGACCTCTCCGCCCTCCAGCGCCGGGTGCGCGTCGTCGCCCGCATGATCCTGGCCGCCGGAAGCCCCGAAGCCGTCGACCTGGCCACGATCGAAGCCACCATCAACCGGTCCATGAGCGTCGCGTCCACCACCAAGTCCGAAGCCGTCGAACTCCTCGCCCGCGGCTACAACCCGGCCCGCGGCTACGACCCCGACGTCCCCGCCCGCCAGGAGCCGGCCGACCACAACAACTGACCCAAACACTGACCCGACCCAAGAAAGCGCAGGTCACAGCGATGAGCGATTTCATCCACGACAAGGCCCAGGAACTGATGGACGCGAAGGAGAACGGGGACCCGCAGCGCATGGCCGAGGTGTTCCGCGAGGTCTTGGAGGAGAGCACCGGCACGCTGACCGAGCGCCTCCAGGCCGTGACGGCCGCCGTCGAGGACAACAAGACCCGCTGACAGTTCGTACGAGTGAGGCCCGGGGCGAGGAAAGCGCCCCGGGCCTCACTGCTGTTGTAGCAGCTCCGTCGGCAGCGTCGGACGGCGAGGCCGCCAAGGAGGAGCGTTACAACGCACTTCGGTCAGTGGCTGCGCCAGTGCCTTTGCGGTGGGCGAGGACCGTTACCTGCGGAGGTTGATGGTCACGCTGATGCCGCCAGCTGCGACAGCTGCCCCGCCGACCAGGCCAACGGCCGTGGCTTCCTCTGCATGGCCGGTGAGGGCAAGCAGGCAGATGGCGAGTACAGACAGCGCTCCAGTGACTGCGGTGAACCAGGCAAGCCGTCGTGAAGGACGGCCAGAGTGCGCTTGGTGCTGTGCGGTACGGTCGGGAGTTGTCGTCATGGGTTTCTCCACTCGTAGAAGGGTCGGGCACCCATCGGCTGACGAGAGGGAGACTCCGCATTGGGCCTGGCCGTAGGAAGCAGGGGCCGCCGCGAGGTCTCCCTTCGTCGTTGCACCGGGGGTGTTGTGCCGTCAGCAGACTGTACGGCGGAGGGCGTTGAACGGCCGTGTTGGACAAAACGGAGCAAAAGCGACCCGTGAGCGGGTTCCCATAGCAGATGTCCGACCTGTCTTCCCCCCTCAGTGTTTCCGCAGGTCAGGCGCGTGAGGAAAACATGGAGCCCATTTCTCGCGGTCGGTGTTTCCGTAAGTCAGGTATGTGATGAGCGACACACTGGTTGTGACTTTGGGATGGTTCTTATTGGTACAAAACGGCCAAATCTTTCGTGCCAAGCTGAAGTCGAAACGGCAGTCAATCTGTTCCGGTGAAAAGATCTGCTAAGGGTTGGCGTTCTGCCTGCTGAAGGGTGGCGCCGCGCCGAGCGGAGAACTTCGGATGGGCCGCCCGGTGTGTGGGCGGGCCCGGACGCCCGCGGTTGCAGAGCACGTTGCACAACAGGTTGCGCAACGGGTTGCACATGGGGTTGCGAATCAGGTGGCGCAATAGGTTGCGGCTACCGATCGGCGGCCGCGGCCCGGGGCGGGGTGTGGGTGCAGGTCAGAGGCCCGGGTCAGACGGTGCGGGTCAGTGCTCCGGGCGCCGACACCTCTCCCCCCAGAGGGGGAGAGGCCCCCTCTGGACCTGGTCCGGGGCCGCTAGCGTTCCTGCATGGCACTCACCACGGTCACCGTCGACGTCCCCGCCGGTACCCGCGCACTGCTGACGGATGTCGTCGCGGCCGAGGCCGCCCGCGAGAAGGCGTGGCTGGCCGACCGCCGCGCCCACATCGCCGCGTACGCCAAGAAGCTGCCCGGCCCCGCCGGCCCCGACGCCGCCGACCGCGCCGCGCACCGCACCACGCTCCTGTCCGACCTCGCCCGCATGCGCGCCGAGCTGCGCGCCGAGCGCGCCGCCCTGCGGGAGTCGGGCGAGCTGCGCGGGAGCCAGGACCTGGTGGTGGCCCACGGCGTGCGCGAAGTGGTCGAGGCACGAGGGTGGGCAGACCGCGAGTGGCCCGCCGTCCCGGACACCACGGCCGCGGGAGTCCCCGGGCGCCCGGTGGGCACCGGCCACGGCCGCGTCCGCGCCCGCCCCGTCCCCGGCGTCCAGGGCCCCCACGAGACCCTGACGATCCGTCTGCCCGCCGACCTGGCCACCCTGGTCCGCACCGCCTGCCACGTGACCTCCCAGCCCGCCGTGGAAGCGCTGATCCAGTGGCAAGCCGTCTGGGGCGACGGCCCCCGCGCCACCGACGACCCCGACCAGGACCCCCTGCGGCCCCTCACGGCCGACGGCGCCGCACTCGCCGAGCGAAGCCGGCTGCGCGCCCAGGTGATCACCCTCGGAGACGTGATCCGAGACGCCGTCCGCCTGGTCACCCTCGGGGAGCTGCCCGAGGACGCCCCTCTGTGACCGGAGGGGGAGAGCCCCCCCCCCCCACCCTTTTCAGTTGGAGGAGGAGAAGCCGGAATGCGGCTAACCTTGCAAGGTTAATCTGCGGCATCCGCTCAATTTGCATTCCTGGTCTGGAATGCGGGTGGGCCGAATTCGGTCCGGTGTGAATTCGTGGCGCCGAATCCGGGCTTTTTGGGGGAGGGGTTGAATTCTGCTGCGGGTGTTCGGAGTTGGGTGGTCGGATTTGGTTCGAGGGGGGTCGGGATTCGAATCCGGTCCCTGACGGAGTGTCAGTTTGGTGTGTGCGGGGGTGGTGTCGTGGTGGGTGGCCCGGTGGGTGGTGGGTGTTTTCCCAGGTCAGATGGTGTGTGTGGGCGGTGGTGTGGTGGGTGGGGTGGGTTGTGGTCATGTCGGGTGGTCCCGGTGGATGTACGGTTTCTCAGGACAATCCAGCGGTGGTCAGTTTTGACGCACGCGGAGGGAGCGGGCCGGAGGGTGCGGCTCCGTTTTTGGCCGGGGTGTCACTCGGTGTGACCGGTGGGCGCCGACCTGGGCCACCCCACCCCGTAGCCAGCCGCCCGCGCAGCGGGCTTGCCGGGGGCGCGGAGCGGCCCCGGAACAGGCGCGGAGCGCCTGCCGTGAGGGAGGCGCAGCCGACCGGCCCGGAGGGCGCGGAGCGGCCGCAGGGCACGCAGGGCCACGGAGTGGACCGGCGTCCTCGGGAGCGGAGCGACCGAGGGAAGAGCCGCGTAGCGGCTCCGCGTCGCGTCTGCGGAGCAGACCGCGCGC
>NZ_JBIAMU010000048.1:0-11276 GCF_042874215.1 Streptomyces sp. NPDC004111
AGTTCTCAAGGAACGGACGCTTCCTTTGTACTCACCCCTGCGGGCTTTCCTCCGGACGTTTTCGTTCGGTGTTTCTTTTGTGTTGTTGCGTTTCCAACCCTACCAGATCATTTCCGCGCCGTTTCCGGTTTGGAATTTCTCTTTGGTGGCCGTTGGAAGGCCTTGCCTTTCGGCGTGTTCACTACTTTAGCGGCTTTTCCCGGCGGCTCATAATCGAGTCCGTGGGAATGAATTCACGCATGCCGAAATTCAGACCCGTAAGGGAAGTCGTAGTAGTGGTTGGCCGCTTCGGGGGCTGCTTGGTTCGGTCCGATGGACCGTGCCGACAGCAGTGCCCGTTTCAAGCGGCTCGGGCTACGTTAGGCGGGTGACGGGGCCGAGTCAAGTTGCCCTGCGGCGCGGTTTGTGGGCGCGGTAGGGGCTGACCGTGGGGTCGCCGGCGATCCAGAAGCGCCAGGGGTGCACCGCTCCTTCGCCGCCCACTCCGGTGCGGGGTCCGCTCTGTCGCTGGTCAGCGCGGGCCGGAGTGCCGTGCAGTACGGAGAGAGAGGAGTCCGCTCCCCCGCAGAGGTCGGTGCCGTCCAGGGCACGGGTGATGTCCAGGCCCGTGGCCAGGCGGGCAGGCCCTTTGGCCAGTTCGTTGTCTTTTCGGGCTGAAAGTCGCCGTTTGCGGACGAGGTCGGCGCCTGCGGTGACCTCGCCCGCGCGCAGGAGAACACCGCTCGCCGTGCCCTCCGGGCCGCACACCAGGTTGAGGCTGAACCACATGCCGTAGATGAAGTAGACGTACGCGTGTCCGGGCGGGCCGAACATCGAGGCGTTGCGGGCGGTCCTGCCCCGGTAGGCGTGGGAGCCCGGGTCCCGTTCGCCGTCGTACGCCTCCACTTCGGTGATGCGCAGTTCGACGGGCCCCTCGGGGGTCCGGCGGACAAGGGTTCGGCCGAGGAGGTCGGGGGCCACGTCGAGGACGGGTCGCGCGAAGAAACCGCGGGTGAGCGGCGTACGGTCTGGGGTCGTCGCGATCATGCCCGCCGAGGGTAGTGGAACGCGGGTAGTAGGGGCTCGTTGCGCGGGTAGGCGCGGAACCGGGCGCCCTGATTGAGCGTTTGTACTGGTCAGGACCGGAAAATTGGGGAGAACCATGGGATTCAAGAAGCTGCTGGCGAGCCTGGGAGCGGGTGGGGCTTCCGTGGAGACGGAGCTCACCGAGGCCAACGTCGTACCCGGTGGGGTGGTGCAGGGCGAGGTGCGGATCCAGGGCGGGTCCGTCGCGCAGCAGATCGAGGGGCTGTCCGTCGGTCTCCAGGCACGCGTCGAGGTCGAAGGCGGTGACCAGGAGGTCAAGCAGGACATCGAGTTCACCAAGGTGAAGCTCGGCGGGGCCTTCGAGGTGCAGGCCGGCGCGGTGCACGTGGTGCCGTTCGGGCTGGACATCCCCTGGGAGACGCCGGTCACCAACATCGCCGGGCAGCAGCTGCGCGGGATGAACATCGGGGTGACCACCGAGCTGGAGATCGCACGCGCGGTGGACTCCGGGGACCTGGACCCCATCAATGTCCACCCGCTGCCCGCTCAGCAGGCGATTCTGGACGCCTTCGTCCATCTGGGGTTCCGCTTCAAGAGCGCGGACATGGAGCGCGGGCACATCCGGGGGACGCGCCAGCAGCTGCCGTTCTACCAGGAGATCGAGTTCCTGCCGCCGCAGCAGTACCGGGGGCTCAACCAGGTCGAGCTGACGTTCATCGCGGACGACCGGGAGATGGACGTGGTCCTGGAGATGGACCGCAAGGGCGGCATGTTCAGCGAGAGCAGCGACTCCTACCGGGCGTTCCAGGTCGGTCTGAACGACTTCCAGGGGACGGACTGGGCCGGGTACCTCAACCAGTGGCTGGCTCAGGTCGGTGGTAAGCGCAACTGGCTCTAGGGTCGAAGCCGCGGGGTACCGAGAGAGCAAAGAAGCAGGAAGGTGCTGATGTGACTGTGTCCGACGAGGCCAAGAGGCCGCCGCTGCCTCATGACTTCCACCCCTCGGTGGCGGCGTTCACCGTACTGAGCGAGGACGTCGCCGAAGGCGCCGTGCTGAAGGACGCACAGGTCTACGCCGAGGGGAACAGCTCGCCGCAGCTGCGGTGGGAGGGTTTCCCGGCCGGGACCAGGAGCTTTGCCGTGACGTGCTTCGATCCGGACGCGCCGACCGGCAGCGGGTTCTGGCACTGGAGCGTCTTCGACATCCCGGCGTCCGTGACGGAGCTGCCCGCCGGTGCGGGCAGCGGGAAGTTCGAGGGGCTGCCCGCGGGGGCGGTCCAGGTCCGCAACGACTACGGGACGAAGGACTTCGGGGGTGCCGCTCCCCCGGCCGGCGAGCGCCACCGGTACGTCTTCACCGTGTACGCGGTGGACACCGAGAAGCTGGGGATCGACGCGGACGCGTCGCCCGCGGTGGTCGGGTTCAACCTGCGGTTCCACACCCTCGGGCGGGCGCAGCTCGTGGCGGAGTACGAGGCTCCGGCCGAGGGCTGAGCAGCGTACGGAAAGATTCACTGGGTATTTGCCCGCTCCTGGTCTTGAAAGAGATCAGGAGCGGGCAGTTTTTGTTTGGGGGGTGTGGCGGCTCCTCGTGGGGACGCCGTTAATGCGTTGTCCATTCCGGCGCGTCCCGCCAGAGTTGATCCAAGCCCGCCAAGGGGTGGGCCGGCACACGGAGGGTGGGCGGGATGCGTGACACGCTGGTTCTGAACGCGAGCTTCGAGCCACTGTCGACGGTGACGTTGAACCGTGCGGTGGTGCTTGTCCTGCAGGACAAGGCCGTGGTCGAGAAGGCTCATCCCGGACTGCGCATGCGTGGTGCGGACGTCGATCTTCCGGTGCCGATGGTGATCCGGCTGAGCAGGTACGTACGGGTGCCGTTCCGAAGACAAGCTCCGTGGTCGAGGCGGGGTGTGCTGATACGGGACCAACACCGGTGCGCGTACTGCGGGAAGCGGGCGACGACCGTGGACCACGTGGTGCCGCGGTCGCGCGGTGGCGCCGACAGCTGGCTGAACACGGTGGCCTCGTGCGCCGAGGACAACCACCGCAAGGCGGACCGGACGCCGGAGAAGGCGGGGATGCCGCTGTTGTTCCAGCCGTTCGTTCCCACGCCCGCCGACGCGATGCTGCTGTCGCTGCGGGGTGCGGAGTGGGACTCGCTGCCGGACTGGCTGGCGGACGCCGCCGCCTAGTGCGGCTCGCGGGGAGAAGAAGGGGCCCGTCTCGTGGTGGAGGCGGGCTTCTTCGCGTCCTGAGGTCTTCTCGGGCGCGTCATGAGGTCTGTTTGAGCAGCAGCTGGGTGATGGCGACGAGGCCGACCAGCGCGATCACTCCGCGCAGGACCGTCGGGGGCAGCCTGCGGCCGATCCGGGCGCCGAGCTGGCCGCCGAGGGCCGAGCCGACCGCGATCAGGAGGACGGCCGTCCAGTCGACCTCTGCGACGAAGAGGAAGAAGACGGCGGCGACTCCGTTGACGACGGCTCCGAGGATGTTCTTGACGCCGTTGATGCGCTGGAGGGAGTCGTTCAGCAGGAGGCCCATGAGGGAGAGGTACAGGACTCCCTGGGCGGCGCCGAAGTAGCCGCCGTACGCGCTGGCGAGGAGCAGTCCGACGAGGAGGGCGGGGCCGCCGTCCGGGTGGGGGCCGGTCGTCTCGCCCCTGTTCTCGCGGCGGCGCTTGAGGGCGGCGGAGAGTTTCGGCTGGAGCACGACCAGGATCAGTGCGAGGCCGATCAGGACCGGCACGATCGTGTCGAACGCCGAGGACGGCAGCCAGAGCAGCAGGATCGCGCCGATCAGGCCGCCCACCAGGGCGGTGGCGCCGAGGCGGAGGATGCGGGCGCGCTGGCCGGCGAGTTCCTTGCGGTAGCCGATGGCGCCGCTGATGGAGCCGGGGACGAGGCCGATCGTGTTGGAGACGTTGGCGACGACGGGCGGCAGGCCGGTGGCGAGGAGCACCGGGAAGGTGATGAGGGTGCCGGAGCCGACGATGGTGTTGATGGTGCCTGCGCCGATGCCCGCGACGAGGACGGCGAGCATCTCCCAGATGGTCATGCGGTGCCCCTCCGAACGGTGATCACTGTTTTCCGTGCGCAGTGATCATGCCGGAGGGGCGGGCGGGTCAGTCGATGGGGGGCTGCTCCCGGCGCTCCTTGCCGTTGCCGGAGGGGGACGAACCGCCGCCCATCGGGCCGAAGTTGCCCATCGCGCCGGAGAGGCCCTTGAGCGCGTCGCCGATCTCGCTGGGCACGATCCAGAGCTTGTTGGCGTCGCCCTCGGCGATCTTCGGGAGCATCTGGAGGTACTGGTAGGCGAGCAGCTTCTGGTCGGCGTCGCCGGCGTGGATGGACTCGAAGACCGTACGGATGGCCTGGGCCTCGCCCTCGGCGCGGAGGGCGGCTGCCTTGGCCTCGCCTTCGGCGCGCAGGATCGCGGACTGCTTCTCGCCCTCGGCGGTGAGGATCTGGGACTGCCGGATGCCCTCGGCGGTGAGGATCGCGGCGCGCTTGTCGCGGTCGGCGCGCATCTGCTTCTCCATCGAGTCCTGGATGGAGGTCGGCGGCTCGATCGCCTTGAGCTCGACGCGGTTGACGCGGATGCCCCACTTGCCGGTGGCCTCGTCGAGGACGCCGCGCAGGGCCGCGTTGATCTCCTCGCGGGAGGTGAGGGTCCGCTCCAGGTCCATGCCACCGATGATGTTTCGCAGGGTGGTGACGGTGAGCTGCTCGATGGCCTGGATGTAGCTGGCGACCTCGTAGGTCGCGGCGCGGGCATCGGTGACCTGGTAGTAGATGACGGTGTCGATGTTGACGACCAGGTTGTCCTGGGTGATCACCGGCTGGGGCGGGAACGGGACGACCTGTTCGCGGAGGTCGATCCGGTTGCGGATCGAGTCGATGAACGGGACGACGATGTTGAGCCCCGCGTTGAGCGTGCGGGTGTAGCGCCCGAAGCGCTCGACGATGGCGGCGCTGGCCTGTGGGATGACCTGGATCGTCTTGATCAGGGCGATGAAGACCAGCACCACCAGAATGATCAGGACGATGATGATCGATGACATCGCTTCCCCGTGCCCTTCGTGTTTCTCGGTCCTGCCGTGATGATCGAGATTGTTGTGATGATCGAGACTGCCAGATGGCGGCGCCGCGTGCGGGGTGTTCTCGCCACCCGACTGCCTTGTGCGGGAGCACGGTTCACGTGCGTACTCACATGACCACGGCGGTGGCCCCGTCGATCTCGACCACGTCGACCTGCTGACCCGGTTCGAAGGACTGGGCGGCGTCGAGTGCGCGGGCGGACCAGACCTCGCCCGCCAGTTTGATGCGTCCGCCGTCGCCGCTGTCGACCCGCTCCAGTACGACCGCCTGACGGCCCTTCAGCGCGTCGACACCGCTGGCCAGTTGGGGCCGTTGGCTGCGGTGCCGGGCGGCGATGGGCCGGACGGCGAGGATGAGGGCGACGGAGACGGCCGAAAACACCAGTACCTGGGTGACGAGACCGCCGCCCAGGTAGGAGGTGAGTGCGCCCGCCAGCGCGCCGACGGCCAGCATTCCCAGTTCGGGCATCGAGGTCACGACGAGCGCGATGCCGAGCACCGCCGCGCCGATCAGCCACCAGAGCCATGCGTCCATGTCCACAACGGTCATGGTAGGGGCGGGTGGTCGGCGCGGACAGGGCGCAAGGGGTGTGCGCCCCGGGGCTCGGCCGGCCCCGGTGGCCCGGGACGGGAGCCCCGTCAGCCCATCGGCAGGCCCTGTGCGGTGTAGCGGTCGCCGCGGTGCTCGACGACGAGCGGGAGGCCGAAGCAGAGCGAGAGGTTGCGCGAGGTCAGTTCGGTCTCGACGGGGCCGGCGGCGAGCACCTTGCCCTGGCGGATCATGAGGACGTGGGTGAAGCCCGGCGGGATCTCCTCGACGTGGTGCGTGACCATGATCATCGAGGGTGCGTACGGGTCCCTGGCCAGCCGGCCGAGGCGGCGGACCAGGTCCTCGCGACCGCCGAGGTCGAGACCGGCGGCGGGCTCGTCCAGGAGGAGCAGCTCGGGGTCGGTCATCATGGCGCGGGCGATCAGGGTGCGCTTGCGCTCGCCCTCGGAGAGGGTGCCGAACTTGCGGTCCAGGTACTCGCTCATGCCGAGCCGGTCCAGGAACGCGCGGGCGCGCTGCTCGTCGACCTCGTCGTAGTCCTCGTGCCAGGTGGCGGTCATGCCGTACGCGGCGGTGAGGACGGTCTCCAGGACGGTCTGCCGCTTGGGCAGCTTCTCGGCCATGGCGATGCCGGCGATGCCGATGCGCGGGCGGAGGTCGAAGACGTCGACCTTGCCCAGGGTCTCGCCGAGGATCGTGGCGGAGCCGGAGGAGGGGAAGAGGTAGCTGGAGGCGATGTTCAGCAGCGTGGTCTTGCCGGCGCCGTTCGGGCCGAGGATGACCCAGCGTTCGCCTTCCTTCACCGACCAGGAGACGTCGTCCACCAGAGCCCGTCCGTCGCGGACCACGGATACGTCCACCAGCTCCAGTACATCGCTCATGAGCGCGTTGTCTCCCCATGCAGTATCGAAATGTCGCGTGTGCCTGTGGGCACAGCGCCCAGGGAAAACCTACGCCACCGGTCGGACGCTCCCGCCCTTGGGACCGGTGCGGGCCGGAATCTAGGCTGTCCCCATGCTCACGGAACCTCGTTCAGGAATGCTCGCGGCATGGGGAAATGCCCTTCTTGCGGGCTTTGTCTCGCCGGATGACGCGGCGGTGGCGATCGTCGGCGACGACGCGGTGCACCGGGTGACCGGACTGCCCGGCGAGTCGGGTCCGGTCGGGCTCACGCTGGCGCTGGGGCGGCTGCGGGCGCTGGGGGCCACCGGCTTCCGGGTCGCGCTGCCGGCGCCCGGCCATCCGCTGGGGCTCAGCGGGCCGCCGGAGTTCAACGCGCGGGCGCTGGAGGCCGAGGAGGCGGTGATCTGCACGGGGGCGGCGCTCGGGCTCGTACCGGAGGTGACCGAGGCGGGTCCCGCGGGGGATGTGCACGTCGAGGTGGTCTGGGTGTGCTCGCCGGTACGGGACGCGCCGCCGGCGGACGTGCCGTCGCTCGGCGAGGCGGAGCGGGAGCTGGCGGAGGCGCTGCGGGAGGCGACGGAGGTGCTGGCGAAGCTGGATGTGGCCGGGTCGGGGCCGGTGGCCGCGGCGGCGATCGACGCGTACCGGGCGCGGTCCGAGGCGGCGGGGGCGCGGGAGGTGCTGGCGCCGGGGTATCCGGCGCGGGCGGTACGGGTGCTGGAGATGGCCCGGCGGGTCGGGCTGGTGGTGGGGCTGGCCCGTGGGAGTGGGCACGGGGGTGCGGTGAGTGCGTCGGAGATGTGGGCGCGGGGGGAGGCGTTGAGGCCGGTGGAGAGGGTGGTGCGGAGGGCGGTGGTGGCGGCGTACGGGGTGGTGGTGGAGGGGGTGTAGGGGGTGGCCCCCCGGTGCTTCGGGCTTGGGGGCCCGGAGCCCTGTGGGAGGGGGCTGGGGGGTGTGGGGGTGCGGGGCCGGGGTGTCGGGGTGCGGGGGTGTGCGGCTCCGTCGGGGGCCGCCCCCTTGCCCGCCCGTTCCGCCCCCCGGGGGCGGCCCCGCCGCCCAAGGGGGCGGGCGGGGGTGGGCGGGAAAGGGCGGCCCCGTCGCCCGAGGGGGCTCGATGGGGGAAATGGCGGAGCGGCCGCCGGGCGGGGGGTGCCTGGGGCCGCTCTGTGTGGGGTGGGGCGGTCAGTGGTTGACGCCCTCGTTGCCGAAGGTCGGGTTGAGGGCGCCGATGACGGAGACGGTGTTGCCGACCGCGTTCACCGGGATGTGCACCGGGGCCTGGACCAGGTTGCCGGAGGCGACGCCCGGGGACTGGACGGCCTTGCCGTTGGCCTCGGCACCGCTGTGACCGGTGGCGGAGGCGGCACCGGCACCAGCGGCGACGAGCCCACCGGCGACCAGGGTGATGGCAGCGGCCTTCTTCAGGTTCTTCACTTCAGGTTCCTCCTAGCAGTGGCTGCGGCCAGCCGCCGCAGCACGCCATGAAGAACGCCGGTGCGCCGTTCGGGTTGCGCCATTCGGCGTACATACACCCGACGGTATGAATCTCAGACCGGAAGACGACGATCCGCTTTTACCCCGCTCAGCGGCCCGGTCAGTCCGTCAGCCCGTGCCGGACGGCCCAGAGCGCGGCCTGGGTACGGTCCGCCAGGTCCAGCTTCATCAGAATGTTCGACACGTGTGTCTTGACGGTCTTCTCGGAGAGGACGAGGGCACGGGCGATCTCCCGGTTGGAGCGGCCGTCCGCGATCAGTGCGAGCACCTCGCGCTCGCGGTCGGTGAGGGAGCTGCCCCGGCCCTGTCCGTTGTTCGGGTCGTCCTGGGCGAGGAGCGCGCCGGCGACCTCCGGCTGGAGGAGTACGTGTCCGGCGTGGACCGAGCGGATGGCACCGGCCAGCGCTTCCGGGTCGACGTCCTTGTAGACGTACCCCGAGGCGCCGGCCCGCAGGGCGGGGACCACGGTGCGCTGCTCGGTGAAGCTGGTGACGATCAGCACCCGCGCCGGGTTGGCCAGCTCGCGGAGCTTGCGCAGCGCCTCGATGCCGTCGGTGCCGGGCATCTTGATGTCCATCAGTACGACGTCCGGGCGGAGGGACTCCACCTGTGCGACGCCCTCCGCTCCGTCGCCCGCCTCCCCCACGACCTCGATGTCGTCCTGGACCTCCAGGAAGGTGCGCAGTCCCCTGCGGACCACCTGGTGGTCGTCGACGAGCAGGACGCGGATCGGGGACCTCGCGGTGCGGGTCGGGGCGTTGCTGCCGGGCTCAGGCACCGGGCACCTCCATCGTGATCGTGGTGCCCTTGCCGGGCGCCGATTCCACCGTCAGCCTGCCGCCGATCCCGCTCGCCCGGTCCCGCATCGACACCAGGCCGAGGTGGCGGCCCGCACGGCGTACGCCGGCCGGTTCGAAGCCGGAGCCGTCGTCGCTCACGCTGAGCCGGACGGCCTCGGCCCGTGAGTCCCGTACGACCTTCTCCAGTACGACGTCGACCCGGGCGGCCCCGGAGTGGCGCAGGGCGTTGTGCAGGGCCTCCTGGGCGACCCGGAGGAACGCCTCCTCCTGGGCGGCGGGCAGGGCCCGCACCCCGCAGCTGTCGAAGACCACGTGGGCGCTGTGGGCACGGTCCATGACCTGGATCTGCGTGCGGAGGGTGGCGACGAGGCCGTCCTCGTCGAGGGCGGCGGGGCGCAGTTCGACGACGGCGGCGCGCAGTTCGTCGGCGGCCTCGGCGGCGAGGGCGGCCACCTGGTGGAGCTCCTCCTTGGCGCGGGCCGGGTCCCGGTCGACGAGGGCGGTGGCGGCCTGGGCGGTGAGGCGCAGCGAGAAGAGCTTCTGGCTGACGGCGTCGTGCAGCTCGTGCGCCAGCCGGGACCGCTCCTCCGCGATGGTCAGCTCGCGGCTGCGCTCGTACAGGCGGGCGTTGGTAAGGGCGATGGCGGCGTGCTGGGCCAGGATCGTCAGGAGGTCCTCGTCGGCGGCGTCGAAGCCGCAGCCGCCCTCGGGCTTGGGGCAGCGCTTGTTGGCGAGGAAGAGCGCGCCGATGACTTCGTCGCCGTCGCGGATCGGCAGGCCCAGGAAGTCCGACATGTCGGGGTGGGCGGCCGGCCAGCCGCCGAAGCGGGGGTCCTTGGTGACGTCGGCGAGGCGCTCGGTCTCGGTCCCGTGCAGCATCGCGGCGAGGATGCCGTGCTGGCGGGGCAGCGGGCCGATGGCCCTCCACTGTTCCTCGCTGACGCCGTCGACGACGAACTGGGCGAAGCCGCCGTGGTCGTCGGGGACGCCCAGGGCCGCGTACTCGGCGTCGAGGAGCTCGCGGGCGGAGGCGACGATCGTCTTGAGGACGTCGTGGACCTCCAGGTGGCGGCTCATGGCCAGGAGGGCGGCGCTGACGGTGGCGAGGCGGGCGTTGGTGGGGGGTGGGGTGGCCGCGCCGGGGCCGGGGGCGGGGCGGGGGCTGGTCATGGGGTCACCGTAGCGGCGGGGGTGGACCGGGGCATCGGGCCCGGGGCGGGGCAAGGGGCGGTGGTGGACCTAGGTCCGGGGACGGAGGACGACGGGGAGCAAGAGTTGCTCACGGCGAGGTTTGCTTTGGTGACTTTGGGTGAGGTTGTTACGCGGCCGATGTGAGGCCGAGCATAGGGCGCAGATCACTTACGAAGCTCTGTAGTCGAGAGATAAGGGCTTGTGAGCGGGATCGACGGGGGTGCGGGGCGGGGTTGGACGACCCCCGGTCCACTATCCGGCTTCGTACGTCACATCTTTGCCTGGCGATTTTGCGGACGCTAAGAATGGCTGCCGTCGCGGACTCCGCGGCCCTTCCCCCTCCGAGAGGTTCGTCTGCATGTCCGCCACCCCGGGCCATAGTCGCCTGACCAAGACCCACCGGGTCTCGATCGCCGGTGTCGCCGCACTCGGTGCCGCTTCCCTCGCGCTGACCCTCCTTCCGGGCGGCGGTTCCGCCGAGGCCGAGGCAGGGACGCAGGAGATGGCGTCGACCGCGGTGGTCGTCTCGCAGGGCAGCACCGCACGGGAGAGCATCGCCAAGCAGCACGCCGTCGCCGACAAGCAGGCCAGGGACGCCGCCGCGGCCAAGGCGAAGGTCGAGGCCGCGAAGGCCAAGAAGGCACAGCAGGCGAAGCAGGCCAAGGCCGAGGCGGACGCCAAGAAGCGCGCCGAGGCGAAGCAGGCCGCGAGCCGGGCCGCCGCGCGCAAGCCGGTGTACACGAACAACCTGGACGGCTGGATCCGCGAGGCCCTGGACGTCATGCGGGCCAAGGGCATCCCCGGTTCGTACGACGGGCTGCACCGCAACATCATGCGCGAGTCCACCGGCAACCCCCGTGCCATGAACGGCTGGGACGTCAACGCCCAGAACGGCACCCCGTCGATCGGCCTGCTCCAGGTCATCCAGCCGACGTTCAACGCGTACCACGTGCCGGGCACCGCGCACGACATCTACGACCCGGTCTCGAACATCACCGCCGCGGCCAACTACGCCGCCGCGCGCTACGGCTCCATCGACAACGTCAACGGCGCCTACTGAGTCCACGAGGACGGTTCGGCGTACGAAGAGGGGCGGGGGCCCCCCGGGGGGGGGGGGGGGGGGCCCCGCCGGGGGGGGGGGGGGCGGGGGGGGCCCGGGGGGGGGGGGGGGGGGGGGGGGCGCGGGGGCCCGGGGGGGGGGGGGGGGGCCGCC
>NZ_JBIAMU010000049.1:0-10336 GCF_042874215.1 Streptomyces sp. NPDC004111
AACTGCGGCGGGTAGTTCTTCATGACCACGAGATGTCCGTTCTCAGATCCTCAGGATCCAGTGTCTCGTGTGTTCAACATCAGGGGGTAAGGCCCCTGACCTTGTCGGCCTGCCTGGCCCGCTCGACCGGGCCGGACATGCTCGTGCTGGCCGACCGCGAGTTCCTTGGCGTCCCCCTGTGGCGGGCCTTCACCGCGACCGGTGCCCACCTGTTGTGGCGGGCCCCGGCGAACCGCGTACTGCCCGTGCAGGAGCGGCTTGTGGATGGGTCCTGGCTCAGTCGCCTGCATGCTGGCGCCGACGGCAAGAAGCGTGATCCGGTCAGGGTGCGGGTGATCGCTTACGGACTCAACGGCATCGGTGCCCGCGCAGGGGCGGAAGAATACCGCCTGGTCACCGACCTTCTCGATGAAGAGCGTTATCCCGCAGCAGAGTTGGCCGCCCTGTACGGCGAACGCTGGGAGGTGGAGTCGGTTCTCGCCGAGATCAAGACCCAGCAACGAGGCCCGCGGGTCGTGCTCTCCAGCAAGACACCCGAGGGAGTATGCCAGCAGATCTGGGCGCACCTACTGGTCCACCACGCCCTGCGGTCCTTGATGTTCAGATGCGCCGCCGTCCGGGAGTCCGACCCGGACCGGCTCTCCTTCACCGACACTCTGCGCCAGGTCCGACGCAGTGTTACCACTGTGCCAGGCGTCTTTTCCCCCTGAGTACCTGATCAGCAGGCTGATTCGGTTCCGTGATGACAGCCTTTCCATGCTCCGCCCACCACGCCGGCTCCGCAGCCAGCCCCGGGTCGTGAAACGCAAGATGTCGAACTACCGGCTCAAGAGAGCCAAGCACCGGCACTGGCCACAACCCACCAAAACCCCCGACCAGGCCGTCCTCATCCACCGACCGAGAACAGCCAGAACGTAACGCAACGGCATTGCGCCTAGGCGGCCTGCTCGTCGAGGCCGCCCGCGATATCGATGCCTTCTACGATGCGCGGGTCGTCGAACCCTGCCCGGCTTCCACGGTGTTGGTGTTGTCCGTGGACGGCAAGGGGATCGTAATGAGGCCGGAGGCGCTCAGGGAAGCGACCCGGCAGGCGGCCGCGAAGCGGCAGTACACCTTCCGCACCCGCCTTTCCGCAGGTGAGAAGACCGCCCGCAAACGCATGGCCACCCTCGGCGCCGTCTACGACTGCGAGCCGGTTCCGCGCCGCCCGCACGATGTGATCGCCCCACCCGGCGGCCGCAGCGGCGACTACACTCCACGGCCCGGACCCGTCGCCCGGGCCAAGTGGCTGTGCGGATCGGTCGAACACGACGCCGAGCACACCATCCGGCGGGTCTTCAACCACGCCGAGGCCCGCGACCGAGACCACCGCCGGTGCTGGGTGGTGCTGGTCGACGGTGCCCCGTATCAACTCGACCTGATCCAGGCAGAAGCACGCCTCCGCGACGTCGACGTGCACATCGTCATCGACATTGTGCACGTTCTCGAGTACTTGTGGTCCGCGAGCTGGTGCTTCCATGCTCCGGGCGACACCGCCGCGGAGGGCTGGGTCGCCGCCCACGCCCTGGCGATCTTGAACGGCAACGCCACCGAGGCCGCCGACGCCATCCAAGCCGAAGCCGATCAGGCCGAGTTGAGTGCCGAACAGCGACGCGGCGCCGACACCTGCGTCCGCTACCTGCGGACCAAGAACGAGTTCCTGCGCTACGACCAGGCACTCGAAGCCGGATGGCCCATCGCCACCGGGATCATCGAAGGCGCCGCCAGGCATCTGATCGCCGACAGACTCGACATCTCAGGAGCCCGCTGGGGTCTCGACGGCGCCGAAGCCGTCCTGAAACTCCGTGCCGTCGCGGCTAATCACGATCTAGGCCCCTACTGGAAGTACCACCTCGCCGAGGAACACCGACGCCTCTACCCAGTACATGACCAGGCCAAATACACCCTCATGGCCTGACCTGTCCTGTTGCGGCACTTCAGGCCGCCTGACTACACAGCAGGCGCGTCGCGCGGCTCCCAGACCTGCACCGGGCGCACCTGGACATGACCGAATTCCATGGGGATCTGCTGAGCGATGCGCACGGCATGGTCGATGTCCTCTGCCTCGACGAGGAAGTAGCCGCACGGCACCGCGACGCCCGGTGCGGGAGCCGGCGACGGCGTGACCTTGCCACCGCGAACATCGATCGACACGGCGGTGGCCTGGAACTCGTTGCCGTCGACCAGTACGCCCTTGTGCGCAGCGGAGAACTCATAGTGCTGCTGGACGATCCGATCGCGCACCTTCTGTTCAGCCGACGCCCACGCGGCCTCGTCCTCATGGACGAGCAGAACAAACTGCGGCATACGCGACTCTCCCCCGCTACGACACACTGCCGAGATCGAGTGATCTCCGCAAGAGGACAGTGTCGCCACCACCACTAAATCGTGCAAGTGTTCTATGAATGTTTCATTCGGCAAGCACCTCGAGGTTCAAGACGGGAGCTCACTCAAAGGGAGCCGCACCCCACGCGCACAACGCCTGAGCAGTTCGCAGTCGGGGCCGGGGGAGGTCTGGCCGTCCGTCGACGGGAGTGTTACAGGTTTCGTGGTCCGACAGCGCGTGCCGCACTCCGCGTGGATCGCGCGGATCCGGCACCTGGGCCAGCCGCTCCAGCAGGCCGGGCACCTCCTCGTGCCCGACGTCGAGCTGCTCTCGGAGCTGGTCAAGGGCGAGCGGTATCGCGGATGATGCGTCGGCAGGCACGGTCTTCCAGGCAGGTCACGAGGGCGTGGAGCACTCCATGATCACGGGACCTTCCTGGCATCGTCCTCAGGTCACATCAACGCCGCAGCCTTGCCTGCCACCCACGCCCGCCAGACATGCGGTGTGTTCGGCACGCCAGGGCGGTCAAGGAGCCAGAGCACATACCCTGCATGGCACCGGGCCCACGGACTGTCCGAATCGACCGCACGATCGAGCCTGCCGCGCAGGTCAGCGCTGTCGACAGCCCGGGCAACCCGCACGTACTCGCGGTCCTTGCAGCGATACGCGCGGAGGACGACGATCTCGACCAGATCGGTGAGCTTCGCCCTGACCGCCTCCTCCTGGTGAGCCAGGGCCATACCCCGGATAAGACTCTGCTTCGTACCCCACGCCTTCGCATGCTGCGTCCACTCCCGCGGATATCTCGCTTCCCACTCCAGGAAGAGCAACACATAGGGCAACCCCGGCCAAGTCGCCAGATCCCCGCTCGCAGGGCGACCCCACAGCCCGTCAGGCAGCGAACGTCTCTGCGCCTGGTGATACCTCCGACGCGCCTCAAGAAAGGCCGGCTCCCGGTACTGCTCCTCCGCCCCCAGGGGCAGCGTCAGCCGCCACATCTCGTTGGACCGACCGAGCGCGTCCGCGACCTGCCTCCGTGCCTCAGCCAGACAGGCAAGCGCTGCAGTCCTCGCAGCCGGATCATCCGCTATCAGTCCGAACGCCCAGCCAAGTCGCTCATCCCATGCACAAGCGTCGTCCGCACCTGTACCTGCCTCTTCAGCCACGCAGGAGATCATCCCCCAGCGCAGTCGGCTCGCTCCACCCGACGGTGCGGGGAGACGCAACGGCTCCGAAGCACAACGTCCGTGAGCAGGGAACCGTCCGCCCGCCCTCCTTCAGCACACGTGATCACGAAACGGACGCCCACCGACTACGCCGACGCCCTGCGTGGGCGGGGGCGTGAAACCGATGAGGAGCATCGCGGCCGTGGCTACTGGGGTGAGAAATGCGGTGATCTTGCTCATGCCGAGACTGTGGCACGCACACAACTGACCCCAATAGTCCACAAAGGCCACTTGCTCACATTAGGGCTTCACTAGTAGATATGTTCGATAATAGGCGGCGGGCTCTGTGGATTGACCAGCCGAAGCCGGCTGCGGCAACGTGCCGCTCTACCAGGCGACTTCGCGGAAGCCGACGGCGTTGTCCCGCCGCGACCCGCTGTCACGAGCCCCCATCTCGCAGTGAACGCACCTACCTCGGCGTGTTCAGTGAGGTGACCGGCACCGTGCTGCATCTGCAGACCGAGAACTGGAGGGGGCGTCGACTGCTGTGAAGTGCCAGCCCGCGGGCGAGGTCCACCCGAAGTGTCTTCACAGCGACGGTGCGGCCGGGCTCGGGCCCGGCGCTGCCTCCCTGACTGGACAGCCTTCAGGTCGCGGCGGCGGGTGGAGCAGTGGTGCCCTGGGCGTGTGCGTCTCTTCCGGCACGCAAGTGTGGTAGTGCTGGTACCGTCGATACCATGTCGGACCCCAAAGCAATGAGCCTGCGGTTCCCCGACCCTGCGCAGCGGGCCGCCATCGCGGCAGCGGCCAAGCAGGCCGGCGTCAGCATGCAGGAGTACATCCTCTCGGCCGCCTACGACCGGGCCACTGCCGTGGAGCGGCGATTCCTCGACGGCTTCCAGGCCTCCATGGCCCACAGCGGCGCCGCCTTCGCCGCCGAGCCCGACAGCCTCGACCCCGGCACCGAGCAGCGGGCGGCCGAGCAGGAAGCGCGCCGCGACCTGGAACAGCACCACGAGCGGGGCCACGCCGCGTGACCCAGCCGGAGCCCCTCCCGCTCGACGTCACCTTCCTGCTGCACGCCGCCGGCCTGCTCGACGGCGACCCCCAGGTCGACGACCTCGGCCCGCTGTACGCCGCAGCCGCCCGGGTCAACGCCCGGGCCATGGAGCGCGACATCTACGGCTCGCTGTACCTCAAGGCCGGCGCGCTGCTGCAGACCCTGGCGAAACTGCCGTGCCTGGAGCACTCCAACGAGGCCTTCGCCTGGCACGCGACCGAGGCGTACCTGCTGCTCCACGCCCGCGAACTCCACTACCCGCCGAAGGCCGCGGTCGCGCTCGTGCGCGACGCGGCCCGGGGAACACTCGGCGTCGCCCAGATCGCCCGCCAGCTGCGGGACTGGACCACCACCTGACCCCTTCCGTACAGCAGCAGCCGCAGCGTCGAAGGTGTAGACGCGTGCACCTGGACCGCAGCCCTACCCGCGGCTCGGGCTGAGCAGCCGTGGAGCATTCGACGGCGGGCAGAAGAACCCGGAGACCGCCGCTGCTTGCGGATCATCAGACGGTTGGTCGAGGGCGCGCCGGGCCTGGCGTGAGGACGGCGCGGCCTGGGTCCTGTCGAAGGGCTCGCCGGGGAGGCCTCGGCTCGGTGAGGTCCTCGCCACCGCGATGGGGCAGAGGAATGCGGTTCTCCTGGCGGGTAGACGCCCGGTATGGGGCTTCGGCGGTGGTGGACAGTGACGTGGGCTTCGGTGCTGTGCGGGTCGGTTGCCGCAGTGCTGGTGCGCCTGCTGGTGGGTGGTGCGTGGTGGCCAGACATCGTGTGGCGGGCGTTGTCCTTTGCCTGTCTGTCCGTGGCGGTGCAGTGGGGTGCTGAGATCGCTCGCCGTGCTGCTCTTTGGCATCGATATCGATGTGGGCCGGGGTTGCCTGGCATCTGGCCTGGGCGCGGTTGGCGGCGGTCTCGCTGCTGGTGGCCCCCCGCCTCCGGCGGCACGACCCTCACTGCCGCCGGTTCCTTGGTCGCTGGCGCTGGCAGCGCCGCATCCGGACTGGAGTCCTGTGAATGAAAACTGGAGAACTCATTGGCGCGCTCGGAACGCTGCTGATGGCCATCGGAGCGGCTATAGCCCTGGTGAACGGACCGCTCTGGCTCGCAGTCGTTCTCATCGTGGGGGCAGGCTTCGGGGTAGCCGGAATCTTTGTCAGTCGGCGCAGCTAGCGCCCGCTGGCGGGGAGTTCACCATCGAGTAGCGAAAAACAGCGCACACTGACGGCCTGTGGGCCGGGGAAAGTCAATCTGTCCCGGCCCACGGACCGTGCCGCGTAGTCGAGCCGCCCGCCCGCATTGTGCCCCTCGTCCGTAGGCAGCCCACCGGGCCGCTGCGGCCTGGGCGCTGTCGCCCCTGCACGACTGCCTCCGCCGGGAATCTTGCAGATTCCCGGCGGAGGAAGTCTCCGGTCAGGTCATGCGGGGCGTTGATCAGTGCCAGGTGCCGTCGCACTGGACGATGGTGCTGGTCCCCGTGTAGTAGCAGCCCCGGAACTGCACGTTCTTGATCGGCACGTCGTTCTCGTAGAGCTTGATGTCCTTCTTGTTCAGGCCCCCCGCCTTGGCGGGGAGACGGTACTGCCAGCCGCTCCAGGCGCCGTTGCGGTACGACTGGTAGCGGATCTGCATGGCGATGCCCTTGCCGTCCCCGGCGGTGTCCTTGGCGATCGCTTTGAGCCACACTTCTTTGGTGCCGTCCCAGCCGATCATTGCCCAGACGTACCCGCCGGCGTAGTCCACGCTTCCGTCCCGGAACCCCGGCAGGTCAGGCATGTAGGGGACCAGGTCCGTGTAGTCCGTCCAGTCGCCCGCCGCTTGCGCGGTGGCCGGGTTGAGCATCAGCGGAAGCGCGGCGAGCGCGGCCACCACCCCCGCGCGTCGCAGTCTCCGTGCCACTCCCATACGTCCGTCCCCCATCCGTCGGCCCCGGCACTCCACCGGGCCACGCCAGGGTAGGAACGGCTGCTGCCGATGGCATCAGGGCGGACCCGGAGGCTGTTTCCGGCCGGTCCCCGCCGTTACAGCAGTCGGGTGCGGGTGCGGTGTCGTACCCGTCCTTGCCCAGGCTGGGGGTCTCTGCGGTCCGGAGCAGGGCGGCGTGTACGGCCCGCTGACCCGCGCGGCCCTGCACGCCGAGACCGGCCGGAACCTCCGCACCGGGCCCGGCCACCACCTCGACCGCACCGGGCCGACTTACCCCCAAGGCGATCGGGGCGACGAACACCATCATGACCGCACCGCCCTATGAACCGCTCCGGGATCGGTGGAGGCTCTATGCGCTGACTCCAGCCGCCGGTTGGGGCTGGTGTTGAGCGTAGTGGTTGGTCTCGTGCTCGTGGGGTGGGATGTCTCCGATCGCGGTGTGGAGGCGCTGGTTGTTGAACCAGTCGACCCATTCCGCGGTGCCGAGTTCGACGTCTGCGAGGCCGTACCAGGGCCTGCGGGGCTTGATCAGCTCGGTCTTGTAGAGGCCGATCTGGGATTCCATGAGCGCGTTGTCCAGGGCGTCGCCGACGGTGCCGATCGAGGCATCGACACCCGCCTCGATCAGGTGCGCGGTGAACGCGAAAGACGTGTATTGGGCCAGTTCAACCCGTGGTTGCAACACCGGGCTGTTGTAGCGAGCGTAGCTGTTCCTCACACACCTCCGCGCACCGAACGCCCGCTTCGCCCTGCTCTTCTGCGACTACCTGCGCGCCGACGTCCGCGCCCGTGAAGCCTGGGGAACCTGCAAGCAGCGGCTTGCCGACAGCGGTCCCGGCTTCACGGTGCACGGCCAGATCAAGGCTCCCGCCACCGACATCCTGATCATGACGGCGTAACACTGGGTCAGGCCGCCGGGAGGTCTGGCGGCTGCCTGCCAGCCAGCTCCAAGCCAGGTACGACGAGACGTTCCGCGACTGGTGGCGCAATGCACTGATGCTGCCGCAACTCCGCGTCCCACGCGCCCCCAACGACGACAGGAGCCCCTGGTCCCCGTCACTATCAGCGACTACCTCACGTACTGCGTCCTCAGGCAGAAGGAGATCGACTCATCCGTCTCCGGCAGCCCTGGGGGCCACGGCTATGGCCTACGCCAAGATCCGCGCCCTGGCCGTTGCCGAGGACCAGCGCCGCCAGGGCATCGCCTCAGCTCTCCTCACCAACGCTCTGGCAATCCACCGTGATCACCGGGCGTTCTTGGCCTACGGGCAGTTCACCGCCGCAGACGCGGGCCTTGCCCGGTTCTACCGGCGCCACGGGTTCACCATCCATGCAGGGGAGTCGGTCCTCCTTCCCGGCAGTTCCAGGTACCGCGATGTCGGCGCCTCCCCGCTGCCCGGCGAGCAGATGTTCTCCCGCACCATCTGACCCCGGGCATCCCCAGCCGGCCCGGTACGGCCAGGAGGGTCCACCGGATACCGAGACAGGCCGAAGCTGGCAGCAGCACCGGCGTGTCCCTCACCGCCGTCTTTCCGTCAGCGTGCCATCGGGTCAGGACATCACGCGAGAAAGAGCGTTGTTCGTCCGGCGCGGTGCGCGTGCGGCCGGTAGCGTCGCCAGGCGTCGAAGGAGTAGCCCTGGTACCGCCTCGACGCACACGGGAGGGATACACGATGGCCGACCGGATCTGGCTGGATGTTCCGTACGCGGAGAAGGACCAGGCCAAGGCGGCCGGGGCCCGGTGGGACCCGGCCGCCAAACGCTGGCATGCGCCTCGCACGGGCATGCCCGGCCTTCAGCCGTGGGCCGCGGCCCCGGACGTGCCCGATTTGCTGCCCGGCGAGGACCGCACCCTCGGCGAGGGACTGTTCGTCGACCTGGTGCCCTCCAGCTGCTGGTTCACCAACGTCCGTTCCTGCGTCACCCCGCGGGACTGGGAACGGCTCCGCCGGATGATCACCAGGCGGGCCTCGATGCGCTGCGAGGCCTGTGGCGCCGCGGAGAACCGGGACGCCAAGCGGTGGCTGGAGGCCCACGAGCGCTGGGTGTACGACGACACCGCCCGCGTTCAACGCCTCAAGCGGCTGATCTGCTTGTGCACGGACTGCCATACCGTCACCCACTACGGATACGCCCAGGTCCGCGGCCTGGAGGCGAAGGCGTTCGCGTATCTGGTCAAGGTCACGGGTATGAGCCCTACCGCGGCCCGCAGCCACATCCGCTCCGCGTTCAACGTGTGAGAGGCGCGGTCGGCCAGGTCCTGGACGCTGGATCTGAGCATGCTCACCGACGCCGGGGTCACCCTCCAGCGCCCGCCTCATGCCGGCGAGCGACGAGGCGTCGCCGCAGCGACGCTCGCCGCGGAGCGTGCCATCCCGGGCCCGGCACCTGCCGCCGACGCGGGCGAGGCCGTGGCACGGATCGCCATCGAACGCGGCATCGCACTGCCCGCCGAGCCTGCTGAAGCACGGCCGGAGGAAACCGCGTTGCCTCGTGCACGGGCCGTAACCGCAGGAGACAGCGGCGCCTTCAGTGCTCCGACAGATCTTTCGACGTCGTCGCTGACCGGACGGCACGAGGTGCGGCCGGATGCGGAACGGAGCGGTGAGGGGCTGCGGTGTGCACCGCGGAGTACGGAGATATGGGCACCAGCCGTGGTGCGTTGGCAGTGAGGTCGGGCGGGAGGGGGCCGGGCTGTCCGGCTGCACTCGTGGCCCTCGACGGTGCCTGGACGCCGGTTGGGCCGAAACCGCCCCCGTGCAGACCAGAGAGGCTGCCGTTCTCTCGTGCTGGTGGCCTCGGAACCGGCCCCATCCCGACGCACTCTAGAGACAGGGTCTGACAATTCGTCCAGCGGCGTGACAGTCGAGCAGCTCGGCGAGATCGTCGACATCCGGGCGAAGGAATAACGCCCCTGCCACGGGGATTGGCCCGCGCCGCGCTGGTCGTACCGGTACACAGGCGCGAGATCGGCGACCATGGGGGCGACATCGCCCAGATAGTCCGGCAGACCCGGACCGCCATGGAGCATGACCGCGGCCCGCCGACGAGTTGTGTCCCCCAGCGCCGTCCAACGCAACTGCGCCGCGTCGGTTCAGTCAGAAGGGAGGTTCGAGATCGCCACGGCCATCGCTGTGCGGCCCGCAGTCCCAGAGCTCCTCCTGGAAAGATTCAATGCCGGTGACGTCGTTGCCCCACGCTTCGAGGGCCTTTAAGGCAACGCGCTGGCGAAAGGCATCACTGCTTGTATCCAGGATGCGGCGCGCGTGCACGGCCAGGCGATTGCGGTGCTGGGCGAGCGCGGGGTGTTCGGCGAGGATGAGCGCGGCGAGGCCAGCGGCTTCGCGCACGTCCTCGTGACTGTCCTGAAGGAAGGGTACGACCGCGCGATAGAGCACCGGGCGCAGGTCCCGGAAGGCCGCCAGCGTGGTGCCGTGGGTGAGGAAGCCAGGGGAGTACTGCTCGGTGCGGGCGACAGTCTCGTCGCAGGCGTCGTAGGCCGTGGAAACCAACCAGTTCAACAATGCCGCGCGGAAGGGAACGTTGCGATACGGCCGCAGGGTCATGGCCGCCGGGTGGGTGAGGATGCTGGCGACATACAGGGCGACGGGGGCGGTGGCTTCGTAGATGCTGTTCTGGTGGCCGACCAGCTCACTCAGTTCCGACAAAGCGGCGACCTGCACCCTGGGATCAGGCTCCAGCAACCGTGCCAGGACTTCGGGAAGGCACTCGGGCCTTACCCCCTTATGTTGAACACACGAGACACTGGATCCTGAGGATCTGAGAACGGACATCTCGTGGTCATGAAGAACTACCCGCCGCAGTT
>NZ_JBIAMU010000050.1:0-8193 GCF_042874215.1 Streptomyces sp. NPDC004111
CGGGGGGTGCGGCTCCGCCGGGGGCCGCCCCCTTGCCCGCCCGTTCCGCCCCCGGGGGGCGGCCCCGCCGCCCAAGGAGGCGGCGGCGGGCCCCGCCGCCCAAGGGGGCGGGGCGGGGGCGGGGGCGTGGGGTGGGGGATTGGGCTCAATGGGTGGTTGGGGGGAGGGTGTTGGGGTTTGGGGGGTTAGGGTGCTTCGGTTCGTAGTTGGGGCTGAGGAGGCGTTGTGGCCGTATTTATGGTGCAGTTGGCCGAAGGTGTCGATGATGTGGTCGAGGCGCAGGCCGCCGGGCGCACCAAGTCCGGAGAGATCGTGCTGGAGGCCGCCGACGAGACCGGGAAGCCGGTACGGATCAGGACCTACCGGTCCGACGCGGTGACCGCCGTGTTCCGGCGCGGGCCCGGGGACTCCGGCAGCTACGGGTGGATCCCGCAGCCCGCGAGCGGCACCTGGTGGTGCTACTGAGCCGGTGGTGAGGCGGGGGCCCCGAGGCCGGTGCGTGCGCGACGTCCGTACCGGGGCGGCCGGCCGGTCACGGGGGACGCGGCACTAGAGTGGGGCTCTTTGTGCTCAGTGGCACCTCGGTGCGCCTACGGAAACGGTTCCATGCCCTCCCTGTCCCTTCCCCGCCCGTCCCGCCCCGACTGGCTCGCCTCGCCGCGTGTGTTCCGTACCGAGGTGCTCGGCGGTCTCGTGGTCGGGCTCGCGCTGATCCCGGAGGCGATCTCGTTCTCGGTGATCGCGGGGGTGTCGCCGAGCGTGGGGCTGTTCTCCGCGGTGATCATGGCCGTGGTCATCTCGTTCGTCGGCGGGCGCAAGGCGATGATCTCGGCGGCGACCGGCGCGGTCGCCCTCGTGGTCGCCCCGCTCAACAAGGAGTACGGGCTCGGCTATCTGGTCGCCGCCGTGATCCTCGGCGGCGCCATGCAGGTGGTGCTGGGGGCGCTCGGGGTCGCCCGGCTGATGCGGTTCGTCCCGCGCAGCGTGATGGTGGGCTTCGTCAACGCCCTGGCGATTCTGGTGTTCATGGGACAGTTCCCCGAGCTGACCGATGTGCCGTGGGCGGTGTATCCGCTGGTCGTGGGCGGGCTGGTGCTGACCGCGCTGTTTCCCCGGGTGACCACCGCGGTGCCCGCGCCGCTGGTGTCGATCGTGATCCTGACGCTGATCACGGTGGGTGCGGGCATCGCCGTACCCACGGTCGGGGACCGGGGCGAGCTGCCGTCGTCGCTGCCGGTGCCGGGGCTGCCCGACGTACCGCTCACCCTGGACACGCTGTCGACGATCGCCCCGTACGCCTTCGCCCTCGCTCTTGTCGGGCTCCTGGAGTCGCTGATGACGGCGAAGCTGGTGGACGACATCACCGACACCCACTCCAACAAGACCCGCGAGTCGATCGGGCAGGGCGTCGCCAACATCGTCACCGGGCTGTTCGGCGGCATGGGCGGCTGCGCGATGATCGGCCAGACGATGATCAACGTGAAGGTGTCCGGGGCCAGGACCAGGCTCTCCACCTTCCTGGCCGGGGCCTTCCTGCTGGTGCTCTGTCTGGCGCTCGGGCCGGTCGTCTCCGAGATCCCGATGGCCGCCCTAGTCGCGATCATGGTGCTGGTGTCGGCCGCCACCTTCGACTGGCACTCGGTGAGCCCGCGGACGCTCCGGCGGCTGCCGGCCGGCGAGACGCTGGTCATGCTGATCACGGTGGCCTGTGTGGTGGCCACCCACAACCTGGCCGTGGGCGTGGTCGTCGGGTCCGTGTGCGCGATGGTGATCTTCGCCAAGCGGGTCGCGCACGTGGTCGACGTGGTGCGCACCGCACAGGACGGGCGGGTCGTCTACACCGTCACCGGCGAACTCTTCTTCGCCTCGTCGAACGACCTCGTCTTCCGATTCCGCTACAAGGACGACCCGGACGAGGTCGTGATCGACCTGTCCCGGGCGCACATCTGGGACGCGTCGTCCGTGGCCGCGCTGGACGCCGTCGAGACGAAGTACGCCCGGTACGGCAAGACGGTCGAGGTGACCGGGCTCAACGAACCGAGCGCGGCGATGCACGGGCGGCTGGCGGGCAAACTCGGCTGAGCGGGGGAGCTGCCGGTCCTGTTCCGGCCGTCGCCCCGCCCGGGTCCGAGGCGCAGGCGGTCGGCGGCGCCCCCGCGCGGCCGGCCCCGCCCCCGTGCGTCACCGCTGTACTCACACCGTCAGCGCCGCCAGTTTCCGCAGGGACTCCTGGAGGGCGGTGGTCGCCGAGTCCTTGAGCTTGCCGGCCATCAGGGACACGGCCGCGCCCGTGAACTCGCCGTCGATCCGGGCCAGTGTGCCGCCCGCGTCGGCCGGGGCCAGCGAGTAGCGCATCGCCAGGTTCACCCCCATGGGGCCCTTGCCGCGGACGACCAGCAGCCGTTCCTCCTCCAGTTCCTCGATCGTCCAGGCCACCTCCGCGGGGAAGCCCATCAGCTTCATGTTCTCCTCGTACGTCGCCCCGACCGCGAGAGTCGCCGGGCCGCCCCGGGGGAACGAGGTGTGCGTCGCGTTCCACTGGTCGTACGACGTGAAGTCCGTCAGCCGGGACCAGAGCTTGCCGGCCGGTGCTTCGATGCGTGCCTCTGCGCTGACCTCGGCCATGGGGCGGTTCCTTCCGGCGGACGGCGGAGCGGGCGGCTGCCCGGTGTCGCGGAACGTAGCCGCAGGGCCGCGAACACTCAATACTGATGAACCGTCAGATTCGAGTGGTTCTCAGGGAAGATTCAGCCGATCTCCTCCGCAAGGAGGAGGACCCGGGCCGCGTTGCCCAACTCCGGTGGGATGTGCGAATGCTCCCCCACGCGGATGCCCCGGGCGGCACCTCGGTGATGGGGTGGAGGAGTGCAGAGCCCCCTCCGACGGGTCTCCGGTTCCGGAGAGGCCGTCCCTCCCCGTGCCGGCATCGAAGCCGGACTCACCGTCGAGATGGCCAGGATGGTCGCGGGCGCGCGCCGCCGCGCGCTGCGGGACGGCGACCGCCAGATCGACACCGCCCATCTGCTGCACTCCCTCTTGGAGGCCGACCCGGAGGCGCGGGCCGCCTTCGAGGACGGCGAGCAGCCGGCCAGGGTCCTCGGCTACCTCGTGCAGCGCAGCATCGGCTACGGGCTGCGCTGGCAGGCCGGGGCCGAGGGTGTACCGGGACCCAACCCGGTGCCGGGCTGGTCGCCCGCGGCCGTCGCGGCGATGGAGGTGGCGCTGGAGCGGGCGGCGGAGCGCGCGGATCCCAGGGCCGGCGGCGTCGACCTGCTGGCCGCGCTGGCCGCCGACCCGGACTGCCGGGCCGTCGAGGTGCTGCGACGCGCGGGGGTGGATGCGGAACTGCTGGCCGGCCGGTTGTGCGCGGCGCTCCGACGGGCCTGAACGGAGCCCCGGGCGCCGCGCAAGTGCGGACGAAGGGCGGTCCGGCGGGTGGGTTTCCACCGGTATGCCCAGGCGCCGTCTCGACAGGTGTCACCAGGATGACGGTCCTGACCCCAGCTGACATGATGTGCCGATGCACGCTCAGGGGAGGAGTGTCGGCCTGGGGCTCGCCCTGATCTCGGCACTCGCATTCGGTGGTTCAGGTGTCGCGGCAAAGCCGCTGATCGAGGCGGGGCTCGACCCGCTGCACGTGGTGTGGCTGCGGGTCGCGGGCGCCGCGCTGGTGATGCTGCCCGTCGCCTGGCGCCACCGCGGCCTGGTGCGGCGCCGGCCCGCGCTGCTCGCGGGCTTCGGCCTGCTCGCCGTGGCCGGCGTCCAGGCCTTCTACTTCGCCTCGCTGTCGCGCATCCCGGTCGGCGTGGCCCTCCTCGTCGAGTACCTGGCGCCCGCGCTGGTGCTCGGCTGGGTGCGGTTCGTCCAGCGCAGGCCGGTGACCAGGGCCGCGGCCGTGGGCGTGGTGCTCGCGGTGGGCGGCCTGGCGTGCGTGGTCGAGGTGTGGGCGGGGCTCACCTTCGACGTCCTGGGACTGCTGCTCGCGCTCGGCGCCGCCTGCTGCCAGGTCGGCTACTTCGTCCTTTCCGACCAGGGCGCGGAGGGCGAGGACGCCGTCGACCCGCTGGGCGTCATCGCGTACGGACTCCTCGTCGGCGCCCTCGTCCTCACGGTGATCGCACAGCCCTGGGGGATGGCCTGGGAACTCCTGGGCGGCAGCGTCGACATGGGCGGCACCCCGGTGCGGGCCTGGCTGCTGCTCGGCTGGATCGTGCTGGTGGCCACCGTGCTCGCGTACGTCACCGGCGTCGTCTCGGTACGGAAACTGTCCCCGCAGGTCGCCGGGGTGGTCGCCTGTCTGGAGGCGGTCATCGCGACGGTGGCGGCGTGGGTGCTGCTGCGGGAGCACCTGTCGCTGCCGCAGATCGTGGGCGGCGCGGTGGTGCTCGTCGGCGCGTTCATCGCGCAGTCGTCGACGCCCAAGCCGCCCGGCGACGGACCGGTGGCGGGCGGAGCAGGTCCGGCGGCGAAGGGCGAAGTCCACGATGCGGAGGGTGCGTTGTCCGCGGGGCGGACCGCGCCGTAGGGTGGGGATCATGCGCCTGACCGTACTTCCGCCTCCCGCCGCGCTCTAGCGCGCGAGGCCCACTGAGGACGAGGACCTGGCCCGGACAGTCCCGGGCGGCTTGTCGCTGCCCCCGCGCGCGGCCGAGACCACCCTTGAGTCCTGTTTTCTTACGTGGAGACGTACGTGTCTGCTGTGGTGTTGTCCGTCGGGCGCGGCCTGACGTATCTGATCTTCGCCGGAATCGCCTGGGGCACGGCGGGAGCCGCCGCCTCACTGCTGTACGGGGTCAGCGACCTCGGGCCGATGGCCCTGTCCTTCTGGCGGTGTGCGGGCGGCTGCCTGCTGCTGCTCGCCGCCCGCGCGTTCCGGCGCCCCGGTGCCGGCGGCGGGAGTGGTGCGACCGGCGCGGGCCGGGGCGCGGGGCCCGCGTCGCGCCGTCGGCGGGTGGGCCGGATGCTGGCCACCGGGTGTGCGCTCACCGTCTTCCAGACCGCCTACTTCGCGGCCGTGCAGCACACCGGGCTCGCCGTGGCGACCGTCGTCACGCTCGGCGCGGGGCCCGTGCTCATCGCCCTGGGCGCCCGGGTGCTGCTCGGCGAACGGCTCGGCGCGGGCGGTGTCTGCGCCGTGGCGGGCGCGCTGGCCGGGCTCGGCGTGCTGGTGCTGGGCGGCGGCGGGGCCGAGGTGCGCCCGGCCGGAGTGCTGCTCGCGCTGCTGTCGGCCGCCGGGTACGCGGTGATGACGCTGCTGACCCGCTGGTTCGGCCGGGACGGCGGGGGAGGCGACCCCGTCACCACCTCCGCCTGGTCCTTCGGCATCGGCACGGTGTGCCTGCTGCCGCTCGCCCTGGCCGAGGGGCTGGTGCCGCAGGGCGCCGCGCTCGGCCCGGTGATCGGCCTGCTGGTGTACGTGGCCGCCGTCCCGACGGCCCTGGCCTACGCCCTCTACTTCGCCGGGGCGTCCGTGGTGCGCTCCGCCACGGTGTCCGTGATCATGCTGCTCGAACCGGTGAGCGCCGCGGTCATCGCCGTCGTACTCCTCGGGGAACGGCTCACGGCGGCCACCGTCCTCGGGACGCTGCTGCTGCTCACGGCCGTGGCCGGGCTGGCGTTCGGCGAGGCGAGGGACGCGGCCCGGGTGCGCCGGGCGGCCGTCGCCGTGTAGGGCGTGCCCGTGCGGTCCGGCGGGCGCGCGGGCCGGGCACCCCGGGGTGCCGTCAGGTCGTCCGGCCGAGCGGTCGTGCGGTCGCCGGGTCGTGCGGGGTTCGGGCCCCGGCGGGGGTGTGTGCCGCCGGGGCCCGCACCCGGCTCATCGGCTCAGAGGTTCGCCAGGTAACCGGGCAGCGGAACGGCCGGGTCCAGGTCGTCGGCGGGGATCGGTGCGCCGTGGCCGCGGGTGAGCGGGACCACACCGGTCCAGTAGGGCAGCTGGGCGTCCTCGGGCTCGTCGTTGGGGCCGCCGGTGCGGACCTTCGCCGACACCTCGTCGAGGTCCAGGCGCAGCACGGCGGTGGCGGCCAGCTCCTTGGCGTTGGCGGGGCGGGAGTCCGCGGAGCGGCCGGCCACCACCTGGTCCACCAGCGCGTCGAGCGCGGTCCGCCGTTCCTGCTCGTCGATCACCGCACGGGCGGTGCCCAGCACCACCACGGAGCGGTAGTTCATCGAGTGGTGGAACGCGGAGCGGGCCAGCACCAGGCCGTCGACATGGGTCACGGTCAGGCAGACCTCGATGCCCGGGGCGTCCTCGGTGCGCCCGGCGGTGCGCAGCGGGCGCGAACCGGTCGAGCCGTGCACGTACAGACTCTCGCCGATCCGGCCGTAGAGGGTCGGCAGCACGATCGGTGCGCCGTCCCGGACGAAGCCCAGGTGGCAGAGGTATCCCTCGTCGAGTATCGAGTGCACCAGCGCGCGGTCGTAGGAGGCGCGTTCGGGGGAGCGGGTGGGGACGGTGCGGTCGGTGGGGGCGTACGCGGCCGGGGACGCGGCGGCGGATTCCGTCGTGGCGGCGTGACTGTCCTGCATTGCGCTCTCCATTGCACTAGTGCATACTGTCGTTTGTGCTAGGAGAGTATCGGATCAGTGGGCGGCGTGCATCGGAGATTTCCGCGAGCGTGGAGCGGGGAGTGGGGGAAGGTGCCCTCGCGCCGGGCCAAGTTCTGCCCCCCATGCGGGAGTTGGCAGCCGAGCTGGGTGTCAATCCCAATACCGTCGCGTCCGCCTACCGGACACTTCGCGAGCGCGGGGTGATCGAGACGGCCGGCCGCCGGGGCAGCCGGATCCGGGCCCGGCCGGTCAGCACGGCCCGCGACTCGATCCGGGTCGACGTCCCGGCGGGCGTGCGCGACCTGTCGACGGGCAACCCCGACACCGCGCTGCTGCCCCCGCTGCGGGACGCCCTCGGGTACGCGGCCGAACGGGCCGACGCGCGTCCCCGGATGTACGGCGAGGAACCGCTCGACCCGGACCTGGCGCGCCTCGCCCGTGCCGGATTCGACGCGGCGGGGGTGCCCGCCGGCCCGGTCGCGGTGGCCTCCGGCTCCCTGGACGCGATCGAGCGGGTCCTCGCGGTGCACCTGAAGCCGGGGGACGCGGTCGCCGTCGAGGATCCGGGCTGGGGCGCCATGCTCGACCTGGTGCCGGCCCTCGGACTGCGTGCGGTGCCGGTGGCCGTGGACGACGAGGGGCCGCTGCCGGACGAGGTGGACCGGGCGCTGCGTGGCGGGGCGCGGGCCGTGGTGGTGACGGCCAGGGCGCAGAACCCGACCGGGGCCGCGGTGAGCGGTGCCCGTGCGGAGCGGCTGCGGGAGGTACTGCGCGCGCACCCCTCGGTGCTGCTGGTCGAGGACGACCACGGGCACGGCATCGTGGACCTGCCGGTGCACCCGGTGTCCGGGGGCGGGACCGGGCCGCACGGCGGACCGTGGGTGTTCGTGCGGTCGGTGTCCAAGGGGTACGGCCCCGACCTGCGTGTCGCCGTGCTGACCGGTGACGCGCGGACGGTCGACCGGGTGCGGGGGAGGCAGCGGCTGGGCCCCGGGTGGGTGAGCCTGCTGCTCCAGCAGGCGGTGGTGCGGCTGTGGGAGACCGGCGCCGTCGACACGGCGGCGGTCGCCCGGTCGTACGGCGAACGGCGCGACGCCCTGATCGCGGCACTCGCGGAGCGGGGCATCGCCGCCCGCGGACGCAGCGGGCTGAACGTCTGGATCCCGGTGGGCGACGAGACGGGCGTGGTGTCCCGGCTGCTGCACGCCGGGTGGGCGGTGGCCCCGGGCGCACGCTTCCGCATGGGAGCCGCCCCGGGCGTGCGGGTGACGGTGTCGGCCCTGGAGGCGGGGGAGATGCCCGCCCTCGCGGAGGTCTTCGCGGGGGCGGTGGGCGCGGCCCCGGGGCGGCGGTACGACTAGGGTCTGTCCGGCGGATCAGGTCGTATGGAGTGACCTGTGACTTCTTGGTGCTGCTGAGCGGGGCCTGGTGCGTGCAGCTGCAAGGCGGAGGATTGAGACATGGCGGAGCCATGGCGATTGACGACAACGCCGCAGATGTGCGTGCCAGGGCACGCGACCGCGACAAGATCCGCCGGACAGGCCCTAGGTGTTCTGTCCATGGAGGTTGGTGACGGATTCCATGGCTTGGGGATCTTGAACGAGTGAGGGCCTTCCGGGTTCGGTGTGGATTGCGACATCTACA
>NZ_JBIAMU010000051.1:0-8077 GCF_042874215.1 Streptomyces sp. NPDC004111
TGGGCGTGACGGTCTCGGGCAGGTCCACCAACCCGCCCCAGTGCAGAGGCTGTTCCAGTGCGACGACCCGGCCGAGACCCCACACCAGGGCCTGCGGCATTCCGACGACGGCGTCGTGGGGCCCGGTGGACATCGCCTGCCGGGTCACGCTCCACAGCGGAGCCTCGATCCCGGTGTCTCCCATGGCCTGCGACAGCAGTACCGTCCACGCGTAGCCGACGGGCACCGACGCGAAGGCCGGGTGCGGACGCTCGTCGAGAGCGACCAGCGAAACGACACCGCTGAGGCCCACCGCTCCGCCGAGCCGCCCGGTGAGCTCGGCACGACCGAGGTCGTTGTCACCGAGTACGAGCAGCGACGGCTGGGCCCCATGGGCGGCCAGCGCCTCGACGGTGCCCGCGACCCACGGGTGCTCCGCCTCGGCCTCGGGAACGACCACGAGCCACGAACCCGACAGCGAAGCGGGCTGGTTGCCGGTCAGTGGCCGCCACTCGACGCGGTAACGGAGCGATTCGATCTCCGACCGTTCGTTCCGCTGCCGGCGCCAGGCCGACAGCGCGGGCAGCAGACTGCTGAGCTGCTCGCCGTCGAGCCCGAGGGACGCCGAAAGGGACTCGGTGTCCTCCCGCTCGACCGCCGCCCAGAACTCGCCGTCCGCTTCCGCCGCAGGCGCGACCGCCACAGGGGTCCGCTCGATCCAGAAGCGTTCCCGCTGGAACGGGTACGTCGGCAGATCCACGCGCCGCGCGCCGCTCCCGGCGAACACGGCATGCCAGTCCGTCACGACACCGAAGGCCGACAGCTCGGCAACCGAGGTCAGGAACCGACGTACGTCCCCCTCACCACGGCGCAGCGAACCCGTCGCCACGACGGCCGTCTCGGCCGCGTCAGCGATGTCGCGCACGCCCGCCGCGAGGACGGGGTGGGGGCTGGCCTCGACGAAGACGGTGTGTCCGGTGTGGAGGAGCGCCTCGATGGTGTCCTGGAACTGGACGGTGTGGCGGAGGTTTTCGTACCAGTACGCCGCGTCCAGCTCTGCGGTGTCGGTGAGTTGGCCGGTGACGGTGGAGTGGAAGGGAATGTGTCCGGTGTGGGGAGCGACGGGCGCGAGTGCTTCGGCCAGTTCGTCCTTGATTTCCTCGACGTGTGCGGAGTGGGAGGCGTAGTCGACGGGGATGCGCTTGGCCTGCGGGAAGTCCGCGAGGACTGCTTCCAGCGCTTCGTTGTCGCCGGAGACGACGGTGGAGGCGGGTCCGTTGACGGCCGCGATGGACAGTCCGTCGCGGTCACGGAGCTGGTCGGCCGGGAGGGGTACGGAGACCATGCCGCCGCGTCCGGAGAGGGCGAGGAGTGCCTTGCTGCGCAGGGCGACGACGCGGGCGCCGTCCTCCAGCGTCAGGCCGCCCGCGACGCAGGCGGCGGCTATCTCGCCCTGGGAGTGTCCGACGACGGCGGCAGGTGTCACTCCGTACGAGCGCCACAGTTCTGCCAGCGAGACCATGACGGCCCACAGGACCGGCTGGACCACGTCGACCCGGCGCAGGGCTTCCTCGTCGTCGAGGACGTCGAAGAGGGACCAGTCCACGAACGGGTTCAGGGCGTCCGCGCACTCCTGCATACGGGTCGTGAACACGGCCGACGTGGCAAGGAGTTCGCTGGCCATGCCGGTCCACTGCGAACCCTGGCCCGGGAACACGAACACCGCACCCGACGGAGATCCGGCCGTGCCCGTCACCACACCCGGCGCGGGCTCCCCGTGCGCGACCGCTGCCAAGCCGCGCAGCAGTTCGTCCCGGTCGGAGCCCACGACCACAGCGCGGTGCGACAGCAGCGTCCGGGCCGACACCAGGGACCAGCCCGCATCCGTGAGATCCAGGTCCGGAGTCCGGTTCGCCGCGTTCCGCAGCCGCTCGGCCTGCGCCCGCAGTGCGGTCTCGCTCTCGGCGGACAACACCAGCGGGAATGCGGGGAGTTGGGCCCTCGGCTCCTCGGAGTCGGTTGCCGGGGCGGACTGCTCCAGAATGACGTGGGCGTTGGTGCCGCTCACGCCGAACGACGACACACCCGCACGGCGCGGAGCACCCGTCTCGGGCCAACGCGTCGAGTCGGTGAGCAGTTCCACCGCACCCGCCGTCCAGTCGACGTGCGGGGTGGGCTCGTCGACGTGCAGGGTCTGCGGAAGCACACCGTGGCGCATCGCCATGACCATCTTGATCACACCGGCCACACCGGAGGCCGCCTGGGTGTGTCCGATGTTCGACTTCACCGAGCCGAGCAGCAGGGGCTGCTCGCGGTCCTGCCCGTACGTCGCGAGGAGCGCCTGCGCCTCGATCGGGTCGCCCAGCTTGGTCCCCGTACCGTGCGCCTCGACCGCGTCCACTTCGGACGTGCTCAGGCCCGCGTTCGCCAGCGCCTGGCGGATGACGCGCTGCTGGGAGGGGCCGTTGGGGGCGGTGAGGCCGTTGGACGCGCCGTCCTGGTTGACGGCGGAGCCGCGTACGACCGCGAGGACGTCGTGGCCGTTGCGCACGGCGTCCGAGAGGCGCTCGACGAGGAGCATGCCGACGCCCTCGCCCCAGCCCGTACCGTCCGCGGCACCCGCGAACGCCTTGCAGCGCCCGTCGGCGGCCAGTCCCCGCTGCCGCGAGAACTCCACGAACGTTGCCGGTGTCGCCATCACGGTGACACCACCCGCGAGAGCGAGCGAGCACTCGCCGTTCCGCAGCGCCTGCACCGCCCAGTGCAGGGCGACCAGCGACGACGAGCATGCCGTGTCGACGGTCACCGCGGGGCCTTCGAGACCGAAGGTGTAGGACAGCCGGCCGGACACGACACTGCTGGCGTTGCCGGTCAGGAGGTAGCCCTCCGAACCCTCCGGCAGTTCGCCGTCACCGCCGCCGTAGCCCTGTGCCGAAGCCCCGACGAACACGCCGGTCCGGCTGCCCTTGAGGTCGGCCGTGGAGAGGCCCGCGCGCTCGAAGGTCTCCCAGGCGGTCTCTAGCAGGAGCCGCTGCTGCGGGTCCATCGCCGTCGCCTCGCGCGGCGAGATCCCGAAGAAGGCCGCGTCGAAGTCGGCGGCGTCGTGGAGGAAGCCGCCGGACCGCACGTAGGAACGGCCAGAGCGCTCGGGGTCGGCGTCGTAGATGTCGGCGAGGTCCCAGCCGCGGTCCGTGGGGAACGGCGAGACGGCGTCCCCGCCGGCACTCACCAGTTCCCAGAAGGACTCGGGGGAGTCGACGCCGCCGGGGAAGCGGCAGCCCATGCCGACGATGACGATCGGGTCGTCGTCCGGGGCGTGCGTCGCCACCGGTGCGAGGACCACCTCGGCGACCCCCAGTGCCTCCCTGCACACGTGCTCGGCCAGGGCCGTCGGGGTCGGGTAGTCGTAGACGACCGAGGCGGGCAGGGTCAGCTCGGTGACGGAGCCGAGCCGGTTGCGCAGCTCCACCGCCATCAGCGAGTCGAAGCCCAGTTCCTGGAACGTCCGGTCCAGGCCGACCGAGGCCGACTCCGCGTGCCCCAGCACTTCCGCGACCCGGTCCCGGATCAGCTCTACGACGGTACGGTTCCGCTCCTCCTCCGGCAGTCCCGCGAGCCGGGCCGCGAACGCGCCGACGGGCCCGTCCGCAACCTCGACAGCCGTGCCGGCGGGCGTGGCGGCCTCCGCCGTCAGCTCGCTCAGCAGGGGACTCGGACGCTGTGCGGTGAAGAGCGGGCCAAAACGTGCCCAGTCGACGTCGGCGACCACGACGGCCGTCTCGTCGTTGCTCATCGCCTGCCGCAGCGCGGCAACGGCGAGCTCGGGCGCCATGCCCGACACCCCGCGCTCGACGAGGAAGTCCTCACCGCCGACCGCCATCCCGCCGCCGTCCCACATGCCCCAGGCGACGGAGGTGGCGGGGAGTCCTTGGGTGCGGCGGTGGTGGGCGAGTCCGTCGAGGAAGGCGTTGGCCGCGGCGTAGGCGGACTGGTTTCCGCTGCCCCACACGCCCGCGATCGAGGAGTACAGGACGAAGGCGTCGAGCTCCAGGTGGCGGGTGAGGTCGTGGAGGTTCTGGGCCCCGGTGACCTTGGCGTGGACGCTGTCGGCGAATTCCTCCGGTGTGAGCCCGTCGAGGGCGCCCCAGCTGGGGACGCCTGCGGCGTGGACGACGGTACGGAGGTCGGGGAGGGTGTCGAGGAGTGCGGTGAGGGCGCCGTGGTCGGCGACGTCGCAGGCGGCGATGGTGACCTGTACACCGAGTGTTTCGAGTTCGGTGGTGAGTTCGGTGGCGCCGGGGGTGTCGAGTCCGCGTCGGCCGGTGAGGACGAGGTGGTCGACGCCGGTGGTGGCGAGCCAGCGGGCGACGTGGCCGCCCAGGGCCCCCGTACCGCCGGTGATCAGCGCGGTGCCGCGACCGTTCCAGGGAGTGTGCCGGTACGACGCCGGGCGGATCGCCCGGTTCAGACGGCAGCCCCACAGGCCGGAGTCGCGAACGGCGACCTGGTCCTCGCCGGTGGTGCCGGACAGCACGGCGCACAGCGCGGCGGCGGCCGGCGCTGTCAGTTCGGCGGGGAGGTCCACGAGACCGCCCCACAGACCGGGGTGCTCCAGGGCGGCCACCCGGCCGAGCCCCCACACCTCGGTTCCGTACGGATCCACCACGTCACCGTCGACCACGCGCACCGCACCCCGGGTGACGGCCCACAGCGGGGCGCGCACCCCGGAAGAACCGAGGGCCTGCACGAGCACGACCGTCGATTCGGCGGTCAGCAGCGCGACCACGCCCGTGAGCGCGGCGGCCTCCGACTCGGCGACAGGTGCCGTGACCTGGGGGTTCTCGGAAGTCCCGGTCAGGTCGGCGACCGTACGTACCTGTACGTCGGCCCCTGCCGCGGACAGCGCGGCGACCACGTCCGTTGCCGAGCCGGACGCCTCCGGCTCCGTGAACACCCACCAGGTGCCGGACAGCCCGGCCTCCCGCTCCGGGACCGCGCCGGTGAGCGGCGTCCACGTCAGCTCGTACCGCCAGCGCTCGGAGTCCGGAAGCGGTCGTTCCGCTTGCAGCCAGTAGCGCTCGCGCTGGAAGGCGTAGGTGGGCAGGGCCACCTGCCGGGCCCCGGGGAACACGCTGGGCCAGTCGATGTGGGTGCCGCGGGCGTGGAGGGTGCCCAGGGCGGTCATGAGGGTGGGTGCTTCGGGGCGGTTGTGGCGGAGGGCTGGGGTGCCGTGGCCGTCGGTGAGGGTGGTGAGGGAGCCGTCGGGGCCGAGTTCGAGGAGGGTGGTGGTGCCCAGGGTGCGGAGGGTGTTGAGTCCGTCGGCGAAGCGGACGGTTGCGCGGATGTGGCGGGCCCAGTAGTCGGGGGTGGAGAGTTCGTCGCCGGCGATGTCGCCGGTGAGGTTGGAGACGATGGGCAGGGTGGGGGCGTGGAATTCCACGGTGTGCAGGACGGCGGTGAAGTCGTCGAGCATGGCGTCCATGCGGTGGGAGTGGAAGGCGTGGCTGACGTGCAGCCGACGGGTCTTCACACCTTGGGCGTTCAGGGTGTCGGTCACGGCTTCCACGGCGTCTTCGTCGCCGGAAATGACGACCGAGGAGGGTCCGTTGACGGCGGCGAGGGTGACGCGGTCGTCGAGCAGGGGGACAACGTCGGCTTCGGGTGCGGTTACGGAGGCCATGGCTCCGCCTGCGGGGAGGGCCTGCATGAGTCGTCCGCGTGCGGCGACGATCTTTGCCGCGTCGGGGAGTGACCAGACTCCGGCTACGTGTGCGGCGGAGAGTTCGCCGATGGAGTGGCCGAGGAGATGGTCAGGGGTGATGCCCCACGAGTTGACGAGGCGGTAGAGGGCGACTTCGAGGGCGAAGAGACCGGCCTGGGTGAAGGCCGTTTCGCGCAGCAGGTCCGCGTCCTCGCCCCAGACGACCTCGGTGAGGGAACGGCCGAGGTGGGTCTCCAGCTCCGCGCACACCTCGTCCCACGCCTGTGCGAACACCGGGTAGGCGGCGTGCAGTGCACGGCCCATGCCGAGCCGCTGCGAGCCCTGACCGGCGAAGAGCATGCCCAGCCCGCCCGTCACCGGGACCGTGGTGAGCAGCGAATCCAGGCCGCTGAGCAGTTCGTCCCGGTCGGTGCCCACGACCACGGCACGGTGGGACAGCGCGGCACGCGTGGACGCCAACGACCATGCGATGTCGACCGGTTCGAGTTCCGGACGGTCCTCGACGAAGGACCGCAGCCGCTCCGCCTGGGCCCGCAGCGCGGCTTCGCCCTCGCCGGAGAGCACCCACGGAACGGCGGGCAGCTCGGCCCGTACCGACTCCTGCGCGGACAGCACCGGGGGCTGTTCGAGGATCACATGGGCGTTGGTGCCACTCACGCCGAAGGCGGACACACCTGCCCGTCGGACCCCCGCCGTCTGCGGCCATTCGGTCTGTTTGGTGAGGAGTTCGATGTTGCCTGTGGTCCAGTCGACGTGGGTGGTGGGTTCGTCGATGTGGAGGGTTTGGGGGAGGAGGCCGTGTTGCATGGCGAGGATCATTTTGATGACGCCGGCGACGCCTGCGGCGGCTTGGGTGTGGCCGATGTTGGACTTCACCGAGCCGAGCAGGAGGGGGTGTTCGCGGTTTTGGCCGTAGGTGGCGAGGAGGGCTTGTGCCTCGATGGGGTCGCCGAGGGTGGTGCCGGTGCCGTGTGCTTCGACGGCGTCGATGTCGGCGGCGTGGAGGCCGGCGTTTGCCAGGGCTTGGCGGATGACGCGTTGTTGGGAGGGTCCGTTGGGGGCGGTGAGTCCGTTGGAGGCGCCGTCTTGGTTGATGGCGGAGCCGCGGAGGGTGGCGAGGATGGGGTGGTTGTTGTGGTGGGCGTGGCTTTGGCGTTCGAGGGCGAGCATGCCGATGCCTTCGGAGAAGCCGGTGCCGTCGGCGGCTTGGGCGAAGGCTTTGCAGCGGCCGTCGGTGGCGAGGCCGCGTTGGCGGGAGAATTCGATGAAGAGGCCGGGGGTGGCCATGATGGTGATGCCGCCGGCGAGGGCGAGGGTGCATTCGTTGTTGCGGAGTGCTTGTGCGGCGAGGTGGAGGGCGACGAGGGAGGAGGAGCAGGCGGTGTCGATGGTGAGGGCGGGGCCTTCGAGGCCGAGGGTGTAGGCGACGCGTCCGGACATGACGGAGGCGCTGTTGCCGGTGCCGATGTGGCCGCCGAGTTCTTGGGGTTGGTGGTGGGTGAAGAGGGTGGCGTAGTCCTGGCCGTTGGTGCCGGTGAAGACGCCGGTGGTGGTGCCTCGGAGGGTGTGGGGGTTGATGCCTGCGTGTTCGAGGGCTTCCCAGGAGGCTTCGAGGAGGAGGCGTTGCTGGGGGTCCATGGCGAGGGCTTCGCGGGGTGAGATCCCGAAGAAGCCCGCGTCGAAGCGCGTCGCGTCACCGAGGAAGCCGCCCACACGCGTGTAGGAGGTGCCCGGGTGGTCGGGGTCGTCGTGATACAGGGAATCCAGGTCCCAGCCGCGGTCGTCCGGGAACGGCGCCATGGCGTCGGTGCCCTGGGTGAGGAGCTGCCAGAGCTGTTCGGGGGAGTTGGCTCCGCCGGGGAAACGGCAGCTCATACCCACGATGACGATCGGATCGTCGTCGACGTGCGGGAGTGCGGTCCTTGCCGGTCCGTCGGCTGCGTCCGGGGCGCCGAGGAGTTCGGTCCTGAGATAGCGGGCCAGGGCGGTCGGGGTGGGGTGGTCGAAGACGGTGGTGGCGGGGAGCCGCAGTCCGGTGGCGGCGCCGAGCCGGTTGCGGAACTCCACGGCCATCACCGAGTCGAAGCCCAGGTCCTTGAAAGCGCGGTCGGCCGGGACGGCCTCCGGCGAGGAGTGCCCGAGGACCACCGCCATGTAACGGCGCACCAGATCCAGCAGGAACCGGTCCTGGTCAGCCTTGTCCAGGGCGATGAGCTGCCCGGCCATGGCGGAACGCCCCGACACCGTTTCGGTCCCGGCCACGCCCGCACCCGCCGCGCTCAGTTGGCGTACTTCGGGGAGGTCGGTGAGGAGGGGGCTGGGGCGGGTGGCGGTGAAGGCGGTGTAGTGGCGTTCCCAGTCGATGTCGGCGACGGT
>NZ_JBIAMU010000052.1:0-6103 GCF_042874215.1 Streptomyces sp. NPDC004111
CTCACCCCTGCGGGCTTTCCTCCGGACGTTTTCGTTCGGTGTTTCTTTTGTGTTGTTGCGTTTCCGACTCTATCAGACCGTTTCCGGTGCTGATTCCCAGTCGAACTTGGGTTGTCTTTCCGGCCGTTGGGCCGTTCCGACGAGTGAGACATTAGCGGGTTCCGGCCGCCCGAATCAAATCGGGGTTTCGGTTGCCTCATTCACGAAATAGGGGCACGAAAAAGAATGCGACGGATGTCGCGTCTCGATTCGTGTTCCTGCTCTGTGAATGGTCGTCCCGGGCCAGTCGCAACCGGTGCTCACATAGGACAACCCGAAGAACTATACGGACCCAGCGGGGCCGCGTCAACCTCACTGCGGCGTCGGAGGTGACCGTCGGGCCGTCCTGGGCTGCGGGTTCTTGTCCTGCACCGTTCTTGCCGCCTGTGGCGGGCCGGAGCAGACTCCCCCGTGACGAGGGGTGTTGCCCATGTCCGTGGACGAGTTTCTGGTCGTGCTCGATCCGCCCTCCGCGACCGCCGGGGCCGAAGGGGCGACCGACAGCGAGCACCCGTTGACCGCGCTGCGCGCGGTGGCCCGGGTGACCCAGGTGCTGTCGCGCCGGCTGGTGCTGGTGCGGGGCGGGGGCGCGGAGCTGGTGGCGGCGCTGCGGGGGGTGCCCGGCGTCTCCCTCGTACGGACGGACCCGGAGGCGGAGCTGCCCGAGGACGGCGGTGCCGCCGGGTTCGACGAGGAGGAGCGGCTGCTCGTGGCCGCCTGGCGGGCTCGGGCCCGCCCCAAGAAGCGTCCCGGCGAGGGCCTCGGCTGGGATGCGCCCGGATTTCTGCCGCCCGACCGCCCAGGAGGTGGCACGGCGTAGATCCGGCGCCTCCGTCCGCCGGTGGGCGGAGGACCGTCGGGAGGTCCGTCAGGAAGGGGGAGGACGATGGCAGGCGACCTGCGGGTCCTTGAGGGAATCACGATCGGTACGACGATCACCGCCGCAGCGCCGGAGGGCGCCGGGCAGGTGGTGCACCACTACGGCAGGGTCGGCGTCGTGCAGCGCCGCCCGGACGACTCCGGGCAGGAGGCACCGGGCGACGGGGCGGCGCGCGAGGAGGTGCCACTGCGGTCGGCGACCGGTCTCAGTGAGCCGGAGGTGGCGGCGCTCGGTCCGCTGGAGCTGATGGGGGTCGAGGCGCTGCGGCTGCGCGAGTCGGCCGCGTACCGGTCGGCGAAGCGCTCCAGGCCCCGGAGCGGGGAGAGCTGGGACATGGCGGGGTGCACCTCGGTGGTGCCCCGGCCGGAGGACATCCGGGCGTCGCTGGGTCCGGGCGCGGCCGGACCGACCAGTTCCTACCTGGAAGGAAGCGTGGCGGTCGGGATCGTCATCGTCGAGGGGCCGACGGCCGGGCTGAAGTTCAGTGCGGCCGAGCGGACCAAGGTGGTCGCCGAGGTGCAGAACGGGCTGGGCTGGCTGGCCTCCGCCGCCCCGCAGGCCGCGCCGTCCTTCCACTACGACGTGCACGTCGTGCCGCTGACGGTGGCGCCCGACCCCAACGCCGGTGACCTGGAGGCGCTTTGGCGCGATCCCGCGCTCGCGGCGCTCGGCTACCCGGCCGGCGGCACCGGTGTCCTGCAGTACGCGGAACACCTGCGCGGCACCCTCGGGACCCGGTGGACGTACGTCGCCTTCTTCACCAAGTACCCGTTGAACCACTTCGCGTACGCCTTCATCGGTGGTCCGTACCTCGTCATGGACTACGCCAACGACGGCTGGGGTCCCGACAACATCGACCGGGTCTTCGCGCACGAGACGGGGCACGTCTTCGGTGCGCCGGACGAGTACGCGAGCAGCGGGTGCGACTGCGGGGGCGCCTGGGGGCGGTTCGGGATGCCGAACGGCAACTGCGAGAACTGCGCCCAGGGCGGCGGCGTCGCCTGTCTGATGCGGGGCAACGACTTCGCGTTCTGTCCCTTCACCCCGGCCCATCTCGGTCTCTGGCTGGACTCCCCGCTGATCAGCCGGGCCACCTCCAAGGTCGCCGACATCAGGGGTGCCAGTGCGGGCGACGGGGTGGCCGCCGTCCAGTGGCGGTTCCACGGCGGCGACAACCAGCGGTTCCGGCTGGAGGCGGTCGGCAACGGATACGTGCGTGCCGTCGCCCGGCACTCCGGCAAGGTCCTGGACGTCAGCAACGCCTCGACGGCGGACGGCACACCTCTCGTGCAGTGGGCGTGGAACGGCGGGGACAACCAGCGGTTCCGGCTGGAGGCGGCCGGCGACCGTGACGTTCGGCTGGTCGCCAAGCACTCCGGCAAGGTGGTCGACGTGTCCGGCGGGGCCCGCGACGACGGGGCGGCGCTCATCCAGTGGCCGTGGCACGGGGGGAGGAACCAGCGCTGGGCCTATCGCGGCACCCCGTTGCTGGCCCGGCACTCCGGCAGGGCGATCGACGTGCGGGGCGCGTCCCTGGACAACGGGACGCCCGTCGTCCAGTGGCTGCCGCACGGCGGGGCGAACCAGGAGTTTCTGGTCGAGCAGTTGGGCGACGGGTACGTACGGCTGGTGGCCACGCACTCGGGCAAGGTGCTCGACGTGTACGGTGCGTCGTCGGCGAACGGCACGCCCCTGGTGCAGTGGGCGTGGAACGGGGGCGACAACCAGCGCTTCCGCGTCGAGGGGGTCGGCGACAAGTTCGTCCGGCTGATCGCCAAGCACTCCGGCAAGGTACTCGACGTCGCGGGCGCCTCCACGGCGGACGGCGCCCGGATCGTCCAGTGGCCGTGGCACGGCGGGGACAACCAGCGGTGGCAGCTCGGCTGAGACCCGCCCGGCAGAGCTCCGTACGGGCGCGGTCTCCCGGCGAGCGCGCGAAGGCCCCGTGGGCGAGGGCCCGTTGAGGACGCCCCCGGCCGGTGCCGGCGGCACGGGTGCCGGGCCGACCAGGGGCGTCCCTAATTAATTTTGCAGGGTCTGCATGTTTGCGTAATCTGCAATATGTGAAGAGCAAGGACGGCGTTCCCGGACTCCGGGAACGCAAGAAGCAGGCCACCAAGGTGGCCCTCTCGGAAGCCGCCGTGCGGCTGGCCGCCGAGCACGGTGCGGAGAACGTCACCGTCGAGGCGATCAGCAGTGCCGCCGGGGTCTCGCCGCGCACGTTCTTCAACTACTTCGAAAGCCACGACGACGCCTTCCTCATGATCGACGCGGAGGTCGGTCAGCGGATCAGGCGTGCGCTGCGCGAGGCGCCGGCGGAGATCCCCGTCCTGGAGGTGCTGCGCGACGCGTTCCTCGCGGAACTGACGGACGTCGCGGAGCGGCACGAGGTCTGGAGCCTGCGGGCCAAGGTCTTCCAGCGCTCCCCGTACCTCCTCGTCCGTGGGCTGGGGGCCCACATGGCAGAGGAGCGGGAGCTCGCGCAGGCGGTCGCCGACCGGCTCGGGAGCGCGGCGGGAGACCGTGTCGGGCTCTATCCGCGGCTGGTGGCCTCCGTCGCCACCGCCGCCATCCGGACCTCCATCGAGGACTGGTGCGAGCGGACCCCGGACGTCGAGTTCGCCGAGGTCTTCCGCGCGACCTTCGCCCATCTGACGTCCGGCATGACGCCCCCGGACACGCCGGACACCCGGTGACCCGGACGGCCGTCGACAGCGGCACGTCCGCCGGCCCCGCCCCGCGGACGCCCTGCCCCCGGCCCCGGCCCTCCCGGTCGGCCCCCGGCCTTCCCGGCTTTTCCTGCCCGATCCTCGGATCGACATCCTAAGAAGGACACCTTGACTGCAATCGAGGCGCCCGACCAGGCGCCCACCTCCATGAACCACAAGCAGATACTCCAGGCCATGTCCGGGCTGATGGCGGGCATGTTCGTCGCCATCCTGGCCGGTACGGTCGTGGCCAACGCACTCCCCCGGATCATCGCGGACCTCGGCGCGAGCCAGTCCTCGTACACCTGGGTCGTCACCTCCGAGCTGCTGGCCATGACGGCGACCGTGCCGCTGTGGGGCAAGCTCTCGGACCTCTACAACAAGAAGCTGCTGCTCCAGCTGTCCCTCGTGATGTTCGTGGTGGGCTCGCTGCTCGCCGGGTTCTCGCACGAGGTGGGGCTGCTCATCTTCAGCCGCGTCGTGCAGGGCATCGGCGCCGGTGGTCTGACCGCGCTCGCGCAGGTCGTGATGGCCGCGATCATTCCGCCGCGTCAGCTCGGCAAGTACGCGGGCATCTTCGGCGCGGTCTTCGCGGTCGGCACCGTGGCCGGTCCGCTGGTCGGCGGTGTGCTGGTGGACACCTCGTGGCTGGGCTGGCGCTGGTGCTTCTTCATCGGTGTTCCGTTCGCGCTGCTCGGGATCTTCCTGCTCCAGCGCACGCTGAAGCTGCCGACCGTGCGCCGTGAAGTGAAGATCGACTTCCTGGGTGCGTTCCTGATCGTCGCCGGTGTCTGTGCGCTGCTGATCTGGACCTCGCTGGCGGGCCACCAGTTCGACTGGGCCTCCTGGCAGACGGCCGCCCTGACCGGTGGCGGTGTGCTGCTGCTGGTCGCCGCGGTGTTCGTCGAGGCGCGGGTGGCGGAGCCGATCATTCCGCTCACCATCTTCCGCAACCGGACGGTCAGCCTCACCACCATCGCGAGCCTGCTCGTGGGTGTGGCCATGTTCGGCGGCACCGTGTTCCTCTCGCAGTACTTCCAGATCGCGCTGGGCAAGTCGCCGACGATCGCGGGCCTGATGAGCCTGCCGATGATCCTCGGTCTGCTGGTCTCCTCCACCATCGCGGGCCAGATCATCAGCAAGACAGGCAAGTGGAAGGTGTACCTGGTCGCGGGCGCGATCATCATGACCGCGGGCCTCGCCCTGCTGTCGACGATCAACGCCGACACGCACTTCGGTCTGCTGAGCCTGTACATGGCCGTGCTCGGCATCGGCGTCGGCATGCTGATGCAGAACCTGGTGCTGGCCGCGCAGAACGACGTTCCGGCCACCGAGCTGGGTGCCGCGACGTCCGTACTGTCGTTCTTCCGCAGCATGGGCGGCACGATCGGTACCAGCGCGCTGGGTGCGGTGCTGGCCAACCGGGTCGCGACCGAGATGACCAAGGGCATGACGGAGGCGGGCATTCCGGTGCCGCCCGGCGGCGGGGGCGAGACGTCCGTGCCGGACATGACCAAGCTGCCGGCGCCGATCCGCGAGATCGTGGAGAACGCGTACGGGCTCGCGACGGCGGACCTCTTCCTGATCGCGGCGCCGTTCGCGGCGCTGGCGCTGGTCGCGGTGATCTTCATCAAGGAGAAGCCGCTGAAGACGACGAGCGGTATGGAGCGGCTCGCGGAGGAGGCGGAGGCTGCGGAAGCGGCGGAATCCGCGAAGTCTGCGACGTCCGGGAAGTCCGTGGAGTCGGTGGAGTCCGTGGATTCGGTGGATTCCGTGGAGTCGGTACGGGATGGGCAGGTGTCTGGTCCGGCTGACGCTGCGGCTCGCCGCGGGTAACTGGCGGATCGACGGCCCGACGGCCCCGGTGGCCCCCTTGGGGGCGGCCGGGGCCGTTGGTGTTTCGGGGCGGGGGTGGTTGCCGGGGGTGGCTGTGTGGGGCGGTTGCGGAGGTGGTTACGCGGTGGTGGTGCCGTGCGGTGGGCGAACTTCGACGAACCAGCGGCGGCGCGGGCCCCGGTAGAGGAGTGCGTCCCAGCCGAGGGCGGTCAGTACGTCGGTGCAGTGGGTGAGCCGGTCGCGTTCGTCGGCGGCGGCTCCGCTGCCGGGCGGGCCCAGCCATTCGACGGCGACGGTGTGCGGCTCGTCCCCCGGGCGGACGCGGTAGCCGGTGGCCGTGCGGGTGCCGTCGGGGGCGGTGGCGGAGGGCGGCAGGGGTGCGGCCTCCAGTGCGAGGGCCACGGCGTTGGGGAACTGGCGCAGTTCCCAGGGGGCGGGGGTGCTCTCCGAGCCCTGGGTGATGCGGCGGATCTGGCGCAGCCCTTCGAAGGCGGTGCGGACGGCGGCGGCGCGTTGCTCGGGGGGGTCGGGGGGTGGGGGGCCGTGGGCGGCGGGGGGGGGGGGGTGGGGGGGGGGGGGGGGGGGGGGGGGGGGGGGGGGGGGGGGGTGGGGGGGGGCAGGGGGGGGTTACGGCGGGGGG
>NZ_JBIAMU010000053.1:0-5080 GCF_042874215.1 Streptomyces sp. NPDC004111
CGCCCGCTCGCTCCCCCGCCCCCTTGGGCGGCGGGGCCGCCCCCCGGGGGCGGAACGGGCGGGCAAGGGGGCGGCCCCCGGCGGAGCCGAACCCCCCAGCCCCGGACGCCCCGCACCCCTTACCCCACCCCCGCTCCGCTCAACCGAACCCCCGCCCCAACCCGCCCCAGCGGACCCCCGCCCCCGGCCCAGAACGAAAAACACCCCCTACCCCAACCCCACCCTCCTCAACGCCTCCCCCACCTCCAACCCACAACTCCCGTCCCCCGCCAACCCCCAAGCCACCCCACACATCGCCCGCAACGCATCCATCGCCTCACCCTCCCCCTCCAGCCCCAGCACGTCCCCCCGGACCGAAGCCGTCCACCCTCCGCACCGGAACTCCCCGTCCCCGCCGACCACTTCCGGCTGCCCGCGCAGCAGCCCCCGCAGGTCCGCGTCCACAAAGGTCGGCCGGTACTTCGCCTCCGCCGCCAGCAGCTGCGCCGCGTCCGTCACCCCGGTGAGCACCAGCAGCGAATCCACCCCGCCCCCGTTGGCCCCCTCGATGTCCGTGTCCAGGCGGTCGCCGACGACCAGCGCCCGCTCCGCCCCGGTCCGCAGGATCGTCTCCCGGTGCATCGGCGGCAACGGCTTGCCCGCCACCTGCGGCTCCGCCCCGGTGGCGATCCGTACGACCTCGACCGCGGCCCCGTTCCCCGGCGCGATCCCCCGCGCACTCGGAATCGTCAGGTCCGTGTTCGACGCGAACCACGGAACCCCCCGCCGGATCGCGTACGACGCCTCCGCGAACCTGCTCCACGCCAGGTCCGGCCCCCCGTACCCCTGCGCCACGGCCACCGGCGAGTCCTCGGCGGACTCGACCGGCACCAGTCCGCGCTCGCGCAGCGCGACCCGCAGTCCCTCCCCGCCGATCACCAACACCCGTGACCCGGGCGGAACCTGATCGGCGATCAGCCGCGCCACCGCATGCGCGGACGTGATCACGTCGCCCGCCGCCGCCGGAATCCCCAGCTCCGTCAGATGGGCCGCCACCTCGTCCGGGGTGCGCAGCGCGTTGTTGGTGACGTACGCGAGGTGCATCCCGCCGTCCCGTGCCGCACCCAGCGAGTCCACGGCGTGCGCGATGGCGTCGCCCCCCGCGTACACCACCCCGTCGAGGTCCAACAGCGCGGTGTCGTACGCCTCGCTCAGCGCCTTCGCGCTGCCGCCCGGACGCGTCCTGGTCTGCTGCTGGTGGCTCATTCTTGATCTCCTCGATCGGCTGCTTCTCCCCCGATCATCACCCATCTCCCCACCCGACTTACGATGCACCAATGAGCACACCTGGGCCGCCCGAGGACCTCGGCCTGCAACTGGTCCCCCTGCGCGGGCTCCGCTATGTCCCCGAGGCGGTCGGCAGCCTCGCCGCGGTGACCTCGCCGCCGTACGACGTCGTGGTCCGCCCGGACGGTCTGCTCCACCTGGAATCCGCGGATCCGCACAACATCGTCCGGCTGATCCTCCCGCAGGCCGACACCCCCGCGGCCCGGCACCAGCAGGCCGCCCAGACGCTGCGCAGCTGGCTGGCCGAGGGCGTCCTGGCCCCGGACGCGGAACCCGCGCTGTACGTGTACGAACAGTCCCGCGACGGCCTTCTCCAGCGCGGCATCATCGGCGCGCTCGCCCTGTCCGCCCCGGACGCGGGCGTCGTCCTCCCGCACGAGGACGTCATGCCGCACGTCGTCGAGGACCGGGCGGCCCTGATGCGCGCCACCGCCGCCAACCTGGAGCCGCTGCTCCTCACCTACCGGGGCGATGCGGAACCCAGCGGCACCACGGACGCCGTCGACCGTGCCCTCACCCGCACCCCGCTGCTCGCCACCACCACCGAGGACGGCTTCCACCACCGCCTGTGGTCGATCACCGACCCGGCCGAGCTGGCGGGGGTCACCGCCGACCTGGCCCGCCGCCAGGCCCTCATCGCCGACGGCCACCACCGCTGGGCGACGTACCTGCGTCTCCAGCAGGAGCACGCCCCCGCGGCGACGGCCTGGGACTACGGTCTGGTCCTCCTGGTCGACACCGGCCGCTACCCCCTCCAGGTCCGCGCGATACACCGGCTGCTGCACCGCCTGCCGGTGCCCGAGGCGCTGGCCGCGGTGGGCGACTCCTTCCGGATACGCCGGCTGCGCACGACGCTCCCGGAGGCGATGGCGGCGCTGGCCGGTGCCGCCGCGGACGGCAACGCCTTCCTGCTGGCCGGCGACGGCACGTACCACCTCCTGGACCGCCCCGATCCGGAGCTCCTCGACCGTACGATCCGCCACGACCGCCCGGACGCCTGGCGCACCCTGGACGCGTCCGTCCTGCACGAGACCCTGCTGGCGCACCTCTGGCACATCCCGGACGCGCCGGAGGACATCGCCTACATCCACGACACGGAAGCTGCCGTGGAGCAGGCCGAGCGCCGCGGCGCTACGGCGGTCCTGATGCATCCGGTGCGCGAGGAGGTCGTACGGGACCTGGCCCGCCAGGGTGTGACGATGCCCCGCAAGTCCACGTCCTTCGGCCCCAAGCCCGCCACCGGTCTGGTCCTGCGCAGCCTCACGGTGAACTGACCGCCGCACCCGCGCACCACGCGAAAAGGGCGGCACCCCGGAACCGAAGTCCCGGGGTGCCGCCCTTTCACCGTCCTGCTCAGCCCTTGTCGTCGGCCGCCCGCTCGCCCTCGACGTCGCTGTCGGCCGCCGCCTCGGCACCGGCCCCGGCGGGCACGGCGGACTCCTCGACGGCGGACTCCTCGACGGTGTCGGCCTTCGGCTCCTCCGCCGCGTCGTCCTCGTCGCCGTCCAGCGCGTCGACGAACTCGACGCCGTCCAGCTCGGCGAGCCGGTCGGAGGCGTCCGTGCTGCCGTCCTTGTCCGCCTCGACCGCCTTGGCGAACCACTCGCGCGCCTCGTCCTCACGCCCCGCCGTCAGCAGCGCGTCGGCGTACGCGTAACGCAGCCGCGCGGTCCAGGGCTGTACGGAGCTGGAGCCGAGCTCCGGCCCCTGGAGCGTGACGATGGCGGCGTCGATCTGCCCCATGTCGCGCCGCGCACCCGCCGCGACCAGCCGCATCTCGACCTGACCGGCCTTGTCCAGCTTCTGCACCTCGGGCTCGCCGGCCATGGCCAGCGCCCGCTCGGGGCGGCCGAGGCCGCGCTCGCAGTCGGCCATCACGGGCCACAGGTCCACGGTCCCGGTCATCCGCCGGGTGGCCCGGAACTCGGCCAGCGCCTCGGTGTACCGCTGGGTGGAGTACGCGGCGAAGCCCGCGGCCTCACGCACGGCGGCCACCCGCGAGGCGAGCCGCAGCGCGATCCGCGAGTACGCGTACGCCTCCTCGGGCTCGTCGTCGATCAGCTTGGCGACCATCACCAGGTTCCTGGCGACGTCCTCGGCGAGTGTCTTGGGCAGGCTCATCAGCTCCTGGCGCACGTCCGGGTCGATCTCGTGGCCCGTGACGTCGTCCGGGATCGGCAGCCGCTTGATCGGCTCCCGGTCACGGTCGTCCCGCCGGAACCCACGGTCGCCGCCACGGTCGTCCCGCCCGCGGAACCCGCCGCCGGAACGGTCGTCCCGACGCGGCCCACGGTCACCGCGGTCGTCCCGTCCGCGGTAGCCGCCCCGCTCCCCGCCGGACCGGTCGTCCCGCCGGAAGCCACGGTCGTCGTCCCGACGCGGCCCACGGTCGTCCCGACGGAACCCACCGCGGTCCCCGCCCCGGTCGTCGCGCCGCTCGAAGCCACCACCGGAACGGTCGTCCCTGCGGAACCCGCCCCGGTCACCACCGCGGTCGTCACGGCGCTCAAAACCACCACCGGAACGGTCGTCGCGGCCACGGAATCCACCGCGGTCCCCGCCCCGGTCGTCACGGCGCTCGTAGCCGCCACCGGCGGGACGTCCGCCGCGGTCGTCACGACGGAACCCACCACGGTCACCACCGGAACGCTCATCGCGCCGGAATCCACCCCGGTCGCCACCACGGTCGTCACGCCGCTCAAAGCCACCACCCGAGGGACGACCACCACGGTCGTCACGACGGAACCCACCACGGTCGTCACGGCGCTCGTAGCCACCGCCGGCCGGACGCCCACCGCGGTCGTCACGACGGAAGCCACCACGGTCACCACCGCGGTCGTCCCGCCGCTCGAAGCCACCACCGGAACGGTCGTCCCTGCGGAACCCGCCCCGGTCGCCACCGCCACGGTTGTCGTCCCGACGGAATCCCGCGCGGTCGCCGCCGGAGCGGTCGTCCCGACGCGGTCCGCTGCTCGGCCGGTCGTCCCTGCGGAATCCGCCCCGGTCGCCGCCCCTGTCGTCGCGCCGCTCGAACCCACCACCGGCGGGACGACCGCCGCGGTCGTCACGACGGAACCCACCACGGTCACCACCGGAACGCTCATCGCGCCGGAATCCACCCCGGTCGCCACCACGGTCGTCACGCCGCTCAAAGCCACCACCCGAGGGACGACCACCACGGTCGTCACGACGGAACCCACCACGGTCACCACCGGAACGGTCGTCACGGCGGAATCCGCCCCGGTCGCCACCGCCACGGTTGTCGTCACGGCGGAAGCCGCCGCCGGAGGAGTTGTTGCCACCACGGTCGTCACGGCGCTCGTAGCCACCGCCGGCCGGGCGCCCACCGCGGTCGTCGCGGCGGAAGCCACCCCGGTCGCCGCCGGAACGGTCGTCCCGACGGTAGCCACCACGGTCGTTGTCACGGCGGGGGCCACGGTCGTCACGACCACCGCGGTTGCCGCCCCGCTCGCCGCTGTCACGGTGACGCGGCTCGCGCTCCGGACGATCGTCAGGAGAGTTGGTGGCCATGGGTGACTCCTAGTCTTCGGGTAACGCAGTCATTCTCGCGCAGCCGGCCATCCGACGCGCTTCGGGCAGAAAAACAAAAAGGACCCTTGGTCCCAGCATGAACGCTGGGACCAAGGGTCCTTTTGAAAGATTGTTCGGCGGCGTCCTACTCTCCCACAGGGTCCCCCCTGCAGTACCATCGGCGCGGAAAGGCTTAGCTTCCGGGTTCGGAATGTAACCGGGC
>NZ_JBIAMU010000054.1:0-4907 GCF_042874215.1 Streptomyces sp. NPDC004111
CCGACCTCGATCAGCGGGGACTCCACCAGCGGCTTGAGCTGCACCACGCGCGGGTGGTCGGGCATCGGGTGCAGCACGGTCGGGTCGGCGGGAACAAGGGAGGGCATGGGTCGTTTCCTCTCGGCCTGCGGCTCGGTCCCGCTCCACGCGGACGCCGACAGCGGCGCCATCGTTAACGCGACAGCTTTTACATTAGGATGCTTGCATGACTTCGCCTGCTGATCAAGAGGATTCTTCGACGCGGCCCCGGCGCCGCCCCGGCGGCCGGACCAGCCGCACCCGTACGCAGGTTCTCGACGCGATCCGCGCCGAGCTGGCCGAGCGGGAGTACGACGAGATCACCCTGGACGCGGTCGCGGCCCGTGCGGGCGTGCATCGCGCGACCGTGTACCGGCGCTGGCGGGACGTCGGCGGGCTGCTCGCCGACGTCTTCGAGGCGGCGGGGGACGACGACTGGCAGCCCCGGGACACCGGCTCGCTGCTGGGGGACCTGGCGGCGCTGAACCACGAGAGCCAGACGGCCCTGACGGAACGGCCCTCGCTCGTCGCGGCCCTGTTCGCGGCCTCGTTCCGCTCCGCGGAGGCCGCCCGCGCCGTGCGGCGGCTCTGGGAGGACAGGTACACCCGGTGCGAGGTCATCGTCGAGCGGGCGGTGCGCCGCGGCGAACTGGCGCCCGGCACCGACGCGCGGCAACTGGTGGTGGCCGCCGCCGCGCCGGTCTACCACCAACTGGTGCTGGTCCGCGCACCGGTCGACCCCGGTCTGCCGGACCGCGCGGCGCGCACCGCCGTTCTCGCCGCGTCCGCGGGGGCCTTCGCGGTGCCGCCGGGGGAGGGCGCCGAGGGCACCGTCGACGACTGAGTGGGACCGCCGCCCGGCCGGCCACCACGGCGACCTGCGCACGGCCTGTCTGCGCGCGGCCTGCCTGCGCACGGCCTGCCTGCGCGCGGCGCGCGAACTGCTGGAGGAGGGCGGCAGCCGCGCCCGGGACGGCGTGCCGCGAACAGCACCGCCAGGTTCGCCCCCCGCAGGGTGCGCGAGCAGGCCGAGCCGGGGCAGCCCGAGGTGCTCGCGGAGCGCCGCGATGTCCTCGACCTGGCGGTCGCAGCGGTACGAGGAGGGGGCGTCAGGCCCGCCCCGCCTCTCTCACCACGCCTCTCTCACCACGCCTCCCTCACCCCGCCTCCCTCACCCCGTCCAGCTCCACTCCGCCACCTCCGGCAGATCGACCCCGTGCTCCCGGATCCACGCGTGGTGACGCGTTCGTACGTCGGCCATCGTCTGCCGGACCGACGCCGCCCGCACCCCCAGCCCCGGCACCCGGTCGATGACGTCCATGACCAGCCGGTAGCGGTCGAGGTCGTTGCGGACCACCATGTCGAACGGGGTGGTCGTGGTGCCCGACTCCTTGTAGCCCCGTACGTGCGTCCGGGCGTGGTTGGTCCGGCGGTACGCGAGCCGGTGGATCAGCCACGGGTAGCCGTGGTACGCGAAGATCACCGGTTTGTCCGCGGTGAACAGGGCGTCGTACTCGAAGTCCGGCATCCCGTGCGGGTGTTCCCCGCGCGGCAGCAGTCGCGTCATGTCCACCACGTTCACCACCCGTACCGCCAGCTCCGGGAGGTGGTGGCGCAGCAGCTGGGCGGCGGCCAGGACCTCTTGGGTGGGTACGTCGCCCGCGCACGCCAGCACCACGTCCGGCTCCCGCTCGCGGCTCTCGGTACCCGCCCACTCCCAGATGCCCGCACCGCGCGCGCAGTGCGTGCGGGCCTCCTCCAGGGAGAGCCAGTCGAAGCCCGGCTGCTTCCCGGCGACGACGACATTGACGTGGTCACGGGTGGCCAGGACGTGGGCGGCGACGCACAGCAGGGTGTTGGCGTCCGGCGGCAGGTAGACCCGTACGACCTCGGGGCTCTTGTTGAGGACGTGGTCGACGAAACCGGGGTCCTGGTGCGAGAAACCGTTGTGGTCCTGGCGCCAGACGTGCGACGTGAGCAGGTAGTTGAGGGAGGGGACGGGAGCCCGCCACGGCAGCGCGCGCGAGGTCTTCAGCCACTTGATGTGCTGGTTGACCATGGAGTCGACGATGTGCACGAACGCCTCGTAGCAGGAGAACAGGCCGTGCCTGCCGGTGAGGGTGTAGCCCTCCAGCCAGCCCTGGCAGAGGTGTTCGGAGAGGATCTCCATCACCCGGCCGTCGGTGGCGAGGTGCGCGTCGCCGCGGACCGTCCCGGCCTGCCACGCCTTGCCGGTGACGTCGAACAGCGCGCCGAGCCGGTTCGACTCCGTCTCGTCGGGGCCCACGACGCGGAAGTCCCGGCGGTCGGCGGTGTCCGCCATGATCCGGGCGAGCAGATCGCCCAGTATCCGGCTGGGTTCGTGGAGGGTGCTGCCCGGCTTCTCGACCGGGACCGCGAACTCCTCCAGCGGCGGTACGGGCAGGTCGCGGCTGAGCACCCCGCCGTTGGCGTACGGACTCGCGCCGAGCCGCCGGTCGCCCTCGGGCACGCACGCCAGGACCTGCGCGGTGGGCCGCCCCTCGGCGTCGAAGAGTTCCTCGGGCCGGTACGACCGCAGCCACGCCTCCAGTTGGGCCAGGTGCTCCGGGTTCTCGCGCACCGCGGCCAGCGGGACCTGGTGGGAGCGCCAGGTCCCCTCGACCGGCTCGCCGTCGACCTCCGCGGGTCCGGTCCAGCCCTTGGGCGTACGCAGCACGATCATCGGCCACCGTGCGCGTCCGGCCGCGCCGCGACTGCCGCGCGCGGCCCGCTGGACTGCGGTGATCCGCTTCAGCGCCCGGTCCATGGCCTTGGCCATCGCGCGGTGAACGGTGTACGGATCGTCCCCGGCGGACGCCGTGACGTGCAGCGGCTCGTGCCCGTACCCGCGCAGCAGGGCGTCGAGTTCGGCCTCGGGGATGCGGGAGAGGACGGTCGGGTTGGCGATCTTGTACCCGTTGAGGTGCAGGATCGGCAGTACGGCGCCGTCGTGCACCGGGTCGAGGAACTTGGTGGAGTGCCAGGACGCGGCGAGCGGCCCCGTCTCCGCCTCGCCGTCACCGATCACACAGGCGACCAGCAGGTCCGGGTGGTCGAGGGCGGCCCCGTAGGCATGGGCGAGCGAGTAGCCCAGCTCACCGCCCTCGTGGATCGAACCGGGCGTCTCGGGCGCGACATGGCTGGGCACCCCGCCGGGGAAGGAGAACTGCCGGAACAGCCGGGCCATGCCGTCCGCGTCCCGCCCGACGTCCGGATACGTCTCGCTGTACGAGCCCTCCAGCCAGGAGTTGGCGAGCACGGCGGGACCGCCGTGCCCCGGCCCCCAGACGCACAGCGCGTCCAGCCCGTGCTTCTTCACGAGCCGGTTGAGGTGGGTGTGCACCAGGTTGAGACCAGGGGAGGTGCCCCAGTGGCCGAGCAGCCGCGGCTTGATGTGCTCGGGGCGCAGCGGCTCGGTGAGCAGGGGGTTGTCCATGAGGTAGATCTGGCCTGCGGCGAGGTAGTTCGCGGCCCGCCAGTGCGCGTCGAGCGCTTCGGGGGCGGAGGGACGGGCGGAACGCGCGGGCCGTTCGGTGCGTGCGGGCCGCTCGGCACGGCGCCGTCCGCCGGACCCGTGGTGCCGTTCGGAGCGGTGGTGGTGCCGCTCGGACAGGTGCGGTCGCTCGGGCGGGTGGGCTCGCGCGGACACGGATGGCTGTTCGGACCGCTCGGGGCGGTCGGGCGGGTTGCTACGGGCGGGTGCCACGGGTTCTCCTCCATGTCGTCGTCCGTCGTCGTCCGTCATGGTGTGCGGGGCGCACGGCCCGACCCCCTCCCCGGCAGTGGCAGCCGGCGGCCCGCGGGCCCCGTACCCGTATCGGACACTTCCACACGGAAGCGACGGGGGCGAGGGGGGATTCGGTCCCACCGGGCGGCCGTGCGCGGGGCGCGGCCGTTCGCGGGGGCGCGGCCGTGCGCGGGGCCCGGCGGGTCCGGAGTGCGGTGGGTCCGCGCGCGGTGGGCCGGAGCGCGTTGGGTCCGGGCCGAGGCGGGTCCGGGGTGCGGTGGTCCGGGCCGAGGTGGGGCCGGGTCGCGCAGAGTCCGGGTCGCGCCGGGCAGCGGCCCTTTCCCCCGCCTCGCGTAACCCCTTACAGTGGTTACATGAATCCCTCCACCCGCACGCGGACGCCACGATGACCGGAGGCAGGGCCACCGGCAAGGTCAAGGGCATGCCGATGCGCTCCCGGAACGGGGTCGCCTACCGCTTCGACCCCGGTGCGCTGTGCCTCGAACTGCTCACCACCGGCGGCCCGGGACCGTACCGCAAGTACGAGGTGCTGCACGCGCCCGCGGACCTGGCCGCCTGGGCTGACCGGTCGCGGCTGCGCCCGTCGCCGCTGCCGGTGCTGGAGATCACCGAGGACGAGGTGGCCGAGGCGCGCCGGGTGCGCGACGCGCTGTTCCGCATCGTCGTCGCCCGTACGGCGGCCGGCGGCGAGCAGCCGCCCGACCCCGCCGACGTGGCGGCGCTCAACGAGGCGGCGGCCCGAGCACCGCTCACACCCGCCGTCGGACCCGACGGCGCACGCCACTGGGTCCGCCCCGCCGACGGCACCCGGCTGCTGGCCACCGTCGCACGCGACGCGGTCGAGCTGCTGACCGGCGAGTACGCCCACCGCGTCCGGGCGTGCGCCGCCGACGACTGCCAGCTCGTGTACGTCGACACCTCGCGTCCCGGCAGCCGCCGCTGGTGCTCCATGGAGCACTGCGGCAACCTCCACAAGGTCCGCGCCCTCCGCGCCCGCACGGCGGAGCCGGGCGAGAAGCCCTAGATGTTCTGTCCATGGAGGTTGGTGACGGATTCCATGGCTTGGGGATCTTGAACGAGTGAGGGCCTTCCGGGTTCGGTGTGGATTGCGACATCTACA
>NZ_JBIAMU010000055.1:0-2885 GCF_042874215.1 Streptomyces sp. NPDC004111
GATCACCGATCGCCTTCGAGAACGCCCTCCACCGCACACCAACTACGCTGGCACCAGCCGCATAACCCGTGTTCAGGATTCGGGGTCAAGGCCCCTCACCCCTCCCGAAAGCCGTCTGGAGTGAACCCCAGTCAGTCTCCGCCAGGACTACCTGGCAGAGCGGCAAGTCAGCCTCGCGAGGCGCCCGGCTGTGGTTCACAGGCCAAACCTAGACCAGACCTCTGACACGATTCCCGTCCGGCCGGCGAGAAGCCGCTGTCCTCCCGCGAGCGACGGGTGCGTTTGCGCTGGTCAGGCATACGGTCGGCAGTGGAGCAGCATCTCGCCGAACTGCCCGAAGACCCACCGCTGTAGTCCTGGCGGTTCGCACAGCGGGGACGGGGAGGGGCCCTTCCCCTGTGCGCGTACAGGAAGCCCTTCCGGGAGCTTGCGCGCACTTGGGAAACTCAGCCCCTCCAGCCCTGCCAGCCCCGTACAGAGACCGCGCAGTTCCCTGACCGCAGCCCTGCCCGCGCACAACCCCTGAGCAGGCCGAGGTCGCGGAGAGAGCGTGAACCTGCTGGTCCCTGCCACGGCCGTAGAGGCAGGATGGCTCTGTTCACCGCCTCAGGGAAGGACTGTCCTCCTCATGGCGCGGCCGCCGCTGACCTCAGTTATGCGGTCTGTCAACCTGTTCCAACACGGGAGTGTCTCAAGACGTCGCTGCTGCCTGGCGGCGTGACAAGGAGTCGTGCCAGGCAGCAGACGGACGGCTGGTTAGAGGCGGGTGGCGATGATGGCTTCGGTTCGTACGACTTCGTCGAAGACGCCGTCGGGGCTGAACTCGGTGAGGGCCTGGCGCAGGTCGCGTTCGAAGGCGTCCTTCTGGCCGCCGAGTTGGGCGGGACTGGAGTAGCTGTAGGAGAACTGCAGGCCGATGACTTCGTCCAGGGTGCGGGTGACGGTGCGGTCCCAGCGAGCGGTCTCGACGTCGGGGAACGGGGAGCGGGCCAGGACGTCCTGGTGGCGTTCCTTGGGGTGGGAGTAGGTGCCGGAGCCGGCCCGGCGCTCGGGCCCGAGATAGTCGGTGCGGACGTCGGCGATGACCTGGAGCCAGGTGGCGGGCTCGATGTCGCCGGGGGCGCCGCCGGAGGCGAGGACGACGGCCCCGTTCGCTTCGATGAGCTGGTCGAGGTCGCGCAGGGTCTGGTCGCGGTCCATCCAGTGGAAGGCGGCGCCCATCACGGTCAGCAGCACCGGCTGCAGGCCCATGGTGGGCAGGGTGCCCGAGTCGCCCTGGCGCCAGTCGATGTTGGTGATCCCGCGGTCTGCCGCCATCTTGCGGCCCTCTTTGAGCATGCCGGGCTCGGGGTCGATGGCGGTGACATGGCCGACGAGCCTGGCAAGGGGCAGGGCCAGCAAGCCGGTTCCGGTGCCCAGGTCCAGGACGTGCTCGCTGCCGTTGAGAGCGAAGCGGGCGGTCAGCATGTCGTAGAAGGCCGGATCGTAGCCGGGCCGGAAGCGGGCGTAGTAGGGGGCGGTGGAGGTGAATAGTTCGTCAGGCGTGTAGGCGGCCATCTCGTCAGTCTCTCGTGTCCAGTTAGGCGGATGCGCAGGCAGCGCAGCGGGTGGCTTGCGGCGACGTAGTGGCGGATGTCTTCGGTGTGGGGATGGTGCTGGTGTGGATCGGTGTGGAGCGTGCGGCGGATCTGCTGGATGTCGTGGTCGCCGGTGAGCAGGTAGCGCGGGCCGGGGCCGAGGTTGAGGCAGAGCCGTCGGCGGTCCTGGTGGCGTCGGGGGTAGGGCAGTCGGTCGAAGTTGTCGACGTGCAGGCCGATCCGGCGACCGGTGGCGGTGTCCTCGGTGGTGGTGGCCCAGTGGCCGGGGCTGGCCGCGCACCCCAGGAGGGCGGTTGGCTATGGAGGTCTCATCGGGAGTCGTTTCGAGGTGTGTGAGGGAGTCACTGGTTGGCTCTCGACATGATCAATCGCGATGACTTTTGATGTCACTCGTTTGCCCGTTGGCCCCATCCCTTCGCCGTCCGCTCGCAGTTCGGCGGGCCGGGCCAGAGGTGAGGGCCTCAAGCCTGGCCTCGCAGCTACTGCGCAGTGGCAGTGCTGTTCGGGGGATCGAATACGCAGAACTCGTTGCCCTCGGGGTCTCCCAGCACACAGAACTAGACGTTCTGGAGTGCAGCCATGTCGGCATCTACGCTGGTCAAGCCCGGTAGCGGAACCCCGTTGGTCCCTACAGGGGGGATGACAGACACACCCCGCAACCCTCTCGCGGGCACGGTATACGAGACCGAGACCCTGCGAGGTGTGCGGTGCGTGCGCCTGTCCGTGCTCACCGACGAGGCCACCAGCCCCGAGCGGCAGCGCGAAGCCGACGACATAGCCGCCGCAGCACTCAACATCAACTTTGGCGAAGGTGACCAGCTACGCGAAGCCGTCGACCTTGACGTCTCGGCTTCCAAGTTCGGCCCGTTCGAGCGGGAACAGCTCGGTGCGTGGCTTGCACGTCCAGACGACTTTGACGCGCTGGTGTGGTGGCGGTTTGACCGTGCCATCCGGTCCATGGCGCACATGCACGAGCTTGCGAAGTGGGCCAAGCAGCATCGAAAGATGCTCGTCTTTGCCGAGGGCATTGGCGCGGGGCGGCTCGTCTTTGACTTCCGCAACCCCATGGCCCCCATGAGCGAACTCATGATGATGATGCTCGCTTTTGCCGCTCAGGTGGAGTCGCAGAGCATCAAAGACCGTGTCACCGGGGCCATGGCAGCCATACGCAAGATGCCGTTCCGGTGGCGTGGGGGCCTTACCCCCTGATGTTGAACACACGAGACACTGGATCCTGAGGATCTGAGAACGGACATCTCGTGGTCATGAAGAACTACCCGCCGCAGT
>NZ_JBIAMU010000056.1:0-2035 GCF_042874215.1 Streptomyces sp. NPDC004111
GGAGTTTGGAGTTGCCGCGTAGTAACGGGCGGGGTCAGAGTTTTCCGGCCTCACGTTCTACTCAGCTGTGCAGTCATCTTCGACACCCTGGAACATGGCAACGACGCGACCAGGTTGGTTTACCGGGATCTACGCAGGAGGATTGCTCCTCTCATGGGGGACCCCGGGTGGAATTCGTAACCGTAGAGTCCGCCTGCACCTCCAACGGCCAGGACCCTGTCGGGGCCGTAGACGCAGCAGCTCAAGGGCAGCTCGGTGCGCATCAAGGTGCCCCTGTGCCCGTTGCCGTGTCCCAGATCCGCACCGTCTCGTCACTGCTGGCGGTGGCGATCCAGGTGCCGTCCGGGCTGAACGCCACCGCTTGCACCGGGCTGGTGTAACCGACCAGGGATCGCAGTGTGGCGCCGCGAACGGTGTCCCAGACTCGTGCCGTCTTGTCTTCGCTGCCGGAAGCGACGGGAGACCGTCCCGGTTGATTGTTACCGCGTACACCTGGCGGGTGTGGCCGGTGAGAGCACCCAGGAGGGTGCCGGTGGCGATGCCCCGGAGCCGTACCGTCTTACAGTCGCTACCAGTAGCCAAGCAGGCGCTATCCGGGCTACTCAGGTTGAATCCGCGATGTCCGGGCTGGGGTGACGGGTCGTGATCCCTGCGGTACGACCGCAGCATGCGGTATGCGCAGGGTGGCGGGCTGACGCCCGCTGAGCAGGAGAAGCGGGAGGCCGTGCGGCTGGAGGCCGCCAAGTGGTTCGAGGCTGGCGCGCGCACCGTGCAGGTCGCGGCAGCGCTGCGGGTGACGGACCGGTCGGTGCAGCGGTGGCGGGCGGCCTGGCAGCGCGGAGGTGTGGCGGCGCTTGCGTCGGCGGGGCCGATGTCGGCCGAGCGGCTGGCGCCGGTGCAGTGGCAGCGGCTGGAGCTGCCAGGTGCCCGTGCGCCGGGCGCTAGAGCGGGACGAGCAGGCTGTCGAGGTGTGGAAGGCCGAGGTGTGGCCGCGGGTAAAAGTACCGCGCACGACCTGAGCGCCCACATCTGCTTCGCGGACGGCAGCGGCCAGTCGCTGATCCCGCCACGGGGGCGGACCTGGACGCCACGCGGCGCCCGTCCGGTGATGCGGGTGGCCGGGCGGTGCGGTGGGCGGGTCAACATCGCCGGGGCAGTGTGCTTCAAGCCCGGGGTGCGGGCCCGGATGTTCTTCAAGCTGCACGTCTGTCGCGGACGCAACGGCGAGCCGAAGTCGTTCGCCCGGCGGGACTACCGCGACTTCATCCAGGCGGTGCACCTGCCCCTGGGCACCCCGGTGGTGTGGGTCTGGGACACCTCTCCGTCCACCTGCAGCAGGAGGGAATCTGGAGCCTGCTCAAGCGGGCCCTGGCCGACCTCGCCGCCGTGGACCTGGCCCGCCTGACCCGCATGATCAAGCGGAAGCTTAAGAAGATCCAGTATCGGCCGCACCTGATCGACGGCTGCCTGCCCACCACCGGCCTGGACCTTGTCGGTCTGAACGATCAACCGGACATCGCGGATTCTCCCTGAGTGAACGCCACGGCCCGCACGGACCGGACATGGCCGGTGACGGTGCGCAGCAGGGGGGAGACTGGCAGATCTGGAGGTGGCCACCGATCCCTTAGGAAGGGGCGCTCTGGGCGGTGGAAGTGGTCGGAATGCTGGGCATCCCAGTGCGGGCGGAAGCGGAACTTGCTGTAGAGGACAGCGTTTAGAACGTGCGGGGGGGGTGGCGGGGAGCAGATGGGAGATGCGGGAGAGATCTGCGGCCAGGGCGCGAGCGGCCGGGGAATCGCTACGGGAGAGGTCGAGTAGCCAGCATCCCGCCGCCCCGCACGCAACACCAGGGCGGGGGACGCCTCCAGTCCGACTTCAACCTGTCCATGCTGAGTGACACGTGCTCGTCAGAGGAGTGCGACAAGCCGAGGCTCCTGGGGGGCTTCGACGCGATGGCCTACCCGTACTGCGGACCAGTCTCGGCTCGACTCGGTCAATCGAGAATCAAAGTGCGTCGTTAGCCAACCCCGTGCCA
>NZ_JBIAMU010000057.1:0-1773 GCF_042874215.1 Streptomyces sp. NPDC004111
TACCGGGGCGGCCACGGGCAGTTTCGTCAGCGAAACAGTTTCGTCGGCGAAACTCACCGGGGCCGGCCTGCCCAGGGGGAGGGGCCAAGTCCCCTATGCAGTGCCCTACGCAGTCCCCTATGGAGGCCCCTATGCAGTCCCCTACGAGGGGTTCCCGTCCTCTCCGACTGTTTCCGCAGGTCAGCCCCCGTGGTCAGTGCGCTGGAAAACCCGGACAACCCCCGCTCGCCCCCGTCCTGCCTGCCCACCCACGAAAAGAAGGGGTGGGTGGGCAGGCAGGCCGGGGACTCGCGGGCGTTCCGCGACCCCGTTCAGGAGGCAGCAGCGCCGGACCGGACGGCCCGACGCAGCACCGACCGCCGGGGCGTGCCCTGACCCGGACAGTGGGGCTGACAGTGGAGCTGACAGTGAAGTTGACAGTGGGGTTGACAGTGGGGTTGACACCCCCACGGCGCCGCGCGCCCGTTTCCCCAGGTCAGCCCCCGTGGTCAGTACCTTCCCAAACTCAGACAACCCCCGCTCGCCCCGTCCTGCCCGCCACCCACAGAAGAAAAGGGTGGGTGGACAGGCAGGCCAGGGACTCACGAGGGTCACGGCCGACCAGAAGGCTGCAGCGCCGGACCGAACGGCCCGGCACCAGGCCCCAGGCCCGGCCAGCGGGGCACGCCCCGCCCGGACAGGAGGGGCGACAGGAGGAGCGCAAGGAGGGGAGACAGGAGGAGCGCACAGAGGGGAGACATCCCCACGGCGCCGCGCGCCCGTTTCCCCAGGTCAGCCCCCATGGTCAGTACCTTCCGAAACCCGGACAACCCCCGTTCGCCCCCGCCTTGCCCGCCCACCCATGGAAAGAAAGGGGTGGGAGGGACGGCCAGGCCGGGCGCTCCCGGGGCTCCAGCAGCACGAACGAGGGAAAAAGCCCGGAGCGAAGGCCCCGGGCCCGCAGACAGCCCCTCAGGGCTCTTCTGGGGCGGGTGCTGCGCCCCCGGGTGGTGACAACCCGGGGTTGTCGCCCGGACCGGCGCCGTGGTCCTGGTGGCGGTCGTGCTCGGCGTCCCCGGCCCCGGAAGTGAGTCCCGGTCAATTCGTGTTCCTGGCCTGGAATGCGGGTGCGCCGAATTCGGTCCGGTGTGAATTCGTGGCGCTGAATCCGGCTTTTTGGGGGAGGTGTTGAATTCGGCTGCGGGTGTTCGGAGTTGGGTGGTCGGATTTGGTTCGAGGGGGGTCGGGATTCGAATCCGGTCCCTGACGGGCCGTCAGTTGGGTGTGTGTGGGAGTGCTGTCGTGGTGGGTGGCCCGGTGGGTGGTGGGTGTTTTCCCAGGTCAGATGGGGTGTGTGGGCGGTGGTGTGGTGAGTGGGGTGGGTTGTGGTCATGTCGGGTGGCCCCGGAGGATGTACGGTTTCTCAGGACAATCCAGCGGGGGTCAGTTTTGACGCACGTGGGGGAGCGGGCCGGAGGGTGTGGCTCCGTTTTTGGCCGGGGCGTCACTCGGTGTGGACCGATGGACGCCGACCCGGGCCACCTCACCCCGTAGCCAGCCGCCCGCGCAGCGGGCTTGCCGGGGGCGCGGAGCGGCCCCGGAGCAGGCGCGGAGCGGCCCCGGAGCAGGCGCGGAGCGCCTGCCGTGAGGGAGGCGCAGCCGACCGGCCCGGAGGCCGCGGAGCGGCCGCAGGGCACGCAGGGCCACGGAGTGGACCGGCGTCCTCGGGAGCGGAGCGACCGAGGGAAGAGCCGCGTAGTGGCTCCGCGTCGCGTCTGCGGAGCAGACCGCGCG
>NZ_JBIAMU010000058.1:0-1739 GCF_042874215.1 Streptomyces sp. NPDC004111
AGGGCCAACGCCTGCTGGGATGGGTAGGGGAGCGTCGTGTGCCGGGTGAAGCAGCCGCGGAAGCGAGTTGTGGACGGTTCACGAGTGAGAATGCAGGCATGAGTAGCGATACACACGTGAGAAACGTGTGCGCCGATTGACTAAGGGTTCCTGGGTCAAGCTGATCTGCCCAGGGTAAGTCGGGACCTAAGGCGAGGCCGACAGGCGTAGTCGATGGACAACCGGTTGATATTCCGGTACCCGCTTTGAAACGCCCAATACTGAATCAGACGATGCTAAGCCCGTGAAGCCGCCCTGATCTCTTCGGAGTTGAGGGGAGTGGTGGAGCCGGTGACCCAGATCTGTAGTAGGTAAGCGATGGGGTGACGCAGGAAGGTAGTCCAGCCCGGGCGGTGGTAGTCCCGGGGTAAGGGTGTAGGGCGTTGTCTAGGCAAATCCGGACAACACATAGCCTGAGACCTGATGCCGAGCCGATTGTGGTGAAGTGGATGATCCTATGCTGTCGAGAAAAGCCTCTAGCGAGTTTCATGGCGGCCCGTACCCTAAACCGACTCAGGTGGTCAGGTAGAGAATACCGAGGCGTTCGGGTGAACTATGGTTAAGGAACTCGGCAAAATGCCCCCGTAACTTCGGGAGAAGGGGGGCCATCACTGGTGAGAGCACTTGCTGCTTGAGCTGGGGGTGGCCGCAGAGACCAGCGAGAAGCGACTGTTTACTAAAAACACAGGTCCGTGCGAAGCCGTAAGGCGATGTATACGGACTGACGCCTGCCCGGTGCTGGAACGTTAAGGGGACCGGTTAGCTGCATTTCGGTGCGGCGAAGCTGAGAACTTAAGCGCCAGTAAACGGCGGTGGTAACTATAACCATCCTAAGGTAGCGAAATTCCTTGTCGGGTAAGTTCCGACCTGCACGAATGGCGTAACGACTTCTCGACTGTCTCAACCATAGGCCCGGTGAAATTGCACTACGAGTAAAGATGCTCGTTTCGCGCAGAAGGACGGAAAGACCCCGGGACCTTTACTACAGTTTGATATTGGTGTTCGGTTCGGCTTGTGTAGGATAGGTGGGAGACTGTGAAGCATGCACGCCAGTGTGTGTGGAGTCGCCGTTGAAATACCACTCTGGTCGTGCTGGATGTCTAACCTAGGTCCGTGATCCGGATCAGGGACAGTGTCTGATGGGTAGTTTAACTGGGGCGGTTGCCTCCTAAAGAGTAACGGAGGCGCCCAAAGGTTCCCTCAGCCTGGTTGGCAATCAGGTGTTGAGTGTAAGTGCACAAGGGAGCTTGACTGTGAGACCGACGGGTCGAGCAGGGACGAAAGTCGGGACTAGTGATCCGGCAGTGGCTTGTGGAAGCGCTGTCGCTCAACGGATAAAAGGTACCCCGGGGATAACAGGCTGATCTTCCCCAAGAGTCCATATCGACGGGATGGTTTGGCACCTCGATGTCGGCTCGTCGCATCCTGGGGCTGGAGTCGGTCCCAAGGGTTGGGCTGTTCGCCCATTAAAGCGGTACGCGAGCTGGGTTTAGAACGTCGTGAGACAGTTCGGTCCCTATCCTCTGTGCGCGTAGGAATATTGAGAAGGGCTGTCCCTAGTACGAGAGGACCGGGACGGACGAACCTCTGGTGTGCCAGTTGTCCTGCCAAGGGCATGGCTGGTTGGCTACGTTCGGAAAGGATAACCGCTGAAAGCATCTAAGCGGGAAGCCTGCTTCGAGATGAGTATTCCCACCCCC
>NZ_JBIAMU010000059.1:0-1669 GCF_042874215.1 Streptomyces sp. NPDC004111
CCGAAAGACATCTCACGTGCCTAAGAAGTCAAGCCGCGACGGCCGAGTCCGCTGCTGAGGAGGTGAAAGCATGTTGCTCGTCGAAGAGCTGTCCGGTCTGCAGGCAGTGGTAGAGCTGGCCGATCATGCGGTTGAACAGGTGTCGCTGGGCTTGGGCGTGCCAGTCTCCGCGCTCGCGCCGTCGGCGGTAGTGGGCGTCGGCTCCGGAGGAGGCACGCAAGGCGGAAAAGGCCCAGAGGAACCCGGCGGTGATCAGCCGGTCGTTCTTGATGAAGCGGCGTCCGACGTAGCGTTTCTTGCCCGAAGCGCGCGTGATGGGGGCCGAGCCCGCGTAGGCCTTCAGCGCGCGGGCGTCGGCAAAGCGTGTGCGGTCGTCTCCGATCTCGGCGAGCACCCGGGCGGCGAGCTGTACTCCCAGACCGGGGAAGCTGAGGAGGATCTCAGCGTCCGGGTGCCGGCGAAAATGCTCCTCCACCGCCGTCGCGAGATCTTCAGCGGCCAGACAGGCGGCATCCAACTGGCGGACCAGTGCGAGCAGTTGGTGTCCCATGGCGTCCTCGATGGCCTGTGGCTGGTGCGCGTAGCCGCCGCGGAAAATGGTCCGCAGACAGTCAGCCTCGGCGTCGATGCCGCGGGTGCGGCCCGCGCGTTTGAGTGCGGCCCGCAGCTGGGGCGAGGTCAGCTTCGCGGCCCTGGCCGGGGTCGGTGCCGCGGTCAGGACCGCGCGGGCCTCGGGGCGGGCCAGGCCGTACTGCTTTCCCAGGAAGGCGTCCAAAGCGGCGGGGAAGTACTCGCGCAGCAGCGAGCGGACCTGGTTGACCAGCTGCTGACGCGCCCAGACGGCGTCCTGCTGGGCACGGGCGAGCACGGTGATCGCCTGGGCGAGGTCGCTGTCGGCGTGCAGCCGCCGATGCGCGTGCCGGTCGGTTCGGAGAATGTTCGCCAGGACCAGGGCGTCGCCGGGGTCGGACTTCTTTCGGGAGACGCTGTGCCGGTCCCGGTAGCGGGCGGCGGCAAGCGGGTTGATGGCGTAGATCGGCCGTGTTCCGTTGTTCAGGACGGCGACGAGCAGGCCGCGTCCGGTTTCGATGGCCACCGATATCGGCTCGTCGGCGGTGTCGCCGTGCTCGGCGAGCAGGTCCAGCAGCAGTTGGTAGCCGGTCACGTCATCGGTGATGCGCCGCTTGGCCAGCAACTGTCCGGCGTCGTCGACCAGCGCCACGTCGTGGTGGTTCTCGGCCCAGTCGATCCCGCAGAACACGGTCATGCAGTTCTCCCATCTCTTGCTGTTCGCGCGGGTGGTGAGCCTGTGCGGGCCACGCGGCGACCTAATTCCAGGACTCTTCGGTCCGCCATCTCACTAGCCGTTCGCGGCACCAGCGCACCGCAGGGGCCTCCGTCTTGTGCAGAGCTCGGTGGCTCGGGACGAAGCGAAGAGGTCACCCTGCGACGGGCTCACACCGCAACCTTCTACGTACGGGAGGCCGGGCTGGGTTCCGTAGTGGCCCGAAGACGCCGGGCGCCGCCGTTCTTTCGTAAGGCCTCGACGGGCCGGGAACCAACAGGAGTCTGCCCGGCGCCCACGCGGCCACTACGAACCCAACCCACCTCAACAGTCCAGCGACTCACCCACGAGTCGTCTGGAACCGCCTACTCACGAATTAGGAAC
>NZ_JBIAMU010000061.1:0-1519 GCF_042874215.1 Streptomyces sp. NPDC004111
CGATCACCGATCGCCTTCGAGAACGCCCTCCACCGCACACCAACTACGCTGGCACCAGCCGCATAACCCGTGTTCAGGATTCGGGGTCAAGGCCCTGGCTCGCGTCCCCCGTACGGCTACATGCCCGCCCCCATGCCCGCCGAACACGGTGGGTCCGGCTGGACGCTCGTCCCGGACCCGGACGCCGTGCTGATCATTGAACGCATCGTGCGGGAATTGCTGGAGACCGAGACCGGCAAGACAAAGACCGTGTCCGCCATTGCGGCCGGACTCAACGCGGATGGCATCCCGAGCCCGCGCGACCACTGGGCAGTGAAGAACGGGCGCAAGACAGGCGGCAAGACGGGAGGGGTCAAGGGTTCGCACGTCGTCCGGGAGGTATTCAAGTGGGCCCCCGCACCGGTCTACAAGTGCAATTTCCACGCTCGGGGCGACGAGTGCGAGGCCCCCGCGCACGTCCGGGGCGATTGGGTGGACGACTACGTGACCGCCGAGTTCCTGGCACGGGTCGGGTCCGTCCAGACGATGCACATAGTTGAGATTCCCGGGTATGACCCCGAGCCGGAGCTACGCGCCACGGTGGCCGAGTTCGCCGAGCACCAGGAGCAACAGGGCCGGCAGAAATCCAAGCACTCTGCGGCAGAGTGGCAGAAGCGGGCGGACGCTCTCGACAACCGCATAGCCACGCTCGAAGCGGCAGAGAAGACCGAGCCGCAGCGCATCGTGACCCCCACGGGCCGCACGTTCGCCGACGAGTGGGCTACGAAGGACACAGCGGGCAAGCGCGCCATGCTGATTGAGGCAGGGGTTCGGCTGGACGTGCGGCGGGGTGTCCGGGCGGGTGGCGCAAGCTCGACGTACGCCGCGTGGACTTCACCATGTCCGGTGAGCTGGACCCCGCAGCGGAAGCCGTTGACGGTGTAGCAACCGCGCTGGACTCGGAAGCGCGCGGAGACGGACCGACAACGGGCGCGAGCGTACGTCTGGCCGAGCCGGTCCGTGAACTGGTGGCCGCGTAAGGCGCTCACGGCCCTTCTGAGAGCCCCGCGCGTTCAATGTGGCGTCCGGGGCTCTCGCGTGTTCCCGTGCCGCCTTTAGGCTTGTCTGACCCTTGCCGACATGGGTGCACGGGTGAGGCACGGTGCCTTACAGGTTCGTCCTGGAATGCAGTACGGCCGTGCCGCGTAGCCCCGGTAGTCCCCGTGACCGCCGGGGCTTTCTCATGCCCGCCCACGGGTACACCGGGGCTGCCCCGACCAGCGAGGGAGGCATGACGGCATGACGGTTGAGGGGTTGTTTTTGATTACGTAGAAAAAAATAGAGAGAAACCAGGACGGCACCTTGAACGTCATCCCGTCATCGCTCCCGGTCGACCAGCGGTGAGCTTCCCGAAGCCCGTACCCCCGTTGGTCCCTACTACTGGGGGGGCCTTGACCCCGAATCCTGAACACGGGTTATGCGGCTGGTGCCAGCGTAGTTGGTGTGCGGTGGAGGGCGTTCTCGAAGGCGATCGGTGATC
>NZ_JBIAMU010000062.1:0-1451 GCF_042874215.1 Streptomyces sp. NPDC004111
ACTAGTAGTGCTTGGTCATGTTGGTGCGGGGTCGGGCATGTTGCGGTGACAGGTGGGGCAGGCGCCGGACCAGATCGCGAGGAGTGACTGCAGCTCGCGAACGACTTGGTAGAGGCTCAGGCCGACGCCGTCTCTTTTGGGGATCGGCTCAGTCGCTGCAGGGTGCAGAAGGCGTGGGCGACCGAGACGAGGGTGACGTGGTGGTGCCAGCCCGGCCAGGTTCGGCCTTCGAAGTGGGCCAGGCCCAGGGTCTGCTTCATCTCGCGGTAGTCGTTTTCGATGCGCCAGCGGAGTTTCGCGGTGCGCACGAGGACGGGCAGCGGAGTGGTCTCGGGCAGGTTGGCGAGCCAGAACTGGACGGGCTCGGCCTGGTCGGCGGGCCATTCGGCCAGCAGCCAGCGGACCGGAAGCTCGGCGGTGGCCGTGGCCTGGCGGATCTCGCGCCCGGCGGGCCGGATCCGCAAGGCCACGAAGCGCGAGTACATGCGCTTGTGCCCGCTGCGGCCACTGCCCGGCCTCGATCCCTCCCGCCACTGCACCGGCCGCGCGGCGCGTTTCCCGGCCGCGATGACCAGGTCCTTCACCCGCTGCGCCGGCTCGGGGTAGGCCGGGACCGGCCGTCGGCCCAGGCCGGAGTAGGCCGGGGTGCAAGGCTGTGCGTCCTCGGGCTGTGCGGTGGTTGTGGCCGAGATGCCCACCACGTAATCGAGACCGCGTTCCTCCAGGCCGATCCGGAAGACGGCGGTGTCCCCGTAGCCGCCGTCGGCGATGACCTGGGGCACCTCGATGCCCCAGGACCGCGTCTCGTCGATCATGTCGAGAGCCAGCTGCCACTTCTCGACATGCCCCACCTCGGCAGGAATGGCGCATCTGGCACGGCGGGCCACTTTGGCCGGATCTGCCTTCGGCGAGGCGGGGTCCCAGCTCCCGGGCAGGAACAGACGCCAGTTCACCGCCGCCGAGGCACCGTGGGAAGCCAGGTGCAGAGAGACGCCGGCCTGGCAGTTGGTGACTTTGCCCGCCGTGCCGGTGTACTGCCGGGTCACGCACGCGGACGCCTCCCCGTCCTTGAGGAACCCGGTGTCATCGATGATCAGCGCGGTGGGCTTGATGACCGGCTGCATCCGCCAGGCCAACCGGGCCCGCACATGCACCGCATCCCACGGGCTGGAAGTGACGAAGTGGGCCAGGGCCTGCCGGTTCCCGTCCTCGCCCAGGCGGGCGGCCATCGGCTCCACCGACTTGCGTCCGCCGTCCAGCAGCAGGCCCCGCAGATAGACCCCGCCCCACCGTCGCTGATCCGCCCGCGAAAACGGCTCGAACATCTCCGCCGCGAAGTCCTCCAGATCACACCGGACCGCAGCCAACTCCTCACTCAGCACATCCAGTCAACGACACCGCCGATCAAGAAGACACGCCATCACAGATCCCACATGACCAAGCACTACTAG
>NZ_JBIAMU010000063.1:0-1220 GCF_042874215.1 Streptomyces sp. NPDC004111
GGGGGCTCCGCGACCCGTTCTGATGCAGCGGTGCCGAACCGGGGCGGCCCGGCACCGGGCCCCGCCCGGGGCGCGCCCCGCCCCGGACAGTGGGGTTGACAGTTGGGTTGACAGTTGGGGGTGACAGTTGGGTTGACAGTGGGGGTGACACCCCCACGGCGCCGCGCGGCCGTTTCCCCAGGTCAGCCCCCGTGGTCAGTACCTTCCAAAACTCAGACAACCCCCGCTCGCCCCCGTCCTGCCCGCCACCCACAGAAGAAAAGGGTGGGTGGACAGGCAGGCCAGGGACTCACGAGGGTCACGGCCGACCAGGAGCAGCGGCGCCGGACCGAACGGCCCGGCACCAGGCCCCAGGCCCGGCAAGCGGGGCACGCCCCGCCCGGACAGGAGGGGCGACAGGAGGAGCGCAGGGAGGGGAGACACCCCCACGGCGCCACGCGACCGTTTCCCCAGTTCAGCCGACGTGGTCAGTACCTTCCGAAACCCGGACAACCCCCGCTCGCCCCCGCCCTGCCCGCCCACCCACGGAAAGGAAGGGGTGGGCGGGACGGCCAGGCCGGGCGCTCCCGGGGCTCCAGCAGCACGAACGAGGGAAAGCCCGGAGCGAAGGCCCCGGGCCCGCAGACAGCCCCTCAGGGCCCTTCTGCGGCGGGTGCTGCGCCCCCGGGTGGTGACAACCCCGGGTTGTCGCCCGGACCGGCGCCGTGGTCCTGGTGGCGGTCGTGCTCGGCGTCCCCGGCCCCGGAAGTGAGTCCCGGTCAATTCGTGTTCCTGGGCCTGGAATTCGGGTGCACCGAATTCGGTCCGGTGTGAATTCATGGCGCCGAATCCGGGCTTTTTGGGGGAGGGGTTGAATTCGGCTGTGGGTGTTCGGAGTTGGGTGGTCGGATTTGGTTCGAGGGGGGGGCGGGATTCGAATCAGATCTCTGACGGGTCGTCAGTTTGGTGTGTGCGGGGGTGGTGTCGTGGTGGGTGGCCCCGGTGGGTGGGGGTGTTTTCGCAGGTCAGATTGGGTGCGTGGGCGGTGGTGGGGTGGGTGGGGTTGGCTGTGGTCATGTCGGGTGGTCCCGGTGGGTGTACGGTTTCTCAGGACAATCCAGCGGGGGTCAGTTTTGACGCACGCGGGGGAGCGGGCCGGAGGGTGCGGCTCCGTTTTTGGCCGGGGTGTCACTCGGTGTGACCGGTGGGCGCCGACCTGGGCCACCCCACCCCGTAGCCAG
>NZ_JBIAMU010000064.1:0-1101 GCF_042874215.1 Streptomyces sp. NPDC004111
AGAGGGCGTTTACGCAGTTCAGGCCCGGTAAGAGCCTTTCGTTCCTGCCGTATTTGGGGCGCATGGACGGGTACGCGGCTATCGCGCCTCCAGAGGGCTCGAGTTCGACTGTCCGTCTCGTCCGCGATTGCTTCCTGAAGTTCGTCTGGTTCGAAAAGATCACAGAAACGCCTGATGGGCAGCGGAACGCCACCTTCCGGTACGGCTCGTGATCACGCTACGGCGTGAGCCAGCGGAAGCCGTACCCCAGCGACCTGTCCGACGCCCGATGGGCCCTGATCGAGCCGACGTTGACGGCCTGGCGGAAGGCCCGGCTCGACCGCCGACCCACCGGCCAGCCACCCAAAGTCGAACTCCGTGATGTGTTCGACGCGATTCTCTACCTGAACCGCACGGGAATCCCTTGGAAATACCTGCCGCATGACTTCCCGGGCCACGGCACAGTCTACTTCTACTACGCGGCCTGGCGCGATGAGGGAGTCTTCACCCAGCTCAACTACGACCTCACGGGACTGGCCCGCGTGAAGGAGGGCCGCAAGCCCGAACCCACCGCCTCCGTCATCGACACCCAGAGCGTGAAGACCTCGACCAACGTGCCCGTGACCAGCCAGGGAACCGATGCCGCTAAGAAGATCGTGGGCAGGAAGCGGGGCATCCTGACCGACACGCTCGGCCTCCTCCTCGCTGTGACCGTCACCGCCGGCGGCCTCCACGAGAACGCCCTGGGAATACGCCTCCTCGACCAGGCGAAGGAAACGTACCCGACCATCTCCAAGAGCTGGGTCGACACCGGCTTCAAGAATGCCGTCGTCGAGCACGGAGCGAAGCTCGGAATCGACGTCGAAGTCGTCAACAGAAACCCCGGAGTTCGCGGATTTCACGTAGTCAAAAGGCGCTGGGTAGTGGAGCGCAGTCTGGGCTGGCTCATGTTGCACAGGCGCCTCGCCCGCGACTACGAGGCCCTCCCCGCCAGCTCCGAGGCCATGATCCACATTGCGTCCATCGACAACCTGGCCAAGCGCATAACGGACGAGACCACACCAACCTGGCGAGGAACCTACTAGGACAGAAAGGGCAATCTGCCTAGATCAAATGCCCTCT
>NZ_JBIAMU010000065.1:0-1070 GCF_042874215.1 Streptomyces sp. NPDC004111
TGTTCTGTCCATGGAGGTTGGTGACGGATTCCATGGCTTGGGGATCTTGAACGAGTGAGGGCCTTCCGGGTTCGGTGTGGATTGCGACATCTACACGGAACGATCAGAAGGCCCTCATGCCCCACCGTAATGCACCCCTGACCGAGACCGGCCGCCTGCGTCTGGCCCGCTGCGTCGTCGAGGACGGCTGGCCTCTGCGGCGGGCCGCCGAGCGCTTCCAGGTCTCGCCCACCACGGCTCAGCGGTGGGCCGGGCGCTACCGCGAGCAGGGCGAGACCGGGATGACCGACCGCTCCTCCCGGCCCCACTGCAGCCCGCGCCGGACACCGACCCGTACCGAGCGGCGGATCATCAAGGTCCGTGTCCTGCGACGCTGGGGTCCGGCCCGCATCGGCTATCTGCTCGGTCTGAACCCGGCGACCGTGCACCGCGTCCTGACCCGCTACAGACTCGCCCGCCTGACCCACCTGGACCGAGCGACCGGCCGGGTGATCCGGCGCTATGAGCATGCCGCCCCCGGCGACCTCGTCCACGTCGACATCAAAAAGCTCGGCAACATTCCCGACGGCGGCGGCCACAAGGCCCTCGGCCGGCAGGCGGGCCGCAAGAACCGGGCGGGCGCCGGCATGAGTTTCCTGCACAACGCAGTCGACGACCATTCCCGCCTCGCCTACAGCGAGATCCTCACCGACGAGAAGAAGGAGACCGCCGTCGGGTTCTGGCAGCGCGCCCACGCCTACTTCGCCGCCGCCGGGATCACCGTCCAGCGGGTCCTGACCGACAACGGCTCCTGCTACAAGTCACACCTCTGGCGCAACTCCCTTGGCGCGCAGGGCATTTCACACAAGCGCACCCGCCCCTACCGGCCCCAGACGAACGGGAAGGTCGAGCGGTTCAACCGGACCCTGCTGAACGAGTGGGCCTACGCCCGGCCCTACCGCACCGAGACCGAACGACGTGACGCCTACCCGCGATGGCTGCACACCTACAATCACCACCGCGGACACACCGCGCTCAAGGGCCAACCACCCGCCAGCCGCGTCCCCAACCTCACGGGTCAGTACACCTAG
>NZ_JBIAMU010000066.1:0-1047 GCF_042874215.1 Streptomyces sp. NPDC004111
CTCACGCTGCTGGCGCAGCCGTGCCATCCGCTGGAAGTCGTCGGTGAGGCCGGCCATGTTCGGCGGCGGTGTCGCGTTGCGGCTCATGCGGCAAGCACCGCCTTGGCAAGCCCGCGGTACCACTCCGACGCTTCGCACTGCGGCGCGTACTCCAGCACCGACTTCTTTGCCCGCCACGCCTTGCGGATCTCCGTGCGGTCTTTGATGACGGCCAGGACCGGCGGCACCCCGAGCGACTCGAAGGCCTCCAGCGTGGACGTGGCGATGGCACCCCGGCGGATATCGACCTTGCTCGGGACAAGCCCCACGATGTCGATGTCCGCGCGCATCAGGTCGGCCAGCGTCTCGATCTGCGTCAGCAGCATGTGCAGCGCGCGGATCGACGAGTCCTCCGCCTCGACCGGCACCAGGACACCGCCCTTGCGGCCCGGCCGCCGCCGCGCGGCCATCAGCGCGGCATCCGTGTCCGCAGCGAGCGACGGCGCACAGTCGATCAGGCAGACGTCGTACTCGTCCTCGAACGCCTCCAGCAGACGGCTCAGACGGTGCTCACGGCCCTGGCTCATGTACAGGCCGGGCAGCAGCATGAACTGGTCCAGATTCCACGGGATGACGTCGAAGTTCGTCCGGTAGTGGAAGACCAGCTCGTGCACGTCGCCGTCCCACTCCCCGAGCAACGCGTTCTTCAGCGTGGCCGGGTCAGTGGTCTCGGGCAGTCCGAGCGCGTCCGTCAGGTGGCCCTGGGCGTCGAAGTCGACGACCAGGACCCGCTGCCCGTCCTCGGCGAGCGCGGCGGCGAGACCAATGGTGTCCGCCGTCTTGCCCACGCCGCCCTTCTGATTCGTCATGCAGTAGATGTCCATCCCCGCACCATAGCGACGTGATACGCGTGCGACCCACGTATCACCCCAGGTAGAGGAGTGATACGCACGTCGCACGAGTGCTACGGCCGTACCGGGGCGGCCACGGGCAGTTTCGTCAGCGAAACAGTTTCGTCGGCGAAACTCACCGGGGCCGGCCTGCCCAGGGGGAGGGGCCAAGTCCCCT